>DATMLM010000092.1:0-13569 GCA_035570055.1 Gemmatimonadaceae bacterium
TTTGCGAGGTTTCGAAGAATCCTGCACCTGATGCAACAGGGAAAACACTTGGAGCCAGCAGGCATCGACGCTATCCGAGGCATTGCTTCGCAGATGAATACAGGCCGCGCAAGAGAAAGTCCGGCTTCTCTGGAAACAGAGTGAGAGAATCCGAGCGAAATTCCTTGTCGGGTAAGTTCCGACCTGCATGAATGGCGTAACGACTTGACGGCTGTCTCCTCCGTAAGCTCGGCGAAACTGCAGTATCGGTGAGGATTCCGATTTCCCGCATCAGGACAAAAAGACCCCGTGCACCTTTACTGTAGCCTGCCATTGATCGTCGGCATGACCTGCGTAGCATAGGTGGGAGGCGTTGATCCTCGGGTTTCGGTCCGAGGGGAGCCAACAGTGAAATACCACCCTTGTTTTGTTGACGATCTCACTCCGCCGCTTACCGCGGCGAGGACCGTGGCTGGCGGGCAGTTTGACTGGGGCGGTCGCCTCCGAAATTGTAACGGAGGCGCGCGATGGTGCCCTCAGTGCGGTCGGTAATCGCACGACGAGCGCAAACGCAAAAGGGCGCCTGACAGCGAGCGCGACGGCGCGAGCTGGGACGAAAGTCGGCGTTAGTGATCCGGTGATACCGTGTGGACGGGTCATCGCTCAACGGATAAAAGGTACGCTGGGGATAACAGGCTTATCGCGCCCGAGAGTTCACATCGACGGCGCGGTTTGGCACCTCGATGTCGGCTCGTCACATCCTGGGGCTGGAGAAGGTCCCAAGGGTCCGGCTGTTCGCCGGTTAAAGTGGTACATGAGCTGGGTTCAGAACGTCGTGAGACAGTTCGGTCTGTATCCGCTGTGGGCGTTGGAAGGTTGAGGGGCGCGGACTCTAGTACGAGAGGACCGAGTCGGACTGCCCGCTCGTGTCCCGGCTGTACCGCCAGGTGCAACGCCGGGTAGCGATGGCAGGCGCAGATAACCGCTGAATGCATCTAAGTGGGAAGCTGCCCCCGAGATGAACCTTCCCTTGAGCTTCGAGCTCACTGAAGGGGCGTGAGAGACCATCACGTCGATAGGCCGCAGGTGGAATGGCTGTAAAGCCTTTCGAGCCAAGCGGTCCTAATCCCCCGTGCGGCTTGACTACTCCTAAACAGAGTTATCAAACCACAACTCGCAGAGCACTGCACGATGTACGATGTGCGTTGCGATTCAGAACAATGGATTGGAATGGTGTGATCACGTAGGCGCGAGCCTACCGAGGCTGTACGTAGCCCTTGCTCCCCATTCCAAAACTTCACACGATCACTACCCGCGAATCGTTGTTCCAATAGATTCGCTGGCGACCAGAGCGTAGGGGCCACACTCGTTCCCATCCCGAACACGATCGTTAAGCCCTGCAGCGCCGATGGTACTCCGGTCGAGAGACCGCGGGAGAGTAGGCCGTCGCCGGCACCTAAAACGCACGCCCCCCGGCTTCGCCGGGGGGCGTTGCATTTGGGGGGAACCACAACTGCCCCCCCAGACCCCCCAACTGCCTTTAAACCACAACTGCCCCCAACTGCGTTATAGTTCGCCAGATCGTATGACTCGGGCCGGAATCGTTGCCGTTGTTGGTGTGCCCAACGTGGGCAAGTCCACGCTGCTCAATCGCGTCATAGGGCAGAAGCTCAGCATCACGTCGCCAAAGCCGCAGTCGACCCGCGCGTCGGTCTTCGGCATTCGTACCGAAGGCGACACGCAGATCGTGTTCGTCGACACGCCCGGGCTGCTCGAGCCGGCGTACGAGCTGCAGCGGGCCATGCGAGCCGCGGCCATTCACGCTCTGAAAGACGCTGACCTCATCGTCTATCTCGTCGATGCGAGTGGGGGCGAGCCTGCGGAACTGCCCGTCGCTACGAAGGCTCCTCGGCTGCTCGTCTTCAACAAGATCGATTTGCTCGATAAGACGAGATTGGAGGAGATCAGGGCCAAGTACTCTGACGCGTTTTTCGTCTCGGCCGCCGACGGCCGGGGCATCGAGAATCTTCTCGGCGAGATTGAGAAACGACTTCCTGAGAGCCCGTTCTTATATCCCGAGGACGAGATCAGTACGCAGTCGATGCGGTTTTTCGTCAGCGAGCTCATTCGCGAGACGGCGCTCGAGCAGCTGCACAACGAAGTACCTTATAGTGTCGCGGCCGAGGTGGAGGAGTTCCGCGAGGAGCGCCGCCCGGTGTACATTCGCGCAACGATCTTCGTCGAGCGCGACAGTCAGAAGGGCATTCTGATCGGCCACAAGGGCGCGCGCATTCGCGAAATCGGCAAGTCCGCGCGCGAAAAGATCGAGCGCTTGGTCGGCGCGGATGTATTTCTCGATCTGCACGTCAAAGTTCTTCCCAACTGGCGCAAGAACGCCGACTCGCTGCGCCGCTTCGGTCTCACGGTGACCTCATGAGCCTTCCGCAGACCCTACTAGCGATTCTCGTGTGCCCCAAGTGCAAAGGCGAGCTCGAATACCGCGAGCAAGACGGCGTGCTCGTCTGCCATACCGACCGGCTCAAATACCCGGTTCGGGACGATATCCCGATCATGCTGATCGATGAGGCGACGCCCTTCTAGCCGTTGCCAATCCCCCGCTTAGCGGTCCTTGGTGAGCATGGCTCCTACCCAATCCCCGACGATCGCTATCGTGTTCTCGCCGAATGGCGCGACACCGCCGGAGGTCGTGCGCGACTGGCTCGCTGGGGTGGGCCTCACGGCCATGCCCGTCAGCGGGGCCGATGAGCTCCTGGCGGTCTGCCTGCGCGGCCGGCCCAGGGTCGTGGTGTTCGATGGACGGGGCGATCAGGAACAGACGTGTGCGGCCTGTCGGAGACTCAAACGCGACTCGTTTACCGGGATCATCCCCGCGGTCATGATCGTCGCGGACTCGGACGATGCCTGCCGCCATGGGTTCGATGCCGGCGCCGACGAAGTGTTGCGACTCTCGCTGAGCAACGACGAAGCCGCCGTGCGGTTATCCGTCCTCCTGCGCCGGTCCGATCGCGATACGTTCGTGCATCCGTCGACACGGCTGCCTGGGACCGGTGAGATCGAAGCAGACATCACGCGTCGACTGGCGTTGGCTGAGCCGTTCGCGGTGTGCTACGCCGACCTCGATCACTTTAAAGAGTTCAACGATCGGTACAGCTATAACGACGGGGATCGCGTCATCCGGATCCTCGCCAAGATCCTGCATGACGTCGTGAAAGGGATTTGCGGGGAGCAAGGGTTTGTTGGACACATCGGCGGCGACGACTTCATCTTCAATGTGCCCGCCACGGCCGTGGCCGACACGTGCGGCGAGGTCATAGCGGTGTTCGATGCGCTCGTCCCCTATCAATATTCGGAACAAGACCGGAGAGCGGGATACTTTTTTGGCAAAGACCGGAGAGGGCAACTGCATCGGGTGCCACTCATGACCGTCTCGATCGGCGTCGTCACGAATGAGCGGCGCACGTTTGTGCACGCCGCACAGATGAGCGAGCTGGCGACCGAGATGAAGAGTTACGCCAAGACGCTCGACGGATCGCTCTATACCGTCGATCGACGCCAAGATGGTGTCGCCGAGCCGCCCATAGTGATTCCACGCCCAATCAGCGTGGGAGAAAAGGAATGAACGTCACCTGTCCGGAATGCCGGTCCATGTTCCGCGTGGACCCGGCCAAGGTTCCTCCCGCCGGTATTCGCGCGCGCTGCTCGGTGTGCGGCGGCGTCATCAGCATTGTCGCCGAGTCGGCGAACGGTGCGCCCGCGCACGCTCATGCTCATGCTGCTGCACCTCAGCGGCCCGCCCCGGCGCCTGCGCCGCACCGACCAGCGCCGGCGCCAGCGCCAGCGCCAGCAGCGGCGGCTCCTCGTCCGGCTGCACCTGCGCCGAGACCGGCCGCCGCACCCGCTCCCGCTCCTGCGCCGCGACCCGCGGCTCCTGCTGCGCCTGCCCCGCGCCCGGCCCCGGCACCCGCTCCGCGCGCCTCTGGTCCGGCTGCAGTGCCGCCGCCTCCGCCACCGTCACTCCGGCCGGGCACTCCGGTGCGTCCGGCTCCGGCGGTCCCTGGTCCAGCTGTGCCGCGACCCGCCGCTCCCGTGGCGAGTGCGCCACCGCAGATTGGTGGCTCCGCGACCGCGCCGCGTCCTATTGTGGTGCCGCCGGCTCCCAAGCCCGCGGCTCCTGCGGCGCCCGCGCCAGTGCCGCAGTCCGTGGCGCCGACCATCGCGGTCCGTGCGGCGGCACCGGCCGCGCCTCGGCCAGCTGCTCCGGCGGCGCCTGCTGCTCCGCGCGAGCCCAGCACGGGTCCAGCGGCTCGTCCGGCCATGCCGCCGGCACCGCGCCCCGCGGCGCCCAAGGAGCCCGTGACGGGTGGCGGCGCTCCGCCTCGTCCCGCGGGTGCTCCACAGGCTCCGCGTCCTGCGGCACCCTCCATCGGCGGGTCGCCGTCCGCGCCGCGCATGGCGCCACCGATGCCGCCAACCCCGGCGGGTCCCGGATCAATGGCGGTGACGTCGCCGTCGTTGCCCACGGTGCCGGGAGCCGCACCGGGCGAGCGACGTCCGATCAATCCATTCCTCGCCAACGATCCGAATCAGAAAGCGAAGCGGCTGGCGCGCGCTCTCGTGTCTGATATCCTCGCCTATCATCCGGGCAAGCGAGAGGAAGGGCTCGCGAACGGGACGCTCAAGCAGATCTTCCGCGAGGAGATCAAGAAGAGCTACGAGGAGTACGTCGAGCAGATCGGCAAAGAGTTCGCCGAGAGCACATCGCATTTTCAGGATGCATTGAACGAGCTACTCGCGAACGGGAAGAAGCTCTTCTAAGTTTTGCTGATGGCAGAAAGCATCAGCGCGCGGCTCGCCGAGCTGCGGAGGTACCTTTGACATTGACGCCAAGCGCAAGGCACTCGACGAGCTCGAGGCCCGCATGGCGGAACCCGGCTTCTGGTCCAATCAGGAGCGGGCGCAGGAGGTCGTGCAGCAGGTCAAGACGCTGAAGGCGGTCGCCGAGCCGTTCGAGCGGCTCGCCGGGCGCAATCAGAGCGCGATGGAGCTCACCGAGCTGCTCGAGGCTGAGGACACGCCCGACGAAGCGCTCAAGGCCGAGCTCGACCAGGAAGTCGCCGCGCTGACCGAGGAGCTGGCGGCGTTCGAGCTCCGGTCTCTGCTCAGTGGTCCCGACGACTTCCGCGACGCCCAGGTCGAGATTTCGGCCGGCGCCGGCGGCACCGAGGCACAGGATTGGGCGCAGATGCTCATGCGCATGTACACGCGCTGGGCCGAGCGGCGCGGGTACTCGGTCGAGATTCTGGACGTAAGCGAGGGGGAAGAGGCCGGGATCAAGGGCGCGGTGTTCGAGATCCACGGGCAGTACGCCTATGGATTTCTTCGACCCGAGTCCGGCATCCATCGGCTCGTGCGCATCTCGCCCTTCGACGCCCAGTCGCGCCGGCATACGAGCTTTGCGTCGGTGTTCGTCTATCCGGTCGTGGACGATGAGATCAACATCGAGATCCGGGACGAAGATCTCCGGATGGACGTGTATCGAGCATCCGGCGCTGGTGGGCAACACGTCAACAAGACCAGCTCGGCCGTGCGCATCACGCACATCCCGAGCGGTATCGTCGTGGCCTCGCAGCAGGAGCGGTCGCAGTTCAAGAACAAGGCGACTGCCATGAAGATGCTCAAGAATCGCCTCTATCAGCTCGAGGCCGATAAGCAGGCGGCGCAGAAGGCGGCGATGGATGCCAACAAGAAAGATGTCTCCTGGGGAAATCAGATTCGGAGCTACGTGTTTCAACCGTATACGATGGTCAACGACCACCGGACCGAGCTCAAGATCCCCGACGTCCAGAAGGTGATGGACGGCGCCATCGATCCGTTCATCGAGGCGTACCTCAAGCGCGACGCGGCATAGTGGCGGACGCTCGACGGGACAAGCTCGACGCGCTCATAGCCGCAGGTGTGCAGCCGTACGCGTACGGGTACGATCGCACGCATACCGCTGCCGCTGCGCTCGAATCAGGCGCGACGCTTCAGGGCGACGCACACGGTGGCGTCGTTCGCGTCGCCGGGCGCCTGGTATCTTGGCGTGGCGCTGGCAAGACTGCGTTTGCGCACGTCGCTGACGCGACCGCGCGCATTCAGGTGTACTTCCGGCGCGATGTACTTGGGGACGAGGCGTGGGAGCGTCTGAATTGGCTCGACTTGAGCGACATCGTCGGTATCCAGGGAGAGCTTTTTAGAACCAAGACCGGCGAGATCACCATTCGCGTTCAGCATATCGAGCTGCTCGCCAAGGCGCTGAGACCGCTCCCCTACGGAAAAGAGGAGATCGTCGACGGGATTGCGGTGCGACACTCGGGGTTCGCGGATGCCGAGCAGCGATATCGCCAGCGATATGCGGACCTCGCGGTGCACCCCGAGGTGCGCGAGATGTTTCGCGCCAGGGCAAAAACCATCACCGCCATCAGGCGATATCTGGACGAGTTGGAGTACGTCGAGGTCGAGACGCCCATTCTCCAGCCGTTGTACGGCGGAGCCTACGCGCGGCCGTTTACGACGCATCACAATACGCTCGACACCGAGCTCTATCTGCGCATTGCCGATGAGCTCTATTTGAAACGCTTGATCGTGGGCGGATTCGACCGCGTCTACGAGATCGGGCACGATTTTCGGAATGAAGGCATCGACCGGACGCACAATCCGGAGTTCACGATGCTCGAGTTCTACGAGGCGTACGCCGACTACGGAACCATTGCCGGCCGTGTCGAGGGACTGCTCGTGGCGGCGGCGGACGCGGTACGGTCTATCCCGGCGTTTGCCGACGTCGTTCCGGCGCTCCGTCCTCCGTTCAAGCGCATAGAGTGGGTGCCGTCGCTCGACCAGGCCCTCGGTGCGTCGGTTATGTCCATGGACCACGCGGCGTTACGGAACACGGCACGGCGTGTGGGTATTGCTGATATCGACACGATGAGTCGAGCGAAACTCATGGACGAACTTTTCAGTGCGCTCGTGGAGTCCAAAATCGAGGAGCCTACGTTCGTGCTCGACTATCCCGTCGACCTGTCGCCGCTGGCGAAGCCGAAGCGTGGTGCGCCCGGCTCAGGGCTCACGGAGCGTTTCGAGTTGTTCGCGCGTGGGCGGGAGTTGGCGAATGCGTTTAGCGAGCTGAACGACCCGATCGATCAACGGCAGCGGCTCGAGGTGCAAGCGGCTATGCGCGCGGCTGGCGACGAGGAAGCCGTCCAAGTCGACGAGGATTATTTGCGGGCGATGGAGTACGGCATGCCGCCAACAGGCGGGTGTGGGATCGGAATTGACCGGTTGCTCATGTATTTGACGAACACGCACCATATTCGAGATGTGATCTTGTTCCCGTTGATGCGCCCCGAGTCATGACCCGGCTGGAGCTCGGCATCGCCTGGCGCTACTTGCGGAGCCGCAAGGGGAGCCGGCTGCTGTCGCTGATCACGGTGATCGCGATCGGCGGCGTGGTCGTCGGCGTCAGTGCGCTGATTCTCGTGGTTGGCGTCATGAACGGCCTGCAGGATGACCTCAAGGACAAGATTCTCGTCGGAAGCCCCGATATTCGCGTGCTGACGTACGGGGACGACCTGACGATCCCTAAGTGGCGTCCGATTCTGACGCGGATTCGCGCAACGGAAGGTGTCGTCGCCGCGGGCCCGTTCGTGCTCTCGCAGGGACTGATCTCGAGCGGCCACCATTACGTCGAGGCCACGCAAGTCGCGGGCATCGAGCCCCAGGCGCCGCACGTGGCGGAGCCGACCTCGATCCGCGAGCACGTGGTCAAAGGCATGGGCGACTTCCGGTTCGCGTCGAGCGACGGAAAAGTTCGCGGGGCCGTGGTGGGCAAGCTGCTGGCCGATCGCCTCAATGTTGTTCCGGGAGATACGATCCGCCTCGTGGCGCCGCCGACCGGTATGAAGCTCGACGCCGTGACGGGCTCGTTCACGCCGAGGTTCTACAAGTTCGAGGTGACGGGCTTGTTCGAGACCGGCATGTACGAGTACGACAACAGCTACGTGTTCCTGCCGCTCGCGGCGGCCCAAGACTTCGCCGGACTCGGCGACGCCGTCACGGGTATCGAAGTGCGGTCGACCAACCGCTACGACGCCAAGGCGCTGGCGAAAACGCTGGAGACGTCGCTCGGATTCCCGTATCGCGCGGTCGACTGGCAGGAGCAGAACAGCTCACTGTTTCAGGCGCTCAAGCTCGAGAAGCTGGCGATGAGCTTCATTCTCCTGCTCGTGGTGCTGGTCGCCGCGTTCAACATCGTCTCGACCCTGACGATGGTCGTGACGGACAAGACTCGGGAGATCGGCATTCTCAAGGCTATGGGAATGCCGGCCGCGTCGATCCGCCGGATCTTCTTTACCCAGGGCGTCGTGATCGGCGTCGTGGGGACGACGGCGGGGTTCGTGATCGGGATCGTCATGGCGATCCTGCTCGACAAGTACAAGTTGATCAGGATCGACGAGCGGGTCTACTACATCGACCACATGCCGGTCCACGTGCAGCCCCTGGACCTCGCGCTCACGCTCGTCGCGAGCTTGGGTGTCGCCGCACTCGCCACCCTCTATCCCTCGAGGCAGGCGGCACGACTGTCGCCCATCGAGGCGATACATCACGAGTAGCCCGTGGCCGTCCTCGAAGCGCGCGACTTGTGGAAAACGTACCGAGGCGGGGACGGCGGCCTGCTTCCGATCCTTTCCGGGATCGACCTGTCGGTCAACCGCGGCGAGATGGTCGCCATCGTCGGCTCGAGCGGCGCGGGCAAGAGCACGTTGCTGCACATCCTGGGTGCGTTGGATCCGCCGACCAAGGGATACGTCATCCTGGCGGGCGAGCCGATTCACGGGAAAGACGACGAGCAGCTCGCGCACCTGCGCAACAAGGCCGTCGGGTTCGTGTTCCAGTTTCACCACCTGCTCAAAGAGTTTTCGGCTGTCGAAAACGTCATGATGCCGCTCCGGATCGCCGGAACGCCCGTTCGCCAAGCGCGAGAGCGGGCCGAGGAGCTCCTTTCCCGCGTGGGGTTGAGCGGACGGATGCATCATCGTCCCGCTGAACTGTCGGGCGGGGAGCAGCAGCGTACGGCGGTCGCCCGGGCTTTGGCGACCGATCCGGCGCTCATCTTGGCGGACGAGCCGTCCGGAAACTTGGACCACGCGAACGCCGAATTGCTCCATGAGCTATTCGCCGAGCTCGTGCGGGATATGGAGATAGGCATGGTTGTCGTGACGCACAATCGGTCGCTGGCGGCGCGGGCGCACCGCGTCCTACTCTTAGAGAGTGGGCTGTTGGTGCCGACCGTCGTGCGGGAGGGGGTGACCTAGTGCTCTGCGAGAACTGCAAAGAACGCGAGGGAATCTTCACCGTCACGTCCGTGGTCGGGGGCGAGAAACGGGAGATTTTTCTCTGCGAGAAGTGCGCGGCTGAGCGTGGCGTTCAGCCGGAGCCCACGCCGGCGCCACAGATCGGGAAGCTGCTGCAGTCGCTGCACCAGCCGCCGACCCTCGCCGCGGGCGTCGCTCGCGACCAAGCACGCTGCGACTTCTGCTCGGCGACGCTCGGCGACTTTCGCGCCACCGGCCGACTCGGTTGCCCTCGGTGCTACGCCGCTTTCGAGACATCGCTCCGGGACCTCCTGCGACGGGTCCACGGGAGTGCGCGGCATGCCGGGCGCGCGTACGATCCGCCGCGGCGGGACGAGTTGGAGCGGGCGACGCAGGTCGGCGAGCTGCGGGCTCAGCTCAAGCGCGCCATCGAGGCCGAGCAGTTCGAGCTCGCCGCGGATATCCGCGATCGGCTGCGGGTGCTCGAATGACGCGCGTGGCGCCCGCTTTGCGTTATAGGGGGGTGTGATGGCGCTAGATCTGTCGCTGCTGCCGGATGGCGGCGTAAGCTGGCTCGATGCGTCAGGCGAGCACTCGGATGTCGTGTTATCCACACGGATCCGGCTGGCCCGGAACGTCGACGGCTTCGCCTTCACCGGCCGGGCGCGGGACGGCGAGAGGCTGAGGGTGCTGGCGCAGGTCCGGGACGCGGTACGGGAAGTCCCGAGCCTCAAGCGGGGCGTGCTGGTCCGAGTGGACGAGCTGCCGTCGAGCGACCGCTTATTGCTCCACGAGCGGCATCTGGTCAGCAAGGAGCTCGCGGGTCTGGACGCGCAGCACCCGGTCCGGAGCGGTGCCGCGCTGTTTCTCGGCGACGATGTAGGCGTCATGATCAATGAAGAGGATCATCTGCGCCTGCAGTCGCTGCGCTCGGGATTCGCGCTCAGGAACGCCTGGGCGGCCGTGCAGCAGCTGGATCGGGAGCTGGGAAGCCGGGTGGCGTTCGCGTTCCACCCGGAGTTCGGGTTCCTGACCGCGTGCCCGACCAACGTCGGGACCGGAATGCGCGCGTCGGTCTTGATCCACCTGCCAGGGCTGGTGTTGACAAAAGAGATGTCGAAAGTCCTGGCCAGTCTTCAGCAGATGGGCCTCACGTATCGAGGCCTGTACGGCGAGGGCAGTGAAGTCGTCGGCAATTTTTTCCAGATCTCGAATCAGACGACGCTGGGCAAATCGGAAGACGAACTGCTTGGCCAGTTGCAAGACGTGGTGAAAAAAGTCATCGCGAGCGAGGAAGAAGCAAGACGACTCTTGCTTCGTGATGCCGGTTATATTATTGAAGACAAGGTGTGGCGCGCCTACGGTACGTTGCGCTACGCTCGGAGCCTCACGTTCGACGAGGCGATGAATTATCTGAGCGGTGTACGGCTCGCGGTGTCCCTGAAACTGATCACTGGTCTCAGTGTATATACCCTCAACAAGCTCCTGATATTCAGCCAGTTGGCGCATCTTGCCCACGCAGAGGGGCGGGCGCTGACCGAGAGCGAGGCGAGTCAAGCCCGCGCGCGATACGTGCGGGAGACGCTCGCCAAGGAAGCAGAGTCGCCGGAGTAATCGGCGCGTTGAGGGGAGTAACGGATGAACGGCTACAACTTCACTGAACGGGTCCGGAAGGTCCTCGCGATGGCGCGAGAAGAAGCGGCCCGGTTGCACCACGAATACGTGGGGACCGAGCACATCCTGCTCGGCCTGATCCGCGAGGGTGAAGGGGTCGCTGCCGCGGTCTTACAAAACCTGAGCGTCGATCTCGACGAGATCCAACAGAAGATCGAGGAGACGGTCAAGAAGGGAAAGGCGGCGCAAGCCACCGGTCCCGACCTCCCCTATACATCGCGCGCCAAGAAGGTTCTCGAGCTCGCGATGAGCGAGGCGCGGGAGCTCAATCACTCCTATGTCGGCACCGAGCACCTGCTGCTTGGGCTGGTCCGCGAGGAGAAGGGGATCGCCGCGCAGGTCCTGACCGACGCGGGAGTCAACCTCGAAGCGGCTCGGAGCGAGACGCTGCGACTGCTCGGCACTGAGATGCCACAGGGTGGCGCCACAACGGCACAGCCGGGAGCGGCGCCGCAGGCGGCGCAGCCCAAGGGCGAGAAAAAGTCGAAGACGCCGGCGCTCGATCACTTCTGCCGCGATCTGACGCAGCTCGCGGCCGAGGGGCAGCTCGACCCGACCATCGGGCGCGCGAAGGAGATCGAGCGGGTCATGGAAGTGCTGACGCGCCGCAAGAAGAACAATCCCGTGCTCATCGGCGAGCCGGGCGTCGGCAAGACCGCGATCGTGGAAGGTCTCGCCCAACTGATCGCGAACTCGGAATGCCCCGAGTCGCTGCGCGATAATCGCGTCCTCTCGCTGGACATGGCCGCGGTGATCGCCGGGACGAAATATCGCGGTCAGTTCGAAGAGCGGCTCAAGGCCGTCATGAATGAGATCGCGCAGAACAAAAATATTATTCTGTTCATCGATGAGCTGCATACGCTCGTCGGCGCTGGCGCGGCCGAGGGTGCGATTGACGCGAGCAACATGCTCAAGCCGGCGTTGGCCAGGGGCGAGTTGCAGTGCGTCGGCGCATCGACGCTCAACGAGTACCGGAAGTACATCGAGAAAGACGGCGCGCTCGAGCGCCGCTTCCAGACGGTGATCGTGGACCCGCCGACGGTCGAAGAGACGGTCGAGATTTTGAAGGGGCTCCGGAAGAAGTACGAAGATCACCATCGCGTGACCATTCCTGATACGACCCTCGTCGCGGCATCGAAGCTGTCCGAGCGCTACATCACGGACCGGTTCCTCCCCGACAAGGCGATCGACGTGATCGACGAAGCCGGCGCGCGGGCGAGACTCGCCGCACAGGTGCCGCCGCCGGAAGTGGCCGAGCTCAAGGCGAAATTGGATGCCAATATCGCCGAGAAAGAGGCCGCCGTTCGGGATCAGAATTTCGAGAAGGCGGCCGCGCTCCGGGATAAAGAGCGGGAGCTGCAGGCCGAGATTCGGCGCAAGCAGGAAGAGTGGGAGAAGCGGCGCCAGTCGCATCGCCCGGTCCTCGGCGAGGAAGAGATCTCGTTCATCGTCAGCCGGTGGACGGGGATTCCGGTGACGCGCCTTCAGGAGGCCGAGACCACGCGGCTGCTCCGGATGGAGGATGAGCTCCACGGGTCGGTCGTGGCGCAGGAAGAGGCGATCAAGGCGCTGGCGCGGTCGATTCGCCGGTCGCGGGCGGGGCTCAAGGACCCCAACCGGCCGATCGGCTCGTTCATCTTCTGCGGTCCGACCGGCGTCGGAAAGACCGAGTTGGCGCGGGCGTTGGCCAGGTTCCTCTTTGCCGATTCCGCGGCGCTCATTCGCGTGGATATGAGCGAGTACATGGAGAAGTTCTCCGTGTCCCGCTTGATCGGCGCGCCTCCGGGCTACGTTGGGTACGAAGACTCGGGCACGTTGACCAAGGCCGTTCGGCGCAAGCCCTATAGCGTGGTGTTGCTCGATGAGATCGAGAAGGCGCACCCCGATGTGTTCAACATCCTGCTGCAGGTGCTCGACGAAGGGCATCTGACCGACAACTATGGTCGCGTGATCGACTTCAAGAACACCGTCGTGATCATGACCTCGAACGTCGGGGCCAAGGATATCACCAAGGGGAAGTCACTCGGTTTCGCCTCGGTCGATCAGAAGTCGACGTTCGATCGGATCGCTGAGAAAGTGAAAGAGGAGTTGAACCACGTGTTCAACCCCGAGTTCTTGAACCGGCTCGACGATGTCATCGTGTTCCATCCGTTGACCAAGGAGAACATCGGCGAGATCGTCGGCATTCTGCTCAAGGACGTGCAGAAGCGACTCTCGGAAGAGGAGCTCACGCTGCGTCTGACGCAGGCTGGCTCGGAGTTCCTCGTCAAGCACGGGTATGACGAGAACTTCGGCGCCCGTCCGCTCAAGCGCGCGATTCAGCGGTTCATCGAGGATCCGCTCTCGGAGAAGATCCTCATGGCCGAGTTCGCGAAAGGCGACGAGATCGAGGTCGATGCGTCGGCCGACGGTACGAAGCTAGAGTTCCGCGTAGCGACGCCCGCCAAGGCGTAAGTTCTGAGTTAGAAAAAGGGGGGCACGCCTGACGGCGGCCCCCTTTTTCACGCCGGCTGGTCTCGTGCCGCCATGCTCGTGCCGCCATGCT
>DATMLM010000093.1:0-22627 GCA_035570055.1 Gemmatimonadaceae bacterium
ACCGTCGACAAGTTCTATACATCGGCTCTGCTCCAGCAGGCCGGACTGACCACGCCCGAGACAATCGTCTGCGAGCGGATCGACGATGCCATGGCGGCGTTTCGCCATCTTCGCGATTGCATCGTCAAGCCGCTGTTCGGCTCGATGGGGCTCGGCCTCGTTCGGCTCACCGACGAAGACACCGCGTGGCGCGTGTTGCGTGCGATCGAGCAGATTCGCGGCATTTTTTATTTGCAGCGTTATATAGACCACGACGGTCGGGATATCCGCGCGTTCGTGATCGGCGATCGCGTGTTCGGGGCCATCGAGCGCTCATCTCCCACGTGGCGAACCAACGTATCACGCGGCGGAGCGGCGCGGGCGTTGACGCTGACGACAGCGCAGACCGACATGGCGCTGACAGCCGCGCGCGCGGTCGGCGCCGAGTATGCTGGGGTAGACCTGCTGCCCGGGAACGACGGAAAGACCTACGCGCTCGAGGTCAACGGGATTCCCGGGTGGCGCGGGCTGCACGATGCTACCGGCCTCGAGGTCGCCCAAGGCATCGTCGACCACGCGCTTGGCGTGTGACGAACGATTTTATCGCCAGCGCCGCCCAGCTCGCCTGCTTGATCGAAGCGAGCGCGCCGAAGCCGGGCAACGTGTCTCCCGGTCGGGACTTTCCCGACGCGAGCTACGAGGATTTTTTGGCGAGCGCCGCCGCCATCGGGCCTGCGCTCGCCTCCGAACTACCCCTCGGCGCCACGATCAATGCGGCGATTCGCGCGACGGGCCAGTGGACGCGGTCGAATACGAACCTCGGTATGGTTCTCTTGCTCGCCCCATTGGCTCGCGCTGCCCGGTCCTCGGCCTCTTCCTCGCTGCCACTAAGAGACGCCTTGCACAACGTCCTGGCGAGCACGACCGTCGAGGACGCTCGCGAGGTTTATGCCGCAATCCGATTGGCGCGACCGGGTGGTCTCGGTACGGTGGCCGAGGAGGACGTTGCCGGCGAGCCGGGTGTCGCGCTCACGGATGCTATGCGGATGGCGGCCGATACGGATTCGATCGCGGCCGAATATGCGACTGATTTTCGCATCACGTTCGACATAGGCCTTCCGACACTGCTCGCAGCCAAATCACATGGGTGGGAAGAAGCCACCGTGAGGACCTATCTGGCACTCCTCGCCGAGATCCCGGATACGCATATTGCCCGTAAATTCGGGTCCTCGGTCGCTGCCGATGTCAGCCGCCGCGCGAGGGGCGCTGTGCGCGCTGGCCCGGAGGGCCGAGCGCACTTCGATGAAGAGCTACGATCGGCTGGCGTAAACCCTGGGACAACCGCAGACCTGACAGCCGCGGCGCTCTACGTCGCGCTTCTGAGAGGCCGATGACAACGTTCCGAGTGCAGGTTACCAAAGATTATTTGGTCTTCGCGGCGGCACACTTTATCACCTTCGCCGGCCACCGCTGCGAATCACTTCACGGCCACAATTATCGCGTGAGCGTGGCACTGGAAGGCACGCTCGACCCGGAAAGCTGGTACGTCTTCAACTTCGTCGACCTCAAGCACGTGATGAAGCGCCTGTGCGATGAGATCGACCACCGGGTGCTCCTCCCGCTGGAAAATCCAAAACTCCGGATCGGGGAGCAGGCAGAGTCGATAACGGTCGCGTACCAGGAGCGACCTCGCTACGTCTTCCCGCGAGAGGATTGTGTGCTCCTCCCCATTCCCAACACCACCGCGGAGATGCTGGCGCAGTATCTCGCCGGTCGGCTGAAGGTCGAGCTGGGGGCGAGCGCCGACCGGCTCGCGTCAATCGAGATCGAAGTCGAGGAGAGCTTCGGTCAGTCCGCCGTATACCGGGAGACTTTGTCGCGTTCGCCCGACTTGCGGACTGGCATGGGCTCAGGCTGATCGATCTCGTGCTCGACGTGTGACACCCGCCCACGGGTGATCACTTTGGGCTCCTCGTCGGGCTTCGCAGGTCGCGGCGCCGAGGGACGAGGTTTCTTCGGGTCGTGCGCATGATTCGTGGGCATAGACGTTCCCTCTCAGGAAAAGTGCAGCCCCTAATACTAGCGCAATCTTTATACCGATAGCAGGTCCCGATACAGTGCGGGATCAACGTTGCCCCCACTGACGACACAGCAGACCCGCAGGTCACGGAAGCGATCGGGTGATGCAAGCAACGCGCCGGTCGTGAGCGCACCCGTGGGCTCGACCTTCAAGTTCGCGAGTGAAAAGAGCAATCGCACCGCCTCGCGAATCTGCTCCTCCGACACTTCCACGATGGTCTCGACGCCATCTTTGATAATCGCCCAGTTGTGCTTTCCGAGGCTCATCGTTCTCGCGCCATCGGCGATCGTCTGGATCTCGTGATCGCTGGCGACGATCCGTCCCTCGCGCAGGGATTGCGCGGCATCGTTGGCGAGGAGTGGCTCCGCCCCAATGACCGGCGTCGTATCCCCCGAGGAGCGCAATCCCTGAATGACGCCCGACAGCAGGCCGCCGCCGCCGACCGGCGCGACGATGACATCGAACCGCGCGGCGAGCGACGCGAGCTCGCGACCGAGCGACGAGTTGCCCGCAATCACGAGTGGGTCATCGTACGCGCTGGCCACATACGCGTCCGGGTCCGCCGCGGCCAATTCTCGTACCCGCTGCGCGCGGGGGACCTTCGTGGTGTCGACGAGATCCACCGTCGCGCCGAAAGCGCGTACAGCCTCAACCTTAACCTTGACCGAGTTCGCGGGCATCACCACCGTGCATCGCTTTCCCGCGAGCTTGCACGCGTACGCCATGGCCTGGCCGAAGTTCCCGGACGACGCCGTGATGATCGACGGGTTCGGCACGTTCGTGACGACGTTATTCGCCGCCCTGAACTTGAAGCTGCCGGTAAATTGGAACGTCTCGGCCGCCAACGTGACATTGCTACAGAGGCGGTCTGACAAGCGTGGCGACTCGATCAGCGTCGTAGGGCGCGGTGTCGTTCTCATTTCATCAAAGATATCGCATGCCACTCGCACAGCCACCTGCCATCGTCGTGATCGCACAACCGGTGCGCGATTCGATCAACGCCATCTGGCTACGCAACAACCTCCACTGGAACGAGCTCACTGACCAGAACACGCTGACGCAGATGCTCGGCACCGGCAAACCGACGCAGCACGAATACTTGGGATGCCTCATCGGCCACATGGTCGGCGATACCGTCTACGTCACCGATTGGAGACCCGCCCAGCACATGCACCAATGGCAGTTCGCGGTCACCGGCGACTGCAAGCACATCGCGCATCTCGTCGGCACGTGGCACACGCATCCATATCGGGCCGATTCGGCCAACCGTCCGCTCAAAGAGCCAGTGCTCTCGAGTACCGACTTATCGACGTTCGGCAAAGGGGCCGATCACGTCGTCCTCGCGGCGTGGGATGCCGATTCGATCGACGCGGCGGTACGCGGCGCGGATGGCTCGGTGCGCCATCCCGCCACGATTGTCGTTACGTCGCGTTGAAGACGCCTTCGTCGTACGCTTTCGAGAACGCCTCGTAATCGGCTTTCACGACCTCGCGATACCGCCGCGCATACGCCAGCGTCTCACGTACCCACCATCGCTCGGCGCCAAACGTGACGAGATCATCAGCGATCGCCGAGCCCTGGCGGCCGCTCCCGCGCAGGTGGCTCCACGCGACGACGTGGCCCATGGCGACCATGATCATGCCGAGATCAGCTCCTGAGGTCGACTCGTCGATCGCGAGCCGGTCGATCAACGGCTGCAATTCTTTGAGCACGTACGACGATCTCCCCATGTTCACCGCGTGCAGCAGCGCGGGCGCGATCGCCTCGGCGCGTCGCTGGATGGCGGCCACCCGCGCCGCCTCGCTCGGCCAACCCGGCTGCGGAGCCGCCGCATACGGAGCGAGCGCGGAGCGGCGCGCTTCTTTGAGGTCGAGCACGAAGTTGCCGTCCGGACCGCCGCGACCTTCCACGAGGATCGCGAAACGGCGAACGCCGAGGCTGCCGGTTCCGGCCACCCGGCGCACGACATCGAGGACACGGAGAAATCCGCCGGAAAACTCCTCGGGGCAATGCTCGCTCGCCGCGAATGTCTTCATCGTCGCGACCACGGCGGCGCGGTCGGCGCGCGAGACGACGAGGCGATGCTGGGCATCGAGCGTGAACTTGCGGTCCTTGTGACGGCCCGTCGTCATGCTGTCGAGCAACTGCCTCCGCGTCCGCCGTTTCACGCGGCGCAGCAGCTCGCGCACGATCCCCTCGGCGGTCGAGCGCTCCACCCAGCGAGCCTTGCCGTCGTGCAGCGCGGTGCCGTACGTGTCGAGAAACGTCGCGCCCAAAATGCGGGTATCGCTATCGCCGATCTTGAGGGCATCGGCGGCGAGATAGAGACTCGTCGTGAACCGGCCGAGGTCCCAGGTCGCTGGCGCCAGGTACGCTTCGTCGAAATCGTTGAGATCGAAGTACCCGAGCCGGTTGTCGCCCTTGTAGCTGCCGAAATTCTCCAGGTGGAGGTCACCCGAGAGCCAGGCCGGCGGCGCGGCGTCGAGCGGGCCGCCCTTGATCCAGTCCTCGTAGAACAGGTGGGCCGTGCCGCGAAAGAACGCGAACGCGTTCAGACGCATGCGCTGGTACTTGAGCGCGAGCCGCTCGGGTTCGCGGTCTGCGTTGAACGCCTGGATGCGCTCGACTACTCCACCCATATCCGCGCCCCCGTATGGCTGAAAGGTCCTTCGTAGACTGCCCCATTGGCCTCGGGCAACGCCGCCCGTACCCGGGCCGCCAGCGCTGCGCCGGCGGCCGCATCGCCTACGATACCATATACGGCCGGTCCCCACGAGCTTTGGCCGACGCCGGCCGCGCCCCACTCCCGCATCTGCGCGATCAGCGAGGCGCCGATCCCCGGCGCGAACGCGCCACCCTGCGCGGGCGCGAACCAGCGACCCGTTACATACTGCACCTCGGTCA
Source organism: Gemmatimonadaceae bacterium (assembly GCA_035570055.1). Classification (GTDB taxonomy): domain Bacteria; phylum Gemmatimonadota; class Gemmatimonadetes; order Gemmatimonadales; family Gemmatimonadaceae; genus DASRDS01. The sequence continues at coordinate 4,964 of DATMLM010000093.1, forward strand.
GCGCCGCGCCAAATGTCGCCAGGTCGCCCTCGACGAGCGCCGGCAACAGCGACATGAGCACGAGGTGCGCCACATGCTCGACATCCCGGAGCGGCGGCTCGGGCAGCGACGCAAACGCCGCAACCTCCGCATCGCCACTGACGCCTAACGCGGCCCGCGGAACCGCTATGACGCATCGCCAGTGCGGCGGGATCGCCAGGCGCGCCAAGAGCGGTGCGGGCTGGTCTGGGGCATCGCCCGCCCCCGACCGCCGGCCACCTTCGAGCACGAACCCACCGTGCGCAAACGTCCACGTGCCTATAGCCGACCGCCGCGCGCGGCCGACCGCGGTCGCCAGCGTCGCTATGTCGGCGTCGAGCTCGTACAACTCCGCCATCGACCGCGCGACGGCGAGCGCGAGCTGCGTGCCCGATCCCAATCCATTGTGCCTCGGAATCGCGCGTTGAATACGAAAATGCGCCCCTCGGCCCTCTATGCCGTAGTGATCCACGAACCGCGTCGCGAATCGAATCGCGCGCTCGGCCTCCGGGCCCTCGGCCGTTATCTGCGTTCGCATCTCGGCCGAGAGCAGGAGCGACGGCGTCGGAACGGCCGCGCCAATGCCGCCAAACCGCCGGCCCAGCGTGCCCGCGAGGTCGAGCATGCCGAAATGCAATCGCGCCGGGGCCTCGACAAAGACCGTCACGCCGTCCGCTCTCGGACGTAGGCACTCACCAACGCCCAGCCTTCTTGCTCGCGTGGGCCGGCGGTCTTGTCGACCAACACGGCCAGTGCATCGACCTGTCGGCGCACCTCGTCGTGCGGGATCAGATGCAGTCGCGTCGCCACTATCGTCGCTTCGAGGACCGCGTGGCGCGCGCGATTGAAGCCGAGAAATTCGCCTTGCGCCGAGCGAAACACCACGCGGGTCTCGATGCGAGAACGCGGCGGCGTGGCGTCGATCGACGTGACCTCGACCTCGCGCCAGGAGGTCGCGGCCGAGAGCACGACGCCTTTCACCACTGTCGCCGGTATCGTTGGCGCGGTGGCGCTGTAGAGTGCCGCCTGAACAAAAATGCGCACGTCGTCGGTGAGGTTGACGACGGCGACGTGGGTGTCGCGCAGATTGCGAAACGTTGTCGTGTCGAGAAATGGCTTGACGACCAGTACATCGTCACTCCACTCGACGCCCATGGGCGCGACGTTCACCGCCCCCTTGGCATCGAGCGTTGTGACGATCGTCTCGATGATCACGACTCGCGCTCGACTTGCACCAGCGCAGCGTACCCACCCATGAGCGCCGTCGTAATAGGCCCGGGGACTTTGAGCGATCGCCCGTCGACCGTATCAACGGGCGCGATCTCGCGCACGGAGCTGGTCAAGAACACCTCGTCCGCTTGCGCCAACTCCGCGGGCGTCACGGGATCATCGCTCAGCGGGATGTGCATCCCTTCGAGGAGCTCCTTCACGACTGACCGCGTGATGCCGGGAAAGGCGCCGCAAGATTCTGGCGGGGTACGCACGGCCCCATTTTTCACGAGAAACACGTTGCTGGCCGTCGCCTCCGACACATGACCACCTGTGTCGAGAAAAATCGCGTCCTCGGCCCCTTTCGCCGAGACTTCGAGTAAGGCCAGCACACTGTCCGTGTATGACAGCGATTTGATGCCGGCGCTCATCGCGTGCTCATTGCGCCGCCCACTCGCCGTGCGGACGCTGATCGCCATCTTGAACGGCACCAGCTCTTGGGCAAACAAGACGACGGTCGGGGTCTCACCGCGCGTCGGCATGAGCCCGTGGCGCCCGGACCCGCGACTCACCGTGAGTCGCACGACGGCGTCGACTCGCGCCGCGCGCAATTCGTGGAGCGCCTGCTGGAGCGTAGGGACCAAATTGGCCGGGCGCGGGAGGCCCAGCCGCCCGGCGCCCCGAGAGAGGCGGGCCATATGGTCGTCATAGCGGAAGATGGCGCCGTTGTACGCTCGCATGGTCTCGAAGATACCGTCAGCGAGCGTGAACCCGCGATCTGTGACATGGATATGTGCGCCCGCCGGGTCGACGCGCTTTCCATCGACCCAACAAGCAGGAAGTACGCTCACCGCACGAGCTCCACCGGTGGAGGGACGAATGCGGCGGGCTCGCGGCGACTGAACGCGCCATCTGCTCGATCAGGGACGTCGGGTCCTGCGCTGCGGTTCAAGAACGTCGCCAGCATGCGATATCCGTATTCGGTGAGCGCCGACTCCGGATGAAACTGCACACCGACTGTCGGACGTTCCCGGTGTAAAACAGCCATGATCTCCCCGGAGTCCGTTCTGGCAATGATCCTGAGTTCCTTGGGTAGAGTCTCAGGCGCGATCACCAACGAGTGATACCGGGTCGCGCGAATGGGCGATGGAAGTCCCGCGAATACGCTGGTCCCATCGTGGATCACCGACGAGACCTTGCCATGCATTGGCCGGGCGGCGCGGACGATGCGACCGCCAAATGCCTCACCAATGCATTGATGGCCAAGGCAGACGCCGAGGATGGGTATTGTTGAAGAGAAGCGGAGGACGACGTCAGTCGAGATGCCAGCCTCGCGAGGTGTGCAGGGGCCCGGCGAGAGGATGATGTGCGAGGGGCCGAGAGCCGCAATGTCATCGAGCGTGATCGCGTCGTGCCGACGCACGACCGCCTCACGCCCCAGCTCGCGCACATAGCGAGCCAGGTTGTAGACAAACGAGTCGTAGTTGTCGATGAGTAGAATCACGGGCGTAGCGCGGCGATCAGCGCGCGGGCCTTGGTCAACGTCTCCTCGTACTCCGCGCTGGGATCGGAGTCGGCGACGATGCCCCCGCCGACAGAAAAATACACCCGGCGCTCCAGCGCCAGGTAGGTCCGGATGACGATACTGGTGTCGAGGGCGCCGGTCGCGCTGAGATAGCCGATCGACCCGCAGTAGACGCCACGGCGCGAGGGCTCCAACTCGGCGATGATCTCCATCGCGCGCACCTTGGGCGCGCCGGTGATCGACCCGCCCGGAAAGCTCGCCTGGAGGAGATCGATGGCATCGGCCTTCGGCGGCAGGACGCCCACGACCGTCGACACGAGATGGTGCACGGTCGGGTAGTTCTCGAGCAAGAAGAGCTCGGGCACTCGCACGGTCCCCGGGACGCACACGCGCGACAGATCGTTCCGCAAGAGATCCACGATCATGAGGTTCTCGGCGCGATCTTTCTCGCTCTCGATCAACGCTTGCCCGAGCGCGGCATCGTGCTCGGGGCCAATGCCGCGCGGACTCGTCCCCTTGATCGGTCGCGTCTCGACGGTGCGATCGGTCGAGACCCGTAAGAATCGCTCGGGCGACGCGCTCATGATCGTGGCTTCGCCCGTCTCGATGTAGGCGGCGAACGGCGCCGGGTTGATCGCGCGTAGTCGCTTGTACAGCTCCCACGCCGGCTCATCGAGCGGCGCTTCGAGCCGCTGCGAGAGGTTGGCCTGGAAGATGTCGCCGGCGAAGATGTACTCGCGCACGCGCTCGACCGCCTCGAGATACGCCTCGCGCGAGAACGACGATCGGAGATCGAGGGAGCCCGCCACTTCTGGCGGCAGCGGAAACGACGGCGCGCGCGGTGGGCGAGGCCAGGGATCGACGTCCGGCGCTTTGCGTGGGGCGCCCCGGCCCTCGAGCATCGCGCGGACGTCGCGCATGCGGGGCCCGGCTCGATCGCCGATGCAGATGATCCAGGCGCGTCCCGTGAGATGATCCCACGATATAACCCAGTCGTAAAGACCGAGCACGACATCGGGGATTCCGAGATCATCGTAGCGCGCAGACGGCAGGCGTTCGAGTCGGGCGCCGTAGTCGTAACCGATGTAGCCGACCGCGCCGCCTTGAAAAGGCGGCAGGTCCGGGATCGCTTCGTGGTGCACGTGCGCGAGCGAGGCACGCGCGGCGAGCAGCGGGTCGGGGCCGCTGTGAATGACCTTGTACGGGTCGGCGACCACGAACGAATAGCGGCCGAGGCGCTGCGGGTCGCTGGCGCTGTCGAGCAGCATCCGATAGGGGAGTCCGGCCGTGCGCTCGAACGTCTCGATCACGTCCGGTGGCGGGACCAGCTCTTCAACGAGCACGCTTCGCCGTCACTCGGAGATGTTCGCTGATCGGGTCGTCGGTCGGCGTCAGGTAGCCCCAGGCGAGTTGGCCTTCTTGGCGATAGGTCTTGCCCAAGGTGATCGCGAGCTTCGCTTTCGCCAATTCTTTGCCGAGATAGAACGCGTGGGTCGCCTCGGTCACGCCGAGTTGGCCGAAGATCTCCTGGATATCGGTGCCTCGAACAAATCGCTCGGAGTTGAGCACGGTGATGACATCGCGATCGGTGAAGATGCGATAGTTCGCGTCTGTGATCGATTTTTGCAGCTTTCTGAGCTCATCCTCCCCATAGCTCAGAATCGCGGGATCTTTCACCGTCACGAGCCGATCGTCGACGTGCTTCGGGAGCGAGCGCTTGGTGACCGCGTAGTGCATGAGACGCCGCGCAATGTCGATCTCGCGCACGCATCCACGCGCCCATGGAATGACTTCGGTCGTGAGCACTGCCCGCACGCCGAGTTCTTGTGCGATGGCGATCAGAACTGCATTGACGCCCGTGGTATCGGCCGCGGTCAGCTCGGTCAGGTTACCTATGCCCATGAATAGCGGCGCATCCGGATAGCGTCGGTGTGCTTCGGCGTACCGTTCTATCGATGCAGCGAAACCGTAGCCGATGGGCTCGATGACCGGGTCGATGAAATACTGGATGCGCGCTTGCTCCAGCGCCGCGATCGTCGGTTCGAGTGTATCGAGACTCGCGCCGAAATCGGGGATGGCCACGACTTTCGCCGGCCCTCCCGCGAGTGTCGCAATGACGTCGTGATTCGAGCCATTGACACTGAGGACCAGCGATGCGCCGGCATCGACTGCAGTGTGGATCTCGGCCGGATCAAAGCTGTCGACACTCACGCGCATGCCCGCCGAGACGAGATCGCGTACCGTCTCGGCCAGTTCAGGATACGGCAGGCCCGGTGTCAGCCCCAGGTCGATGATATCGGCGCCCGACTCGCGATAGTAGCGCGCTTGGCGTGCGATTTCTTCGCGAGACAACCTGGGGGCGTTGTTGATCTCGGCGCAGATCTCGATATCCCACGCACCATATTCTCGCGCCACTGCCTCGTGGCCGAACCAATCCGGGATTTCGCGCAGGTCTTTGGGCCCCTTGATCACCCGCACACCGAGCTTGTCCGCGATCACCGACGGATCGCCTTCACACAGCCCGGGGATCATCACGAGGTCGGTCCCCGACGGAATGTCCAGAAATTTCGCGATCCACGGCGTCGTCATGAGCGCGGCCACCGTGATCTTGAGCACGACGACGTGATACGCGAACTCCGGGTCGGATCCCTCGGATCCCTTCATCGCCCGGAGCGTCTCGTTCAACGCGGGCTCGGCCAGACGCCCGGTGACGAACGCGATCGTAGCTATCGCCGCTCCCCGCTCTGCACCCACTTGCTCGGCGTGCCCTCCAGCGCGCCACCGGGCGCAGGCCGCCAGAGCGAGACCTCTTCGATCTTCTTCGCGAGATCCATGTCCTTAAGCGTGATCCCGCCGGCCGAGTGCGTCTGGAGCTTCACGCCGACTCTCGCCCACGTCACGCTCAAATCGGGATGATGGTTCGCCGCCTCGGCCAGGAACGCGATCGTGTTGACGAGCATCAGCGTCGAGCGCCAGCCGTCCGTCTTGTAGTAGCGGCGGATCCAGCCGTCCTCGAAAAACCATCCTGGTAGATGTTCCAGCTGGCTCGCGATCTCTTCGTCGGTGAATGTCGTCTCTTTCTTCGTCACATGACTACTCCCCCATTGATGAGTATCGTCTGCCCGGTCAGAAATGCCGCGGCCGGCGACGCGAGATACACTGCCGCTCCCGCGACATCCTCCGGCGTTCCCCAGCGGCGCAGTGGCGTCGTGTCGGCGACGGCCTGACGGCGCTCGGCATCCAGCCCACCGGCGAACGCGGTGTCGATCCATCCAGGCGCCAGAATGTTCACGCGCACACGCGGTGCCACAGACCGCGCCAATGACTTGCTGAAGCTCGAGATCCCACCTTTGGCGGCCGCGAACATCTCGGGATTCCGTCCTTCCATTCCCGTGAGCACATGATCCCAGCTCATGTTGATGATCACGCCGCCGGAGTCCTGCGCCGACATCAGGTCGGCGGCCGCCCAGGACGCCAAGATCGTCCCTTTGAGATCGACGGTGAGTAATTGATCCAGTTTATCGTGCAACGACAAACTGGCTCCGGGACCGGTGAGGATATCAGCGCCGGCATTGTTGATCCACGCGTCGACGCGACCGAACGCCTCTCGCGCCGCCGACGCCAATCGCACGATCGACACCGGGTCGGCGAGATCGAGCGGCAGCACGCACACCCGGCGGCCCGCGGAACGGATCACGTCGGCAACCGCCTCGGCCTTTGCGCGCTCGTGCCGGTACGTGATCACGAGGTCGGCGCCCTCGCGCGCGCAAGCGAGCGCGATCGCCCGGCCGATCCCGCTCGACGCGCCGGTCACGAGTACCACGCGATCGCTCAGGGGCATATGTTAGCGTAACCTAGCATGCAGCTATTGGTGAGTGTGGCTGACGCCATGGATGCGGCCGCGGCGGTCACCGGCGGCGCCGATATCATCGACGCCAAGGACCCCACGCGCGGGGCGCTCGGGCCCGTGAGCCCGGCGACCCTCGCTGCCATCATCGGGACCGTCGCGGGACGACGACCGGTGAGCGCCGCCGAGGCTGACGGTTCGATCGCCGGCGTCGCCTTCGTGAAGCTCACGACGCCGCGCGAGATCCCGGGATGCGCCATAGTGCTGGCTGCGTATGCCGATGGGCAATGGGAAGACGTCATCGGGGCGGCAGCGCGATGCGGCGCACAGGGCGTGTTGCTCGACACGAGCGACAAGATGGGTCCAGGGCTGTTTCGTCTGCTGAGCGACAACACGATTGGCCGTTGGGTCGAGACGGCGCACGCAGCCGGACTCACCGCGGCACTCGCGGGCCGACTGACGGCCGACGATGTACCGAGAGCGGCCGCGCTCGGGGCAGACATCGCCGGCATACGCGGCGCGGCGTGCGAGGGTGGAAGGAGTGGTCGAGTCAGTGCAGAGAGAGTGCGGACGCTGGCTTCAGCTATTGCCCAGCTAAGAACTTCTCCCATGACGGCTTCCCTCTGAGCGGCGCAAACGAGATATCGGTCTTCGCCGTCTCCATCGAAAACCCGCTCGCCAGCTTGAGCAGCACTTTGACGTGCGCGATGGTGGAATCGGCCTCCCCTATGGTGCCGAAGGCCTGGGCGATCTGTTCCTCCATGTTCCCTCGCATGGCATCATCGGCCGAGAGCTGCCCGGCCGCCTGCTCCGCCAGCGCGAGTTGCTGGAATGCGTCGGCCCGCCGGCCGAGTGTCGCGTACGCGGACGCGAGCACGGCGTAGCGCCAATTCGCGAGGGGCCCGGTAAAGCGCGGCGACAGCCCGAACTTGAGCATCGAATCGCCATACGCCCGTGCAATGTCGGCGTGGCCCTCGGCGAGGTACACCCCACCCTTGATCCCGTAGTACTCGCTGCTGTCGATGAATTGCGTTGCCCCCATGTCGGGGAGCGATAGCGCCAGGAGCTTCGAGAACCCCCAGGGTCCCAAGTTCGAATACTGCGCCGCGAGCGCAACGGAGAGGCGCACGCCACGCGAGACCACGGTCTCCATCGTCCGCCGCGCGGCGGCCGTGTCGCCACGGCCATCGATTTCGCAGTTGATCTTCCAGTTATATCCAACCGGCGACGTCGGCGCGAGCGCGATGTACTGATCGGCGTACCGCTCGGCCTCGGCGTACCGGCGCGCGTTGTAGTTCTCGCGCGCGCCCCGCACGATCACGTCGAGATTGCGGGGGTCGAGTCGCACGGCCTTGGCGATGTTCGCGAACCCCTGGGCGATCTGCCCGTGCACGATTTGCTGGTGGCCGAGCTCGGACAACAGCTCCGCGTCGTTCGGCTTGAGCGCGTTCGCGCGCGTCAACTCGCTGTACGAGCCCTCGCGGTCGTTCATGAAGAACGAGAGGAAGTGCGCGTGCGCCTGATGGCCCTCGGCCAGGTCGGGTTCGAGCGCGAGCGACGAATCGACCGACAGGCGCGCGGCGTGCACGCGCATCGTGTCGGTGACGTCGAGCACCGCCCAGTGCAGCTGATCCGCCCCCAGCTTCGCGAACGCGAGCGCAAATTTGGGATCGAGCCGCGTCGCTTCCGCATACGCGTCGATGGCGTTCCGGATCGCGTCCGGCTGCAATCCCTCGTTCTGGTCATCAAACGCCTGGCCGCGCTGATAGGCGTCGTAGGCCTGCATGTTCGTCGTGGGCCGTCGGGTGAGCGCCTTCTCCTCATCGCCGTTGAGCGCCACGTTCAGCGCGTCGGCGACTTTGGTCGCGACCTCGGTCTGGACCTTGAAGACATCCGCGGGAGAGACCAGATACGGACCACCGGCCGGCTTCTGCGTGAGATTCGCGACTTCGACGAGCGAGGGCGAGATCTGCACTTGCCGTTTGCCATGCTCGTCGGTCGCCCACTGCACCGTGCCTTGCAGCAAGTACTGAACGCCCAGCTCTCGACCGATCTGCTTCGCGGTCTTGGTCGTGCCCTTGTACTGCGCGGCGCTCCGACTGTCGATGACGCCGAGCCCGTGGAGGCTGGCCAGACGGTTTGTAATCGCGTCCGTGAGCCCGTCCGTGAAATACTGGTCGGACGCGGACCCCTGATTGTCGAACGGCAGCACGGCGATCATCGTCGGCGCATCGGCAGCGGCGGCGGCGGTCTCCTTGCGTTGCTGGTTCACAACCAGGAGCGCCGCGCCACCCACCACGACGAGCGCGCCGAGCGCGGCGCCGACGAGCCACCCGCGAGACCGGCGCGGCACCGAGGTCGCGCGGATGGCCCCCGTCGACGTCGGCAGGTTGTCGAGCACGCGCACGATCTCATCCGCGGTCTGCGGACGATCGCTCGGCCGCTTCTCCAGGCTGTGCATGATGAGCGACGCCAGCGTGTCGGGCACCGCGGGCCGGCGCCGCGTGATCGGCTCGGGCGTCTCGACGGCGTGCGCGGCGAGCATCGCCTGCGCGGGGCGTCCCGCGAACGGCGTCTCGCCCGTCAGCATCTCGTACGCCATCACGCCAAACGCGTAGATGTCGGCGCGGTGATCCGTCGTCGGGTCGGCGGCGGCCTGCTCGGGCGCCATGTACGCGGGCGTGCCCAAGGCGACGCCGAGCTGCGTCAGCGTGCTCGCGCGCGTCGTCGCGGCGTCCGTGACGGCCTTGGCGACCCCGAAATCCATCACCATCGCCGACCCGCCGGAGATCATGACGTTGTCCGGCTTGATGTCGCGATGGACGACGCCATTCGCGTGCGCGTAGGCGAGCGCCGAGGCGACTTCGCGCAGCACCCGCACCGCGTCAGTCACTGGCAACTCGCCGCGCGCCCTGAGTCGGTCGCGCAGGGACTCGCCTTGAATAAATGGCATGGTGAAGTACGGCAGCCCGCCCACGTCGCCCGCGGCGAGCAGCGGCACGATATGCGGATGCTGCAGCCGGGCCGCAAGCTGGATCTCGCGGCGGAACCGCTCGATATTCAGCGCTTCGGCGAGGTCCGGGGACATGACCTTGACCACCACCGTGCGGCCGAGCGCGTTCTCGCAGGCCACGAACACGCGCGACATCCCGCCACCGCCGAGCTCCCGCTCGATGGTGTACGCTCCCAGCGTCGACTGCAATTTCTCGCGCAGCGTATCGGTCATTGCAGCAACCGTTGGAAGGCCGGGGAGTTTCGCACGGGATCGAACGTCGGGTCGAGTCGCACCGTGAATTTCGAGAATCCGCCCGGCAACCGGAAGAGTTCCGACACGTAAGCGGCGGCCGAGTCGGCTTCACCCAGTAGACCGAAGGTGGCGGCGATGTCCTGGTATCGCTGCGCCGAATCGTTGAGGACAAGCCCCTTGGCCGCCGCCATCTCGGCGTGCACCTGCGCCAGCTCGCGCATGGCCTGCGCCCGGTCTCCGGTGGCGGCGTACCCGATCGCCAGCAGCGCGGCCTTGTTCCAGGCGAGCGGCCCGGCCAGCGTCTTCGACCCTGCCACCGCGTGGAGCATCGAGTCACTGTACGCCCGCGCGACGGCGGGCTGACTCCGCGCGTACAGGGTGCGCTTGGCCAGGTAGTAGTTCAACGTATCGAACGTCTGCGTCGCCCCTATGTCAGCGAGCGACATGTGCTCGAGCCGCGCGCGATAGGCCGGGCCGAGGAGCGACAACTGTCCGGCCAGGGCCGATCCCACGTGCACGCCACGCGCGAACACGATATCCATGGTTCGCTCGGCCGCCGCTGTGTCGCCGCGACCGTCGAGCTCATCGTTCAGTTTCCAGTTGTACGCGGCATTCGACATGGAGTCGATCGCGATCCAGCGGTCCGCGTAGGATTCCGATTCGGCGTAGCGGCGATACGCATACGTCAGGGCCGTCGCAGCCGAGAGACCGTCGGTCGATCGCGGCTCGAGCCGCACGGCTTTCGCGAGGTTCGCGAAGCCCTCGTCGACATGACCCCGGACGACCTCGGCCGTGGCGAGTTGAGCCGCGAGGTCAGCGTCATTCGGCCGCCCGGCTTGCGCGCGGACTAGCTCCTCATAGGACGCGTCGGTGTTGTGCTGGAAGAACCCGAGATAGAACGCGCGCGATTGGTGCATCTCGGGAAGGTCAGGCGACAGCATCGCCGCCGTATCGAGCGCGCGCTTTGCGCTCGCCAAGCGCGTCGTATCGGACGCGTTGTATATCGCCCATACCATCCGCGCGAACGCCAGTCGCGCCCAGGCGGCCGCGAACTTCGGATCGCGGGTGACCGCGAGCTCGTACTGCGCCATCGCGGTTTGGAGGTCGTTGAATGCCGAGAGATCGTGGACCTGCTTGAACGAGTGTTCGGCGCGATTGAACGCGGCCCACGCCTCGGGGTCCTGCGTCGGGCGGCTGGTGAGCGCTTGCTGGTCGGCACCGGTCAGCGTGATGTTGAGCGCGTCGGCGACCCTCGTGGCGACATCGGTCTGCACCTGAAACACGTCCGATGGCACGACGAGATAGGGGCCACCCGCGGGCTTGGTCGTGAGGTCCGACACCGTCACGAGCGACGGCGAGATCTGCACTTTGCGCGCGCCTTTGTCGTCCGTGGCCCAGCGAACCGTGCCCTCGAGGATGTACTGCACGCCGAGCTCGCGGCCGATTTGCTTCGGCGTCTTGGTCGTCGTTCGATACTGCTCCGCGCTGCGCCGATCGATCACGCCGAGGTTGTGAAGCGACGCCAACCGGTTGGTGATTGCCTCAGTGAGTCCGTCCGCGAAGTACGCATCGGGCGCCGGGCCCTCGTTCTCGAACGGCAGGACCGCGAGCATCACTGGCCCGTTGGCGGGACGAGCGCCCAGGCGCCGCTGCATGAGCGGAACCGAGACGGCGATCGCGATGAGGATCGCGGCGAACGCGAGCACGATCCGACGCCGGCCCCTGGGGCGCGATGCTGGAATGCCGGTCGTCGGCGTCCATCCACCGCTCGAGGTCTGGACGCTGTCGAGCGCGCGCATGACCTCGTCGGCCGTTTGCGGGCGATCGGCTGGGCGCTTCTCCAGGCACCGCATGACGAGCGCGGCGAGCGTCTCGGGGACCGCGTGGCGGCGACGCGAGATCGGCTCAGGTGCCTCGACCGCGTGCGCAGCCAGCATCGCCTGCGCCGGGCGGCCGGCGAAGGGCGTCGAGCCCGTGAGGAGCTCGTAGGCCATGGCGCCGAAGGCATAGATATCGGCGCGCTGGTCGGTGGTCGGGTCGGCCGCGGCCTGTTCCGGCGCCATGTAGGCCGGGGTCCCGAGCGCTACCCCGAACTGCGTGAGTTGGGCGCCGCCGGAGTTGGCGGCGTCCTTCAAGGCTTTGGCGACACCGAAGTCCGTGACCATCGCGGCGCCGCCGGAGACCAGCACGTTCTCGGGCTTGATGTCGCGATGGACGACGCCGGCGGCGTGGGCATACGCGAGGGCCGAGGCGACTTCGCGCAGCACGCGGACCGCTTCGCCTATGGGTAGCTCGCCGCCCTTCGTCAGGCGGGACCGCAGGGACTCGCCGTCGATGAACGGCATCGTGAAGTACGGGAGCTTCCCGGACTCGCCTGCCGTCAGCAACGGTACGATATGCGGATGCGACAGGCGCGCCGCGACCTGGATCTCGCGGCGGAAACGTTCGACGTTGAGCCCCTCGGACAGCTCTGGCGACAACAGCTTGATCACGACGGTGCGACTGAGGACGGTCTCTTCCGCCACGAACACTCGCGACATCCCGCCACCGCCGAGCTCGCGGTCGAGGCGGTAGGCGGTGCCAAGTGTGGCCTGGAGACTGTCGCGGACCGGGTCGGGGCTCACGGGGATGAAAGATGTGTCCAGGCCGCTGGCTCGGCGAGCACCGTTTGTATCGTATCTATGGTGTCCACGCCGAGCACCCGTACATCCAGACCCGCTCGTACGAACTCGAAGTACTTATCCACGCCGCCATCGCTTACCGGCTTGACCAACAACAGTCGGCCGGCGCCTACGGCGACCGCGATCCAAGCGGCGATGCTATCGCTCGTTACGTCCCATGAGTGGGGGAGCGGGTCGACGGCGCGCAGCCACTGATACGGCGCCACGATCGGCAGGCCGGGGGCGAGCGCGGCGAGCGCGGTGGCGTACTGGTCCATCGCCAGGATGGCCGCCCAATGTGCGTCGTCGTCGCTGAGGCCGAACCGTGCGTCGGCGGCGCGAACCATGTCCGCAAATGGGCCGCCTCCAGGCACAATGAGCGTGCGCCCGTCGCGCGGGATCCCGGCCAGCGCCATGACCGGCGCGTCGGCCAACACCGCGCCGCCCAACTTGACGACCGTCTCGATCACGCTCGCGCCAGCAGCAGGGCGACGGCGGCCGCGGGCGCGCACTCGGCGGCGGCGGCGCCGAGGAGCTCGGCCAGCGGCATGACGCGCAGGCCGGCACGCTGGCAGGCGGCGTCCGCGATAAAGCTGCCGAGTCCCGCGACGACTCCGATCTCGATGTTCGGGTGTCGCTCGCGCACGCGTCGAATGGCCTCGGCCGTCCGCGCGATCTGCGCGTCAGCGACGTAGGCCGCGATGGCGTCGACTGCGGCGGTATCGAGCATCTCGCGATCGGCGCACACGACACGCGCGAGGCGCTCACCGGCGTAGGGTCGGGTAGCAGCCCTGCCGTCGGGCGTGGGCGCGGTGTACTGCTCGCTCGAGATGCGACCGTTCCAGATGTGTACGTCGCCAGCGAGCGCAAATCCCTCTGCGCTGACGCCGGCCCATCCGGTGCCGAGGGGCACCGAGTGCACGATCGCTTCGACGGGCGTGCGGACGGCGCCGAGGTAGAGGAGCTCGCCGGAGAGGAGCCGGGTGGGGTCGGTGCGGCCGATCGCGGCAACCCGGCCGTTGTCGACCGGGATGATGTCGGTGGTGGTCGAGCCGATATCGACGAGGATGGCGTCGCGGACGTGCGCGGCGACGACGTGGGCGGCGGCGACCCAGTTCGCGGCGGCGACCGCGAGAGGCTCCTCGCGCGCGGACTCGACGGTCAGCCAGCGGCCGTCGGTCGTGAACACCGCGATGCGTGAGCTGGGGAATGCGGCCGCGAGACCATCTAACACAAAAGCGACCCCTTCGCGCTTGGTCCGGAAGGCTTGCGACAGCTCGGCCGTCATGGTGACGGCGTGCGCATCGTTCGGAGTGCCGCCTACCTCGCTGGCGAGGGCGGTCAAAAGCCCTGGGAGCGCGTTGAGGTCCCGTTGTATTTCATACGGACGGGAGCGGACGGCGACGACACCGGTCTCGGCGTTTACCCGGGAGACCTTGGTGTTTACGCCTCCGATGTCCCACCCGATAACTATGCGACTCATTGGTGTGATCGACCTTGCGGGTGGCCGCGCCGTGCACGCCCGGGGCGGGAAGCGGGACGCTTATGCACCCGTGCGATCGGCGCTCCTCGGGCCTGGAGAGGAAGGCGATCCGGTCGCCCTGGCGCGGGCGTACCTGCGGTATCCGGTGCCGGAAATATATGTGGCTGATCTGGATGCTATCGGCGGGGCGCCTTTGTCCCCTGTTATCGGGCACCTCGCTTCGCTCGGTGCACCTATCTGGTTGGACGCCGGCCGCGCTACCCCACCTTCAGGCGTCAGGCGCATCGTAGGCCTCGAAACCATGCGATCGTGGTCCGAGGTCCGGGGGGGCGCCTTCAGTCTCGATCTCCGGGCTGGCCGGCCCTTGGCTGGAGGCGAGAAGCCGGCGGACTTGGCGAAGAGGGCGGTGAGCGAGGGAGCGACGGCGGTCATACTGTTGGATCTGGCCCGTGTCGGGTCAATGGCTGGGCTCGACTGGGTAACGGTCCAGGCAGTCCGAGCGTCGACCTTAGGAGTGGAACTCGTCGTGGGGGGAGGCGTACGGGACAGGAGCGACATCGCGCGCCTGACCGATCTCGGATGCGACGGAGCCTTGGTAGCCACCGCGCTCCACGAACCTGGGCACGAAGCTTTCTAAAGGGAACGGGTAATGACACGTACGGTGGGGTCGGGGGTGGTCGCGCTGCTTGCCGCCGTCTGCGTGACCACGACCGGGAAAGCACAGGCGGTACGACTTGGCGTCGTCATGGACGGGCCGCGCAAGGAGCTGGTCGCGGCCTGGGATGATATGAACCCCAAGCAAGTCGAGCGCGCGTACTGCGTCGTCGATTGGTCATACGGCGTGTATCACGTGTCGAAGACGCCGCCGATTCAGGACGACACGGTGTTTCGCGTGTTCGCGATCAAGAATGTCGACGTCACGAGCGCGACGCCGATCTCCGCGGACTTCGAGTGTCCGTCCGGGAGTCCGGAGCTTCACGTGCATACGCCCACGACCTGCATGGGCGACGACATCGCGACGTGTAAGCTCGGCGGGCTCAATGCCTATAGTTGTCAGCCGAGTCGGGACGACTATGAGAAGCTGGTCCGCCGGCGTGACGCGTTTGGCGTCATTCAGTGCGACAAGCGCTCGTTCCGGTTCTACTATCCGGCCGAGTACCGCGCGCCGGATGCGATCGCATCGACCGCGCCGCCCGATCCAAATACGCAAGTCGCCAAGCAGAAACCCGGCAATCTCACTCCGGCTATGAAGCCCGGATACGAGCGCATGCCACAACAAGTCGGGGGCGGCGACCAGCCCTAATTGCTACGCTTGGGCGGGACGGCAGAGTAACTCGATTGTTGAGAACTCAAAGTTTGGTCTCTACCGCCCGCCAAGCGCGGTTAGTGCATCGTTGTGTCGGCGCCCGCCTTCTTGTGCTTCTTTCCTGACATCTTCTTCATACCGCTGTCGGGCGCTGGTGCCGCCATCTGCGTCGTGTCAGGCGTGGCCGGAGTCGACGCGGCTGGCGTGCTCGGCGACGCCGGCGGAGTCGTACTCGGAGTCATCGCGCCCGCGCTCGTATCCGTAGTCGTCGCCGGCTGATTCGCCGCGTTGTCTTTGTTGCCACTGCAAGCAACCGCGAGGACAAGGGCGACGACGGCAAAGGGCGTAAGTCTCATGATCTCGGTCTCCGTTTCTTTAATGGATGAGTTGACCGGCTCTTTGTGGCGCAAGTCCCGCGCCCTTAGCTTGTATTTCATGGACCGTCGCGCCTTTCTGGCCTTAACTGGGTCGAGCGTAGCCGGGCTCATGCTCGGCCGTGGGCCGGACGACGACGAGATGACGGAGGACGTCAAGCGTGTGTTGAAAGCGCGTTTCGGCGACCGCACGCTCACGAAAGCGCACGTCCAGTTCGACATTCCGGAGAACGCCCCGGACGGCCGCTTCGTCCCGGTCTTTCTCGAGACGGATCTGCCACAGACACCAGATCACTGCGTCAAAGCGTTTCACGTGATCGTCGACCACAATCCTGATATCTACGTCGCGGGATTCTGGGGTGTCCCGTCGATCGACACGCGCATCAAGATGCGGCGCACGTCGTACGTCCGTGCGATCGCCGAGATGAATACGGGTGAGTTGTACGTCTCGGCCAAGAAAGTGTTCGTCACACTGAACGGGTGCGGCTGATGGCGACCGGCGACGCTCGTGTGCTGCTCCCAGCGTCTGTCACGAACGGCGACGTCATCTATGTACGTGCCATCATCGAGCATCCGATGGACACGGGATTCTTTCGCACGGCGGAAGGTCAACCGATCCCGGCGTTCTTTATCAATGACGTCACCGTGATGTATGGTGATCAGCAGATCGCCCATTTCGAGTGGACGTCGGGCGTGAGCCGGGATCCATCAGTGACGTTCCCGCTCAAAGCCACGCGAGAAGCGCCAGTGACCGTCACCTGGAAAGACAACAAGGGTGGCGTATACCACCAGACGGTGGACGTGCGATTCAGCTAGTCGCGCTCGCGTTTCCGATCGTCGCCCTCGCGCACGGCGTGTACGCGATACCGGGCGACACAGGCCGGGGATCCGAGGGCCGAGCGAACGCTGGATTCGTGGTGACGGACAGCGGCGTGGTCGTCATCGATGCCGGCGGCAGTCCGTACCAGGCGAAGCGCATGGTGGCCGGCATTCGCACGGTGACGCAAGCGCCCATACGCTGGTTGATCCTGACGCATCATCATCCCGATCACACGTTCGGCGCGATCGTCTTCAAGCGACTCGGCGCCAAGGTCATCGCGCATCCGGATCGGACGATGCTCGCGGCCGAAGGCGGAGACGACGAGCTCGTGTCCGCGTGGGATCAGGTTGTCGGCGTGCGCGAGCTCACCGGCTTTGCGTTTGCGGATACGCCTGATATTCCCATCACGCACGACACGACACTCGTTCTCGGCGGCCGACGGATCGATGTGCTCCACCCGCCGAATGCGCACACGGTCGCCGATCTCGCGGTGTGGCTGCCCGATTCGAGCGTGCTGTTCGCCGGCGACCTCGTCGTCGAGGACGGCGTCACGATGGTTGTCGACGGCAGCGCGTACGGCGCGCTCGATGCAGTTGACCGGCTCGCGGCGCTGCGCGCTCGCGTCGTCGTGCCCGGGCACGGTCGCATCGCCCGCGATCCGGCCGCGCAACTTTCGCTCACGCGAGCGTACCTCGACTCGGCGGTGGGGGCGATGGCGCAGGCGCTCACCCGTAACACGCCGTTGAGCCGAGTGCTCGCGCACATGCCGCCGCCGGACTCGGGGCGTCCCGTGTCGGTCGCCTCGCGTCGTCAACGGAACGCGGTGCGGATCTACGAGGAGATAGAGAAGGGGCTGATTCCGACCATACCGCCTCGAGCAGCGCTCCTTTCCACGCAAAGCCTGGCGACGAACCTCCGACGGGAGACCGTGATCGACGTGCGAACCGACATTGCGTCGTATCTCGCCGGCCACATCCCCGGCGCGGTGTACTTGAACACCGAGACGCTCCGGTCATTCGCCGACGGCGTGCCGAACCTGTTGCTGCCGGCTCAGAGCTACGTGGCCCTGTTCACGCGACTCGGCATTCGGGGAGGCCGGCCGGTTGTCGTGTACAGCGCGGGCGACACGCGCAATATCGACGCAACGTACGTGGCGTGGATCCTCGGTGGATTCG
>DATMLM010000094.1:0-121016 GCA_035570055.1 Gemmatimonadaceae bacterium
TCGGCCGGACGACCGTGGCCAATGCGGCCCAGAGCGCCGCGCGTCGCGTGTGCTCCTGCCGGGCTGAGAGAAACGCCGCGAAGATCAGCGCCATAAACAGTGGCTCGGACCCGCCGAAGGCCTCGCGTTGCACCCATTGCCAGCCAACGGCGGTCAGGTACACGGCAATCCAGCCGCCCCATAACCGGTGGGCCAGCGCGACGGCGACGCACCCCGAGATCGCCGAGACGATGACCAGAACGACCAGCATCGGCACGCCCGGGAGGACCAGCGAGAGCACGGCGCTCGCATCCGCGTACCCCCAGAACTGGCGCGCCGGCATTCCCGACAGGTGCCAGTGCCGAATCGCCGTCGCGGCCTCGGCATAGCTCGACATATCGGGGAACTCCTGGACGCGGTCGAGATAGGCGCGAACACCGGCGGCCGCTATGGCGAGCAGGCTGGCGCCAATCAAGAGGGCGACAGCGTATGAGACCGAGGGTTCGCTAGATTGATCCCGCATGCGCCGCCTCGTCTCCTACTTCGTGCGTGGGCTCGCCTTCGTCGCGCCGATCGCGATCACGGTCTACGTCTGCTACCGGATCTTCGACGCGTTCACGATCGTCGATCAATTCCTGCGGCTGTCGGTTCCAGGCCTGGGATTCGCGCTCACGGTCGTGGTCATCACGCTGGTCGGATTTCTCGGATCGACCCTCTTGGCGCGTGGATTGATCACGGCGCTCGACAGTCTCATCGACCGACTGCCGTTTGTCCGTTTGCTCTATTCGTCGACGAAAGACCTGCTGAACGCGTTCGTCGGTGAGAAGCGGCGATTCGACACGCCCGTCTTGGTCCCCGCGCCTGACGCACCAAATGCCAAAGCGGTGGGGTTCGTCACGCAGGAATCGCTGACCCGCTTCGGGCTCACCGATCACGTCGCCGTCTATCTGCCGTTCTCGTATAGCCTGTCCGGCCGCCTGTACATCTATCCGGCGTCAGAGGTCGTGAGACTGACGGCGACGAGCGCCGAGGCCATGGCATTCGTCGTCTCGGGCGGCGTCACGGAGTCAACCCGCGGCGCGTGAGCTCGGAGCGGGCTAGTGGATCGTTTTGCGCCGCCGCCTTGCGGAACCACACCACGGCCAGGCTGTCGGAACGCATCGCGCCCGTCCCGTTGGCGTACATCATCCCGAGGCCATACTCGCCCTGGGCATTGCCGGACGTCGCGCTCTTATGGAACAACTTGATGGCCGCCGCGCCATCGCGCTTCACGCCGTCGCCGTTTGCGTAGGCCCACGCGAGATAATTCGTCGCACGAATGCTTCCGCCGTCGGAAGCTTTTTGGAACCACTTGAACGCGTCAGCCAGGCTGCCCGGAACGCCATTGCCGCGCTGATACATCATCCCCAGTGACAGCTCGGCGTCCGGGTCGCCCGCGGCAGCCGCGCGCTCGCATACGGGGGCCGCGGTCGACCAGTCGCCGGCGAGCGTCGAGGACGAGCAGTCATGGATCGCTTCGGCGAGACCGAGGGTGTCGCGACCAGTGAGGCGTTTGCGGCGAGGCGTTGGAGGCGCCGGCTTTGTGACGGCCGGGGCTACGGGCGCGGGGGCCACGGGCGGGGGCGTCTCAGCGGCCACCGTTGTCGTGTCGGGCGACGGTTGCGGTTTCGCGGTATCCGCGGTCGCGACCGGGGCCGGCGTCGGCGACGTCGTGTCCTGGGCGACGGCTACCGGGGCTGGCGCTGGCTTCGGGCGCAGTGCCAGCACCACGAATAGCACACCTAACCCGAGTACTGCCGCGACTCCGGCGATGAGCACTGCTTTGGGCACCGCCTGGCGCTGGCGCGCCGGCGGTGGTGAAAGGACCGGCGTGGACGGCTCGGGAATCGGCGCGGTCGTCCGGCGGGTTCGCTCTGGTGCGGGCGTCGGCGTCGCTGCAGGCATCGGTGCCAGTGTCGCGCTCACCGGTGGCGGCGGGACGACTGGCGGTGGCATAACGACTGGCGGTGGCATAACGACCGGCGGCGCTGGTGGCGGTGGCGCTACAGCGCCGAACATCGCCGTAAACGAGTCAGCCTTCGGGGGCGGAGGCGGAGGCGGTGCCGGCTTCGCCGCAGCCGCGGGCGCTGCGGCTGGGCCCTTCGCGACCGGCGAGAGCGTCAGCGGCAACTCGAGCGAGTACGCTAACGTGCCGTCTGCCTCGATGCCCTCGCGATTGAGCAGGAGCGCCACCACGTCAGCCGTGTTGAGATCGACCGCGAAGTAAATCGTGTCGCCACCCTCGGCGCGGGGCATCGAGCCGAGGATGTCAAAGCGTCCCTCGGCCGCATGCCGAACGGCTTCGAGCAACTGGTCCGGGGATGGGGAATCGGGGGAGGTCGGTTGCGCGCCGAAGACCTCGCGACCGCAGTTGGGACAGAATCGCCCCCACGTCCGGAGCGAGTCCATACAGGAGGAGCACACCGCGCCGTCCGCTGGAACGGTGGCATCGAGCGCGTGTGAGATCGTGAGTGGCCCGGACGGATCGTCGGAGCGACGCCGGGCGATGGCCACCTCTCCGGTGGCGCGGTCTCGGGCGAGGTAGACGGTCTGTCCGTCTACCCGCCCGAACTCCGCGAGCAAATTGTACTGCTCGTTCATGCCTACTACTGTAGCACGTCACCCGCAGTTCGACGAGACCGGCCCCGTATCGTTCCAGTTGCGCGCCCCATCGGCGGGAGTGTTCGGATTCGCCTCGCGCTCCGAGATCGGATACGTGAGTCGCCTCGGCGGCGTGCCCACCAGCGTCGGGAATCCCGTCCGCTTCCAGTCGTTCCACACCTCGGGGTTCTGGAACAGCGCGACGTACTTCTCGTTCATGATGGCCTGCAGTGAAATGGCCCCGATCGCGCTCGCCCCGGCCGCCGCCCGCTCCGAGTTCAGATAGGTCAAAGCCTGCGGCCCGTTGTGCAGCTGGCACGCGGCTTCCGCGAGAATGAGCTGATTCTCGGTGTACGTCACGATCGGTTGTGGGAACGCCTGTGCGCTTCGCGCATTGGAGAGGTTCGACGCCTCGGCAGGATCGGCCGGCACGACCGCTGGCGGCGTGCCGAAGTACGTGCCCTGATCACCTTGGCTCCAATACGCCGGGAGTCGCGGGTCGTTGTCGGCGTTCATAATGCCAATGATCGTGGTCGCGGCCACGAGATCCCCGATGTAGATCGATTGGAAGTCCGACCAGACATTGGCCGTGATCGCGGTCGTGCCGTGGACCGACGTGAAGTCGCTCGCACCGGTCGAGTCACGAATCCCCGCCAGAGCGGCAGCGGTCGCCGAGTCGTACGCCGAAACCCCCAAACGCGCGGCCAGGTGCATGAAGATGCGTGCGCGCAGGGTATTGGCGACGGCGGTCCAGAATGCCGGCGGGTTGTTCGCGTCCGTCGAGTTGGCGACACCGGAGAGGTTGTCGTAGCTCTGGGCGCCTGCGTTCGTCGGACCGCTCGCGGCGAGATAGACCGTCGCCTTCGCCAGCGCCGTCAGGAGACTGTCGTAGACCGCTTGCTGTGGCTGGGCCTTCGGCGTTTTGTAGACCGTGGGCTGCGCCGCCTGCGCGTACGGAATGTCGCCCCAGATATCGGCGGCCATGCTGATTTGCATGGCCTCCAGCACGATGGCCTGGCCCGCGAAAATGGAATCGCCAGCGGCCAACGAGCGTTGCTCGATCGTGCGCAGGTCAATGAGGCCGCCGCCGCCGTAGACGCGCGACCAGTTGTTGAGATAGTCGTCCGCGCCGTACGAGTAGAGACTCAGATTGTTGAAGGGCGAGGCCTGGCCCGAGAACCCCTCCATCCAGAGGGCTACCGTGCGACCGAGCTGGCCTTCGATCTGCGAATAGAGGTTCGCCTGCGCACCGGTGAACAACGGGCCGGTGGACGCGATTGATGGGTCGTTCGGGTTGTTGTTGAGATTCTTACTGTCCAGGAATTGCCGGCAGCCCGTCATCACCAGAAGGGCCGCACCGAGAAGGCTGAGTGTGCGTCGCATGGTGATCACCGGGTGAGCGTGAGGGTGAATACGAAGGATCGCGTCTGCGGAATCCCGAAGTAGTCAATGCCTTGCGCCCCGGTCTCGGCCCCGCCGGCGTTCACCTCCGGATCCGCGCCTTTGTATTTGGTCCACGTCGCGAGATTCCGCGCGGCCGCGCGGACTTCGATGTTCGACAGCCCGAGATTGTGCGTGATGAATCGACTGTCGAACGTGTAGGCGATCGAGAGCTCGCGGAGGCGGATGAACGAGCCGTCCTCCAAGTACGGCGTCTGGATGCTCGGAAAAATTCCGCCCATGTAGTTCTGAAACCAGTTCTGGTCGAGCACGGCCTTCGTGCCCGCGCCAGGCCCGGCCACCGGGCCCGACATGAAATTCTGGCCGAACACGACGGACTTGTTGCGGAGCTGCGCGGACTGGAGCGACGTGCCGTAGTAGTCGAGCGTCTGCAACGTGGCGTCGTAGATCGTCCCGCCCTCACGAATGTCGACCAGGCCCGAGAACGAGATGTGCTTCCATCGGAACTGCGTGTGGAGATTGCCCGTCCAGCGAGGATCGGGGTTTCCGAGGATGCGCTCGTTCGGATCGAGGATCGGGTATCCCGCGGCCTCTCCTCCGTGTGTGCCATCGTCGATAAAAAGCGCGTGGCTGCGGCGCTGCGACGGCGTACAGTTCGCGTCGACGCTATAGCCGTCGAGGACGATCCCGCGACCGCAACGGACATAGTCGTAGCCGCGGAACGTGTCGACGCCGTAGCCGAACTCCGTGGCCGTGAAGGCGAAGCCACCCAAGCCGCCGTATGGGACGAACTGCAATCCGGCGAGGTTCGTGACCTTGTTCCAGTTGGCCGCGTAGTTCCCGCCGACTTCCCAGTCGATGTCGCGGGACTTGATGGGGCGGATATTGAGCGACAGCTCGACGCCGTCGTTCCGGATCGCGGCGGCGTTCGCCCACCCGTTCGTGTATCCGGATGAGGCGGCAACCGGGATCGGCAAAATCGCGTTGTTCGTGGTCTTGTGGTAGAACGTGATCTCGAGGTCCGACCGATCCCTGAACAACCCGAAATCGACTCCGCCCTCGAGCTCTTGGGTACGCTCGGGCTTGAGGTTGCCGGGCTCGGTGTCAGGCGTGAACAACCCCGCATTCCCATTGCCGGACGCCGCGAGATTGGCGGCGCTGAAGAAGTCGTTGAACGCGCCGGCCGCCTGGTAGAAATGCACCGTCTCATACGGGAACGGCTCCGTGCCGCTTTCGCCAAAGGCCACGCGGAGCTTGCCGTAGTTGATGATCGGGTCCGTCGTGTGGCCGATCAGCTTCGTGAACTCCCAGGCTCCGCTGGCATTCGGGAACCACGCGTACTGGTTCGATCGGGAAAACGTCGACGATCCGTCATAGCGCAGGCCGCCCTTGAGGAAGAGCTGTTGCTCCAGATCCAAGGTGGCTTGCGAGAAATAGCCGTCATCATGGACGTACGACGTCAGGTTGAACGCCGGCGTGCGCTCGGAGTTGGTGTTGTCGAGCGAGTATGGATAATCGGCGAGCAAGCCATCGCCGACGATCCCTAAGGTCTGGTTGCTTCTGGCGTTGAGGTTCTGACCGAGGGTGAACGTCCCTTGGACGTTCGAGCCGCGACTCCATGAAGCCGTGGCGTTCAGGTTGTGATCGAGTTGGAAATTGTCGAGGTCCAGGCCGATGACCTGGCCGGTCGGGAGCGCGGTCTGCGAGTTGCCGATCGGCGCGGCCTGTATGCGGGCGTCGTGCGCGTAGTCGACTCCGAGCGTATAGGCAAACCGGAGCCAGGAGAACGTCTGCCAGGTCGCGCCAATGCTGCCGACCACGCGATTCGTGTTCGTGGTACTCTGGTTCGTCAGCGCCGAGAAGAACGGATCGTCGTATCCCCGTGTGGACGCGGCATCAGCCGGCGTCGGGAACGGGAACCGAAACGACCGCTGTTGCCCATACTTCGGATCCAGGTACTCCGCGTTGTTGAAGTCCGGCGGCGTGAGCCAGGATGTCCAGGTGATGCTGCTATAGTTGTAGCCCTTCTGCACGGCGTCCTGCGTGGTGTTCGCGAACTCCACATTGCCGTTGAGGCGCACGTTCGGCAGGACCTCGTGGTCCGCTTTGAGTCGCACCGCCGTTCGGTGCAGGTAGTTGTGCGGACCGATGACGACGCCGTTTTGATCGGTGTAGCCACCGGACGCGAAGAACGTCGTCTTCTGATCGCCACCCGAGATGCTGAGCGTGTTGTCGGTCATCGGGCCCGTCTGGAACACCTCGTCGGCGTGATTGTAGGTCGGTGTGCTGGCGCCCAGGCGTTCACCCCAGCTGAAGCCGTCCGTGAAACAGCTCGGGCCATCCGCGCCGGACGAGCACGGGTCGGCGACGCCACCCGTGCCTTCGCCGAACGAGCGTTGCAGCGGTACGAAATTCGGCACGTCAGTCAGGCCGTACTGGCTTCTGAACGTCGTCGTGGTCTTGCCGGAGCGGCCGGACTTGGTCGTGATCAGGATGACGCCCTGCCCCGCGCGGGCGCCATAGATCGCGCCGGCCGCCGCGCCTTTGAGAATCTCGATCGAGGCGATGTCGTCGGGGTTGATGTCGATCGCACGATTCGGCGAGGCGACACCACCCTGCGGTCCGCCGGTTTGCGGATCGAGGGCGGCGACCGTCGTCGTCGAGTTATCGATCGGCACGCCATCGACGACGAACAGCGGCTCACTCGGCCGGCCGATCGTGTTCTGGCCGCGAATGTAGATCGACGCCGACGCGCCGGGGTCGCCGGCATTCGATGTCACGTTGACGCCTGGCGCCTTGGCCGAGATCGCGTCGACGACGTTGGCTTCGTTGCTCCGCGAGATGGCGCTGGAGTCGACGCTCGATCGCGCGTTGGCGATCTTCTGCACCTCGCGCGTCGTTCCGGCGCCGGTCACGACGACTTCGCCGAGCCGCAACGGGTTCGACTCGAGCGAGAAGTCGAGGTCCGCCAGCGGCGGCGTCAGCACGAGCGATTTCGTTTGCGCCTTGAAGCCGAGGGACCGCACGGTGATCTGCACGGTCTGTCCGGTCGCGGCGGCGGCCGGGATATTCAGGATATAGCGGCCGTCGTCCCGGCTCTGCGTCACGAGGTTCATGCTCGTGATGGCGATCTGCGCGAAGCCGAGCGGTTGGCCTTCGACCGATCGGACCGTTCCGTGGAGTTGGATCGTAGGGCCCAGCTCCTGCGCCCCGGACATGGCGGGCGCCAGCGCCAGAGCGAGCCACTGCATACGACGAAGCAGAATCACAACGCGCCCTCGGAGAAAGGGGAAACTCCCGCCAATCGTGCGAAATCGGCGGGACGAATGGACGTTGCTGAGGGGCTGAATCGCTACGGGCCGGCGCGACGGAATTGTCCCGAGCGCGAAGGGTGCGCATCGGGGGCAATGGGCGACTGAGGACACGAACGTGAGGCGCTGGGCGCGATCACAGTTCGGCTATATAGAGGAGACTGGATGGCGTGTCAATAAGGTCCGCGAGTATACGAACGGATTATCTTGAACCTATGACCGAGACACTGACAGCCGCGCGGACGTTTGCGGTGCACAATCCGGCGACGTTGGAGCATCTCGCGGATGTCGCCGATGCGACCGCCGAGGACGCGCGCGAAGCCATTGAGGCCGCGTCGAAAGCCATGCCAGGCTGGACGGCAGTGCCGGCGCTCGAACGGGCGCGAGTACTGAGGCGGGCGGAGGCGCTCATGCTGGAGCGCGCCGACGCGCTCGGGCGTACGCTGACGCTTGAGGGCGGCAAGCCGCTCGCTGAGGCGCGGGGCGAGATCGCCTATGCGGCGAGCTTCTTTGGCTGGTTTGCGGGGGAGGCCGAGCGGGTCTACGGGCGCACCATTCCCGCGTCGCAGGCGAGCAAGCGATTGATGGTCCTTCGTCAGCCCGTCGGCGTCGTCGGCGCCATCACGCCGTGGAATTTCCCGGCGGCCATGGTGACACGCAAAGTCGGCCCCGCCATCGCGGCCGGGTGCTCGGTTGTGCTCAAGCCGGCCGAGCAGACACCGCTCACAGCCATCGCCATTGCCGAGATTCTCGCCGAGGCGGGATTGCCGGCGGGCGTGCTCACGGTCGTCACCACCAGCGATCCGGCGGCGGTGGGCAACGAGCTGCTCAAGTCTTCGCTGGTGCGAAAGATCACGTTCACGGGCTCGACCGAGATCGGCAAGTATTTGATGCGCGAGGCGTCGGCCTCAGTGAAAAGGGTCTCGTTGGAGCTCGGAGGGCACGCGCCGTTTATCGTTTTCGCTGATGCGGATATCGAGGCGGCGGCGAAAGGTGCGATAACATCGAAATTCAGGAATGCCGGGCAGACGTGTGTCTGCGCGAATCGCATCTATGTCCACGCATCGGTGGCGAAGGCGTTCACCGAGGCGTTTGTGCCGTTGGTTGCCGCGTTGAAAGTGGGCAATGGCGTTGATGCCGGCGTGCAGATTGGTCCGCTCATCGATCAGGCGGGCGTGAATAAGGTCGAAGCGCACGTGCGCGATGCCACGAGCCATGGCGCGCATGTGCGCGTTGGGGGACACCGGCCCGCCGAGCGCGACCACGGGTACTTCTTCGAGCCGACTGTGCTGACGGATGTCCGCGACGACATGCTCGTCATGCGCGAGGAGACGTTTGGGCCTGTGGCGCCGATCGCGACGTTTGACAGCGAAGACGAGGTGATGGAGCGCGCGAACCGGGGGCCGTTCGGACTCGCGGCGTATTTCTACACGCGGGATTTGAGCCGGGCGTGGAGAGTCTCCGAGCGTCTCGAGTATGGCATCGTTGGCATCAACGACCCCTTGCCCTCGACGGCGCAGGCGCCGTTTGGCGGATACAAAGAATCCGGGCTCGGGCGCGAGGGGGGGTCCGAGGGCATGGAGGCGTTCCTCGAGACGAAGTACGTCTCGATGGGACTCTAGCTAGTACCAGCCGATCGGCTTCTCGTCGAGGTTGATGTAGACCTGCTTGGTCTCGAGATACTCCTCGACGCCCCAGTGGCCGAGCTCGCGGCCGAAGCCGGAGGCTTTGTAGCCACCCCATGGGGCTTCGATCATCGTGGGCTGCATGTGGTTCACCCACACGATACCCGCCTCGAGCTCCTTGACGACTCGAAACGCCTTGTAGATATCGCGGGTCCAGACGGCGGCGGCGAGGCCGTAGTCCGTGTCGTTGGCGATGCGAATTGCGTCGGCTTCGTCCTTGAACGGGATGACGGAGGCAACGGGACCGAAGATTTCTTCCTGGGCGATCCGCGCGCTGTTGTCGACGTCGTAGAAGATCGTGGGCTCGACGTACCAGCCCTTCCCCTTTGGCACGCCGCCGCCGGTGGCGACTTTCGCCTCTTTTGCTCCGATCGCGAGATACTCGCGGACGCGGTCGCGCTGTTCGGCGCTGACCAATGGGCCCATCTTCGTGGCGCGATCGAGGCCGTTGCCGACGGTGATCGTCTTGGCCTTCTCGCTCATCGCGTCGACGAACTTATTGTAGATGTCTTTCTGGACCAACACTCGGCTGCCGGCCGAGCAAACTTCGCCTTGGTTGATAAACACACCAAATAGTGCGCCGTCTATGGCTGCTTCGAAGTCGGCGTCGGCGAAAAAGATATTGGGTGATTTCCCACCGAGCTCCAGTGATACCCGCTTGAGTGACTCCGCGGCCTCGCGCATGATCGTGCGGCCGACTGTGGCACTGCCCGTGAAAGCAATCTTGCGCACGTCCTTGTGGCGGACGATCGGGGCGCCGGCACCCGGACCATCACCGGTGACGATGTTGACGACTCCTGGTGGGAGGCCGACGGATTCGAAGTCTTCGGCCAGAGCTAGGAGGGAGAGCGGGGTTTGCTCGGCCGGCTTGATTACTACCGTGCATCCGGCGGCTAAGGCGGGACCGAGTTTCCAGGCGGCCATGCCGAGTGGATAGTTCCACGGGATGATCTGGCCAGCAACGCCCATCGGCTCACGCAATGCCAGGGTGATCGCTGGAGCGGGAACGGGGATTACTTCGCCATTTATTTTTGTCGCGAGGCCGCCGTAGTACTCGAAGCATGTGGCCGAGTCATCCATGTCGTACTCGGCTTCGACGATCGGCTTGCCCGAGTTTCGCGTCTCGATCTCGGCCAGCTCGGCCCGGCGGGCGCGGATGCGCTCGGCGATGCGGAAGAGAATGCGGCCGCGCTCTTGCGCATTGGTCCCGCGCCAGACCTCGTAGAAGGCAGTCTTGGCGGCGGCGACCGCGCGATCGATGTCGACGGCCTTGCCGGCTGGCACGGTCGCCATCACCTCTTCCGTCGCGGGCTCGTAGACGGGGAGCGTGGATTTGTCCGCCGCGTCGACGAACTTGCCGTTGATGTACATGCGATATGCGCGCATAGCTCTCCCCGAGCCCTTAGGCTTCTTCCATTAGGCGGGACCACAGAATGATCACGACGACCGACACGGCGAAAATTAGCGTGGAGATCGCGTTGACCTCCGGTGTGATGCCGCGCCGCAGAACGCCCCAGATTTGTAAGGGAAGCGTATTCTGGCGGCCGATCAGAAAAAAGGTCACGGCGATCTCATCCAAGCTCAACGTGAAGACGAGGAGTCCGGCGCCGAGGAGCGCAGTGCGAATCGTCGGCAGCGTCACGTACCAGAACGTGCGCCACGGATTGGCGTAGAGATCGGCGCTGGCTTCTTCGAGCGATCGGTCCACGCGTTGGAGTCGCGCGAAAACTTGTGTGACTACAACCGAGGTGAGGGCAGCGCCGTGACCGATCACGACTGGCCAGCCGGGGATTGTTGGGTAGCCCGCTGAGAGGCTCAGGTGCAGGAACGAGAAGTAGCTGAGTAGTGCGACACCCGTAATGATCCCGGGAAGTATCAGTGGTAGGAGCACCAGCTGGCGAAATGCTTCTTTCCCGGGAAATTCGACGCGGTCCAGCACAAACGCGCCAGGCACGCCGACGAGTATAGCAATCGCGACCGCCATGACGGCGAGCTCGAGGCTGGCCCACGTGGCCGACAGCATTCCCCGGTCGTGGGCCAACACACCGTACCATTTGAGCGTGCCGAGCTTGAGCGGCCAGGCGATGATGCTCTCGGTGTGGAACGAGTACATCACGACCACCACGAGCGGCAGGTACAGAAAAGCAAAGACCGCCGTGCTGTATGCATACAAAGGCCAATCGCGTTTGACTATCGTCATCGATATTTGCGAGCCGCGGGACTGGCGCGGTTGGCGATCCAGAGCAAGGTCAGCGTGAGTGCCAGCATGACGACCGAGACGGCGGCGCCGAGTGGCCAGTCGGAGGAAACGCCGAACAAGCTCCAGACGAGATTCGAGACCATGAGCGCGCTGTCGTTGCCGCCCAAGAGCTGCGGCGCGAGGAAGTCGCCCATGCTGAGGACGAACGCGAACGTGCAGCCGGCGAGCACGCCAGGCAGCGACAGCGGGAGCGTCACGTGCCAGAAGGTGCGCCAGCGATTGCCGTAGAGATCGTGACTGGCTTCGCGCAGCGACGGCGGGATGGACTCGAGGACCGCGTAGATCGGCATCAGCGTGAACGGCGTGTAGATGTGCGTGAGCGCGATCACGACGGCGGCCGTGCTGTAGAGGAAGAATGTCACTGGGGCGTGGACGATCCCGAGGGACATCAGAATGCCATTGACGACGCCCTGTTGGCCGAGGATGATCTTCCAGGCGTAGGCGCGAACGAGATAGCTGACCCACAGCGGGATGATCACCGCCATGTACAGCAGCTGCTTGTGGCGCTGGACTTTGAAGGCGA
Source organism: Gemmatimonadaceae bacterium (assembly GCA_035570055.1). Lineage (GTDB taxonomy): Bacteria > Gemmatimonadota > Gemmatimonadetes > Gemmatimonadales > Gemmatimonadaceae > DASRDS01. The sequence continues at coordinate 11,800 of DATMLM010000094.1, forward strand.
GGAGATACGCGAGCGGGTACGCCAAGAGCAGCGACGCTATCGTCACGCGCAGCGCCACGCCGGCCGAATACAGGATCGTCGACGGGTAGAGCGACGTGCTGAACAGCCGGACGTAGTTGGCGAGCGTCAGATCGTGCGTCGGTCGGCCGTTCGCGCCCTGGTGCCAGAACGATTGGACGAGCAGGAGCGCATAGGGCAGCAGCAGCGTGACGGCCACCCACATGAGTGGGATCGCGGTGCCGACGATGACCCATGGGCGGCGGCGGTCAGTCACGGACGATCACGCCACGGCTGGGGTCCCACTGCACCGCAACGCGTTGCCCGATCTCTCGTGGTGCACCCTGGAGGGCGACGACCTTTTGGCCATCGGCCAGCGCTACTCGGACTCGATATGTGGAGCCGACGAATGTGACCGCATCGACAACTCCAGGCATGGCGCCGCCTTCGGCGGCAACCAACTGGACGTGCTCCGGTCGGACGGAGAGCTCGTTGCCATCGATACGAAGGAGATTCGTGTCGCCGATGAAATCCGCGACGTAGCGTGAGCGTGGGCTGTCGTACATCTCGCGCGGCGTGCCGATCTGCTCGATGCGGCCGGCGCGCATGAGGACGATGCGGTCGGACATCGTCAGAGCCTCTTCCTGATCATGCGTCACGTAGATGAACGTGATGCCGACCTGGGTCTGGAGCTGCTTGAGCTCGAGCTGCATCTCGCGCCGAAGTTTCAGGTCGAGCGCGCCGAGCGGCTCGTCGAGGAGGAGCACGCGCGGGCGGTTGACCAAGGCGCGGGCGAGCGCCACGCGCTGTTGTTGGCCGCCGGAGAGTTGCTTGGGTGCGCGGCCGCCGAAGTCGCCGAGTCGTACCATCGCGAGGGCTTCGTCTACGCGACGCCCGATCTCGGCCGGCGCGACTTTTTGCATTCGGAGCCCGTAGCCGACATTGTCGCGCACGCTCATGTGCGGGAACAGGGCGTAGTGCTGGAAGACCGTGTTGACCGGGCGGCGAAATGGCGGGAGTGGCGCCAGGTCGGTCCCGTCCATCCAGATCGAGCCTGACGTTGGGCGGTCGAAGCCAGCGATCAACCGGAGGGTGGTCGTCTTTCCCGAGCCCGACGCGCCGAGGACCGTCAGAAACTCGCCCGCTTGAACGGAGAGATTGACGCTATCGAGCGCGACGAAGTCGCCGAAGCGCCGCGACAGCTCTCTCAGTTCGAGGAGACTCACTTGGCGGCCTTGACCTCGTTCCAGATCTCCTGGTACTTCTCGCGCCGCGGGCTCCACTGCCAGAAGTTGACCTGCGCGCCGTAGTCAGCGACGTCGTGTTGGCCGGCGGCCTGGTCTGGCGTCATGTACGTCTTGGCGGCCGGGTTGGCGACGATGTAGCCGGTGACGTCAGCGAGCAGTTTTTGCGTGAACGGCTGGGCCGCGTACTCGAGCCAGGCGTAGGCGGCATCGAGGTTCTGGGCGCCGGAGGTGAGCACCCAGTGGTCGGCCCAAGCGGTCGTGCCTTCTTTGGGAATGACCTCGCCCGCCGGGAACTTGGCGAGGCGCAGCTGGTGGGTCATGAGTGGCCAGCCTTCGCCGAGCCTGACCTCGCCGCTCTGGAAGAGCTGGGTGAGGTCTCCAGCGGTTGCCCAATACTTCCGGACGCTGGGGCGGAGCTCCAGCATCTTCGCCTTGACCTTGGCCAGGTCGGCGTCGGAGAGGTTGTAGAGTTTGCTCTTGTCGTTCCGGTCGTCCATCCCCAGGTACTGCGCGACCATGTACAAGGTCGCAATGTCATCTTGCAGCGAGATTTTGCCGCGATATGCGGGCTCCCAAAGGACCGACCAGGAGGCAGGCGTGGGGTGCACCTTCGTCGTGTCGTAAATCAGCGGGTTTGGTCCAAACGCCCACGGGAGGCCATAGGTTTGCCCATCTTTTTTTGCGAGCGGTAGCGCTCGGAAACTCGCCGAGAGCTCCGCGTAGGTAGGGATGCGGGACAGATCGAGTGGCGAGGCCAGGCCGGCTTGGATGATCGCCGTGACCGCATCACTCGAGGGCGAGATGAGGTCGACCGACTGGGCGCCGCCGGCGCGCAGCTTGGCGACGAGATCGTCGCTCGAGCCCATGTAGGTCGGGTTGACCCTGACGCCGCAGGCACGCTCGAACGGCGCCGTGAACAGCGTGTCGGTGTACCCTTCCCAGACCATGAAATTCAGCTCACCGCCGATCGGCTTGGGGCAGAGCTTCGCCAGGTATGTCACCGCGTCGGCCCGCGCGTCGCTCGTCCGCGCGATCGCGATCCGGGTAACGGGGCCGTGGCTGGCCGCCGGCGTGTGGTCCGCGCCACCACAGGCGAGCGCGAACACGAGCAGTGCTGGAGTGTAACGGCTCATCGCACCATCTTATAGCGTCCCACGAGCCGCGTCGAGAGAGGAGACAATGGGGGTCATCGAGCTTCGAACGGCGGTGCCAGGACCCGCAAGCCGCGCGCTCATGGAGCGTCGCGCGCGTGCCGTTCCGCGCGGCGTGCCCGCGACCACGCCGATCGCCATCGCGCGCGCCGAGGGCGCCGTGCTGACCGACGTGGACGGCAACCGGTTGATCGACTTCGCGGGCGGCATTGGCGTCATGAATGTCGGGCACCGGAATGCGCGGGTCGTGAATGCGGTCAAGGCGCAACTCGACGCGTTCACGCACGTGTGCTTTGGCGTCGCGTCGTATGAACCGTACATCGCTTTAGCGGAGCGGCTCAACGCGCGGACTCCCGGCGCGCACGAGAAGCGCACCATGTTCGTCAACAGTGGCGCGGAAGCTGTCGAGAACGCGGTCAAGATCGCGCGGACGTTCACCGGGCGGCAGGCGATCGTGTGCTTCGATCACGCGTTTCATGGACGGACGAATCTCGCGATGGCGTTGACCGCCAAGGTCAATCCGTACAAGAAAGGGTTTGGCCCCTTCGCGCCCGAGGTCTACCGGCTGCCGTTCCCGTACACCTACCGGTATCCGGAGTACGGCACGTTTGACGAGCGTCTGTTCGCCGGGCTCGTCGACCCTGAATCGGTGGCGGCGATCATCATCGAGTTGCAACTCGGCGAGGGTGGCTTCGTACCTGCGCCACCGGCCTACGTGCGCGCGCTCGCGGCATTCGCGAAGGCGCACGGCATTGTGCTCATCGACGACGAGATTCAAACCGGATTCGGGCGGACCGGAAAGCTGTTCGCGTGCGAGCATTATGATCTGGTGCCGGATATCGTCATCAGCGCCAAGTCGCTGGCCAGTGGGTTGCCGCTGGCCTCAGTCACCGGGCGAGCAGACGCCATGGATGCGGCTCAAGTCGGGGGGCTCGGCGGGACGTACGGCGGGAATCCGCTGGCCTGCGCGGCGGCGTTGGCGGTGTTTGACGCGATGGACCAGGACGACATTCCTGGAAGAGCGGCGAGACTTGGAGAGCGGGTCGGCGCACAGCTCAGATGTTTCGCCGAGGCGGATCCCGGGATTGGCGACGTGCGCGGGCTCGGCGCGATGAAGGCGATCGAACTGATAAAGGACGGAAAGGAGCCGGACAAAGAGCGCACCGGGCGCGTGCTGAAGGAGGCGCTCGGGAGAGGGCTTGTGCTCCTTTCGGCCGGGACATTCGGTAATGTCGTCAGAATCCTGTCGCCACTGATGATCGAGGACCCGATCGTCGATGAAGGACTCGCGGTGTTGGGCGCGGCGCTCCAGGCAAGCCGCTGATGGCCGATCCGGTCGTCGAGCTCAAAGGCGTATCGAAAAGCTTCAATGGCACGCAGGCCGTACGCGATGTCTCATTCGCGATCGAGCGCGGCGAGTTCTTCTCGATGCTCGGGCCTTCGGGATGTGGGAAGACGACGACACTCCGGCTCATCGCGGGATTCGAGACGCCGGACGCGGATGGCGGTCAAGTGCGGCTCATGGGCGCGGTCGTCAATGACCAACGGCCATACGAGCGCCGGTTGGCCATGGTGTTTCAGAATTATGCGCTCTTTCCGCATCTGACGGTCGAGCGCAATGTCGCGTTCGGGCTCGAGCAGAGAAAAACGCCAAAGAACGAGATCGGGGACCGCGTCCGCAACGCGTTGACGCTGGTCCGATTGGATCCCGGGACGTTCGCCCGGCGCAATCCGAGTCAGTTGTCGGGCGGGCAGCGGCAGCGTGTAGCGCTCGCACGGGCACTCGTGCTCGAGCCCACCATCTTGTTGCTCGACGAGCCGCTCGGCGCGATCGACTTGCAGCTGAGGAAGGAGATGCAGCTCGAGCTCAAGTCGCTCAACAAGCAGCTCGGGACGACGTTCATCTACGTCACGCACGACCAAGAAGAAGCGCTCACGATGTCCGATCGGATCGCCGTCATGTCGAATGGGCGCGTGGCGCAGCTCGGGACGCCGGCCGAGATATATGAGAATCCACGGACCGGGTTCGTGGCCAAGTTCATTGGCGAGTCGAACTTTCTCGATGGTCGAGTGCTGGGTCCGAGTGGCGGGTTATGGGACGTGCAGTGGGGCGACACCACATTTCGTGTGCCGAGCGCGAATGGGGTACAGCCAGGACGGACCATTCGTATCGCTGTCCGGCCCGAGTGGCTGGATCTCGTGCGGCCCGGTCACGTGCCACCCGGCGAGAATGCCCTGTGTGGCTCCGTGCGTGACGTCATCTATCTCGGCGAGACCATGCACGTGGTCGTGTCGCTGCCCGGCGGAACGGACATGACGGTGGCGCTACGCAATGAAGGCCAGCTGATCAATCCGTTGCCGTGGCGTCGCGGAGACGAAGCCGTCGTGGCGTGGAAGCCAGAGGACTGCCAGATCCTGGAGGATGAGTGAGGCGACGGCTCCTGGCGTGGCTCGCGCGGCGGCGGGAGGCCGAGGCGTGGGCGTTGCTCGGGCCGGGGACGTTGTGGATGATCGTGTTCTTCATTGTTCCCGTCGTCGTCATGTGCGCGTACAGCTTCATGCCGCGCGGCACCTATGGCGGGGTCGATCCCGGGTTCACGCTGGAAGCGTACGCGCGATTCCTGCATCCCGTGTACCTCGTCATTCTCGAGCGCACGTTCGTGATCGCCGTGCTCACCACGGCGTTTTGTGTGTTGGCGGGATACCCGGTCGCGTACGCGATCACCAGAAGCGGTAAATGGCGCACGCTGCTGCTGTTTCTCGTCGTGCTGCCATTCTGGACGAGTTTTCTGGTGCGCACGTTCGCCATGATTTTTCTCATGCGCGATACGGGGCTGGTCAATAGCTGGCTGATGGGGCTTGGCATCATCAAGCAGCCGATCGAGATGCTGTATACACCCTTCGCCGTGTTTGCCGGGCTCGTATACGGGTACCTGCCCTTTCTGATCCTGCCCGTGTATGCGTCGCTCGAGAAGATCGATCCGTCGCTGCTCGAAGCCGCGGAAGTCCTCGGCGCCAAGCCCGCCGCACGATTTTGGCGGGTCACGTTGCCGCTTTCGGGACCGGGGCTGGTTGCTGGGTCATTGCTCGTGTTCATTCCCGCGCTCGGATCGTTTCTGACGTCGGATCTCCTCGGCGGGGCAAAGGGCCTGTTGGTTGGGAACCTGATCCAGAACCAGTTCTCGACCGCGCGCAACTGGCCATTCGGGTCGGCGGCCTCGCTCATCTTGATGACCCTCGTGCTGGTGGCTGCGCTGCTGTATCTCAGGGTCGGGCGTGAACGTGAATAGGATGCCCCGGTGGCTCGTGGCTTTTACCGCCATCGTGCTGTTCCTCATGCATCTCCCCGTACTCGTGCTCGTGGCATTCTCGTTCAATGCATCGAAGTTTTCGGTGAATTGGACGGGGTTCACGCTGCATTGGTATCAGCGGCTCCTCGAGCGCGAGGATATTCTGGCGGCGCTGCGCGCGAGTCTCATCGTTGGCGTGTCGGCGACGGTGATCGCGACCGCTTGTGGGACGCTCATCGCGCTGGCATTGGCGCGGCACCGGTTCCGAGGGCGGACGTTGTATGAAGGGCTCATCTATGTGCCCATCGTGACGCCCGAGATCGTCACCGGGATCTCACTGCTCATCTTGTTCGTGTTCTTGCGCGTTCCATTGGGGCTCGGGACGATTGTCATCGCGCATGTGGCGTTCTCGATCTCGTTTGTGGTCGTCGTCGTGTTGTCGCGGCTCGCGGGGATGGACGAGACGCTCGAAGAAGCCGCCATGACGCTCGGCGCCGATGAGATCACGGCGTTTTGGAAGATCACCGTGCCGCTGCTTTGGCCCGGGATCATCTCGGCCGCTTTGCTGACGTTCATTTTGTCGTTCGACGATTTCGTCATTACCTCGTTTGTGGCGGGATCGGGGTCGAGTACGTTGCCACTCATCATTTACAGCATGGTGCGGCGCAACGTCGAGCCGAGTATCAATGCCATCAGTACGGTCATCGTGATTGGCACGTCCATTCTCTTGTATGTGGCGGAGAAATTGACTCGTGAATCGGCGTGAGCTGATCGCCCTCGGCCTGGGGTCACTCCTGGCCGCGTGTCGCCAACTGCGGGATACGCTGACGCCGGAGCAGCGAACGGCGGCGGATGCGACCGAGGCGGCCGAGCCGTTGGGGCCGATCGAGAAGAGGCTCAGTATTTACAACTGGTCGGATTACGTGGCGCCCGATACCATCTCGAATTTCGAGAAAGAGTTCGGGGTGAAGGTCACGTATGACGTCTATGAGAGCAACGAAGAGATGCTCGCCAAGTTGCTTACCGGTGCGACCGGTTACGACCTCGTGTTCCCGTCGAGCTATGCGGTGTCCGTGCTCAAGGCGGTGGGCATTGCATCGCCGATTCATCGGCAGTATCTGACGAACTGGGGGAACATCGCCCCGCTGTTCTTGAACCCACCGTTCGATCCCGGCAACGCGCACACGGTGCCGTGGCAGTGGGGGGTGACCGGCATCGCGTTCCGGTCGGACAAAGTCGACGCACCCGATAGTTGGGCGGTGCTGCAAGACGCGCGGTATAGCGGGAAGATGACGCAGATGGATGATGGGCGGGACGTCATCGGCTCGTGGCTTCGCTATCGCGGACATAGCCTCAACTCGGAAGATTCGGACGAGCTCGCTCACGCGAAGGTCGATGCGATCGCGGCCAAGAAGAATCTCAAGGCGTATATCTCGGCGCCCGTCAAAGGGCAGCTCATCTCCGGGGACGTGTGGATCGCGCAGCTCTGGAACGGCGATGCGACGCAGGCGAAAGTCGAGCAGCCGAATATCGGGTATGTGGTGCCGAAAGAAGGCTGCACCATATGGGAGGATTCGCTCGTGATCCCGCGATCCGCGCCCCATAAACGGGCGGCGCACGAGTTCATGAATTACATCCTGCGGCCCGATGTGCAGGCCACGATCTCTGACTTCACGGGCTACGGTACGCCTAACGCGGCGGCCCTCAAGCTGATGCAGCATCCTGTGCCGTATCCGACCGCGGACGAGTTGCGGCGACTGGAGTTGCAAGTTGATCTCGGCCGCGATACGGCGGTCTGGGATCAGATCTGGACGGAGATCAAATCCGCGTAGACACTTGTACTTGCGCTCCGATCGGGCGTATGCCGACCTTACTAGCATACCTTTACCAGGAGCGCCGATTAATTGCGTTTGCCGAACTCCGAGGTGCTACAGCACGCTGAGCACTACCTCAACCTGCTGTCGGCCACCAACCTGACGCTGGAAGAGTCGCACGCACTCATCACCGAGACCGTGCAGAACTACGCGGAGTACTACAACCGCGGCTTCATCACCTATCGCAAGTCGGTAACCGAGGCCGGCCAATATGCCGCCCTCGAGTGGTCGGGACAGGGCTCGATCCTGAAAGACATACTCGGTCGAGAATACATCGACTGCCTCGGCGGCTACGGCATCTTCTCCGCCGGCATCAACCATCCGCGCATCGTCGCGGCGGTCACCACCCAGCTTCCTCGTATGGCGCTCAACAGCCAAGAGCTGTTGGAGCCGTGGCGCGGAGCCTTGGCCCGGTTGGTCGCGGAAATCACACCGGGCGATCTCCAGAACTCCTTCTTCATCAACAACGGCACCGACGCCATCGAGGGCGCGCTCAAGCTGGCCCGCTTATACACGAAGCGGAGCACGTTCATCGCGGCGCTTTCGGGGTTCCACGGCAAATCGCTCGGATCGCTGTCGCTCATGGGGAAAGCATCGTTCCGCGCACCGTTTCAGAGCGGTATGCAGGATGTGCGATTCGTTCCGTATGGCGACGCGGATGCGCTGGAGACCGAATTCGAGCGGCTGGAGACTGTTGGCATTGCCGTCGCCGGCGTGGTGCTGGAACCGGTGCAAGGCGAGGCCGGCGCCGTCGTGCCACCCGACGATTACTTCCCGCGCGTGCGCGAGATCTGCGACCGGTATGGCGCGCTGTTCATCGCCGATGAAGTGCAGACTGGCATGGGGCGCACCGGGAAGCTCTGGGGACTCGACCACTGGGGCGTCGTGCCCGACATCATGTGTCTCGGCAAAGCCCTCGGCGGCGGCGTCATGCCGCTCTCGGCGTTCGTGTCGACCGCGAAGATTTGGGAAGTGATGATCCCGAATCCCATCATCCACTCGACGACGTTCGGGGGCAACCCGATCGCGTGTGCCGCGGGCATCGCCGCGATTACCGTCACGCTCGACGAGGACCTACCGGGTCAGGCGGCCGTCAAAGGCGAGTACTTGTTGCGGCAACTGCACCTTCTGCGCGCGCGATATCCCGGCGTGCTGAAAGAGGCGACCGGCAAGGGGCTGCTGATCGGGATGGAGTTTTCCACTCAGGAGATCGGGTGGAAAGTCGCCTCCGGGTTGTTCAAGAGAGGCGTGCTGGTCGCCGGGACCTACTCGAAGGCGCAGACCATCCGGCTCGAGCCCGCGCTCAATATCCCGCAGCCGTTGCTCGAAGACGTCGTGAGCCGGCTGGACGACACGTTCAAGGAGGTCGCAGCGACCACACCCGGCGCGCTGCGACAGTTGGCCATCGTTTAGCGGCTCGCTTTCGTGGTCGGGGGTGACAGGTACTTCGTCAACCAGCCCTGCACCTCCGACCACCAGAGCCGCTGGTTCTGCGGCTTGCCGATCCAGTGCCCCTCGTCGGGAAAGACAACGAGACGGCTGGGAACGCCCTGACGCTGCAGCGCCGTGAACATCGAGAGCCCTTCGGTATACGGCACGCGATAATCGCGCTCGCCGTGGAGCACGAGCGTCGGCGTCTTGAAGTTCTTCGCGTACAGGTGCGGCGAATACGTGCGATACTGCGTGGCCATCGCCGTCGAATCCCAGAACGGCCCGCCGTATTCCCACTCGGGGAACCAGACTTCCTCCGTGGCGCCGTACATGTTCTCGAGGTTGTACGGCCCCGCGTGGGACACGAGTGCTTTGAACCGGTCGCTATGACCAGCGATCCAGTTCACCATGTATCCACCATACGACCCACCGGCCGCCCCCAAGCGCGTGCGGTCGATCCAGGGTGCGTGCGTGAGCGCGGCGTCGACGCCATCCATGATGTCGGTGTACGCTTTGCCACCCCAGTCCTTCGACACCTCGTCGACGAACTTCTGGCCGTAGCCGGCAGAACCGCGCGGATTGACGATGATCACGCCAAAACCCGGCGCGGCGAACATCTGGTAGTTCCAACGGGAGTGCCAGTTATCGAGCCACTCGCCTTGCGGGCCGCCGTGAATCAGCACCACACCCGGAAAGGTCTTGGCCTGATCCCACTGCGGCGGCTTCAAGATGAACCCTTGCACGCTGTCGCCGCCGGCGCCGGCGTACCAGAACTCTTCCAACGGGTAGAGCTTGAGGCGAGCGACCAGCGCATCGTTCACGTGCGAGACCTGCTTGACTTGCGCCATGCCACGGGGTCCCAACGATCCCACATAGACCTCGGCCGGATGATCGGCGGCGTCGCGCACCCAGGCCATCGTGTGGCCGTCTGACGACAACGTGAATGAGGCGTTGTTGTGATCAGCCACGAGCAGCGTCGGCGTACCGCCCGTCACGGGGACGCGATAGATCTTGGTGCGGCTCTTGTCGACCGTGCCGATCACCAACGCGCTGTCCGGCGTGAACTCGTAAGCGTCGGCGTTGCGATCCCACGACGGGAGCAGCTCGGCCGCATGATTCGTCTGGCGGTTGTAGAGCATGAGCCGCCAGCGGTCGGACTCGAATCCCGCGCGGGCCTGTGATTGATAGGCGATGTAGCGACCATCCGGCGAGTACACCGGATTGTCGTCGGCGCCGTGGTTGTCGCGGGTGATGTCGGTGACCTGGCCGCCCGTGACCGGGACCGTGTAGACATCGACGTTCGTTGACCAGGCATCCGATGCGCCCTGGTCTTTGGCGCTGAACGCCAGCTCTTTGCCATCGGGCGAGAAGGCGTAGCCTTCGCTTCCACCGAACGGGCCTGGCGGGACATCATAGGGAGCGCCCGGCGTGAGGTCCGAGGGCGTGCCACCGTCTGGTGACACGACAAAGAGATGGGCTCGCGTGCCGTCGTCCCACGCGTTCCAATGGCGATAGAGCAAGTGATCGGCGATGTGCGCCTTGACCGGGTTCGCATCGCTCGCTTTCGCCGTCTTGGCGTTGCACGCGTCGTCCATGCATGTCGGATAGACGCGCGATGTGAACGCGATCTTGGCGCCGTCCGGCGACCACTTCGGGCCCGTGGCTTCGCCGGTCAACTTGGTGATTTGATTGCGCGCGGCGCCTTCGCCGCTGGCGACCCAGAGTTGGCCACCCGCGATATACGCGACGCGCCGGCCATCGGGTGACCACCGCGCCTCGGTCGCTTTCGTCGTGTCATCCGGGAAGCGGTGCGTCGAGCCTCCGGAGGAGGAGATGCGCCAGGTGAACGACGTCCGCTTGTTCGTCGAGAGGTCCGCCGTGGTGACCGTGTACAACACCGTGTGGCCATCGGGCGAGATCTGCGGGTCGGAGACCGCGCCGACCGCGGAGAACTCGTCGAACGTTATCGGATGCTGATCGCTCGTCAGGGCGAGGGACAGGAGCGCCGAGGTGCCGAGAGCCAGCAGTCGCATAGCGCGCATATCACTGGGCAGTGGGGAGTCCGTCGAGATTCCGATCCTGCACCGGGCCGACATGCGTCGCGCGCAGCGGCGCCTCGATCGCGGCGCGGTCGCCGACGACGACGATGACCACGTGCGTGGGATCGACATACGCCCGCGCCACGCGTTGCACGTCGGCGCGCGTGACCGCCGCGATGTGTGCCTGGTAGGTGTTGTAGAAGTCGAGCGGCAAATGATAGACGGCGACCGGCACCAGTTGCCCGGCGATGTCGCGCGAGGTCTCGAGCTCGCCGGGCAGCTGCAGCTCGAGATAGCGCTTCGCCTTCCGCAACTCGGCCATTGGCACGGTATCGCGAATCGCATTGAGCTCGTGCATGAACTGCAACAGCGACGAATCCGTTTTCGTGGCCACCACCTCGGCCTCGGCGAGGAACGGGCCCGGGAAGCGCCGCATGCCGAAGCCCGAGAACGCGCCGTACGTATAGGCGTGCGTTTCCCGCAGGTTCTCGTTCAGTCGGCTGGTGAACGCGCCGCCAAGGATCGTGTTCATCACGTCGATCGGGAAGTAGTCGGGCGTTGACCGCGCGACCGCGACCGAGCCCAAGCGAATCGACGATTGCGGCGCGTCGTGCTTGTCGATCACGTAGATCGTGGTCGCGGCCGCGGGCGGCGAAGACGGCCGGGGCACCGGATCCGCGTTGGCCGAGCCGCGCTTCCAGCCGCCGAATAACTCTTTGGCTTTGGCGGCGACCCCGTCGACGGTGACATCGCCAACGACGATCAACGTCGCGTTCCCGGCGCTGAACGTCGCGTCGTAGAAGCCACGGATGTCGTTGGTCGTGATCGCGTTCACCGACTGTTCGCTGCCGAGCGATGGACGGCCGTAGGGGTGGTCGGGGCCGAAGAGGATCGTGGCGAGAGCGCGGTCGGCCACTTCCGGGGCGCGGTCTGAGAGCTCGACGAGGTCGGTGAGGCGTTCCCGTTTGACCCGCGCAAACTCGGAGTCCGGGAACGTGGAGTGCAACACGAGGTCGGCGAAGAGCGACCAGGCGCTGTCGAGCGTCGCGGTCGGAACGTGGAGCGACACCACGGTGTGGTCCCAAGACGAGCCGGCGTCGAGCGATGCGCCGAGGGTCGCGGTCTGCGCGGCGATGTCCGCGGCGGATCGCGTCGGCGTGCCGCGCGTGAGCATGCTCGCGACCAGCGTCGCGACGCCCGACTTGGCCGCGGGGTCGGCTTCCGGGCCCGCGCCAAGTACCAGAACGGCATCGACGAGCGGGATCTCGTGGCGTTCGACGACCAGGAGTCGCATTCCGTTTGGGAGATTTCGCTCGTGAATCGGCGGGAGCGAGATCTTTGGCGGGGGGCCGAGCGTCGGCGGCGTGGTCCGGCCCGCGGGCGCGTTGGCCTGCGCGTGTGCGGTCACCGCGGCCAATACCATCACGAGTGGCAAACGCTTCATGTTTGCGGGACCACGGTGAGCACCACCTTGTGGGCGCCGATATAGGTGCGAGCGACGCGCTGGATATCCGCGAGCGTCACGTGCTCATAGCGTTCGAGATCCTGTGACACGTAGTCCGGGGTGCCGACGACATAGTCGTAGTAGGCCAGCTGATCGGAGCGCTCAGTGACGCCGGCGAGTCGATCGAGCATCGCCGTACGCTGAACGTTTCGCGCGCGCGTGAGCTCGGCATCGGTCACGCCACCGTCCACGACTCGCGACAGCTCGGCCTGCAATACCGTGTCCACTGCATTGGTTGAAATATTCGGTTTCGGCGTGACGACGATCGTGAACAGGCCTTCGAGCCGAAAGTCTTGGTTTTGGGCTCCGACGTCCTGTGCCAACTGGCGGTCGTGCACCAGTGTCGTGTAGAGGCGAGACGCATTGTCGCCGGCCAGGATATAGGCGAGGAGATCGAGCGCCGCATCGTCCGGGCTGTAGACCTTGACGCCGTGCCAGGCGTAGTACACGCGCGGCAGTTGGACGCGGTCCTGGAGCGTCAGTGTCGTGTCATGCGCAAGCGTGAACGGCGCGACCGTCGGACGAGTCGGAACCACGGAGCCGCGTGGGATCGATCCGAAATCAGCGGCGATCCAATGCTTCGCGGAGTCGGGCGCGAAGTCACCGACGACAACCAGGGTCGCGTTGTTTGGTGCGTAGTAGGTCTTGAAGAATGTTTGCACGTCACCGAGTGATGCCGCCGACAAATCTGTCATCGAGCCGATCACAGACCAGGAATAGGGATCGGCGGACGGGTAGAGCGCGGCCAGAATGGTCTCGTTGGCACGACCATATGGCGCGTTGTCGATGCGCTGGCGTCGCTCGTTCTTCACGACGTCGCGCTGCACGTCGACGCGCGCGAGCGTCATCGTCGGCAGGAGCCAACCCATGCGGTCGGCGTCGAGCCACAGCGCGAGCGGGAGCGCGTTCGACGGCATCCACTCGTAGAAGCTCGTGACGTCGTGGGTCGTGTAGGCGTTGTTGTTCGCGCCGGCTTGTTCGAGCCACTGGTCAAAATGCCCAAGCGGTACGTGCTCGGAGCCCATGAACATGATGTGCTCGAACAGATGCGCGAACCCCGTCCGGCCGGGGCGCTCATCGGCCGAACCGACGTGGTACTCAATGCGGACCGCGACGACGGGGGCCGAGTGGTCGGGCTGGAGGACGACCGTGAGTCCGTTCGGGAGCGTGTACCGTTCGATTGCTAACCGGGGCACCTGAGCCCCGGCGGTTGTGCACAGCGCGGCGAGGGCCGCGACGACCGTTCTCACGTTGTCGGCGGGTTGAATCCGGCGTGTTGGGCTTCGATCCAGGAACGGTGATAGTTCGGATCTTCGATGGGGATCGCGGCCTTCGCCACCTTGAGGGGGCGAAACGAGTCCATCATGACGGCGAGCTCGTTCGTGTACTTGGCCCCGATACTCGCCTCGGCCCGTCCCGGATGTGGGCCGTGGGGAATTCCGTCCGGGTGATGGGTCACGCTGCCGAACTCAATGCCCTTCCGGCTCATAAACTCGCTCGACGCGTAGTACAGCACCTCGTCGGAGTCGACGTTGCTGTGATTGTACGGGGCCGGGACGGCGTTCGGATCGAAATCGAATGGTCTTGGGCAGAACGAGCAGACCACGAAGCCGTCGCCCTGGAACGTCTGGTGCACCGGCGGCGGCTGATGGACACGGCCGACGATCGGCTCGAAGTCCATGATGTTGAAGGCCCAGGGATAGAAATACCCATCCCAGCCAACGACGTCGAACGGGTGGTGATCGAGGATCAACTCGTTGATGCCGTTGTATTGCTTGACCAGCAAACGAAAATCGCCCATCTCGTCGTGCGAACGGAGGATCTCGGGGCGACGTATGTCGCGTTCCGAATAGGGCGCGCCCTCGATCAACTGGCCGACGTCGTTGCGATAGCGTTTCGGCCAGCGGATGTGACCGCGGGACTCGATGACGAGCAGTTTCGTGGGACCCGCGCTCATGTCGAGCTTGTACCGATGCAGGATTCCGCGATGAATCACGAGATAGTCGCCTTCGTGATACGGGAGGTCGCCGTACACGCTCTCCAGCGTGCCGGCGCCCTTGCTGACATAGACCAGCTCATCGCCTTGGGCGTTGCGATAGAAATGCGGGTCTTGCTCGTCCGGCTCGACGTAGAGCATCGCCACGTCGGCGTTGAACAGGAGCGGGATCCGATCGAGTGTGGGGCTACCGCCTTTTTTCACGCGACCCGTGAGGAAATGGCGGTGGCGCAGCGTTTCGTCCGGGTCGGGCTCGTACGCGATCTCGCGCACGCGGCGGACGGACTTGACGGTCGTCGGAGGGTGCGTGTGGTACAGGAGCGACGAGGTGCCGACGAAGCCCTCGTGGCCCATGAGCTCCTCGGCGTACAGCCCGCCGTTCGGCTTGCGGAAGGCGGTGTGGCGTTTGCGGGGGATCTGGCCGAGCGTGTGATAGATCGGCATCAGAGATTTCCTCGCAGGGCTTGCTCGCGCTCGATGGCTTCGAACAGCGCCTTGAAGTTGCCGGCGCCGAAGGATTTGGCGCCCTTGCGCTGGATCACCTCGTAAAAGACCGTTGGGCGATCTTCTACCGGCTTCGTGAAAATCTGCAGTAAGTAGCCTTCGTCATCGCGGTCGACCAGGATGCCGAGGTCGCGGAGCGGCGTGATATCCTCGTCGATATGGCCGACGCGGTCGAGGACCGTGTCGTAGTACGTGGTTGGCACCCGTAAGAACTCGACGCCGCGGTCTCTCATCGCACGGACCGTGGCAATGATGTCGTCCGTTGCGATGGCGATGTGTTGGACGCCTGGGCCCTTATAGAACTCCAGGTACTCGTCGATCTGGGACTTCCGGCGACCCTGGGCTGGTTCGTTCAGCGGGAACTTGATGCGGCCGTTGCCGTTCGACACGACTTTCGACATCAAGGCCGAGTATTCGGTCGAGATCGCCTTGTCGTCGAACGAGATCAGATTGTAGAAGCCGAGCACCTTTTCATAAAACGCGACCCACTTGTTCATCGCGCCGAGCTCCACGTTGCCGACGCAGTGGTCGACGTATTGGAAGCCGACTGCCGGCGGAGCATAGCGGGACTCGACCGGTGCGAAACCCGGCATGAATTGGCCGCGATAGTTTTTCCGCTCGATGAGTGAGTGGATCGTTTCGCCGTAGGTCTGAATGGCGGCGGTGACGATTTCGCCGTGGTCGTCAGAGGACCGGGTGGGTTCCTGGACCGACGTTGCGCCGCGCTCGACCGCCTTCTTGTATGCGTCCGTGGCATCATCGACCCACAGCGCCAGGTCGCGCACGCCGTCGCCGTGGCGCGCGACGTGGTCGGCGATGAAACCCTCGGGGCGGAGGGGCGAGGTCAGAACCAGGCGGACCTTGTTCTGCTCGAGCACGTAGCTCGCGCGGTCTCGCGTGCCGGTTTCCGGGCCGCGATAGGCGGTGAGTCGGAACCCGAATGTGGTGCGATAGTAGATCGAAGATTGCTTGGCGTTGCCGACGTAGAACTCGATATAGTCCGTTCCGTTGATCGGGAACGTATCCGTCGGCGTGGGCGTCGGTTTCGTCTGCGTGGCCATGTCAGGAATCTAATCGAAAGTCCTTCAGTGACTCAGGGTTGGCGAGCGCGTCGACATTCTGGACAGGCCGCCCGTGGAGTGCGTCGCGCACGGCCATCTCGGCGATTTTTCCGCTTACGGTCCGGGGGATGTCCGGTACTGCGCATATCACCTGTGGCACGTGGTGCGGACTGGCGTTTTGCCGGATCGATCGCTTGATGCGATCGCGGAGTGCGTCGTTCAGTACTGCGCCAGGGGCGAGGCGTACGAAGAGGACGATGCGGACATCGCCGTCGACGTCCTGGCCGACGACAACGCTCTCTAGTATCTCAGGGAGTTGCTCGACCTGGCGGTAGATCTCGGCCGTGCCAATGCGGACGCCGCCTGGGTTGAGTGTCGTGTCGCTTCGGCCGTAGATCACGAGGCCGCCGTGTGCGGTCTTGCGGGCCCAGTCGCCGTGGCGCCAGACGGCCTTGAAGCGCTCGAAGTAGGCGGCGCGGTACCGGGCGCCGCCCGGGTCGTTCCAGAAAGCGACCGGCATGCTGGGGAACGGCATCGTGCAGACGAGCTCGCCGGCGTCGTCTGTGGGGTGGCCGTGGTCGTCGAAGATCTGGACGGCCATCCCTAGGCCGAGCGATTGGAGCTCGCCGCGCCAGACTGGGGACATCGGGTTGCCGAGGGCGAAGCAGGAGACGATGTCGGTGCCGCCGCTGATGCTGCTCAGGCAGACATCGGATTTTACGTCTCGGTAGACGTAGTCGAAGCTGTGATCGGCTAGGGGGCTGCCGGTTGATAGGATCGTGCGCAGGGCGTCGAGATCGTGCGGTTTGATTCCGCGTTTCTCGGCTAGGCTCAAGTATTTGGCGCTTGTGCCGAAGACAGCTATGCGCTCGCGGGCGGCGAGGTCCCACAGGATCGCAGGGTTTGCGTCTGGCATCGCGGCGCCATCGTACAAGACTACCGTTGCGCCTAAGGCCAAGGCGCTGACTAGCCAGTTCCACATCATCCAGCCGGTGGTCGTGTAGTAGAACACGCGATCGCCGGGCTGTACATCGGTGTGGAGTGCGAGCTCCTTCACGTGCTGCAGGAGCGTGCCGCCGGCACCGTGGACTATGCACTTCGGCAATCCCGTCGTGCCGGACGAATACAGGATGTACACTGGCGTGTTGAACGCTGCGCGTTCGAACACTGTACGCGCGGCGCTTCGCGCCTGCGCTAAGAAGTCGTCCCACGAGACTTCGCGTGACATGTGCGCTACTTGGGCGACATGAGCCGCTGGAGTCGCTGGAGTCGCTGGAGTCGCTGGAGTCGCCGGAGTCGCCGGAGTCGCTTGTGTCGCTTGTGTCGCGTGAGTCGCTGGAGTCGCTGGAGTCGCGTGAGTCGCGTGAGTCGCGTGAGTCGCTGGAGTCGCTTGAGGCTTAGCGGGGCCAGTGTATGCGACAATCACTACCGAGCGCAGCGAGGTGAGACTCGAGCGAATGGCGGCGATACGGTCGCGGAGGTCGATGACGCGGCCGTTGTACCGATAGCTGTCGACGGCGAACAACACTGTGGGAGTGATCTGCGCGAAGCGATCGAGCACGCCGGCGACGCCGAAATCGGGCGAGCAGCTCGACCAGATCGCGCCGAGGCTGGTGGTCGCCAACATGGCGATGACGGCTTCGGGACAGTTTGGTAAGAAGCCGACGACGCGGTCGCCCGGTACGACGCCGGCCGAGTGGAGCGACGAGGCGCAGGCGGCGACCTCGGCGCGGAGATCGGAGAAAGACAGTGTCTGACGCGGACCGAGCTCGGTCCAGGAGATCAAAGCCGGGCGGTTGTCGTCGTAGCGAAGGAGGTTCTCGGCGAAATTGAGCCGCGCACCGGGGAACCAGGTCGGCCCGAGATCGGGGTCGGGCGGCGCCATGCGGTCGAGGCCGTGCACCACATGGGACGTGCGCTCGCCGATGATCCCGTGCGTACGCCAGACCTTGTCCCAGAAGGCCGCGGGCTCGGTGATCGACCACCGATACAATGCATCGTACGTGGAGCCCGGCCCAGCGAACGCGGCCATGTTCGACCGCGCCACGCGCTCGGGCGACGGGCTCCAGAGGGGAGCGTCGGTCAGTTGCCCCAAAACGCCAGTGCCGCGTCCACGATGTCCGGAAGCTGATTGATCACTTTCAAGGTCGGGCACGGGTGTCTCTTGGCGCCCTCTTCCGAGAGAAAAAGCGAGTGATACGCGAGTCCTTTGTCTGTACTGTGTCCGGCGAGCCGCAACGGCACACCCTCCGTCTGATGCAGCCATCGAAATATGTCCGCACACGACTCGATCTGCGCGTCCGTCAGCTCCTCACCGGGGACCGCGATGTTTTCCACGCTGACCCAGTGCGAGTCGACGCCGTCATACGTCCCGTCGACGGCGAACGCGCTCTTCGACGTGTCGAGGAACTGGTTGATGTTGCCTTCCTTGTCGACGCCAAAATGCGCCGACTTCCCTTTGCCGGCAGTATTGAACTCGCCGAACACACCGTTGATCGACCCATGCGCGAAATGCGCCTGGGTCGTTTTCGTCGCGTTCACCCACGCCCCGCCATCGATGTGGATGATCAGACCGCGGAGCGGCTTCCGCATCCACGGCTGGAAGTTGTGCTGAATGATCATGGCCTTCGCGCCAGGAAAGATCGCCATCGCCGTCCCGTCCGTTGAAGGAATATCGCTATCGTAGCACGCGAGGCTCACCCTCCGCCAGATTTCGGCCGTGCACTCACCGTTTGCGGCGCTCCGAGAGCGCGATTTTCGGTTGTTCTGGCTCGGCGCGTTCGCCGGCACGGTTGGATTCGAGATGCAGGGAACAGCTGTTGGGTGGGAGCTGTACGAGCGCACGCACTCCGCGCTGGCCCTTGGCTACATCGGGCTCGTCAGCGTTATTCCGCTCCTCGCGCTCGTCCTGCCGGCGGGGCACGTCGTGGATACCGTGGATCGGCGATGGGTGCTCATCTGCGCGCAGGCGACGATGGCGAGTGCGTCGATCGGGCTCGCGGCCGTGTCGTGGTTACATGCGCCGGTGCTCGCGATCTATGCCTGCTTTCTCGTCATGGGTGCGGCGCGAGCGTTTCAACAGCCCGTCCGGAACGCCATACTGCCGTCCCTCGTCTCTTCCGAGGTGCTGCCGAACGCTGTGACGTGGAACTCCGGCGGGTGGCAGCTGGCCGCGGTCATCGGGCCTGCGATCGGTGGGTTGATGATCGGCGCGTTCCGGTTGCCCGCGCTCGTGTATCTGTGTGGCGCGACTGGGGCGCTTGTTTTTCTTACCTGCGCGGTCCTTCTGCACTACCGGCCCGTTGATCGGGAAAAGCGAGCCATCACGTTCGATTCACTCGTCGCGGGCGCGCGGTACGTGCTACACACGAAGCTCATCTTGGCGACGATCACGCTGGACCTCTTCGCGGTGTTGCTCGGCGGAGCGACGTCGCTTATGCCAGTGTACGCAAAGGATATTTTGCACGTCGGACCCGAAGGACTCGGGTGGATGGATGCGGCGCCGAGTGTCGGTGCGGTGATCGTGGCGGTGGTATTGGCGCGGGTGCCGCTCAAAAAGGCCGGGCCGACATTGCTCTGGGCCGTCTTCGGGTTTGGGGCTGCGACTCTCGTGTTTGGACTGTCGCGATCGTTCCTGCTTTCCCTCGGCATGTTGGTCCTTCTCGGCGGGCTCGATATGGTGAGCGTCGTGGTGCGAGGGACACTCGTGCCGCTGCTCACGCCTGACCACATGAGGGGACGGGTGGGAGCGATCAATTCACTGTTTATTGGGACCTCGAATCAGCTCGGCGGCTTCGAGTCTGGTGTGGTCGCACGACTCTTTACGCCGGTCGTGTCCGTCGTCTCGGGCGCCATCGGGACGATGGTCGTCGTGGCTGCCGTGGCGTGGAAGTGGCCCGAGCTCCGGCGCCTCGGGCCGCTTACGACGGCGGCGCCGAGCGAGCCGGCGCCTGTTGTGTCTGCAGCGCGAGCAGCTGCGAACTGAGCCGCGCCTGCTGCTCCGCCAGCTCGTTCAGCCGCGTGACGAGCTCGGAGTGGCGCTCCTCGTCACCCGTGGGCTTGCGCTCGATGAAGGTGAGCGCGCCGCCGGTCTCGAGACGGCACTCCCGAACGCGATCGAGTGAGTCGATACCCTGTCGCCTGGCGGCAGCCTCGAGCTGATCCTTCGTGATCAGCTCGCGCTCCATCCGATGCTGAATCGTTTCACCGTCGCGGACCAGCACGTCGGGATCGCCCTCGACGAGGCGCTCGATCGCGGGGTGCCGGTACAGGAATCGCACGACGGCATAGTTGACGGCCAGCAGGACGGCCGCTCCCAGGAGGCCGCCGGCGAGGGAGTTGTCATTGCCGATGATCGCGTTCTGCAGCGTGTTCGACAGCAACAGGAGCACCACGAGGTCGAACGGATTGAACTGACCGAGCTCCCGCTTGCCGGCCAGACGCAGGCCGATGAGCAGAAACACATAGACCACGATCGTCCGGACGACCTTCTCTTGCCACGCGATGTCGAAGTGCCACATGGTTGTCATGGCAACAGTTTAGCATATTGCCTCATGGAGGTCACTATCGGTGGCCGTACCGTTCGGCTCACGAATCTCGACAAGATTTTCTGGCCTTCGCTCGGCCTGACGAAGGGCGATCTGGTGCGGTACTACGGCGATGTGGCCGCCGTGCTCGTGCCGTATATCCAGGGCCGCGCCATGGTCATGAAGCGGTACCCGAACGGGATCACCGGCAAGATGTTCTTCATGAAGCGGACGCCGACCCCGCGTCCCGAGTGGCTCGTGCAGTGCTGCATCCGGCACGGATCCGGCAACGAGATCGACTTCCCCGTCATCGATGACGAGGCGGCGCTCCTCTGGGTGATCAACTTGGGATGCATCGATCTCAATCCGTGGTATTCCACGTGCGATGATGTGCACAAGCCGGACGTGCTGCACTTCGATCTCGATCCGACGCCCGGCGCGACATTCGTGGACGTGAGACGCGCCGCGTTGCTCGTGCGCGATGGGCTCACCGGGCTCGGTATGCCGTGTGTCGCGAAAACGAGTGGGTCGAGAGGCGTGCACGTGTACGTGCCCATCGTTCGGGGACCCGATCAGAAAGAGGTCTGGACGTTTGCCAAGCGATTCGCGATCTCCATGGCGAAGCTCGAGCCCGGACTGCTCACGTCGGAGTACCGTGTGGCACATCGGCCGGCGAAGCATGTCCTCGTCGACTACAATCAGAACGCTTGGGGGCGGACATTGGCGTCCGTGTATTCTGTTCGGCCGACCGAGCGCGCGACGGTCTCAACTCCCGTGACGTGGGACGAGCTCGCCGCGGGAGTCGCTATTGAGGATTTTGATCTGACGAACGTAGCTGAACGTGTCAAAGCCGTCGGCGACCTCTGGGAACCGGTGCGCGCGACGCGCGGACGATTTGATCTTCGTACCGTCCTGTGATCGAACCCATGGAGGCGAAGCTCGTCGACGAGCTTCCCGTCGGACCCGAGTGGTGGTACGAACCCAAGTGGGATGGGTTCCGATGCCTGGCCACGCGCGATGGCACCGACATAGAACTGATGTCGAAAGCCGGGAAACCGCTGACACGGTATTTCCCGGAGGTCGCCGAGGCGCTGTTGGCATCGCCGGTGAGACGGTTCGTGCTCGACGGAGAGCTGGTGGTGCCGCTCGAAGACCAGCTGTCGTTCGACGCGCTGTTGCAGCGCATTCATCCGGCCGAGAGTCGCGTGCGGAAGTTGGCGGCGGAGTGGCCGGCGCAATACATCGTCTTCGATCTGCTGGCCGACGTGAACGAGCCGCTATCGACTCGCAGGCGTGAGCTCGAAGCGTTCCTGCCGCGCGCGTTTCCCGATTCGGCCACCGTCAAGCTTTCGCCCATCACGTCGGAGCTCGCCGCCGCGGAACAGTGGCTGCATGGCGAGCAGGTTGGGTTGGATGGCGTCGTCGCGAAGCGACACAATCTGCCGTATCAGGCCGGTCTCAGGACCGGCATGGAGAAGGTCAAGAACATACGGACGGTCGATTGTGTCGTCGGCGGATTTCGATACGCCGCGAAAGGCGGTGGCATCGGGTCGCTGCTGCTCGGGCTCTATGACGACGACGGACTGCTGCATCACGTCGGCTTTACGTCATCGTTCAAGGCTGGTGAGCGGCTGGAGCTGAGAACGAAAGTCGAGCCGCTCGTCCAACCGCCCGGCTTCACGGGGCGGGCGCCAGGGGGGCCGAGTCGGTGGGCGACGGAGCGGACCGGAGAGTGGCAGCCGCTCGAACCCACGCTCGTTGTCGAAGTGACGTATGATCACTTCAGTGATGGGCGGTTTCGGCATGGGACCACGTTTCGGCGGTGGCGGCCCGACAAAGCGCCGCGGCAGTGCACGTTTGAGCAGCTGCCGCCAGAGGGCGTCTCGGCGCTCCGCATGTTGCGATTAATCTGATCGTCATCCGACGGTCATGATGGTGAGCGGGTAGCGATGCTACGGTTGGCTCATGCGAAGCTCACTCGTCAGTCTCACGGTGCATGTCGTCGTGATTGGGCTTCTGGTGCTCCACACGACGACCGAGGGGATTGCCCGAACGCGACCAGCTGAGCATCCGCCGGTCCTCATCTGGAATCCACCGCGGGCGGCCCCTCACGAGGTGACCGGCAAGGGATGGTTCGGCGGGCCGGTGCGGCCTTTCGACCCTGGGCCGGTCCCGACCTTCATCACTGGGTTGGTGCCACAGCCGATCGACTCGAGACCTGCTGGTGGTGGCCCGTGGGTACCCGCCAGCGACACCGCATGGGATAGCCGCCCGAGTCAAGATAACGGAGGACAGCGCACGAGTGGTGTGCTGTCAGCCGATGTCGTCGATGTCCAAGTGACACCGTGCGCCGGCGCGCCGACGCCGCGCTATCCGGAGACACTCCGCGACGCCGGTATCGAAGGCGAGGTCGTGCTGGAGTTCGTCGTCGACACAATGGGCCGGGCGGATCTCGGGTCGATTCGTGTCTTGTCGACGCCGTCGGATGTGTTCGTCGTCAGTGTTCGCGACGCTTTGGCCGCGACGCGATACCATCCGGCCCTGGTCGGCGGTCAACGCGTGCGTCAGATCGTGCGCCAGGGATTCGTTTTTTCCCTGACGCAGCACTGACGGCGAGCACGCCGGGCGTGAGGGCCGTGCGGCCGAATCGCTCGCGCACGATGTCGACCGCGCGCGTCAGGCGACGATCGCGGTCGACCTCGACCTCGGCTTCGCTCACGTCGAGCAGATCGAGCTGCGCGACGTCGGCGAACTGCGAGAGCGCGACGCCGATCAGCCGGGCCGGCACCCGGCGGTCGGCGCGGAGTCGTGCGAGCAGCTCGTGCGCGAGCGCCAGGATCGCGCGATCGGCGATCACCGGGGCGCGCAGCGTGCGGCTCGCCTGCCGCGTCGTTCGGTCGTAGTCGCGGAGCTTGACGGTGATCGTCCGCGCGGCGAGCCCCGACTCGCGCATATCGGCCGCGCCGCGGTCGACCAGGCGCACCAGCTCGCGCTCGAGATCTTCGTCGTCGTTGAGGTCGCGCGGAAACGTCTCGTCGCGACTCACCGATTTGGCGCGGTCGCGCTCGCGGACGACCGACGGGTCGATGCCGCGAATTCGCTGATAGAGCCACTCACCGGCGCGGTCGCCGAGGTTGCGGGTCAGCGCGGCTTGGTCGAGCGGGAGTACGTCGGCCACCGCGCGCCAGCCGTGTTCGGCGAGCCGCTCTTGGAACCGCGGGCCTACCCCCGGCAACTCGGCCAGCGCGAGACCCGCAACGAATGCGGCTTCCTCGCCCGGTGGCACGATGAAGACACCGGTCGCGTTCGTGCCCGGGCGCGGCTTCGCATACTCGGTGGCCAGCTTCGCGACGAGCTTGGATGTGCCGCCGCCGATCGAGACCGAGAGACCGGTCTCGGCACGCACCGCTTCGCGGATGCGCGCACTCGTCGCTTCGAGTGACTCGTCCCGATACAGACGTTCGGTATTCGTCAGGTCCAAATAAAGCTCATCGACCGACGCGGGCTCCACGATCGGGGAGAAGCGCCGGAGCACCGCGGCCACCGCGCGGCTCTTCTCGATGCAGGCTTTGCGCGGCACCGGGACGCAAACGGCGTCCGGACAAAGACGCAGCGCGCGGGCGATCGGCATGGCCGACCGGACGCCGAAACGCCGAGCCTCATATGAGGCGGAGCAGACGACTCCGCGGCTTTCGCGGGTGCCGCCGACGATCAATAGGCGCGCCTTGCCCGCCCCTTCGGGGTCGGCGAGGCGGGCGACCGCCACAAAAAACTGGTCGCAGTCTGCTAGGAGGATTCGGCGGTCGGACATGGTGTGATCACTCTGTAGCGCACTAGCAACATGTGCCAGCGTCCAGTGCGTAATTTAGGGCTCCTACGGCCGGGCCCGCTGTTTGCTTATCTGGCTCTCCGAATATGATGACACGAACGCTGGCCGCAGAGCGATTGTTTGGGGCACCCACGCACGTGGTGCTGGTCAACGACCACGGCCCCGCGGTCTCGTTCACCGGATGGAAGCTAGGCTCGGGCGTAGCGACGTGTGCGGAGTCCGAGGGGGATGTGAAAACCGTGACGGTCGAGGTGCTCTATTCGAGCACCACGCCGTACGCGGTGGCCGAGCGGGTGCAAACCCGGCGGATCGACGGGTCGACGCGAATGGAGGCAACGGTCGCGTTGTGCCGCGCGGCGAAGGACGTGCGGCACATGTGCGAGAATCCATCGGGCGACATGGTGCGCGATATGGCGCGCGCCAGCGCCCTGGACCACGCGATCAGAGTTTGGCCGTGGCTCGAACCGCGGTCGAGTCGAGGATCCTTCCTCGCTGATTGATGAACTGGGCGCGCATGGTTGCGGCGCTCATCTCGACCGCGAGAAATCCCGGGCTCGTCGCGCTCCATAATGTGTGGGCGCCATGCCCTGCCTGGCGCGCCTCGGAACCGCCACCGGACACGAAGTAGTCGATGTGTCCCAGACGCAAGTGTTGCAGGTTGTGGTCGTGGCCACAGAGGTAGACCTGCGCGTGGTACTTCACCAGCAACGGATTAATGGCCGCGATGAGCTCGGGTGTGTTCCCGTGCTTGGGGCTCGCCGAATATATCGGGTGGTGGCCGATCACCATCTTCCATTGCGCGGTCGACGCCGCGAGCGCGCTGTCGAGCCAATGCACCTGCGCCTTCGTATCGATCCCCGCGACGTGTGACTTGTACTTGTCCTCGGTCCGGTACTGCGTCACGAATGGGGAGGTGTCCAAGAAAAAGAGATCGAGTGAGGTCGTGTCGTCGATCTTTTGGTGTACCGTGAAATAGCGGGCGGGCATGTGCCAGCGCGGGTCGACCTTACTGTAGTCGATCTCGGCATCCACGTTGCCGTGATAGTCGTGATTGCCGATCGCGACGAACCACGGGATCTGGAGCGATGGGGCTTTGTAGATATCCTCGAACGACGTCTTGAATTGATTGTCGGTCGGCTTCTGCACGCCTTCTTCGTAGAAGTTGTCGCCGACCGAGACGACGAACGCCGCGTGGATTTTCGCAGCTTCCGCGGCCATCTGCGTCGCGACGGCGGTTTGGTATCCCGCGCCGTCGCGGCCCCAGTCGCCGATCACGAGGAAGCTCGTTTGCGCTGACGCGACGACGGGCAGCGCGAGGACCGCGAACAGTTTTCTCATGGCGCGAACGATAGCCAGGCGACCTGTCAGCGTGGTGACAGTGCGGCGTGATCGGCGAAGTAGATCAATTGCTCGCGCGCTGTGATGCGAGCGGCGGGATAGTGTGCAAGCGGGTTGCCCGCTTCTGCCAGCACATCGGTGAGGATGCGGTGCTTGTCTTTTCCCACGGTGAGAAAGACGACGGCGCGCGAGTTGGCGAACATCGGATACGTGAGCGTGACACGGTGGCGCGTTTTCATCGTGGGTGGCGCCTCGGTGGCAACTGCCCAGCGTGTGCGCTCGTCGAGCGCCGGGCTGGATGGGAAGAGTGACGCCGTGTGGCCATCTTCGCCAATGCCCAGCAAGGCTACGTCGAACGTTGTGCCATCGACGAACGCTTTGTGCAGAACGGCATCGTAACGCTTCGCTGCATCTTGCGGCTCGCGCTCGCCCTCGATGCGGAAGGTGCGTTCGACGAGACCCGGGATTTTCGATAGGAGCGATTCGAACGCCATTCGATAGTTGCTTTCCGGGTCATCGGGCGGGACGCAACGTTCATCACCGAAGTACAAGTGCGTCGAGGCCCACGGCATGCGCGACACTAATTCGGTGGCGAGCAGTTGGTACAGCGCGCGCGGCGTGTTACCGCCCGATAAGGCAAGTGTGAAACGGCCGCGCGCGGCTACCGCCGCGGCGGCCGTTGTCGTGATCAAGTCGGCAGCGGCGCGACAGAGACCGGTTGCGTCCGGGACCTCGCGGACCTCGAGCGGCACCGGTTCAGCCGGCGGCACCGGTTCAAGCGGCGGCACCGGCTCCCGCTCCAGTTCCCGCTCCAGATCCCGCTCCAGATCCCGCCCCTTCCGTCGCGTACTTCTCCCGCGGCTCACGCTCGGGTATCACGGTCGCCGCTTGCGGCGGGCCCCACGTGCCGGCCTCGTAGAAGTACGGCGTGTCCTTGAGCGCCAGCAGCGGCGCATAGACACGCCACGACGCTTCCACCTCATCGGCGTGCACGAACAGCGTCTGATCGCCGCGCAGGACGTCGAGCAGCAACGTCTGGTACGCTTCCGGTAAGAACTTGAACTCCTCGCCGTAGTCGAAGTGCAGCGTGAGACGCTGCAGACGAAATGGCTCGCCCGGCGCCTTGACGTCGAAGTACAAGCGGAAGCCTTCGTTCGGCTGCAGCGTGATCACGAGCGTGTTGGCTGTCGGCTGCGATCCGGACAGCGCGCGGAACATCCAGACGGGCGCCTGGCGGAAGCGCACGCGGATTTCGGTCAGCCGGCGCGCCATGCGCTTGCCCGTTCGGAGATAGAACGGGACGCCCTGCCAGCGCCACGTGTCGAGGCTCAGCTTGAGCGCGACGAACGTCTCGGTGTTCGAGCGTTGGGCCACGCCGGGCTCGGTGCGATAGCCGACGACCGGCTTGCCATCGATCTCGCCGGCCACATACTGGCCACGCACCGCGTCGCGCGGGCCGAGCGGTGCGATCGAGCGCAAGACTTTGATCTTCTCGTCGCGGATGGCCGAGGCCTCGAAGGCCGTGGGCACTTCCATGGCGACGAGGGCGAAGAGCTGCGTCAAATGCGACTGGACCATGTCGCGCAAGGCGCCCGCGTGTTCGTAATAGTCGGCGCGTTGTTCGACACCCAGCTCTTCGGCGACCGTGATCTCCACGCTTTCGATATGGTCGCGGTTCCACAGCGACTCGAACATTGCGTTTGCGAATCGGAATACCAACAAGTTCTGGACTGTCTCTTTTCCCAGATAGTGATCAATGCGATAGACCTGGGATTCGTCGAAGAACTGGTGCACCAGGCGGTTCAGCTCGCGCGCCGATTCGAGATCGCGGCCGAATGGCTTTTCGATCACTACCCGTGTCCAGCCCGCGCTCTGGTTGAGTCCCGCCGCACCGAGGCCCGCGATGGTCGACGGGAAAGCCGTCGGCGGCAGTGAGAGATAAAAGGCGCGATTCCCCGGGAGGCCATTATCGCGCTCCAGCGTCTCGAGCCGTGTCTTGAGCGCTTGGAAATCCGCGGGCGTCGACGCGCCGATCCCCTGATAGAAGAGCACGGAGTCGAGCCACGCCTGGAGGTCATCCGCCGAGTTGTCGGGGCCCGTCAGCGAGCCCTTGATGTCAGCGCGAAACTTGGCGTCGTCGGTATCGGTGTCGCGCCCGATGCCGAGGATCAGATTCTTGGGGCCGATCAGGTTGTGCTTGTGCAGCTGATACAGCGCGGGCAGGATCTTGCGGTGCGCCAGATCGCCCGTAGCGCCGAAGACGACGAATATGCTCGGATCGACAGTCGGTTGACTCACGAGGCGGCCTCGGTTTTGATGGCGTGCCCACCGAACTGGTTGCGCAGTGCGGCCAGCATCTTGTCGCTGTAGGAATCGTCATCGCGCGACCGGAGCCGCTCGATCAACGATTGAGTAATGATCGGCGCCGGGACATCGAGGTCGATAGCCTCGGCCACCGTCCAGCGTCCCTCGCCGGAATCGACCACGTACGGCGCGATGCCCTTGAGCGTCGGGTTCTCTTTGAGCGCGTTGGCCGCGAGATCGAGAAGCCAAGATCTCACTACCGATCCATAGCGCCACACTTCGGCAATCTGCGCCACATCCAGCGCAAATTCTTTTTTCGCTTCCATTATGGCGAACCCTTCAGCGTACGCCTGCATGAGGCCGTACTCGATGCCATTGTGGATCATCTTCACGAAATGGCCAGATCCCGTTGGGCCCATGCGACCCCAACCTTGGTTCTTGGCGGGGGCAAGCGTCTCGAAAATTGGGCGCAGGCGCTCGATCTCTGCTTTGTCGCCGCCGATCATCAGGCTGTAGCCCTCTTTCAAGCCCCAGACACCGCCACTCGTGCCGACATCCACGTAATGGAGGCCGAGCGGGTTCAGCTCGACCTGGCGGCGCATGTCGTCTTTGTAATTGCTATTGCCGCCGTCGATGATCGTGTCGCCTCTGGTGAGCAGACGGGCAAGATCCCGGACGGTGGATTCGGTCGGGTCACCGGCCGGCACCATGATCCACACGGCGCGCGGCGGAGTCAGCTTCGCGACCAAGTCGGCGAGCGACGAAGACCCGGTCGCGCCACCGGAGACGGACGTCGAAATCGCGTGCGCGTCGCGATCGTAGACCACGATCGTGTGACCACCTTTCACGAGCCGGGTCGTCATATTCGCGCCCATCTTCCCCAGCCCGATCATCCCTAATTGCATCGGTGCGTTATCTCCCCAGTAGTTGCATGACTGTCCGATCGAGATCGGCGGGGTCATTGACGATCACCTCGCCTTTGAGCGGCGCGTGGGCCAGCACCCGTTCCCGGGTCAAGTCGCTCGGCACCACCACGCACTGCGTCCCGGCCGCGACCGCGGAATCGACGCCCGGCTCCGAGTCCTCGACCACGAGACACTCGGCTGGCTGAACATTGAGCTTGGTGGCGGCCAGGCGGTAGATCTCCGGATCAGGCTTTGGCTTCGACACCTGGTCGCGTGTAACGACCACATCCAGGTACTGGCCTATGCCGAGCGTTTTCAGCACGACCGCGGTCTCCGGGGCGTAGGACATCGTGCACAGCCCGGTTGGGTAACCCATCCCCTTGACCTTGCGGAGCAACGCGGTCGCGTACGGATACTCTTGCTGTTTGAGCAGGCCCGGGTCGGCCAGCATGTCGTCGTAGATCTTCATGCGAATATCGATCAACCTCTGCCACGTCACGTTCAGCCCAAATCGCTCGACCAACGCTTCGGCGACTTCATTGCGCGATCGGCCGATCATATCGTCGTACCGTGTGACGACTTCATCCTCGCTGAGCCCCGGCTCGAGCTGCTTGGCGGCGCGGGCATAGGAGATCGCCTTGAGGGCTTCCGTTTGCACGAGCGTGCCATCGAGGTCGAAGATGATCGCGCGGATCACGAGAGCAGGGTTGCCAGTTGCTGCAGGCCCTTCGGGGTTGCATCGCGCGGGACATCGACTCTCAGAACACGGCGGCCACGGTCCAGTAGCGCGCGGCGATCGCCGAGTGATTGGGCCTCTTTCAGCACTCCGAACGTGATGTTCGACGTGTCGGCGTCGGCCGTCTCCGGTATCGGCACGTCATTCGCCGGCGCGGGCGCCGGCGTGACGATCTGCAGGAATACGCCATGGCCCCCGTCGCCCTTGTGCAACTGACCGGTCGAGTGCAGGAACCTCGGACCGTAGCCGACCGTTGTGGCCACTTTATAGTGGTCGCGCAGCGCTACGCGCATGCGCTGCAGCGACGCCGTTGATTCTGCCGTCGGAGCTATCCACGCTTGGATGGCGAGATAATCACCCGGCTTGATCGCGCCCTCGAAACCCGACGTGACTTGGGATGCATCTGTGAGGTCCGGGCTCGTCGCGTACAGGGCCAGGCCATCGATCGTCGCGTTCGGCGTCAACGTCGGCAGGGCGCCACTTTTTTGATACGTGTCGACCATCAAGCGGGCCAGTTGCTTCGCGGCTTCCACGTTCGGCTGATCGAAGGGGTTGACACCGAGGCGCCAGCCGGCGATGGCAGTCGCGAGCTCCCACCGGAAAAACTCGCCGCCCAAATCGTACGGATCAGCGAGATCGATTTGCACGACGGGCTGGCCGGCGGCGCGCAGAGCGGCCAGCGCGGCGTCGTTCGACGTCTCACGGGCGAGGCGCAACGAGACGAACAGGCGATCGTTCCCGTACACGCCGGGTGCACCAACCGGCTCGTCGGCGACTGGCAGGATGCCCTTGTCTTCTTTGCCCGTGCTCTCGGCCACGAGTTGCTCGACCCATGAGCCCCAGGCGGCGATGCCCGGCGAGCAGATGAATGTCAGCTTGTCGCGGCCAGCGACGGCGAGCTCTCCCATGATCGCGCCGAGCTCCAAGGCGCTTTCTTGGTCGCCTTCGGCCTTGCTCGCGCTGTCGAGCAGCTTGTTGAGGTCGACGCCGACGAGTGCGGCTGGCACCAGGCCGAAATGCGACAGCGCCGAGTAGCGGCCGCCGATGTTCGGGTCGTTCAAGAATGTCGCGCGGAAACGATACTTGCTGGCCGTATCCGCCAGGGCGCTACCCGGGTCGGTAATGGCAATGAAGTGCTCCCCCGTGTGTTCGGCACCGAGGGCAGCGATCACGCGGCGATAGCACGTTCTGAAGAACGAGAACGTCTCGACGGTTCCACCAGATTTGGTGGAGACGATGAAGAGCGTCTTCGACATGTCCAGCGGAGCAATCGCCGCGGTGACCGCGTCGGGGTCCGTGCTGTCGAGCACGTGGAGGTCCAGATAACCGGCCTTGGTGCCGAAGACTCTGTGAAACACTTCCGGCGCCAGGCTCGAGCCGCCCATGCCGAGCAATAGGGCGTGGGTATAGCCATCTTTGCGGACGGCCTCGACGACCTTCCGAATGGCGGGAATCTCATCGCGCATCCGATCGGCGATCGTGAGCCAGCCGAGTCGGTTGGTGATTTCGGTGGGCTGAGGTTTCCAAACGGTGTAGTCGCCGCGATTGATTCGGGCCAGGATCTGCTCCGAATGGGCGCGCGCCAGGGTCTTCCCCACCGGCTCCGTGTAGGAGCCCAGATCGGCCGACAGGGCCGTCACAGTTGTCATGTCATCTCCCGAAGGTAGTGCGTCTCGATGGCTCGTACTTTCGCCAGCCGGCGTTCGTGGCGTTCCTCGTGCGTGTAGCGCGCGGACACGAATGCGCGGGCCAGC
This sequence comes from Gemmatimonadaceae bacterium, assembly GCA_035570055.1. Classification (GTDB taxonomy): domain Bacteria; phylum Gemmatimonadota; class Gemmatimonadetes; order Gemmatimonadales; family Gemmatimonadaceae; genus DASRDS01. The sequence continues at coordinate 43,286 of DATMLM010000094.1, forward strand.
TCCTTGGCGACCTCGGTTCCGATTACGCGGCCGCCGAGCACGAGGACGTTCATGTCATCGTGCTCTACGCCTTGATGTGCGGAGTACGTGTCGTGGCAGAGGCCGGCTCTGACTCCCGGAATCTTATTCGCGGCCACCGATGCGCCGACACCCGAACCACACACGAGCACGCCACGCTCTGCCGTCTGGTCAACGATAGCCGCGCCGATTTTCTCGGCGAAATCAGGATAGTCGACGGGCGTCTCGTCGTAGGTTCCGAGATCTTCAACATCATGGCCTGCGGCGCGAAGCGCCGTGGCCACGTCGGTCTTGATCTGAAATCCCGCGTGGTCGGAGGCGACGGCAATCCGCATTAGATGGCGACACCCTGTTGGCGAAGCCAGCCTTGCATTTCGTTCTGTATCGAGGTGAGCTCTTCCTGCGTGTGCGCCTCGAATCGCAGCACCAATGCAGGCTGCGTATTTGACGCCCGAATCAAGCCCCAGCCGCCGTCGAATAACACGCGCGCGCCGTCGACGTCGATCACGGTGTGATTCTTTTGCCAGTAGGTGACCGCGTTGGCAACGATGCCAAACTTCTTGTCGTCCGGACAGTCGACGCGAATCTCGTCCGTGGATGGGTAGACCGGAACGCCGGCGAGCAGCTCGGTGATGGACTTGCCAGACGACGCCATGATCGAGAGCAGCCGGGCGGCCGCGTACAGGGCATCGTCGTAACCGTAGTAGCCATCGGCTATGTACATGTGCCCCGAAAGCTCACCGGCCAATGGCGCGTGGATCTCGTGCATCTTGGCCAAGATGAGCGAGTGTCCGGTGCGCCACATGAAGGGCTTGCCACCGGCCGCCGTGATCGCTTGAGGCAATGCTTCGGAGCACTTCACGTCGAAGATCACGGGCTGGCCCGGATTCCGCGCGAGCACATCGCGGGCGTAGATCGCGAGCACGCGGTCGCCCCACACGATTTCGCCGTGCTCGTCGACGACGCCAATGCGATCCGCATCGCCGTCGAGCGCGATGCCTACCTGGGCGGATGCGGCGCGAACGGCTTGTTGGAGATCCGCCAGGTTTTTCGCTTGGCTCGGATCTGGTTGCCGCTCGGGGAACCGGCCATCGCTCGTGCACAGCAAGCACTGCGTGACCTTGACACCCAACCGCTCCATCAGGCGCGGGCCGACGAGCGAGCCGACACCGTTTGCGCAGTCTAGCGCGATCGATAACGGGCGTGCCAATGGGCCAATGCGGGAAACGATATCGTCGAGATAGCGGTCGAGGATCGCCTCTTGTCGTACCGAGCCCGGCTTGTTGGGGGTGATCCGCTTCCCCGTTTCGACGAGCACCAGAAGCTTCTGAATGTCCTCGCCGTACAGAGCGTTCGTACCGACACAGACCTTGAAGCCGTTATACGGCGCTGGATTGTGAGACGCGGTGATCTGGACCCCGCCTGCGACTCCGAGCTTCTCGAGCGCCCAATACAGCGTTGGCGTCGGGACAACGCCGATGTCGATCACATCGACTCCAGACTCGGTGAGGGATGCAACGAGCGCGTCGCGCAGGGCATCCCCGCTCGGCCGGTTGTCGCGCCCCACCGCAATCGGCCCGTGGACGTTGACATCGTCGAGGTAGACGGCAAAGGCGCGGCCGACGTCGCGCGCCGTGTCGGCGTCGAGCTCCGAGCCGACCAAGCCGCGGATGTCATACTCACGGAAGATTTCTGGTGCGACCGTCATGGGACCCGCATGTTAGCAGATGTACGTCGCGAGCATGTAACGCTAGGTAGCCGTCGTTCCGGGTGGGGGCTCGGGCTCCTTTTGCCGAATCACACCATCGGTCATCCAGCAGTTCGCGTAGGGGCCGTCCGATTGCTTCGAGAGCAGGAATAGGTAGGTGACCTGCGACCCATCCCGGCCGACGATCACGACCCGTTGCTGCGCGTGATTCCCATCGAGCTCGAGCCGCCCCTTGGTCACGCTCCGGAAATCGAGCATCACGCGATACGCGGGATTCTTGATCATCGACGCGAACCGTTGCAGCGGACCGGTTTCCAAGCGATTGGCGGGCGAGGCGAACTCGAAGGTCGTCGCGATGCCCGCATCGGCCTGGGGGTTGTCGTTGTGCTGGAGCGCGGTCAGCACGATCTCGACCACCTGGCCGGGTGAGAGCGACGGCGTCGGATGAGGCGCAGACGCCGCGAGCACCAGCGCCAAAGCCCAAGCACTCATACGACTGCGACGTTCGAGAGGTCGAGCGTGGCCGCGCCGACCCAGCCATCGACCTGCTCGGCGTTCCGCGCGCCAACGATCGCCGCCGTGACCGCGGTATTTTTCAGTGTCCACGCGATTGCCACTTCCCCTGGCGAACCCAGCTCGCGGAGCTCCTCGACGATCGCGAGGTTGCGCGAGAGATTGGGCTCATTGAACGCCGACGACCGCCGCCGCCAATCATCGGCCGGCAAGCTCGCGATACGCTCGCGCGTCATCGCACCCGACAGGAGCCCCGAGGCCATCGGCGAGTACACGATCACCCCGATATTCTCTCGTTGACAATACGGAAGAATCTCGGCCTCGATATCGCGGCGGATGATCGAGTAGGGCGGTTGCAAGGACACAATGGGCGCCACGCGGCGGGCGCGTTCCATGAGCGGAACGTCGAAGTTCGACACGCCGATGTGCCGGATTTTTCCCTGGCGCTGCGCCTCCGCAAGGGCTTCAAGACCCGGTTCGAGCTCGGCCAGGTTCGCCGGTGGCCAGTGCACCTGATAGAGGTCGATGACGTCGGTTTTGAGACGACGGAGACTGGCTTCGAGGTCGCTGCGCACCGATACGAGTGACCGAGTGGTATTGCCCTGGGCATCCCACACCAGCCCGCACTTCGTGAACACGTACGGACGCTTTGTGCCACCCGCGAGCGCACGCGCGACGACTTCCTCGGAGTGGCCGAGGCCATATACCGCCGCCGTGTCGATCCAGTTGATGCCGAGATCCAACGCGCGATGGATGGCGCTAATGGAGTCGCCATCGTCCTGATGTCCCCACCCGAATTGCCAGGACCCACCCACTGCCCAGGCACCGAATCCGAGGGGCGTGATGTGTAAATCTGAACTACCGAGAAGTTTCGTATTCATGACGTGTAGTCCCGTGCGTCGACGGCGAACCCAAAGGCCATCGCAAGAATCGTGTTCACGAGTATCCGGAGGAGCCCGTACACCCCCGCGGCCGCAACGACCGTTACCATTGCGTACACGGGGACGCGATGCTTCGGTGCCTTCATTAACTCCGGGATGCCGAGGCAGAGCAGATAGACCGAGTAGACAGCGCCGATCGCGATCGCGACGACCTCGGTCGTCGGAACGATCAGCGCGAGGCCGGCGATCCACAGTGGCGTGCGCGCATAGGTGGCGACTTTCAGCGCTTGAATGTGGCGCGGTATCCCCTCGCACTCGGGACACCCCAGTCTCGGGCCGAGCCAGTCTATGACGAACGCGACGATGTCGACCGCGAGGAGCTCGAACAGGAAATAGAGCGCGGCCCAGACGAGCACCTGCCAGAACGGTGGGCGGGCGATGACCGGGAACCCGACGAACGCCACGCCGATTAGCCGTGCAAGGGCCGCAAGTCCGGCGAGTGGCGCGATGTAATGGAGATACAGCGCCTGGGTCGTCGTCTGTTCTTTGTCGATCGTGGCCCACGTGCCGCGCGGGTGCAGCAGGATGCCTTTCACGCGTTCGGCAATAGAGACCATAAAAGCAAATCTACCAAATGCGAGCGTTCTTCTACTACATCCTCTGTTGGTCAGTTATCGCCCTTTTGGTTCCCGGCGGGCGATGGTGGGTGCTGGCCGTGGCAGTCCTGACGACGGCTCCGCTCGTCGCGTTCTACGCCCGACGCGGATGGCGGAGGTACCCGACCGCGGCCTTTCGGCTGTTCGTGGTGCGGCCCGTACTCTACGTCCAACTCGCGCTGCCGCTTGTGAGCATCGCGGGCATCGTCGGGCTCGGCCTCGGGGCAATCTTCGGGTCGTCCATGGCTGGCGGCCGCATCGCGGCGACGATCATGCTGGGCGTCCTTCTGGTCCTGTTCGCCTTCGGGTATGTCGGCAGCAAGCTGCTCGTCGTTCGCGACGTTCGCGTCACCGTGCCTCACCTCCCGAGCGAGTTCGACGGGCTCACGATCGCGCAGATCTCCGATTTGCACGTGGGGCCGCAGACGTCACAGGCGTTCCTGCGTCACGTCACTCGCACTGTCGCCGGGCTCGGTGCGGACATCATCGCGATTACCGGGGATCTCATTGACGACCGGGCCGAGGACGTCTCGGCGTACGCCGATGGGTTGGGCACACTCCGGGCGCCGCTCGGCGTGTACGTGATCCCTGGGAATCACGATATCTACGCCGGTTGGGACCAAGTTGAGCGCTCGCTGCGCTCGCGCCTCAACGCTACGGTCCTCGTGAACTCGGCGGCGATTCTCAGCCGAGGCTCGGCTCGCGTCGCGCTAGCGGGAACAGGTGATCCGGCCGGCCGGCGCATGGGGAACGCGGCGCCGGATATCGGCCGAACTCTCCAGGGCATCGACCCCGACACGACTGTCATCGCACTGGCCCACAATCCGGCGCTGTGGCCGGCGTTAGCGGAGCGAGGGGTGGCGCTCACGCTGAGCGGCCACACGCACTGGGGCCAGTTCGCCATCCCTCGACTCGGCTGGAGCCTGGCCAGTCCGTTCCAGACACGGGCCATGGGGGTGCACCGCGCCGGAGACAGCATGCTCTACATCCACCCCGGCACGGGCTACTGGGGGTTGCCTTTCCGTCTCGGCGCTCAGCCGGAGGTGACTCGGATCACGCTTCAGAGGGGACCCGAGGCGTCCATTGCGATGGCACCGGCGCGCGCTACGTCTTGCGGAGCAACACCACCCCGGCAACGACCAGCAACACACCAAGAACCCTCCCCAGCGTGATCGGATGGCGGGCGACGTCCAATGCGCCCGCCTGCTCCAGGGCCAGCGCGACGACCATCTGACCGGCGACGACCGCGCCCAAGGTGAGGCCCGGTCCGAGGCGTGGCGTCACGACAACAGTCGCCATCACGTACGCCGCGCCCAGAAGGCCACCGAGCAGCGCCCACCAGGGTGTCTGGGCCAGGGCTTTGGCCGCCGGAAGAGGCTCGCGGATGACCAGCATATAGAGCACGAGTCCGGCCGAGCCCACGAGGAACGACACGAGCGTCGCGCCGGCAGGCCGTCCGAGGTGGAGGCCGAGCGCGCTATTAGCGGCAACTTGTACCGCCAAGAGCCCGCCGGCCGCGGCGGCGGCGAGAATGAGGACAGGGTTCACGTTGTTCACGAGGCGACTCTGGGAGGTGATCTGGCGGGGATAGTATACGCGTTATACCCTGGGGAACGTCATGCGCGACGAGAACCTGAGCTTCGCCGATGAGTCGTCTCGCGTCATCACGGCGAGCGTGCTACCGCTGGCATGTCCAGCGTGCGGTGCCCGCTATGAGGCGGGCACCCGGTTTTGCGCGCACGATGGCTCGGCGCTGCCGGAGCTCGCCGCCGATTCCCTTGCTGGGCTGATCATCGCCGATCGGTACCGGCTCGGCCGGAAGCTCGGCGCCGGGGGCGTCGGCGAGGTGTACTTGGCCGAGCATCTGCGGATCGGGCGGCCGTGCGCCCTCAAGTTGCTCAAGGCTGACCTGCGAAAGGAACCCGAAGCCGTCGGGCGGTTCGTGCGCGAGGCGACGAACGCCAGCCGCATCAACCATCCGCACGTCTGCCAGATCTACGACTTCGGGGAGGCAGAAGGTGGGCTCGTGTACCTCACGATGGAGTACGTGAGGGGCGAGCCGCTCTCGCAGCTGCTCATTCGCGATGGGCCGCTCGACGCGCGGCGAGTCGCGGTCATCATCAAGCAGGTCGCGTCCGGGTTGGATGCGGCGCATGCGCTGGGCATCGTGCACCGCGATCTCAAGCCCGAGAACGTGATCTTGCGCGCGTCGACGGCGGACGATGGACTCGACGATGTAAAGATCGTCGACTTCGGCCTCGCGAAAGTGTTCGGCGATCGCGCGCAGCAAGTGACCGATACCGGGTGCTTCGTGGGCACGCCGCATTACATGGCGCCGGAGCAACTCGTGCCGGCGACGGTCGACTGGCGGTGCGACGTCTACGCGCTCGGACTGCTGGCGTTCGTGCTGCTGACCGGGCGTTTGCCGGTCGATGGCGAGTCGGCGCTCGAGGTCATGAGACTGCGGTTGAGCGAGCCGCCGCTGTCGCTCGCCACGGTCGTCCCGAATGTTCGGTGGCCGGTGGAGCTCGAGGAAGTCTTTGCGCACGTCCTCGCGAGGAAGCCGGGCGACCGATATCAAAGTGCTGGGGCATTCGCGAGCGACCTCGATACGGTCATCGCGGCTTGGACGACGCCCCCCGTCGTCCATTCAACGGTCAGTGCGGTCGATTTGCCGACGACCAAGCCTCGGGCGCCGAGACTGCGCCGCGCGCCGCGCTGGCGGGTCTCTGGTACGCTCGTTCGCCGTATTGCATTGGGCGCCGCGGTGGTTGCCATCGGCGGAGTGCTCGGGCTCCTCGCGGCTCGACTGGTCTCTTCGGGGGATACGGTGACGGTGGCGCCTGCGGCGCCGACTATGACGGCCGCCGCCGGTACGATCGCACAGCCGGTCACGACGCAGCCGGTCACGACGCAGCCGGTCACGACACAGCCAGTCACGACGCAGTCGAGAACACAGCCGACGACACAAACCGTGCGCGCGCGCCCCTCTGTTACAGACCAGGGCGCGCCGATTCATCACATGCCGGCGGCCGAGTCGCCTCAGGCGGTGTTGAAGCGCTTGGACAATTGGACCGACCCGCGGAATGTCGATCAGCTGACGGCCGAGCGGGCGCTCGACGAGATCCAGCAGCTGCTGCCGCAGTTGACCACCCGCAGCGACAGCGTCGAAGCGCTGTATCGGGCGGCGGAAGCGAACGTCGCGCTGGGCAACACCGATGCGGCGTGCGAGACCCTGACGTCGCTCCGCGAGCGCGCCGCTGGGACGGCGTTCAGCCGCGCGGTCGCGTCCCTTGCCGACTCCGGCCTGCGCTGCCGATAGCATTTCTTTCCGCTTGCCGCCCCGTTACCTGAGCGATACAGTACGTGGTGCAATCGGCCACCCCTGTTCGTGCGGTACTCTTCGACTTTGGCGGAACGCTCGACGCTGACGGCCTGAGGTGGAGCACTCGCTTCCACGCGGCCTATAGGGGACTCGGCGGATCCCTGCCGTTCGGGAACTTTGAGACGGTCTTCCGAGCATCTGATCGAGCACTCGAGAGACGGCCGGATATCCGGCGTCTCGGATTTCGTGCAATGATCGATGCCCAAGCGCAGCTACTGCAGGAGATGGTACCCGACGGCGCCACTATCGACTTCACCGAGGTCGCGGATCGTTTTCACCGCGACGCCGTGCGCACCACCGAACGGAACGCGCACGTGCTCTCCAGTCTGGCGGATCGGTATCGACTCGGCATCGTCTCGAATTTCACCGGCAATTTGTCGTGCTGTCTCGCGGAGCTCGGCCTCACGAACTACTTCCAGACGGTGTCGGACTCCGGCGTGCTTGGCACGTCGAAGCCCGACCCCGGGATTTTTCAGACGACGTTGGCCGCGCTCGATGTCGAGCCCGGCGCGGCGTGGATTGTCGGCGACAATCTCGACGCCGACATTCGGCCCGCGCGCACGTTGGGACTCTGCACGTGTTGGCTGACGGAGCCCGAGTGCGAGACGCCGAACGATTGCGCGCCGACCGCGCGCATCGCATCGCTCACCGAGCTGCCCGAGGTCGTGTGCACGGCCTGATCCTCGCGGGCGGAGAGGGCTCGCGACTCGCGGCCGATGGCGTGGCCGAGCCGAAGGCGGCGGTGTCCGTCGCGGGGCGCTCCCAGATCCTGCGGCTCGCGGAGACGTTCGCCGCGATCGGGTGTCGGGACGTCACCTGTATGATCCGGTCGACTTTCCCCGACGTCCTCGCCTCGGTGCGCAACATCGAGTTGTCGATCGGCCGTCCGCGGGTGATCGCGTGCGAGACTCCATCGTCGCTGCATACGCTCGCCGAAGCGCTGCTCCGCATGCCGTCCGGTCCGGTGTTCTGCAGTATGGTCGATACGGTCATGCCCGCCCGTGATTGGCAGTTGGTGTTTGATGAAGCCACGAAACAGCTCACCGATGGTGCCGACGTCGTGTTGGCCGTGACGCCGCATGTCGACGACGAGCACCCGCTGTGGGTCGAGCGGGGTCCCGGTGGTGACGCGATCAGAATTGGCGGCCGGCCAGTCATGCCGCCGTGCGTGACGGGTGGCGTCTATGCGTTCAGCCCGCGAGCACGGGCGGCGGCAATTCGGGTGTGGCGCGATGGCGGATCCCGCATGCGCTATTTCTTGTCATCGCTTGTCGACGAGGGCGCTCGCGTGGCGACGACCGAGGTGGCGCTGATCGTCGATCTCGACCACAAGCGCGATATCGACGCCGCCGACGCGCTGCTCGCCACTGAGGCATCGGCATCGTGAACGGAGTGAAGCGGCTCGTCGCGCTGTATCGGCAGGCGTCGTACTCGCCGAATCAGCACCGGACGAACGACACCGCCATTCTCGATGCCACGGTGGCGGAGCTCGAAGCCCTCGGCTGGTCGGCGACGCGCGCCAACGAGAGCAGCTTCGAGCTGGAGGAGCTGACCGACGCCGATCTGGTGCTGAACATGTGCCAGGGGCCCGCGGCGTCGGAGCGTTTGCTTTCGCTGGAGCAAGCGGGGCTCCCGATCATGAATCGCCCGTCGAGCGTGCTGGGGTGTCACCGGCACAAGATGGTGGTACTCCTCGGCGATCAGATCCCCCGCACCGCGATCGTCCAGACGGGCGGGGATCCCGAGCTCGACGGGTTTGGCGCGGACGGGCGGCGCGTCTGGCTCAAGCGCGGCGACGTGCACGCCGAGCGGGCCGAGGATGTCGTGTCGCTGTGGCGCGAGGAGATTCCGGACGCCTTGCGCGTGTTTGCGGCGCGCGGCATCGCGCGGGTGGCGATGCAGGAACACGTGGCCGGGCCGATCGTGAAGTTCTATGGCGTCGCCGACGGCCGGTTCTTCCGGTACTACGGCGCCGACGGCGTCGATGGTGATCGACTCAAGGCGCTGGCCTTCGTGGCGGCGGAGCGACTTGGCCTGGGCGTTTTTGGGGGCGATGTCGCGTTTCCGGAACCGGATCGCCCCGTGTTGATTGATCTAAACGACTGGCCTAGCTTCGCGCCATTTCGCGCCGAAGCGGCAAGGCACATCGCCGGGTACGTGCACGACCATTTTGCTACGAGGGCATAGCGCTAGTGACGTTGACGGTCCAACCACGGCCAGAGACAGCGGCCGGTCCAAAGTCTTTGGCGGCGTTTGACGCCGAGTCGGCCTATCTCGCGCCCGGTACGCAGAGCGTCGCGCTGTTCAGCAAGCTGAGCATCGACCATGGCGAAGGCGCGCTCCTCTATGATGCCGACGGGAAGTGCTATACCGATTTGCTGGCCGGGGTGGGCGTTGCCAGTCTCGGGTATGCGCATCCCAAGTTCGTCGCGGCCATGCAGCGGCAGGTCGCGCGGGTGCATGTCGGCAGCTTTACCTCGGAGCATCGGGTTGCGCTGGTCAAGCTGATCGCCGACATCACACCCGGGGATCTCAATCGGACGCAGCTCTATTCGAGTGGTGCCGAGGCGGTCGAGTCGGCGTTCCGGTTGGCGAAAGCCTGGACGGGGAAGACCGAGTTTGTCGGCTTCTGGGGCGGATTCCACGGCAAGACCGCCGGGGTCCTTCCCTTGCTCGGTGGCTCCTTCAAGCACGGGCTGGGACCGCTGATGCCGGGCACCTACAGCTCGCCGTACGCTTCCTGCGCTCGCTGTGCGTTCGACAAGACGTTTCCCTCGTGCGAGTGGCATTGCGTCGAGTTCTTGCAGAAGAAAATCGCGCTCGAGACCTCGAATGACGTCGCGGCGATCATCGTGGAGCCGATCCAGGGGACGGCGGGCAACATCGTTCCGCCGCCCGGCTACCTGCGTATCCTCAGAAAATTCGCGGATAGCATCGGCGCCGTGCTGATTGCCGACGAAATGCTGACCGGGTTCGGGCGGACCGGGAAGATGTTCGCGATCGAGCACGAGGAGGTGTTGCCCGATATCATGACGGTCGGTAAGGGATTCGGCGGCGGGTTCCCGATGACCGGCATCATCGCTCGCGAGGAGATCGCTCGGGCCAAGCCCTGGGCGAATCCGAGCGGCAGCTCGTCGAGCTACGGCGGGAATCCGCTGGCGGCCGCCGCGGCACGGGTGAGCATCGAGACCATACTCGAAGAAGGGCTCGTCGAGCACAGTCGTGTACTCGGCGCCACCATGATGGCCGAGATGAAGACGTGGGAGAAAGAGATCCCGATCGTCAGTGACGTCCGCGGGCGCGGGCTCATGATCGGGATGGATCTCGTGTATCCGGGCACGACGAAGCTCCTGCCGAAAGACATCGCGCGGTGGATCTTCGACACGCTCCTCGCGAGGGGCGTGTTGGCGATGATCTACAACCCGGAGGTGCGGATCAACCCGCCGCTCGTGATCACGACCGAGCAGGCGATGAGTGCGCTCGCCGTCATGAAGGGTGTGCTGGGCGAAGCCGCCGCGCGGGTATGACGACTGGCACGCTGGCGACGAAAGGGGACGAGGTCGAAGAGTGGCTCGACCTCCGTTTCTTTCGGCCCATCGGGATTCGGCTCGCCCGAGCGCTGGCGCCGACGTGGGTCTCGCCCGATCAGGTGACGATGTGGAGCCTGGCGACGGGTCTCGTCGCCGGACATCTATTCTTTTATCAGAGCATCGAGCTCAACGCGATCGGGTGGGTGCTGTTCATCGTCTCCGACATCTTCGATAGCGTCGACGGGCAACTGGCGCGGCTTCGTGGGACGTCGACACCGCTGGGACGCATGCTCGATGGACTGTCGGATAGTGCGCGGTTCATCAACCTGTACGCGCATCTCGGGGCGCGGCTCATCGTCTTCCTCGGGTGGCCCGTGGCCGGCGCGATTGCGCTCGCGTTGGCCGCGCTGCTGAGTCACACGTGGCAAGCGGCGGCGGTCGATTTCATACGGCACGCGTTTCTGGCCATGAGCGGTCAGGACTCGGAGCTGGAGCTGCCCGAGGACCTCCAGGGCGGCTCGCTCAAAAATTGGCTGTATGGCGCGTGGGTACGGCGACAGGCCAGCATGTTCCCGGCCACGGTCGCGCTGGAGCGGCAGCGCCGGCAGGGGACGCTGTCCGCCGCGGCGCAGGAAGCGTATCTCCGGCACGCGGCGCCACTGCTCGGCCGCTGCATGTGGCTCGGGCAGAATGTGCGGTGGCTGTTGCTGCTCGTGACCGTCGTGCCGGGGTGGCCGGCGGCCATGTTGTGGATTACCGTCGTCCCGCTCAATCTCATCCTCTTTGTGTTCGTGTGGGACGCCGAGCATATCGAGGCGCGATCGTGAGCGCGAAGCGTGAGCGCCTCCAACCGACCCAATCAGTGCCCCGGGCTCTAGCTCGTCGATGGCCCAGTCGTATCGCGGGGCACTGATTGGCGCGGGTGGGATCGCCCGCACGGCACATCTCCCCGGCTTTGAGGCCGTTGCACCCCGGATCGAGATCGTGGCGGCGCTCGACTCGGATCCCAACGTCGCACCGATCGATGGCGTGCCCCTCTTCAGGGACCAGCCGTCCCTGCTGGCCGCGGGGCCGCTCGATTTCATCGATGTCTGCACGCCGCCATCATCGCACCTGCCGCTAGCGTTGTGGGCGCTGGAGAACGGGCTGCACGTACTGTGCGAGAAGCCGGTGGCAGTGACACGCGCGGACGCCGATACGCTGGCTACGGCCGCGCGGAAGGCCGGTCGTGTGGTTATCCCCTGCCACCAGTATCGGTTCAATCCGGTCTGGCGGCAGATTGGCGAATGGGTGCGCGAGGGGGCCATTGGCCATTGGCATCTGGCCGAGTTGTCCGTGTATCGGCTGCAGGCTGACGGTGGTCCGCAGCCATGGCGGTCGCTCCGCGCCGATAGCAGCGGCGGCATACTGCTCGATCACGGAACGCATCTCTTGTACTCATTGTTCGACCTGGGCGGCGAACCGCGGACGGTCCAGGCGTGGACCGGGCGACTGCGGCATCAGGAGTACGAGGTCGAGGACACCGCGCAATTATTGATTGGGTTTGCCGACCGCATCGCAACGGTTTTGCTCACGTGGGCCGCCGGGCATCGGGAGAACCGCGTGCGCATCATCGGCGAGCGCGGGACCATCGATTGGCATGGCGGCACGTTGAGCCTCGAGCGAGCCGGCGAGCCGCGGCAAGAGGTGGACTACTCCGCGCAGCTCGACAAGCGGTCGTACGCCGGTTGGTTTGCCGGCTTGTTCGGCGCGTTTGCCGATGCGATGGATCGTGGGGAGGCCGACGAGGCGCTCGCGGACATCACGCGAGTGGCGGCGGTTCTCGAGGCCGCCTATGAGTCCGCCCGCTCCGGCTGCACCGTGGGCGTGTGAACAGAAAAATTCAGGCGCTGGTGTTCGTCGGCGCCTTGGTGCTCTTCGTCGTGCTTATCGCGCACGCCGGGGTGGGAGGGCTCCTTCACAATCTCATCTCTGCACGCTGGGCGATCGTGCCATCGGTGATCGCCTGGGGGTTTGTGTATGCGTGCAACACCGTCGCCTGGCGGGCGCTGCTCGACGGCGCCATCCCGTTTGGGCGCGCGTATGTGATCAGCGTTTCGAGCTTCGCCATCAACTACGTCACGCCGCTCGTGCCCTTGGGTGGCGAGCCGTTCCGTGTTGCCGCCGCCTCGAAGTGGGTCGAGCCGCCGCGCGCGACCGCGTCCGTTGTTGGATTTCGGGTGATCCATACGCTCGGACAGCTCATCTTCTGGATTACCGCCATCCCCCTCGCATTCGTGCTCCTCCCTCGGACGCCGGCCACCACGGTCTCTTTGATTTCGCTCGCGGCCCTGTTTGCCGCGGGGGCACTCGCGCTGGCGGCGCTCTTTCGTCCTCAGACCCGATTGTTCCGCCGCTGGCCCAAGTTGAATGCGATCCATGAGCAGATCGCGGCGTATTCGCGGGGCACGATTCTGTTCGCGCTCGGCGCCGAGTACGTGGGCCGGTGCCTGTCGATGCTCGAGTATCTGTTCATTACACGGGCACTCGGCCTCGATGTCGACTATCCCACCGCATTCATGATCGGCGCGTTCTCGCAGTTCATCACGAATGCGACGTTCTTCATTCCGTTCGAGCTCGGGTCGAAGGAAGGCAGCCTGTCGTTGATCTTTCATCTCCTCGGCCTGCCACCGGACCTTGGCGTCTACGCATCGATTGTCAGTCGCATCCGCGAGATGATCTGGATCGCCATTGGCCTCGGGCTCGTCTGGGTGTGATCGCATACCACCCGGTGACGCCGGAGCGGCTCGGCGATCTCGTACGCGCAGGCACCCATTGGTCTGGTCGGTGGTGTGCTTCTTCGTCGACGCGCGAGCCCGGCGGGACGGGCTCACGGTGGGGTTACTGAAGGCAGCCGTCGCGTATGCGCGATCACTCGGTGCGAAGATCGTGGAAGGCTATCCAGTCGAACCCGGGAAGATCTACACCTACATGGGATCGCCGGAGACGTTCCGGAAGGCCGGATTCGAGGACGTGACGCCCGCCGGTCAGGAGCGGCGAGTCATGCGTCATGCTCTCCGTCAGTCGTGATATGGCAGGAGCGGGCGAAGGTCAACAACGGGATCCACGTACTGTGAGCCGACGATCGACTACCCGCGCGCGATGAGGACGACGGGCCGCTCGCAACACCGGCAATGTAGCCGTCGAGCGACTGCGCTACCGGTCCACGTGCATGACCGTCATCATCCCCGACTCGAGGTGCTCGGAGATGTGACAGTGGAGCATCCACGCGCCGGGGTTCGAGGCGTCGACGAGGAGGTCGACGGTCGAGCCGACAGGGATGATCACGGTGTCTTTCCAGACGAGGTTCTTCGTCGGCACGCCGTCGCGGGAGATGACCAGCATCCGCTGACCGTGGAGATGGATCGGGTGCTGCATCGGGTGGAACGACCGGTCGTCGTTGATAATGCGGATCACCGGCGTGGACCCGACCGGCACGTGCCAGTCGATGTCCATGTTGTCTTTGCCCGACGCTTCGTCGTGGATCACCCAGCGCACCTGTGAGGCCGTCGACAGCCAGTTCATGTCGGGCATGCCGTCGACCCATTCGACCGGCGCGAAGTACGCCGTGTCGATGCTCATGAACTGGACGGTGGCGAGCGGCAGGCCGTTTGTTTTGAGCGTGAGGCGGAACGTCTTGTCCGGGGTGTGATCGAACGCCGGACGATAGTGCGCGATGTCGGCGGACACCGCGGCGTTCGCGTGCAGGGTCGCGAAGCTCGACGCGTAGCTCGGCGCGGCCGGGGCGGCGCTCACGGTCACGAAGCCGAGCGTGTCTACCTCGGGGGTGAACTCGCCCTGGAAGTGGTTGATGGCTTGGACCGCGTTCACGAACGCGTACCGCCCGGGATGCGGGAACCGTACGTCGACGACGTAGCGTTCTGCTGGACCGAGGACCACGCTCGGCACGAGCTCTTCGTGCTCGAAGAGACTCTCATCGGATGCGACGACTTTGATCGGCGCGTCGCCGAACGAGACGTTGAATGTCCGGGAGCTGGCGACGTTGGTCAGGTAGAATCGGACCACGGAGCCTTGCGCCACGTTGAGCGCATAGGTCGGTTGGGCATTGACCCGAATCACGTTTCCGACGCGGCCCATGAGCGTGAAATCCGGCTGCTCGGCGCCGAAGGGGATCAACGTGTCGTGGTAAACGAGAATGTCGCCGAGCATCAGGACTGCTTCTTTGTTCGCCGGCTCGTAGTAGTGCGGATCGGGCGAGTCGACGATGATGTTGCCATAGAGGCCCATCGGCTGCTCGATGTCCTCGCGGACATGCGCGTGGTACCAGTAGATCCCGGCGTCCGGGAAATGCACGCGATAGAGATAGCCTTTGCCTGAGGCCACCGGGTCTTGCGTCAATCCCGGCGCACCGTCGCTGGCGTTGTCGAGGCGGACGCCGTGCCAATGGACCGCGGTCGGCAGGTCGATCTTGTTCGTGAACCGGACCATGATCGTCGCGTTTTGCGGGACGCGGATCAGAGGGCCGGCGATCTGGGTGTTGTACGCGTAGGCGATCGTCTGGTGATCGCCGATCATCTCGCGCACGAGCGTGGCGGCCAGGTCCAGCGTGTCGCCGTTCTTGAGACGAATCTCTTTGCGAGCGACCGCTTCGGATTCGGCTGGTCCACTCGGGAGGAACGTCTTGGCGACTGCCGGCGTCAATCCCATGAGGCCCGGCATCACGACCATGCCTGGCGGCATCGGGATCGGCATCATGGCCATGCCCGGCATGTTGGACATTCCCGCCATGCCCGGCATGTTCGCCATGCTCGTATCGCGAGACGGCGTGGTTTGAGCTGCCGCGCCGGATGCGATCAGCATGACGGCGACCACGAACTTCACTGGGCGTTGCCTCTGAACAGCGGGTGTGTCAGGAACGATTGGAGCCAGCCGCTGGGCGAGGTCCCGTGTAGCACGGTGGGACCTTGGTGGGCCGATGGTGTGGGTGAGGCTTCGGCGGTGACGACGAACAAGAACTTGTTGAGATCAGCCGAGCCGACGGTCGTCTTGCCGTTGGTGACGGTGCCGAGCCGAGTCCAGTGCGAGAGATCGGGCGAGGCCTGCCACGCGACGTAGGCGGTGTAGCGGCCGAGTGTAGACGGTGCCGGAAGGCCCGACGCCGTTACCTGGATGTCGTAGCGCGCGTGCCCGTCAGCGGTGACGGCGACGCCGAATGGCGACGCCGCGTACACGAGTCGTGCTTGGCCAGATGCGTCGGGCACCACGGTCCCTGGGAACAACTTCATGTCCCAGGGACCAATGGCGGCGACGACGAGGAGTGCGACCCACCGCTTCACGAGATCGGTACGTGGACCGGACCGTGATCGTAGTCTTGCACGCTCGAGATGTTCGGCATCCCGTAATCCTTGCCGTTCCATCCGTTGAACCCGTCCATATGGAACAGCCACAGGCCGGTCCGCATGTCCGAGATCACGACGAGCCCATCGTAGTTCCGAATATCGACGCCGAACGCACCCTGCATGACGCTGGTCGTGCTCGCCCAGTTATTGTCGGGGGAGCCGCCGAATCCGTGCTCGTGCTCGCACTCGCACGTAAACCAGTGCCCTTCGGTGACCGGGTGCTTCGGGTCCTTGAGGTTGAAGACTTGGAGACCGTCTTCGTAGGCCGACACGAACACGTACGGCCAGCGCACTTCATGGTTGTGCGAGAGGTCGTGCCAGTCCGCCGTCCACGCGGCGATCGGCGTATCGACGTTCTTCATCGTCCCGGCTTGTGCGGCCTGCAGATCCCAGATTCGGAGCGGCGTGTACTGATACTCCGTCTCCGTCACCGCGTACTTGCCATCGGGAGACGGCGTGAACGTGTGCGCAACGTCCTGGCCGAGCGATGTGATCGTGAAGAGCTGCACCGGGGTTTCGGGCTTCGTGATGTCCCACACCGAGAAACCGCCGAGGCCGGCGCCGTAGAACTTGTCTTTGTGATCTGCTGGATCGTACTGGACCTCGAAGTCGTGATACCCACCGGAGCCGATCTGCTTGAACGGCGTGGGATTGGGGACGCCACCGATGATTGCCTGGGCCGGATCGACGCCCGCGACGATCTTGCCCAAGTCGTACATGACGGACTTGGAGTCGTTCACGGTCACGAAGTAGATCACGCGGCCATCGGAGTGCTTGTAGGCGAAGGTATTGTGGAAGCCACCGAGGGCCTGGGGGTACTTGATCCGGGCGACGACTTTCACCTTCGACGGATCGGGCAAGCCGGTGACGTCGAAGATGACGGCGCCCAAGTCCTGGTCAGGGCTCCCCTGCATGAACTGGAACGACTGCGCGTAGTAGTACTTGCCGTTGATCTTGAAGTACTTCCCGTCCATCGCGCCGATGCCGCGGTGCAGCTCGGGGTTTTCGATGGTCCACGTGTAGATCAACTTCGGGCTCGACGTGTTCGAGATGTCGTAGATCTTGGTGTTGAAGTTCGTGAACCCGCAGACGTACACGTACGGCCGGTTCTTGTCCTGCTCGATCTCGATGTCAGCGGCTTTCCACGAACCGGGGTTGGTCTCGGTCCGGGACAACAGCTTCATCTTTTCGTTCCCGCCGCGTTTCTGAGCGTCAGGGACGTTCGATCCGGTGTTTCCGGGATCCTGCGCGCGGGCGGTGACGGCCAACCCAGCGAGCGCGAGGGCAACGATTGTTAGGCGCATACCGCCAGTATACAGTTACACCCTACAGCCAGCCAGCCTGTCGATACCAAGCGGCCGTTTCGGCCAGTCCTTCTTCTAATGGTATGGCGGACGCGTAGCCGAGCTCGCGCCGCGCGCGCGAATCGTCGCAGCTCCAGTCCGGTTGTACCATGTCGAGGACGCGCTCCGGCGTGAGGAGCGGCTTCGCATGAATCGCGCGCGACACTAAACGGTTGCCCCAAGCGGCGGCGACGACCAGCGGGCGCGGCAGGACAATCACGCGTGCGCGGCGTCCAACCCCAACGCCAATGCCTCGTACAATATCCTCCCACGCATGCGTTCCTCCGCTCACGTAGTACACGCCGCGCGCATGATCCGCCGATGCGGCCGCGACGAGCCCGGCCGCGAGGTCGCGCACGTGCACCATGGACAGCTTCTGGCCGCGCGAGCTCACGCGAACGGCGATGCCGGCGCTCGCCAGGCGGAACGCAAACAAAATGTCGACATCGCGCGGGCCGTAGACCGCCGGAGGGCGAATGATGATGTGACGGAGCTCGCTCGCGATCACCAGCTGTTCAGCGGCGAGCTTCGACTCGCCATACGGGCCAATGGGTCGTGGCGTGTCCGCTTCGGTGATCGGTCGCCCCTCGCGCGACGGGCCCGCCGCCGACTGACTGGAACACAGGACGAGCATCGCGCCCGGTGCTTCCGCCTGCATCGCCTCGATGACGGTTTGCGTGCCGCCGGCATTGATCCGGGTGTATTCGCTGGGAACCCGGGCCGAGGTCACGGCGGCGAGATGGAACACCGTGTCGACGCCGCGGACGGCATTCGGGAGCGTGGACGGCGTGCCGACGTCGCCGTAGACGATTTCGACGCGATCGGTGGGGAGCCAGCGCGTATTGCTCTCGCGGCGCACGAGGCATCGCACGCGCCATCCGTCGGCGAGGAGCGCGTCGGTCAGATGGCCGCCGACAAATCCGCTCGCGCCGGTCACCAGCGCGAAGCGCTGAGACGCCGGGATGGTTCAGCCCCCGATCGGCTTGTCGTAAACGCGGTACGTCTTGTACCGCTGGCCGCCCATCTTCTCGATCGCCTGGCGCATCAAATAGTTGTCCTCGAGGATCCACCCGGACTCCCCGTAGACCATCCCGCGGGCGAGTCCATTCTTGACGATGGCGAGGTACAGGAGCTCGGCCACGCCGCTGCGGCGATGCTCGGGATGCACGCCGAGCGCCCAGACGCGGAGGCCTGGGATGTTGCGCTGGTACCAGAGCAGCTTGAGGAAGCCGAATGGGAACAGGCGGCCGCCCATGTGTTTCAGGGCGACGTTGAGATCGGGCAGCGCGAGCGAGAATCCAACGGTCTGTCCGTCCATCTCGGCGAATTGCACGAGGTCGGGCAGCACGACGGGCTTGAGCTGCTTCGCGACGTCGGCGAGCTCCTCTTCGGTGATCTGCACCGCGCCCCAATTCGCTTCCCAGGCGGCGTTGTAGAGATCTTTGACTTTGTCGACGTCGCCCTGGAAGTTCTTCATGTTCAGCGGGCGGACGACGATGTTGTTGCGCTTCGCGAGGACGTCGGCCAGGCGTTTGACGCGGTCGAGCTGCAGCGCGGTCTTGTCGTGCCGGTACGCGTACACGTCTTTCGCCTTCGTGAACCCATAGCTCTCGGCGAGGCCGGGATAGTACTGCGGCGTGTACGGCATCATCACGACCGGCGTCTGGTCAAAGCCGTCGATCAGAAACCCGATCTCGTCGTTGATCGAGGGGCTCATCGGGCCGCGCATGGTCGTGAAGCCGCGTTGCTCGAGCCAGTCGCGGGCGGCGTCGAAGAGGGCCTTGGCCACGCTCGGGTCGTTCTCCGACTCGTAGAAGCCGAAGAACCCGACGCCGTCGTGGTGGCGATCCGTGTGCGCGTCGTTTTTGACGGCGACGATGCGACCAACGACCTTCCCCGACGCGTCGCGCGCTATGAACTGCTGCGCCTCGGCATGCGCGAAGAACGGGTTCGCCGGGTCCAACAAGTGCGCCACATCGGATCGGAGAGGCGGGACCCAGTACGGGTGGCCTTTGTGCAGCCGATATGGGAGTTCTATGAATTCCTTTCGGTCAGAGGCGCTCTCGGCAGCCTTGACCGTGACGTTCGTCATTAGATCACGCCGGCCGCTCGCCCGACCTTGGCGAACACGTCGAGTACGAAGTCGAGTTGGTCACGTGTGTGGGTCGCGGAGTATGAGGTGCGGATCCGGGATTCCTTTTCGGGGACCGCAGGAGCTACGACAGGGTTCGTGAACACGCCATTGTCGAAGAGTGACCGCCAGAAATGGAACGTCAGGAGATCGTTGCCGATGATCACCGGCACGATGGGAGTTTCGCTGACGCCGGTATCATAGCCGAGCGACCGGAGGCCGGCCCGCATGTAGTCCGCGTTTTCCCAGAGTCGCTGACGGCGCTCGGGTTCGGCGGCCATGATGTCGATACAGGTGAGTACCGCGGCGCACGCCGACGGCGGCATCGAGGCGCTGAAGATGAGCGCCCGTGCCTGGTGCTTGAGGTACTCGATCACCTCGCGCTCGCCGGTGACGAACCCACCGATCGAGGCGAACGACTTGCTGAACGTGCCGACGATGAGATCGACTTGCGGCGTGAGTCCGAAGTGCTCGGCGGTACCGGCGCCGGTCTCGCCGAGGACGCCGATCGAGTGCGCGTCGTCGACTACGAGACGGGCGTCGTATTGGGCGCAGAGCTCGACCAAGCGCGGGAGGTCGACGATGTCGCCTTCCATGCTGAACACGCCATCAACGACGATCAGTTTGCCGCCGCCATTGCGGTTGCCGCGGGCGAGCTTGGCCTCGAGATCGCCGAGATCACCGTGGCGGAACCGGACGGTGTCGCCGGCTGATAGGAAGCATCCGTCGACGATGCTCGCATGATCGAGCTTGT
Source organism: Gemmatimonadaceae bacterium (assembly GCA_035570055.1). GTDB lineage: Bacteria > Gemmatimonadota > Gemmatimonadetes > Gemmatimonadales > Gemmatimonadaceae > DASRDS01. The sequence continues at coordinate 63,604 of DATMLM010000094.1, forward strand.
CGATGTAGACGAAGTCCGTGCGGCCGACGAGTGTTGCGATGACGCCGAGGTTCGTCTGGAATCCCGTCGAGAACACGAGGCCCGCTTCTTTGCCGGTGAGCTCGGCGAGCTTCACTTCGATGCGATCGTGAAGGTCGGTGTTGCCGTTCAGGAACCGACTGCCGGTGCAGGCGCTGCCGTACTTCTCGATGGCGGCTTGGGCGGCCGCAATCACGCGGGGGTCGTGCGTGAGGCCGAGATAGTTGTTCGAGCCGATCATGACGCGACGTTTGCCTTCGACGACGACTTCGGTGCCGGTCGACGACTCGATGGGGACGAAATAGGGATAGAGTCCGGAGGCCTTCGCTTCGGTGAGCCGCGTGAAATCTCGGGTCTTAAAGAAGACATCCGATGATGCGCTCAGCTGAGGCGCATCCATATCATCGGAACTCGCAGAAGGCTTGATGCTCGATTTCACAGGCTCTCGGGGTTGTAGCGCGCTCGTAACATACACGGGCTGGAACAAACCGGCTAGCGCGTCCAAATCAAGATACGGGCCGGGGTTAGGTCAACGATACTTGAGCCCAGTCCCCGTATTGAAGACGACGACCCGGTCTCTGGGCGAGATCCATCCCGATGCTCGCAAAGAGACAAACGCCGACCAGGCCGCCCCGGTTTCAGGGCAGATGTCGACGCCGGTCTGGGCCGAGAGCGCGCGCGTGGCGGGCGCGATCTCGCCTTCGCTCACGGCGACGGCTGTGCCATGCGTTTCACGGATCACTCTCAGGCAAACGAACCCGCCGATCGGCGACGGGACGCGAAGGCCCCACGCCCGAGTCTCGGCGTCGGCCCACGTCTCTGTTTTCTCGGCGCCGTTGTCGAACGCGCGGACGACCGGGGCGCAGCCGGCGGTCTGCACCGACACGAATCTCGGGGGTTTTGCTCCCTCCGGAATCCAGCCCAGTGCGCGCATCTCTTCGATCGCCTTCCCCATCCCTACGAGCCCCGTTCCGCCGCCTGTGGGATAGACGATCACATCTGGCAGGTTCCCCTCGAATTGCTCGAAGAGCTCGTAGGCCATCGTCTTCTTGCCTTCGACCCGGTACGGCTCCTTGAGCGTCGAGACATCGAATGCATCCGACGGTCCGTGGTCCCGGAGCCATTTGCCGGCATCGGATATGGTCCCGGGCACGAGCTCCACTTGCGCGCCGTAGACGCGGCATTCCTCGATGCACCCACGAGGGGTGTCCTCGGGCATCGCGACGACGACGGGAATACCGGCTCTCGCTCCATACGCGGCGAGAGCCCCCGCGGCATTGCCGGCCGAGGGCGCGGTCAGTGCTTTGGCGCCGAGGGCTCGGGCGACGGAAACGGCCATCGCGAGACCGCGGGCTTTGAAGGAGCCGGTGGGATTACGCGATTCATCCTTTATCCAAACGCGGTCTTCGACCTGGACCAACGGCGTCCAACCTTCGCCCAGCGTGACTTCGCCTGAGGCCAAGGGCAAGACCTCGCGGTAGCGCCACAGCGACGCGGGGCGATTGGCGAGCGTCGACAGCGGCAGCGTCGAGCGGTCGAGCGCATAGTCCGCGCGCAGCGGCATGCCGCACGCCGTGCAGACGCGCTGTGGCACGTGGGGGTCATGCGCGCGCCCGCACGCAAAGCACGAGAGCTGCGTGAGGCGCGCGTTGAACGCAGCCGGCGAGGTCAGGTGCTCGCCGCCGGTGCCGGGTTCTGCAACCGATAGACCCATGCCGCCAGCGCACCGCCCAGGAACGGGCCGACGAGATACAGCCAGACATTGGCGAGCGAGCCTCCCTTGAGGATCGCATCGACCAGGATCGGGCCCGTGCCGACGTCCGGGTTGAAGGCGCCGCCCGAGATCGATCCGCCACTGATCGCGGCGACGACAATCGTGAAGCCGATCGCCAGACCGTAGTACGAGTTGCCCTCGGTATCCGGCGAGGTCGCGACGTTGAGCACGACGATGCAGAGCGCGAACGTGTACAGCGTTTCGACAATGAGCGCGGCCGTCGGCGAGACGCCTGGACCAGGGGCGAGCGGATACGTCTTGCTCGTCACGAGGTACACGATGAGCGCGGCGGCAATCGCGCCGAGGATCTGGCTGATGAGATAGCCGACGAACGTGCGTGCGTCGATCTTGCCGCGGAGGAACACGGCGAGCGACACGGCGCCGTTGTAGTGTCCGCCCGAGATGTGGCCGCCCATGTAGACCATGATCATGAGCGAGGAGCCGATCGCCAGCGCGCCGAGGGGGGCGTTGGACGTCACACAGAAGCCGACGGTCAGTACGAGAAAAAACGTCCCGATGAACTCTGTGATGTAGTTCCGCATGTATTTATGTGCTCGCGCAGCGGGTGACGACTGTCTGGGCGTCCTGTTTCACCGCGGGCGAAGCATATTCCGGGTCTTCCGTCGGCCCACGCTTCGTCTCGTGTGTCGAGAGCGTCCCAGCTTGGACCTTCAGGGTCGTGGTACCACTCGAGTCGTTCCGAGCCTTGACGATCTCCACCGTCAGGACATCGGCACGCCCGACCTCGTCAACATCCGGACCTTCTGCTTTGAGCGAGTACTTGCGCCGGGCCTCGAACCGGCCACCGTTGGAGTCGTTGCTGACCAACGAGTACTTGAGCGCCCGGACGCTCGCGGCCGCGCAGCCGTAGAGATCGGGCGCGAAGGACTTGGTTTGCACCTTCGTCGTGGGCCACAGCGTTGCCCCGCATGCGGCAACGGCCAGCACCATCAGGAGGAACACAGCTCGACGCATGCCCGACAATCTAGACGTCGAATGCGGCAGCGGCGAGGGCGTGGATAGAGGCGGCGACGCGCTGGACCGCCGGTGGATACGTTGTCGCGCGCGGGGCGCGTGCCGTGGGCGACTGAGCGGGGGTCGTCAGTGCCGCCTCGGCGCGCAGCATGACCTCGTTCAGTCCGTACCGCTCGGCGATGTCGCGTGAGCGCGAGTACGCTTTTATTGCCGCGGTGTCGCCGAACCGTCTCAGGCCTTCGCCGACGAACAGATGATAGTACGCCGCGTGTCTCGGAATCAGCGGCTCCGCGGCGAGCATCTGGCGATAGTGCTCGAACGTGACGCGATCGCTTTCGCGTTGGGCCATGTCGAGCAGATTGATCGTCGCCGCGGTGCGCGCGGCGGGACCGGCCGCGCACGTCCGGCAGAGTAACAGCGCATCGCGCGCGACCTCGGTCAGTCCGAGGTCACCAAACGCGCGCGCCATGTCGATCAGGACACGATCGCGTTGTGCGGGGTCGGTATATAAATGAAACGCCTCGTAGAGATCGGCGACCGCGATCTCGGGAGAGCCTCGATCGTGCGCGATGGTTGCGCGATCGTGCTTGGCGCGCGCGACGACATCGACGAGCGCGCGATTCGTGGCCACGAGTGACTCGGCCTCGAGCACTACGGCCTCGAGCATATCGGCGGCCGCGGGGAGATTCCCGCGATAGAACACGACCACGGCGGAGCCAATGCGCGCGAGCAGCGTGCGCCGCACATCGCGGAGCCCGTGGGCCATGCTGGCTGCTGCGGCGTATGCGTCGGCGGCGGGGCCTAGGCGTCCCGCCATGCGCAGGCAGAAGCCGAGGTGCCGATTGGCGTCGGCGAGGAGATCGCGGTCGGTTGGGGCGGCCGCGCCGATCGCGGCGCGGTAGGCGGCAATGGCGTCATCCCATGATTCGCTGCGGCGGTGCCGATCGGCATCGGCCAGTCTCAGGTGCACCGACTGGGTGTCGTCTTCGGAGCGCGGTGCATCGGACAAGCGAAGCGTCAGAGACGCAATCGGCGACATCGGACACATAACATCGGCGTCGCCGACGAGATTGGCAAGCCGCTCCGCGGCTCGTCAGGGTGCAAAGGTGACGGTGAACTCGTGTGCGCTCGGCGTCGACGCTGGTGGGAACATCCACGCCATCACTCGTGCGCGCATGCACGACTCGGCCTCGGTACCGCCCGCACCAGACCAGTGGTGGTGCACGAAGGTCGCGGCGCCGACGTCGCCCGTGGTACGGATCGCGAGACGCACGGCGATTGAACCGGTCAGGGCTGGGTTCACTTTCAAGCCAAATTCCGAGTAGCAAAGGTCCAATTGCGACTGCCATTGCTTGACGAGGTTGGCAACTGTCGACGGTGCGAGTTTCGTGGCATCGGTCGGCCCGACGGTGATCGTCATGGCGGCCGCGGGCTTGGCGATGCTGCCGGCGCTCGTACGGCGTAACGGCGCAGTCTCTGCCGCTTGGGGCGCTGGCTTCGGCTTCGTCACTTTTGCGATTTTCGTGGGAGCGACTGGAGCTGCCACGACCGGAGTTGGCGCGGGAGTTGGCGCTACCGGAGCTGCCACAACCGCCGGCGTCGGAGTCGCTGGCGCCACTTCGGCCTCGGGTGCAGGCGCAGGTGGCGTGTCAGCCGCAGCGACCTCTGGCGGAGCCGCGGGCGCCGCGGGCGCCGTGGCTAGGACAACAGGCACTGCGGGCGGGGGCGAGTCGATCGCCGCCGTGTGCGGCGTAGCGACGGGTGCGGCGGCCGGAGCGGCGGGGTGGGCAGCCGCTGGTGCCGCGGTCACAGGTGCCGGCGCGGCCGCTGGCGTTGCTGGCGGAGGTGCCGCGCTCGCGGTTTGCGTGGCTCGCGATGCTTTCGCGGTCGCCCGGAGAATCGGCAGGACCTCCCGGAGCGATTGCCCGTTCATGAGGAACGTGATGCCGTCGGGCCGCACGCCGCCGAGTCGGACGGCGAGCGCGACCGAGTCGCCCGCGCGCATGGGCTCGAGCGCGATGTCGCTGTCGCCGAGCATGATCGCGCCGGTGGCAGTTTGCCCGGCGAGAACGTGGTCGCCGAGGTCGGCCCATTTATCGGCGTCCTCGGGCGTGATGATCACCGCGTGCGCGAACGCGCTGCGATACCCGTGGGAGGCGTAGACGGAGATCGCGCCGGTGGGCGCGACGCGGATCCAGACCATGGCGTCGCCCGCGCGCCAGGAACCGGTCTCTGTCTCGCGTAGCGTTGTGGGTGTCGCCAACGACGGCTTCGCCGCTAGTTGCGCGTGCGCCACGTGCGCGAGCATGCAGGCGCCGAGTATGAGCCGCGTGGTCACGTGCGCGCTCCTCCCCTCACGTCCGTTCGGCGGCCGGACTGGCATAGCGCGCCCGAATAGCTCAAGCGCGCGTTAGCCTCCAGAGCTTTGCGACGCCGCCTTTCGGCGGGTGTGCCGTTATCGCGGGCCCGTCCCCTCGGGAGGGGCCGGAGCGCGAGCTCTCAACGGGCTCAACATTAGGCGCCGGAATACCCCGCACAAGCCCTTGCTGAGGTTGCTTCCTGGCGACCCCGGCTTTGCGCTTCGTAACGACGTTCACCCGGTCACGTTGTCCGCACGTCTATACGTAGTCGGGGCGTGGCGAGCGTCTCTAGAGCATTGAGGAGGACTCCCACCATGTATTGGATCTACCGAGCATTCGATACGACGGATCGGCCGATCTTCGAGGCGCGCGTGCGCGCCGAGACGGAGATGGTCGCGTACTTCGAGGGGCTACGGCATCTCGCGGAGGCGATGCGTGCCGACCGGTTGCCGGGTCGGCGGGCGCGTGATCTCGTCGAGCCGGTCGTTGAGTTGAGTTTGCCACATACTGCTGCGTAGCGAGTGAGGGTGTTCTATGTTCTCCGCGTCAGATGACTCCCGCCGTCCTCCGTTCCGTCACCGGCAGCAACCGGTGAATCGCCGGCCGCGATTCGAAGCGTCCGCCGTGCAGCACGGGGGCGCCATGGATCAGGCGTCGGCCGATCGCCAGTGGATCGATGGGATTCATCGCGGCGACGAGACCGCGTTCCGCGATGCGTTTCTGCATTATCAGCCATGGCTTGTCAATATCGCCTATGCGCTCGTGGCGTCGGAGGCGGACGCGCAGGAGATTGTACAAGAGGTCATGCTGAACTTGTGGACGAAGCGGACGACGTTGTCGGTGCGGCAGTCGCTCGTTTCGTATTTGTACGCGGCCGTGCGGAAGCGGGCGATTTCGGCGCTCCGGCGGCGTCGTGTGGAGCGCATCTGGATCGCGCGCGTGCTCCGATCGAATGGGACGTTCGGTCCCGGGCCGCTGCCGGAGAATCCGGAGCGACTGCCGGTCGAGTCGGAGCTCGCGGTTGGCGAATTGCAAGCGGCGATCGCGCGGGCGGTCGCCAAGCTGCCGGGGCGGCGGCGCGAGACGCTCGTGTTGCATCGGGTTGGGCAGATCACCAATGCTCAGATCGCGGAGCTCATGGGCGTGTCGATTCGTACGGTGGACACGCAGTTGCATCAGGCGTATGCGACGCTTCGTAAAGAGTTGGCGCCGTGGTTGCCGACTCCGGGACGGAATACGTAGATAGCGGGTCTCATGCGTCTATATATGTGTTGAACCTCCGAGAGACGGACACATGACTGACGAATACGGACCGGACGATCCGCGGTGGGAGGCGGTGCACCGCTTTCTCGATGGACTGAGTCCGCTGCCGGAGCGGCGCCAGGTCGAGCGCTGGATGTCGGACGATCTCTCGGTGCAGCGCTACATCAAGGCGCACAAGAAAGTCTGGTCGATGATCGGGCGGCGCATTGGGGCGAGTCCGGTCGATCCGGAAGATGCGTGGGAGTCCGTACAAGATCGTATCGCCGAGCACGACCGGCGCGATCGGTTTTCGTTGCCTGGGCGCGGGATCGAGCATCTGCGCGTTGTGGACGGCGGGCTTGCTGAAGGCATGCCGCGCCGGCGCATTCCGTGGCGTGTGATCTCGGCGAGCGCTGCGGTTCTTTTGATCGGGACGACGTACGTCGTCGTGAGAGTTGCTACTGGGCCGTCGGTGGCGGTGAGTTATGTGGCGATGCGTGGTGAGACGCCGCATGAGCAGCGGTTGCCTGACGGCACACGCGTCGTGCTCGCGCCGGACAGCCGGCTCTCGTTCGCGATCGATCGCGCGGGGGATCACGTCGCGACGTTGGTCGGCGAGGCATCGTTTGCCGTCGAGCATCGCGCGGATCGCGTTTTTCTCGTGCGCGCCGGGGACATCGAGACGCGGGATCTCGGCACCGAGTTCGACGTGCGCGCGTATCCGGGTGGAGATGCGCGGGTGGCCGTCAAGAGCGGGCGGGTGTCGGTGCGGACGCCGTACGGGACCGAGGTGCTCGATGGCGGACGTTTGGAACAGGTCGACATCGCGGCGCGCGCGGTGCGTGTGACTGCGGTGAGCTCGGCGTACTTCGACTGGACAGCCGGACGATTGGCGTTCACGGATACGCCACTTCGCGAGGTCGCCGAGACGATCGGACGAAAGTACAATCTCGACATCGAGATCGCGGACGCCGGTCTCGCCGCCGTTCCAGTCACGATCACTGTCGCTGACGGCACAGTGGAGCACACGCTCGGGCTGCTCACGCAGACGGTTGCTGGTCTGCAATACAATCTCGCCGAGCATAAGGTTCAGCTATTCCGGCAATAGAGAACCTGATGTAGTGTGGGGGGCTTAAAGATGCATCCCCACCTCATTGGGAGGCCTAAGTCCTGGCCTGCACCGCCCGGCGGTTCGCTCTATTGCTTCTCGCCGCTTCCGTCCCATTGGGGGTGGAGCGCTTGCGCGCGCAAACTCTGGCGAGTTCCGGAGCGACTCCGCTGGAGCGGGTCGTCAACGTCGACCTGCGTGACGCGACCGTGCGTGAGGCGCTCGATGAGATCCACCAGTCGACTGGCGTCGACTTCAACTTCGAGACGCTGGTCGTCAACTCGCTTGCCCAGAGAGTCACACTCCACGACTCCCGCACCACGCTAGCCCGCGCCCTCGGCTTCGTTCTACGCGGCACCGGGCTCGTCGCGCAGCCTTTCGACTCGGCCATCATCGTCCGACAGGCTCCGCCGTCCGTCGTCCGGGGGCGAGTTCTGAACTCGCATACCGGCGCTCCTATCCCTGGCGCCACGATCGTCATCGTGGGCCTCTGGCACCATGGGGTTACTACGGACAGCGGGTCGGTCCGTATGGACTCGGTGCCGAATGGCACCTTCACCGTCCAGGCGCGCCTTGTCGGCTACCATCCCGTGTCCCAGACGGTCACGGTCACTGAGAACAGCCGGCAAACTGTCGAGTTTCGCGTCGAGCAGTTTACCGGTGAGCTCGAACGGGTCGTTGTGACCGGAACGGTTACGCCCACTTTGGTGGCCGACATACCAACGCCCATCAGCGTCATCACCAGTGACGAGATGCAGGAGCAGCACCTGACCCGAGTCGACGAGATCTTCCGTGGTCAGGTCCCGGGGAGCATCGCTTGGGACCAGGGCAAGGACGATTACTACAGCACAATTAGCGTGCGCGGCATCAATTCGTTCAACATCAACAACATCAAGACGTACATCGACGGGGTCGAGGTTGCGGATCCCGCGTATGCTGCTGTCGATGTCAACAGTATCGATCACATAGAGGTCATCCGCGGCCCCGAGGCTTCGACGATCTACGGATCGGATGCCAGCGGAGGTGTGATGCAAATCTTTACCAAGCATGGCGAGCGGGCGACCGACCATCCCACGCTCGACGCGTCAGTTGCTGAGGGCATCGTCCAAGATCCTGCGCAGCCCGGCGCCGCACTGCAACAGAAGTACAGCGTATCATTGGAACGGGCGCACGGTGATGCGAGCTACGACCTAGGCGCGTCTTATCGCCACGTGGGTGACTGGCTCCCTGGCTACTATTCGTCAGACCCCAGCGCCTACGCCGGAATTCACCTCGATGAGCGGCCGGTCTCCGTTCAACTCTCGGCTCGTTATCTCGAAAGGACATTCCCGGCCATTGAGTCGCCGGCTCTCATCGCCACGGGTATCCCGGCGTTCGGGAAGCCGCAGAACGTTACGGACATGGAACGGGAAGAGACGTACGGACTCAATCTCGTCTATCGTCCTCTCGAAGCGTGGACACATAGCCTCACGATCGGTTACGACCGCTCCGAGCTCGAAGAAACGCGCACGTCGCCACAACACACGAGCCCCGCCGACACGTTACTCGCATCATTTGACCAAGCTAGCGCCAAGGCGTCCATCGCTTACAACTCGTCCGTGCATGTTCCAATTGGCCGGGGTTGGGATGCAGTAGCAACAATCGGGTTCGATCACTACGAACGTACATCGGATCAAGTTGGTCTCTCACAATTACCCGCGGTCGTAGGATTCGCGTCCTCCCCGGCCGCAACTATCAACCGCAATCCCGTCAGCAATACGGGCGGTTTCGGTCAGATCCAGATCGATGTGCTGGAGCATCTATTCCTGACAGGTGGACTGCGCGCTGACGTCAACAATGGCTTCGGCCCGCATTATGGTGTGGCGCTGGCGCCTCGAATCGGAGCTTCCTTCGTTCAACCCTTGGGTGATGTGGTTTTTAAGGCGAGGAGCTCATACGGATCGGCGATCCAACCCGGCCTATCGGCGCAACGTGATTCCGCGACTCTTATGGGAGCGATTCAGCGCGCGAATTCGGTGCTGGCACCTGAACGTCAAGACGGTGGTGACGGCGGACTCGATCTCGAGTTCGGCCACTCCGGATCGTTCTCGGTCACGTATTACAACCAGCGAGCGCACGATCTGATCATTCACGAGCAAGTAGCAGTGACACAAGGAACGCCGATCTTTCAGTATCAAAATCTTGGCGAGATCAAGAACGAAGGGCTGGAGGTAAGCGGAACAGTTACCTGGCCACTCGTGCGCTTGACCGCGCAATACTCGTACACATCCAGCAAGATCATCAAACTCGGAGGCGACACGACCGGCTCCTACCGTGTGGGCGACCAAGCGCAACTCGTGCCACTGACGTCAGGTGGGATGACGATGAGCGTCACACCGTGGCGGGGCGCGGATATTGGTGCCGGGGCGACGTACATTGGTTATTGGACGAGCATGGACGTCGTGAAGGAAGTGCTGCCCGCGGATTCGCTGCTTACACCTCGTCAGGAACTCAAGCGTTGGCCTGGCTTCGTCAAGCTGCGGCTCACGATTGACCAGCAATTCAGCCGGCGCCTCTCGGGTTGGATCAGCGTCGATAACCTGACCGACAACCACGCAGTCGAACAACTTGCATCGTTTGTGACGCCCGGACGCACGACCACCCTTGGCCTTCGCGTCCAGTACTGACGGGAGCGGTGACTTGCCGCCCCCGTCAGAACCTTGGCCTAGAAGTGATATCCGGCTACCGGCTCGCCAGCCTGAGTGACGGTCCCGAGGGTGACAGCCGCCACGCCCGACTGCATAGCGCTCGGCGCAACATAGCCCTGCTTGATGGTGCTGTGCATTGTCTTGCTTTCTCCCAGATGAGTTGGTTTCACACGGCGACGGCGAGTGTAGTAGCCGCCGGATAGGTGGGAAGGCCGCGGACCGCCCACCGCTGATTCATCACTTGCAGCCAGAACTCGAGCGCTAACGTTCGCGTGACCGCGAACAGCACCGCGTCATCGCCGGTGCGAGCGCGTTCAACTGCCTGGCGCACTTTAGCAATGTCGATGCAGCCTAGCTCGGCGAGGATCGACGACTTCAGCATTCGCCCTATCGTCGCCCCTTCTCGACTCACCGCCCAACGCGTGCGACCGCTGATCGCGCCCTTGTCGCGACGCTCACGAATGACCTCGGGAAGTACACCTTTCATCGCCTCGCGCATGAGCACCTTCTTGGTCGCCGACTCGATCCGCAATTCACGGGGAAGGCGGAGGCAGAACTCAACGAATGGGCGATAGAGGTATGGACAGCGCATCTCTATCCCATTCTCGAATTCGCCGCGATCGATGCAGGCCACGAGGTGAACAATGTCTGCTTCACCCTGCCCCGCGAACTTGTGTCCGATCGGGGCGGCGTTGAGACCGCGATTCCAGGCGGTGCGGTCGTTCAAGCCGAGTCGACGGGCGAACGTTGGGTTGATCCAGTCATACACCTGCGCCCAACGTGGCGCCGCTAGGCGGCGAAGGCTGGACGGCAGCAAGGGAGCGATCGCGTTATCGACGGCGTACTTCCAGAATGGCTTTTTGCCGAGGACAGACCAGCGCCAGAGTTCGCGAATTGTCTCGAGCACGCGACCGCGGGCGAGCCAGTCGGCGAAGAAATACAGGTTGCCAGCGACGAAGTGGTCGGGGCCGACGCCGCTGAAGAGCACGCGGCCGCCGGCGTTGCGTACGATCGAGCAAAGGGCGCGGTTGCGGGCGTACATCGGGTACAATGGGTCGGGCAGGTCGTTGGGCGGCGGGGGTTCGCCGTCGTCCTGCCAGAGCCAGTAGTCGGTGATCGTCTCGAAGCGGACCCCGTACTGCTCGACGACGGCGCGAGCGTACGACGACTCGTCGTCGAGAGAGTCGACCATCATCACGGTGCCGGCGATCCCGTGTGGGATTCGGCCGGCGCGGCGCATGGTTTCGGTCAGTGAGACGAGCGAGGAGGAGTCGAGACCGCCTGAGAGTTGCGACCAACAGTCGTCGGCGCCCGTCAGGTTTGAAATGAGCGCGCGCTCGAGTAAAGCGCGGAACTCGGCGGAGCTTTCCTCGGCCGAGGCGTGGTCGGCCGGCTGGAACTCGGCGGCGGACCAGTAGCGCTTGAGCGCGGTGTCGCCGGCGCGCGTGATTAGGACGTGGCCCGGAGGGAAAGCGCGGACGCCGCGGTAAGGCGTGCGGTGGTCGCGGTCGAAGCCCGAGAGAATGAACTCGGCGATGTAGTCGAGGTCATAGTCGGTGCCCTCGGCCAGGCGAGCGGCGTGGGAGGAGAACGCCAGCTCGTCGGGCTTGGTGCGATAGTACAGAGGCCTTACGCCGAAGGCATCGCGCGCGGCGATTGCCTGGTGAGTCACCGTGTTCTGGGCGACGAAAGCGAAATCGCCGAGGATGTCGCGGACGCAGGAATCACCGCGCGTCGCGATGGCCGAGGCGATCAAGGCGAGATCGGCGGTGTCGGGTGAAACGTCGGACCACGAGCGGATCTCCTCGCGGTTGTCGAGGCGTGCCGTGCCTACGACCGTCCAGTCGCCGCAGCGAACTCCTTCGTCGGCCGGGACGCCGCCTGGGCGCACCAGTGTGAAGAACGAGGGCATGAGATCAGGCGAAGGCGACGTAGTGTCGGAGCGCTTCGCGATCCTCGTTGAGCGGCTCGCCTCGGTAGGTCACCCAGGCGTGCGCGCCGAACGGGTACTGTCGCATGCCGAACGTCAGCTCGACGGGGACACCGCGGCGGCGGAGTAAGTACCAGAGTGCCAACGATTGCTCGAGGCACTCGATGCGGCCCGGGATCAGTATGGCGGCAGCGACGATCGAGCGCGCGGAGGCATCTAACGTCGCCGCGTCAGGTTCCGTGGTCGTGGAGCGATCGCGCACGCGCGATTGGAGCAATGCGTGCGTGCGAGCGAAGCCGATCACGAGTAGCATCAGCTTGATCGCGATCAACGCGACGGCGCTGTCGATGGCCCGAATTCGCTTCATGGCGCGAATTCGCGTCATCATTGGGCACGCTCGAAGCGGACCAGGGAGGCAGCGAGCAACTCCGTGGTCATGGTGGAAGCGTCGGCCGCGATCTGTTCGCGTGGCGCATCGTACCGCGCTTCGAGCGCGTCGACGATCTCGCCGAGCGTGGTCCCTTGCTTCAGCATGTCCCAGATGAACGCACCGCTCTCGTTCAGCGTGTAGTACGCCCCGCCCGAGAGATCGAGCAGCATGGTCTGACCGTGCTGCGTCGCGCGCGACACGCGCGGCGACGCGATCAGGCGGTCGGACAACGAAACGGCTGGCTTCCCGCGGGCGCGCCGGAAAAAGCTCGCGATCATCGGAACAGAGGGATCGAACTCACTTCATACGACCCGTCAGCGGCGCATTCTCACTGACTGCTTGCCTGTGGCGGCATAGATATGCCCACTGAGTCACACCCGCAACTGTAAAATGTTGCCAGAAGCAATACGCGACGAGGACGATACGTGGTGTTGAAAACGGAGTGCTTATGAACGGTGCGGCTACAACGGATGGCGCATGAGTTTGCGCGCGATGAGCGCCGAGAACTCGTCGGGATCGACGGTCCGCGACAAGAGCATCGGCGTGAGCCCCGTCAACGCCTTGCACTCGTCCGCCAACTTTCGCGGCGACGAGTAGCCCAGCCGCGGCGCGATAATCTTGAGGCGGAGCCCGCCCCGGCGCACCAGGAAGTACACGCGGACCACGCGGGCCGATCGCAGGAGACCACTAGGCGACGTCAGCCCGGCCTTGGTGAGGGCACGGCCGAGCGTCATGCGTGACATACCCGCGACGCGGCGGAAGGCATCGACCGATCTGATTGTTTCCGGGGCGCGAAACAGCTCGGCCAGCGCGCGACGGAGCTCGGGTCGCACGGTCGTGAGGGCCCCCTCGACCCGCGCCAGCACCTCGTCCGTCAGCGAGGCCGCCGGCGCGGTCTCGAGCAGGTCGCGAAAGTAGGTCGGCCGGTCGTCGCAGTTGAAGAGCACGACGTCGCGAACGCCAAGGGCCGCAACGTCGTGCATGGAGTCGGCCGTGAGCGTCGTGTACACCACGACGTGCACGCCCGGATAGCGCGCGAGCAACGGTCCGAGTCGCTCGGCCCCCGGCCGACCAGGACCCTGCGGATCGACCACCGCGCAATCGGCGCGACCCTGTCGCAACGCTGCGTCGAGCTCCGACATCGTCGCGACAGTCGTGACCTCATGACGCCCCGCGGCGACCACGCGGAGTGTTTGCAGGAGCCGGTCGGGCAGGAACGCGATGACATCGATCGATCGCGTCGACGGCAGGACGTGATCGGCGAGCGCTGGCAGCACACGCAAACGGCGACCCAGGTGCAACCGCATGGTCAGGAATCGACTCCGGCCAATGCGCGGATAGCGGTGACGACCCGCGCAACGGCGGGCGTGGCCGCGACCTCCGGCGATCCCCGCGCCGCGATCGCTCCGGCGGCAACCGACGGAAGACCGAACTCCAGCGCGAGCTCCGCGGCGCGCGAGAACGCACGGCGCGCCCGATCGGGTCGCCCGAACCGTGCGTGCCCCTCCCCGACGAAGAGGGCATAGTGGGCCGCATGCGTGCCCGTCAGCGATTCCCGGCGCAGCCGAAGCCGGTACTGCTCAAACTCGCTCTCGTTGTGCTCCAGCACCGCCAACCGCATGAGGTTGAGGCCTGCCCACCACCGGAGGTCCCGCTGATGCGACGTCGAATGAATGACGAAGTACGCATCGTGCGCCGCGCCACGCAACCCGAGACTGCCGAGCGCGGTCGCGAGATCATTCAACGCCCGGTCACGGTTCGCGACATCCTGGTACAGTGTGAACGCTTCATATAGAAGCAGTACCGCCCGCTCATATTCCTGGCGGACAATCGCGACGCCACCACGATCGTGGAGCGCCGCGGCCCGGACCGCCTTGAGCTCTGGCCCGACAGCGCCGACAATCACCTGGTCGAGCACGGACTCGGCTTCCGGCAGCTCACCGCGCTGCGCCGCGACCGCGGCCAAGCCAACGCGCGCGAGCATCGCGCTGTGCCTATCGCCGATCTCGGAGGCAACGTCGAGACCGAAGCGGTACACCCGGTCAGCCTCAGGTAGCTTGCCCATCATCCGGAGACAGAGGCCGGCACGCACCGCGCAAACCGGCAACGCCCGCGCGTCCGACGCCGATCTCGCATTCATTAGGACCGTGTCGTACACGTCGGCCGCCAACGACCACTGCGCGCTATCCTGCAGGACCTGCGCGTACGCCATGAGACAGTCGTTCACCGGCGCCGCGCGCGCGCTGGAGAAGACCGCGACCGCCGAGGCGAGCTCCCCGAGCGCGGCGCGCATCGCACCCGGCGCGACGCGCGCGATCGCTCGCCGAACAGTGACGAATTCACGAAACGTCGGTGCGCGCTCGCGGACGTGGCGCCAGACCCAGCGGTCGACGAGCCTCAGCACGACGAGTCCGGCCGACGTCGCCTCCCACTCCTGGGTGCCGGTCTCGGAGGCGCCGAGTGCCTCGAAGTACGCTATGTGACGGAGCGGGCTAAGACCCTCCTCGCCGCTGCGCGGCTCGTCGCCGAACGCGCATCCGGGTGCCTCAATGGGCATGGACCGGCTTGCGAGTGGGGTTACGCCACCGGCAATGCCAACAACCGGGGAACGCAATGGGCGCCAGTAGTATGCGAGTTGCGCGTTCCCCTGCGCGTCGCGCTGGATCTCGACGGCGCGCTCGTATCCGTTACAACACTTGCCCGCATCATCTGGATCGGACCAGACGTGTGCTTCCGGGCCCTGGCAGTAGAATACGCGCTGCTCCATACGCCCGAGGTCCAACATATACCAAATTGGCCATTCGTCCATGATTCTCGCGCTCAACGCTGGCTCGTCGTCTCTCAAGTTCGCCGTCTTCGGCGACGCGAACGCGCGGATGATGTCCGGCGCGCTGGCACGCATCGGGACGCCGGACGGCACGCTGACCGTACACGGCACGCCATCGGACGAACGGCACGTGGATCTGCCCGATCATGCCGCCGCGTGGCGCGTGCTGACCGAGACGCTCGAGGCACGGCTCGACGTGCGGAGCCTCGCCGCGGTCGGGCATCGCATCGTGCACGGCGGCGCGACGTATTTCGGACCCGTGCGCATCACGTCAACGGTGGAGGACACGTTGCGCGGGCTCATTCCCCTGGCGCCGGAACATCTGCCGCAGGCACTCGAGGCGATCGATGCGGTGCGGCGATGGTCGCCCGCGCTCGAGCAGATCGCGTGCTTTGACACCGCGTTTCATCGGCGCATGCCGCGGGTGGCGCAGCTGTGGGGGCTCACCCGGCCGCTCGCCGATCGCGGCGTGATTCGGTACGGGTTCCACGGGCTGTCATACGAGTACGTGGTCAGCGCCGTGCCGCTGGGCAAGCGGGCCATCATCGCGCATCTCGGCAACGGCGCGAGCGTCGCCGCTGTCCTCGACGGGCACAGCATCGATACCAGTATGGGGATGACGCCGACGGGGGGACTCGTCATGGGAACACGATCCGGGGATCTCGATCCCGGCGTCATGCTGTATCTGTTACGCGATATGTCGGTCGGTGACGTCGCGCGCCTCGTCAACCATCAAGCGGGATTACTCGGGCTGTCAGGCGCGACGAGCGATATGCAGGAGTTGCTTTCGCGAACCGACACCAACTCGCGAGAAGCCATCGACGTGTTTTGTTACCATGTCAAGAAAACGATTGGAGCGTATGCGGCCGCGCTTGGCGGCGTCGACACGATCGTGTTCACTGGCGGCATTGGCGAGCACGCGGTGCCGGTGCGTGAGCAGATCTGCCAGGCGCTGGGATTTCTCGGCGTGCGCATTGACCCAGCTCGGAACACAGCCAATGCCGACATCATCTCGGCGGACGGCGCCGGCGTCACTGTGCGCGTCATCGCGACCGACGAAGAGCTCGTGATCGCGCGACACGTGACTGAGGTGCTACGTGACCAATCTCCGACGGCGCCGTGAGTCAGCGTAGTACGTCCGAATGCACCCCTGCACCATGCGATTCAGGAGGATATCCGGTGCCGCGCGCGGCGAGCGGCGAATGGCGAGAGGAAGCTCGTGCCAGCAGGTCTTCACGACTACCAGAAGTTGCTCGACGCGCAGGTTGAGATGCTGCCCTTCTCGCGTCAGCCGCTCGATCACGCGATCGAGCACTTGGGCCTCGGGCGCCGGCTCCAACGTGACGTGCTCGATGATCGCCGATCGCAGCGCGTCCGTGGTCTCTACTGGTATGGCGGGCATGCCAGTATCGGGAAGCGAGATTCGCGCCCGTTGGGGCCCGGTTCTCAACTCGTTGGCCTACAAGTCGTTGGAACCGAAACACGGCCATAACACGCATGAGACTGTCCCCCCCGGAGGGCAATCCCGGTATCACGCAGGCGACAGCCGCGACACGTATTGGTCTTGAGTCCCCTCGGCCGATGCCGCGTTCGGGTCCTGCACATACGACCCGTCGGCGCGCATGATCCATCGCGTCGGGTCATTCAACTCGGAGGTCAAGATCTCCGCGACTTGACGCCGAGCCGTCGCGTCGACGATTGGCGTGGCGACCTCGACGCGGTGCAACAAGTTGCGCATCCGCCAGTCGGCCGAGCCGATCCAATAGTCGTCGCCGAAGGCATAGATGCGGCCATGCTCCAAGAACCGGCCGACAATGCTGGAGACCGTAATGCGTTCCGACCGACCTGGTACGCCCGGGCGGAGCGTGCACAGCCCGCGTACGAGGAGGTCGATGCGCGCGCCCGCTTGGGACGCCGTGTAGAGGGCGCCGATGATTTCAGGGTCGTCCAGGCCGTTGAGCTTCGCGCGAATGCGTCCCTGCTCGCCGCGCGCGGCCTCGCGGCCGATGAGCGCCAGCAGTGGGTCGCGCATCGAGTACGGCGACACCAACACGTGGTGGTACGCCGCACCGGTCACATCGCCCGCCGCGAGATCATCGAATAACGCCGCGAGCTCGGCCAAGATTTCCTGGCGTGCCGTGAGGATCGCGAAATCCGTGTAGTGGGCCGCCGTGATCGAATTCAGGTTGCCCGTGCTCACGAAACCGTACGAGCCCTCGGGACGGACGATGACGCCGACCTTCCCGTGCACCTTGAGGCCTGGCGGCGCGTGCACCACGCGGCAGCCGGCATCGGTCAGGATCGCGGTCCACCGGAGATTTGGGCTCTCGTCGAAGCGCGCCATGAGCTCGACAACCACCAGGACGTCCTTGCCGGCCTTGGCCGCGCGCACCAGCGCCGAGATCACGCGGGAGTCGCGCTCGGTGCGATAGATCGTGCAGCGCACCGCCTTGACCTCCGGATCGGCGGCCGCATCATCCAGCATCCGACCCACGGAGGCCGTGAACGAATCGTACGGGAAATGGACGAACACGTCGCCCGTGCGCAGCCGCTCCCAGATGGATTGCGACTCCGGAATCGGGATGCGCTGGCGGAACGAGGGGTACGCGAGATCCGCTCGCTTGATCGACGCGATGGACGAGAGCGCATCGAGTGAGACGACCGGCCCGTCAGTCTCGAAGACGTCGCACGCATCGAGCGTCGCCCCGGTCGCGCCGACCGCCTGTGCCTCGGCGCTGAACATCGCCAGGAGTTGCTTGCGGATCGCACGCGGCATCGAGCAGTTCACCTCGAGGCGAACGACCGGCGCGTGCTCGCGGCGTGCGAGCAAGGCCTCGGCCGCCGACACGGCGTCGCCGCTTGGGCGTTTCCCGAGTCGTGTATCGGAGGCGCGGGTGACCCGCAGGACGAACGCCTTTGCCTCGGGTCCGGCGTCTGGGCACAAGACATTGGCGTGGAGCAGCATCAGCTCCTCGAGCGCCATGTACTCGGTGCCCGGCTCGAGCTCGATCGCGCGAGGCAGCGTGCGGGGAATAGGCACAATGAGAAGCTTGCCGTCGCTCTGACGGACCACGACCAACGCGAGGGAGAGCGACGGCAGATGCGGGAGCCCGTCGCTCCCGACCGCCCCGAATACGGGAAGGACGTGATCCGTGAAGTACTGCTCGGCGATTTCCCGGGATGAAGGCGAGAGCTCGGTCCAGCGGCTCAGATGAATACCGGCATCGGCGAATGCGGGCCGGCATTGCGTGCGGAACCACTCGCGCCCATGGTGCAGCAGCGCGCCGGCGCCTTTCGCGGCCTGCATCGTGTCGTGAATCAGCGTCTGGACGTCCGAGCCGCGCGCGCCTATTCCGCCGTCAGTATCCGTGAAGTCCGGCTCGAACGCGCCCTTCCCCGCCAGCCACGCTTTCGCTTCGCCAACATGGACCGTGAAGAACTCGTCGAGATTTCCGCCGAGGATGGCGAGAAAGCGCGCCCGCTCGCAGAGCGGCGTGCGCGGATGCTGCGCGAGTGCCAAGACGTGGGCGTTGAACTCGAGCAGCGTATCGTGCGTGTCATCGTCATCGGGCGCGCGCCAAACAGGGACCTCGGCGATCGCGCTAGAGTCCAGTGCCATATCCGAAATAGAATCTGGTGCCGTCCGTCCCGTGGACCAGGAGAAAGTTCGCCGTCACCTTACCCGAAAATGGTGCCAGGAACAGACCGCCACCGTAACCATCGTGCCACGCCGAGGAGTGCTCGCCCGGCACCCACACGCGGCCGATGTCGTTCAAGGCGATGAGCCCGAACGTGGTGCGCACCAGGATCAGCGGCTGGAAGATCGGCAACTCGACTTGCGCGTTGCCGAATGCCGACGCGGTCCCGGTGAAGCGGTCGGCGATGTAGCCACGCACGCTGAACGGCTCGCCGGGGGCGCTGCCGCCGATGTGCGCCATGTCCTCGTAGGGCGCCGTGCCCCACAGTTTCTCGCCGCCGATGCGGAGCGCAAGCGTTGGGCGCACCGCGGCGTCGGCCGGCGGCGACAGATAGGTGCCCAAGGTTGCCCGCACCTTTCCGTACGAGTCCTGCGCATTCCAGACATCGGGAACGCCACGGCCAAAGACGTTGAGGAGCACGCCGCTCCGTGCGTACCCCCTGTCGTCGCGCGTGTCGTACCGGAAGTCAACCGTCCCACCGATCGAACCGAACGGGCCGGCGCCACCGTACGGCTTGGTCGAATCGATGTATGTCCCCTGCTTGCCGGTCTGCCAATAGCGGAGGAACGGTGACACCGTGAGCGAGGTGGTCCCATTGAACGGGAGCGTCAACCCTGGATTGAACTGGAAGTACGACTGGCGCGCGCGGTAAAACGACTCCCCGAAGCCGTTGTTCAGGTTCGGATTGAACGTGGTCTTGTTGCCATAGCCGAAGAACCACGTGAACTGCGACGTGATCGCGGACACATGCCACGTCCAGAGCTCGCGGCTCCCGACGGGACGGAGCTGACCCAAGTAGTCCAGTCCTCCGCCGCCGGCGCCGCTGGCATAAGCGACCGTGAAGCTGTTGCTCAGCGCCCAGGGCTGCCGGCGAAACCCATAGTCATTACAGGTCATGTTGAGCCCGAAGCCCACCCCGACGTCCGACCCGCCGGCGGCGCCGGGCTCCGTTATGCACGTCTCGCCGACATCGCGCACCAGCGTGCCGGGCGGCACCTTGGGTCCCATGAAGCGGCGACTGTCGACGCCAACCGCGTGCGCGTTGACTACGCGCACCGGATGGCCGTAGTCGTAGACGCGCGTCTGGCCCGGGCTGTCCGTGGTCGAATCGACCAGGACATCACCATTCGCGCCAGCGAGAAGCCGAATCTTGATCCCGTCGCCGCCGCCACGTTCGGTGATGCTGTCGGGACCCGCATCGAGATAGAGGCGGATCTCGTGCGTCTCACCGCGCACGAACGACCGCTCGAAGTATGGGTCGACCGCGGCGGCGTCCTTGAGGCGAATCCGGACGTCGACGGTGTCGTGGCGCCGCGTGATGTCAATGACGCTCGCCTCGCTCGTCGTGTGCACGTCCGCGCCCCACGCCATCGCGCGATAGAACGCGTCAGCCTCGCGCGGGAGATTGTCGCGTCGCTTCTCGAGCGCTTCGGTCGTGAACGGACCGCGCTTCGCCTGCATCTCGGGCGGCATGTGCGCGACCGCGTCCTTGATGGCCGAGTCGGTCCACACCGTCTGCAACCAGCGGGCGGTCGAGTCGAACGCGGGCCGCTCCAGGTCTTGCATCAGCCGGCGATCCTGGTCCCATTCCGCGAACATCAACCCGAAGAGCTGCGGATAGTGATCATGAAAGATGATCAGCTCCGGCCGGTGCGGTCGAGCGAGCCACGCGATGAGGCCATCGCTGCGCGTGAACGCCCAGTCCCGATCGACGGGGATCGCTTTCCAGACCCGGTCGTCCTTGTCGCCGAACCGCGCCCACCGCCACTGTGACTCGCCGCGATCAAAATCGCCGACGTACATGTCGGTGAGTCGCGCGGTGAGATAGCTTCGGGAGTCGAGGCGGTTCGACTCGCTCTTGGCGTTCAGGTTCTCCAGCAGCTTGTCGGTCTTCACGACTTTCGAGGCGTCACCGAACCCTTCTTCGCCATCCTTGGTCTTGGGCCGGCCCTCGACTTCAGCGAGCATCCCCGCGAATTCGTGCCGAAATGCGCCGAGGCGTGGATCGTCGGGGATCACGTAGTATGCGGGCTCCTCATGGAGCACGTGGGCCGCGGCCTCCAACGGCGCGACCATCAGCGGTGCGGCGGGATGGCCGGCGCTCGTCTGGTCCGCGACGATTTGCTCGACAACAGTGCCTTGCAGCTCATCGGGCACCTTGGGGCGCTTGTCGACCGAGCGCAGCGAGTATTCGATACCGTTCGCGCCCATCATGTGCAACGACACGGTTTGCAGGCCGCCGCCGTGTTCGATCGGCGTCAGGCCGCCGGCGAATCGCGCGAGATCCAAGACTTGTACGCGAATCGGCGTGGTCCATAAGTCGCGATTGTGCGCACCAGCGAAGAATGTGCGCCAGAACGACGCACGATATTCAGGACCAGGCACGACGGTGACCGACTCCGGCACATCACTCGTCGGAGGTGGCGGCGCGGGAAAGACGTGCCCCGGCGCGGCCTTGGCATGCGGCCCGCGGTTCGTGTCCTTGGACGTCGTCAGGTCCGCGCCCGGATTCTGGGCGTGCACCGAGGCGGAGGCAATGCAACAACAGCTGGCGAGATACCAGAATATTCGTTTCGTCACTGTAGTGTTTCTGTATAAGCTTCTTTCGTGCCACCCTGCGCGTCGACGACGTGAACGGCGAGCCGGGCCGTACCACTCTTATAGAAATCCACCCGCACGTAGCCCGATGCGCGTTGCTCCCAACGGGTGCGATCGACGCGCCGCGTCGGATCCAGATGGTCATAGTCACCCGCGCCGGACACGATGTAGCGCAGCGGCTCGTGCGCCGATGGTCGGCCGGTCAGAACTTGCAGGCCATGGTCGTGGCCGGACACATACAGCAACGGTGGGAGCGGGTCGAAAGCGCTCGACAGCGCTTGCCGCATCGCCGTATTGACGCTGTTCCGGAAATCTTGCGGGGAGTTCACCATCCGTCGCAGGAGGAGAACCGGACCCGATCCCAGATAATCACCGATGTTCCAATGCTCGCCGTGTGCGCCGCCGGAATAGATCGGGTGATGCGCGAGTACGACGACCGATCGACCTCCCGCCGTCGCGATATGCGTTCGGATCGAATCGACGACGTCCGCCGAGGTCGCGGCCGGACAACCAGCGCTTCCCGGCGGTCCCTCGGGTTTCGGGCCAGCTTGCAGCCACCATTGGGTGTCGAGGAGCAGCAGGCGAACCCGTGTGCCCGCGTCGAACACGGCCGGACCGGGGCAGCCATTCGCCGGCAGAAATAGCACCGTATTGTGGCTGATCTGACGGACGTAGGCTGCCTCGCGCCGAATCGCCGCCAGCCCGTCCGGGCGCTCGGCGTCCCAGTCGTGATTGCCGGGAACGAAGATGGTCTTCGCGTGCGAGGACTCCGCGGCGACGACCTGTACGCTGAGTCGACGCTCGGCCTCGATGCGGGCAGCGAGATCCGTGGAGTCGGGAAGGCCGCGGGGGTAGATATTGTCGCCAAGGAACACGACCACCCGTTCGCCGGGCGTGGCGGCTACCTCGCGTTGGAGCGCGGCGAGCACCGGCTCGAAGCCCACGCGCGGGACACCCGCGTCACCGATCAGGAACAGCGCAACATCGGTCGTATCGGCCTGCGGCGGCTGCTGCGACTGCGCGATCGCGGCGAGCATCGCGCAAGCGATGACCGGTAACCCAATCACGTGCTCGTCGCTGGCGCCGGCACGGGTGCGCTCGCCGGTGCCGGACCTTGGTCGATCTCGGCGTGAATGCCTTGCGATGCGCCGGCCGCGTTGATGGCGCTGATCAGGGCATCGGCATCCAAACGCTTCTTCGTGCGGACGATGTAGCGGAGGTGCGC
Organism: Gemmatimonadaceae bacterium; assembly: GCA_035570055.1. Taxonomy (GTDB): domain Bacteria; phylum Gemmatimonadota; class Gemmatimonadetes; order Gemmatimonadales; family Gemmatimonadaceae; genus DASRDS01. Next base: position 86,476 of record DATMLM010000094.1, read on the forward strand.
CTCTTCCTGCAGGGCGTTGTTCTCCAGCGTATCGAGGCGCCAGTCTTTCGCCAGGCCGTCGAGCAACGACTCGACCGCCGATCGCGCGTGCTCATCGTGCGGCGCCGAGACGAGGATCGCGACGCTGCGCGCGGTATCGTCCGGAGCGGCGGCCGCGGGCGCGTCGGTCTTCTTCGGTGGCGACGATGACGACGACGGCGAGGGCGCGACTGACACGGGCGGTTGGCGGACGATACCGGACAGGCCGGAGACGAAGAGCGCGGCCGCGCATGCGCCAGCGGATACGACGGTCGCGACGTCGAGCGCTTGTGCCCCCGCGGCGATGCCGATCGCGATCGCGAGAAAGATGTACGCGGCGTCGTTCGTGTCTTTGAGCGAGCTCCGGAACCGAACGGTCGTCGCCACGCCCGCGAGACTGAACGCGAGCGCCAGGCTATTCTGCACGACCATCACGATCCCGGCGACGATCGGTGGCAGCAGCAGAATGCTCTGCGTCACACCGCGGTCGAGCGTCGTGCGCCGGCGGTTGGTGAACTCGTAGACGCCGGCAACCGGTAACGCGAGCATGAGGGCACCCGCGAGCGCGACGAGCGTGGCCAGTGTCGCGCCGCGGCGCCACACGAAAATCGGTTCGACGTCGCCGCCGGGTCGGATCACTTTGCGACCGTGGCCGACTTTGATCTCTTGCAGAGGCTCGCTGTCGGTCTGTTGCTGCGCTTGCGCAGCGGGTTGGGCCGACGCCGTACGCGGGATGATCGCCGGTGCGACGCTGACCGCTAGGCACAACGCGAGCGTAAAGGCTTTCATGGTGGTGAAAGTAATCCGGTCTCGCAGTTCGCGAGGAAACGCCGCAAAATGCGGCAAACGCCTGGATTGGGAGCGGTCGCACCACAAGATAACGCTATGAGCCCATGGTAGTTGGCATGGGTCGACATCATGGTCCGGATATCGCTTGAGGTCGCTACTATATATGTCCGAGCCGGCTCGCATCTTAGAACCTCGGGACGATGATGTCAGCGCCGCGGTGGAAGCCGTTCGCGCCCATCTCGGTCCGCCGACGTCGATCCTCGTGTTGAGCGAGGAAGGTCCGCGTACGGCCTTTGGTTGGACCATTGGCCGTGGGCGCGCGGACGGGCGCGACGGCGCGAAGCTCTCGCGCAACGTCGGCATCGACGTCGTCCTCACGACTGACAACTGGTTTGTCATCAGCGAGCGGCTCGCGACGGAGGACTCGGACGGAGCCGCGCAGCTCGATGCGCATTGCGCGACGTTTGCGACCTCGCTCGAGGTTCGGGCGCATTGCGAGGCCACCACGTTCGATCCCATGTGGGACGCGGCGCGGCGTGCGGCGCTCGACAATGCGGCGCGCCATTGGCCGGCGCTGTCTCGGCGCGGGCACGGCCGTAAGACTGGGCCTGTCGTGCTGCCCTTCTCGCTCGACTAAGCACGGTTCATCGCGCTCACAGCGACGCGAAGGCGTTGTTCAGCGCTTCCATGAGCGTCGGATGCGCGAAGATGGCGTCGCGGAGGCGTGGGTACGGCAGCTCACCCATCATCGCGATCTCGAGGGCGCCCATGATCTCGCCGCCTTCGATGCCGAGAATCGCGGCGCCGAGGATGCGCTGGGTGCCGGCGTCGACGACGATCTTGATAAAACCGCGCGTCTCATCCATCTCGATCGCGCGCGCCACGGCAGTCATTGGCAAGCGCGCGACGCGCACGTTGAGCCCCATGCCGCGCGCCTCGGACTCACTCATCCCGATCCGGCCGAGTTGGGGGTCGGTAAAGACCGTGTAGGGGATGAGGCGACCCGTGGTCGTCGCATTGCCGTGCTCGAGCAGATTGCGCCGCAGGATGCGATAGTCGTCGTAGGAGACGTGCGTGAACTCGGGCTCGCCGGTGACGTCGCCGGCCGCGTAGATGCCGGGTGCGGTGGTCTGCAAGCGTTCGTTCACTTTGACGAACCCTCGCGCGTGTCTTTCCACTCCGGCGGCATCCAGGCCGAGCGTCGCGGTACTCGGGTCGCGGCCGGTGGCGAGGAGGAGGTGCGAGCCCGAGACCATGCGCTCACCATCGGCGGTCATGGCGGTGACGCTGACAGCGGCCTCGCGACCCGGCTCGATGCGGATCGGCATGGCGCCAAGCAGCACCTCGACACCTTCGCCGCGCAGGACCTCGGCCAGGCCATCGGCGACATCCGGATCTTCGCGGCCAAGCAAGCGCGGGCCGCGCTGGACGATCGTGACCTGGCTGCCGAACCGCCGGAACATCTGCGCGAACTCGACGGCCACGTAGCCGCCACCGATGACGACGAGATGCTCGGGCAACGCCGTGAGCTCCATGATCGACATCGAGTCGAATGCCGTGACCTCGTCGAGCCCCGGAATGTCCGGCCGTGCCGGATGGCCGCCGGTATTGATCACGGAGAGCGGCGACGTCACCGTGCGAGCCGCATCGCCAACGGTCGCGACCCGAATGGTGCGCGCGTCGACGTACGTGGCATTCCCGCGGATCAACTCGACGCCGGCGTGAGCGAGACGTCGCTCGCCACCGTGCCGAAAGCTCTCGACGACGCTGCGTTTCCGCGCGACGACCGCGGCCAGGTCTACGCTGACAAAGCCGGTGCGCACGCCAAAATCCGTCGCCCGCCGTGCGACGTACGCGGTACGCGCGCTCGCGACCATGGTTTTGGTCGGCGTGCAGCCCTCGTTCACGCACGTTCCGCCAACGTGCCGGCGTTCGATAATCGCGGTGCGCCGGCCCGCTTGCGCGAACGCTACCGCCAGCGGTACGCCGGCTTGGCCTGTCCCGATGATGATGACATCGAACCGGTCTTCATTCATACCACGGTCAGCGTGACTCGCAGCAGCTCGGCCACCGACCAGGCCTGGAACGGGCAGCCCCCGGGCTCGAACGGCGCATCGCCATTGGCGACTTCCGGCAGGTGTCCCATGCCCGGCCCTTCATCGAGCCTGGCGATCAACGGCTCGACGAATTTCGCGCGGGCTTCGCGCCGTACGCGATCCGTGCCGCCGCGCACGCGCACCCACGCGTCGATAAACGGTCCGGCGAGCCATGGCCACACCGTGCCCTGATGGTACGCTTCGTCGCGTTGCTCTTGATTGCCGCCATATCGGCCCCGATAGGCCGGGTCATCGGGAGCCAGCGTGCGCAGTCCCATCGGCGTCCACAGGCGCTGCTCCACGGCGTCGACCAACCGGCGCGCGTCGTTGCCACCAAGCAGCTGATTCGGCAATCCACCGACCGCGAAAATCTGATTCGGCCGGAACGACGGATCGACGGCGCCGCTCACGTTGTCGGTGTCGACGACGTCGTAGCACCAGCCCACATCCTCACGCCAGAACCGTTCGCTGAACGCGGCGCGGGCGCGCTCGAACCCCTCCATCCATACGGAGCACCGCGCCGGATCGAGGTCCGCCGCGATCCGGAGTGCATTGATCCATAGCGCTTGGATCTCGACCGCCTTGCCCGCGCGAGAGGTCATGCACCGATCGCCGACCTTGGCGTCCATCCACGTGACCTGCACGCTCGGGTCGCCGGCGGCGAGCAGACCATCGCCCTGGGCCCGAATGTGATAGCGGGTGCCCCGGACATAGGCGTCGACAATGTTCAGGACGGCCAGGATCAATTGGCCAGCATGCGCGATGTCTCGTCCGGCCAGTCGGAGCAGCTCGTCGACCGCAATGATGAACCAGAGGGACGCGTCGACCGAGTTGTACTCGGGCTCCTGGCCATGCTCGGGAAACCGGTTCGGTATCATGCCTTGCGATATGTGTTCCGCCCACTCGGCCAGGATGCGCTCGGCGACGTCGAGGCGGCCGGTTGCAAGACAGAGACCACGAACCGCGATACACGTGTCACGTCCCCAGTCGCCGAACCAAGGGTAGCCGGCGAGAATGGTTTCGCCGTGCCCGCGACGGACAATGTATTGGTCGCCGGCGCGCCGGAGCGGAGCCGCCAACGCCGCTCTCCGCCGCCGCTCCTCGCGACGCGCCCGCTCGGACAACGCGATCGACGAGCGCGCGCGGCCGATCCACTGGCGTGCTTCGTCGGTATCGGCCGCCATCACCCACGATGCCGCGCCGGACGAGAGCGACCACGTCAGGACACCAGGTGAGGCGACGTCTTCGACGAAGTCGTAGCCCCGCGCGCGATCTTGATCGTATTGCACGTGGCGATACCACTGCGGATCCGCCTTATATGCGCCATTCGCAAGCGAGACCACACCTGGCACAGACTCGTATGGCTGCCAGTGCACGCCTCCCGCCACGGTCTGCGATTCGAATGCGAAAGACGGATTTTCGGCGTGCAGGGTATGGATGCCGCGCCCGGTGATGAACGGGCGCACGACGAGTGTGATGCCGGGACGCGTGACGGTCGCGCGCCAGGAAAGGCAGACGGCGGGCGCGCCGTACGGCACGACCAGCTCGTGCACGATCGTGGTGCCGTCAGGGAGCTGATACGTCCACGTGGGCCACGGCTCGTGCGTGAACGCCACCGCGTACGGCGTGTCGGCCGGGACGGTCACGTCCGGCGTGTAGCGCTGGGCTGAGAGTGGCCAACGGCCGTATGGCGTCACGGCCCACGCCTCAAATCCATTCACGAGCATCACGCGGTCGGCGGGGGGCCGGCGCGCACAGACGAGAAGCCCGTGATACCGACGCGTGCGTGGGCCAATGACGGGGCCCATCGCGAATCCGCCGAGTCCGTCCGTCTCCAGCCATTCGGCGTCAGGGCGCATGTGGCACCGCCGAGATTTGCACTGACGGGCGAACCGGGGTGTAGCGGCCGCGGCGCTCGCCGCTGCGCTCGCGCGCCAGGTCCTCGACACTCCTCACGACCAGCGCCGTCCATCCCGTCTGATGGCTGGCTCCCAGTCCATGACCGTTATCGCCGTGAAAGAACTCGTAGAACAAGATCAGATCGCGCCACGCGGGGTCTGTCGCGTAGCGTGGATCATCGCCGTGCACCGGACGGCGACCGTGTGCGTCGGGCAAGAATATGGAGACCAGTCGCCGCTGAATCTCGCGAGACACTTGGCCGAGCGTGAGGTACTGCCCGGATCCGGTCGGGCACTCGACCTTCAGCGAATCGCCATAGAAGTAGTCGTAGCGCTCGAGCGCTTCGATCAGCAGATGATTGAGCGGAAACCAGATGGGTCCGCGCCAGTTCGAGTTGCCGCCGAACAGCTCCGATTGTGAGTCGCCGGGCTCATAGTCGACCCGATAGCGGGTACCGCCCGCATCCAGGTCGAACGGGTGCTCAGCGTGCACCCGTGAGAGCGAGCGGATCCCGTAGGGCGAGAGGAACTCGTTCTCGTCGAGCACGTAGCGGAGCACGCGCGTGAGGCGCTCTCGCGAAGGGATCGCGAGCAGGTGCCGGCCATCGGCGCCGGCAGAAGCGGGATCCGCGTGGACGATGAGCCGGGCCTGAAGCGGGCGATTTTCCAGGAACCATTCGAGGCGACTCTTGAAGCCGGGCAGCGACTGGACGAGCGCGTCGGTGAGCACGTCGCACGCGAACAGCGGAATGACGCCGACGAGCGAGCGCACTTTCAACGCGCGCCGGGCGCCGTCGACGCTCAGCTGATCGTAGTAGAACCCGTCCTCGTCGTTCCAGAGCCCCGTCCCCCCGAACGTATTCATGGCGTCGGAGATCGCGACGAAGTGCTCGAAGAACTTCGACGCGACGTCTTCGTACGCGTGGTCCTGGCGCGCGAGCTCGAGCGCCATCGACATCATCGTCACGCAGAAGAAGGCCATCCACGCCGTGCCATCGGCTTGCTCGAGGTGTCCGCCGGTTGGGAGAGGACGAGAGCGATCAAATACGCCGATATTATCGAGGCCGAGGAATCCACCAGAGAAGAGGTGCTTGCCCTCCAAGTCCTTCCGATTGACCCACCACGTGAAGTTGATGAGGAGCTTGTGGAAGGCGCGAACCAGGAATCGCCGGTCGCGGGCCTCGCGCGTGCGGCCAGTCATCTTGTAGAGACGCCAACAGGCCCAGGCGTGCACCGGCGGATTGACGTCACCGAACGCAAACTCGTAGGCGGGAATCTGACCGTTCGAGTGCATGTACCACTCGCGCATGAACAGGATCAGTTGGTTCCGCGCGAAATGCGTGTCGACGGCGCCGAGTGAGACCATGTGAAACGCGGAATCCCATGCGGCGAACCAGGGATACTCCCATTTGTCCGGCATGAGGATGATGTCGCGCGCGTGCATGTGCCGCCAATCACTGTTGCGCCCATGGAGCCGTGACGCCGGCGGCGGGGGCTCGGCCGGGTCGCCGTCCAGCCATTCGGAGACGACGTAGTTATAGAACTGCTTCGACCAGAGCAGGCCCGCGTATCCCTGGCGGATGATCGCGCGCTCGTCGCGGGTCGTTGCTTCGGGGATGCGTGACTCGTAGAACTCATCGGCCTCGCCAATGCGGGCGGCGAACGTCGCATCGAACTCGTCGCCAAATGGGTCGCGCGGTGGGACCTCGCCACCCGTCAGCCTGAGGCGAACGACCTGCTCAACTCCCGCGGGGATATCGAGCAGATAATGCGCGGCAACTTTTGTCCCCTCTGGCTCCGAGCGGACAGCGTCTTGTCGCCCGTTGACTACGTAGGCGTGGAACGCGTCTTTGACATACGCTGATCGATTCGGGATGTCGTACAGGCGAACGAGGTCACTCTCGTTGTCGGTCCAGAGCAGCGGCGGCCCGCCTTCGGCAAACCACGTGTACGGTCCCAGCGTCTCGTGGTCGCTGTGCACGTGACCCGGGGCAACCTGCTTCATCGTCGGCTTCGGCGGATACTCGCGCCCGTGCCGTCCGCCCGACCACGTATTCCGAAACCACAGCGTCGGCATGAGGTGCAATGACGCCGCTTCCGGGCCGCGGTTGGCGACCGTGATACGGATCAGGAGGTCGTCCGGCGCAGCCTTCGCGTACTCGGCGGTCACGTCGAAGTACCGCCCTTCGTCGAACACGCCCGTGTCGATCAGCTCGTACTCGGGATCCAACCGCGTCCGCCGGCGATTCTCGGCAACGAGTTGGTCATAGGGGTACGCGCGTTGGGGATATTTGTACAACGCGCGCATGTACGAGTGGGTCGGTGTGGAGTCGAGGTAGTAGTAGCACTCCTTGACGTCCTCGCCGTGGTTGCCCTCCGGTCCAGAGAGGCCGAATAGGCGTTCCTTCAATATTGGGTCGTGGCCATTCCACAGGGCGACGGCGAAGCAGAGGCGGCACTCGCGGTCAGAGATGCCGAGGAGGCCGTCCTCGCCCCAGCGGTACGCGCGGCTCCGCGCATGGTCGTGCGGGACGAAGTTCCAGACGTTGCCGTCGGGCGAGTAGTCCTCGCGAACGGTGCCCCATTGGCGCTCGGAGAGGTACGGGCCCCAGCGCGTCCAGTTGCGGACGCGCCGCGCGTCCTCGTCGATGCGGTCGGCCTCGCTCACGCGGTGACGGCCGCCTCGCTCTTCTGTTGCACGTCCTGCATGACGTTCATGTAGCGAATGAAGGCGTCGTACGGCGAGCGGTACGGGCTGAAGTACGAGTGGACCTCGGCGTCGGAATGCTCTTTGGTCGCCATATAGTAGAAATGATCACTCGTGGTGAGCCGGCGCCAGTCCTCGATCCGCATCGCATCGCCGGTTTTCAGCACGGCGCCCCGTAGCGCATAGGCCCGGTCGTGGGCCGCGCGCTGCATACGGTTCCCGAGCCAGGCGCTGACGTCGCGCTCTTGGTCGGCCCAGGACGTTGGTCTTTTGAACCACACCCGATCCGCCGGCTGACGGGTCGCGAGCTCGGACGGCTGTAGGAACTTCACGCCTCTCGCGTGCGTTTCGGCCGGCAACCTGGCCAGGAACTCGAAGATGCCAGACTCTTCCCATTGGTGCTCGCCGAACGTCTCGTAGTCCATGAACAGATTGACGCAATCGCCAGGCGTCTTGGCCAGCCACTCCGCGTAGGTGTCCGCCCGGAGCGGCCATTGATTCCAGCCGCGAGCCGAGAACCGAAAGGCGACGTCGTCGCTCAACTGATAGTGGCGCGTCAGCAACCGGAGCCCAGGCGCCGCGCCGGCCTCGTAGACATAGGCGGGTGAGCGCCAGCCCAGCACATGCGCCGCGCCCTCCGCGAGGGCGCCCGCAAATCCGAGATCGCGAACGACGGGTGCGATCTCGTCGCTCATGATCAGCTCCGTGTTGCGAAATACCCGCGGGCGCTGGCCGAAGAGCGACTCGATGAGCGTGCCGTGCAGCGTGATCTGCGCACGAAATTCGTCAGGGTCGGCGAGTGACGCGAGGCTGTGATAGTAGGTCTCGCCGAGCAGCTCGACGCCGCCCGTGGCAACCAGGGACCGGAAGCTTTCGAGTGCGTCGCACGCATGCGTCTCGAGCTGCTCGATGAGCGTACCGCTCAAGGACATCGCGACTTTGAACGCGCCGTCCGATTCGGTGATCAGTCGCGCCAGCAGATCGTTGGCCGGGATGTAGCACCGCTCGGCGATACGCTTCAGGATGTCGACGTTCTTCTTTTCATCGAAGTACGTCGCGCCGTTCCCGATGTCGAACACCCGAAATGCGCGTAGCCGATAGGGTTGATGTACTTGGAAATAACAGCATACATCAGCCATGGGTGTTCACCACCCGGCGATAGACGTCCTCGGTGCGGCGCGCGGGCTCGTCGAGCCCGAGGCGCGGCGAGTCGAGCTCGGCGAGTCCCTGCTCGCGAATCGTGTCCTTCAGCGCCGGATATCGCGCCAGCGCGACGATCGTGTTCGTCATTTCTTCGATGTCCCAGAAGTCGATCTTGAACACGTTCTCCAGCACTTCAGCGACGCCCGACTCCCGCGGCACGATACAGGGCGTACCGTTCCGTAAGCTCTCCAACGCGACCAGCCCGAACGGCTCGCTCACCGACGGCATCACGCAGACGTCCGCCATGCGATACGCCCGGTCGACCTCTGGTCCTTCGACGCCGCCGGCGAACAGGATCTGCTCGCCGATCCCGACATCGGCCGCGTACCGGACCATGTCGGGGAGCGCGTCCCCTTCCCCGACGACCACGAACCGTGCGTTCGGAAAATAGTCGGCCACGCGCCGGGCGACGTCGACGAAGTACCGGGGGCCTTTCTGCCAGGTGACGCGGCCGATGAAGAGCAGCACCGGGTGGGCGTTGCCGAGGAGGCGGTCGCTTGCGTGCGCTTCATCGACCGCGACGCGAATGCCGTCGACGCCCCAGTGGATCACGTCGACGCGGTCGCCCGAGACGTGGAACTGGTCCGTGACGCGCCGGGCGAGCCGATGGCTGTTGGCGATGATCCGGTCCGCGCCATGGAGTCCCTCCCATTCGCGCGCGAGGATCGCGGGGTTGGCGCCATCGCCGGCGCGATCGTACTCGGTCGCGTGAATGTGGGCGATGAGGGGTTTCGCGGACGCACCACGGGCGCGTAAGCCGGCGGCGAACGTGATCCAGTCGTGGGTGTCGATCACGTCGTGCGGTTCTGTCGCCGCGATGTGGGCGGCGACGGTAGCGAACCGGTCGACTTCCGTCATGAGGTCCCGCCCGTAGACAGCGGCAGGGGCGGGCATGGGCCCGGAGGTCGCGACGGACTTCAGCTCAAACAGATAATCGGCCGCGCCGGTGTAGGCGACCAGCGGCGAGTCGATGCGGACGATCGAGAATCGCTCGGCGATCTCGGTGGCGCTCACGAGTCGCGCGCCTTCGGCGCTCCGCGCGGTGACCGGGAACGGCACCACGAGCGTGACGCCGACGCCACGTTGCACGAGCCCTTTGACGAGTCCTAGCGTGGCGGTTGCCAATCCGCCCGCGCGATACGGGGGAAACTCCCACCCGAACATCAACACGCGCATGACGGAGCAATTCCAATGGTAGGTCTCGTGCACAGTCGACTAATCGGTCTCGCAACTTATTGGTTGCAACTACCAAGACTACAGCAATCGACTGTATCAACTCATCTACATTCGGCTGAGCTCGTCAGGCGGCGATGCTGAGCGGACCCGAGCCGAAGGCAATGATGAGAAGCGCCGCGCCGAGCATCGAGACGTTCTTGAAGAACATGGCTTGGTGCATCTGAGCCATCATCGGGTCCTTCGCATTCCAGAAGTCGTGCATTTTGTAGGTAACGGGAATGAGAAAGAGCGCGATGAGCGCGGCGCCGATGCGGGCGTGAAAGCCGAGCATCACGGAGAGCGCCCCGACTCCCGCGAGGACGCCAGAGGCCGGCACGAGTACGGACGCGGCCGGCAGTCCAACCTGTTTCGCGTAGGCGATCGTGCCGGCTTTGAAGTGGCCGAAGAACGCCGAGAGGAAGATGATCGAGAACAGGATGCGGCCGACGAGTATGAGAATTGGCATGGTGTAAATAGTACGCTAATGAACTTGTACTAGTAGTGCTCAACAGTCCATATTTCTTGACTGATCGTCCAGATTGGAGGGAAAAAATGGACCCTATGACAGACGTCTTCACCGCAATCCATGTGTCGAGCGCCGTGGGAGCGCGCATCGAAGCGACGGCGCCGTGGGGGCTCGAGCGCCACAAAAGTGACCCTGCTACCGTCTATGCGTACGCGCATTTCGCATACGTCGCGCGCGGGAACTGTTATCTGCGCGTCGCCGGCGGCGAGGCGATTCCGCTCGTCGGTGGCGACTGCGTGCTCGTCGCACCGAACACGGAATATGTGCTCGGCGATCAGCCGCACTCCCGCGCGGTGAGCTTCTGTGAGGTCGCGCCCCCTGGTGTTGACGGCGTCATGCGCGTGGGTGGTGGTGGCGCGCCGACGACGATCGTGAATGGCTGGTTCGCGCTCGATCCTTCGAGCGGCCGGTTCACCAATCTCCTGCCTCCGGCGATCCTGATCCGCGCTGATGAGCCGCGCAGTCACGCGCTCGTGACGACGCTGCAGATGCTGAGCGCCGAGCTGACGTCGCCCGCGCCGGGGTCGCCGGTGATCGTCACGCGACTCGCCGACATTCTCTTCATCCAAGCCCTGCGGGCTCATGCGGCATCGGGTAGTTGCACGCAGAAGCCGAGGTGGCTGCAGGCGTTGGCCGATCCACAGATCGGCAAGAGCCTCGAGGCGATGCACCGCGCGATCGGGGAGCCCTGGACCTTGGCAACGCTCGCGTCCGCCGCGGGTATGTCGCGATCGGCGTTCGCCGCGCGCTTCAAGGCACTGCTCGACGAGACGCCGCTCGAGTATCTCACGCGTTGGCGGATGGAGACCGCGGGTCGGCTTCTGCGCGAGAAGGGGAGCAAGTTGTACGCGATCGCGAAATCCGTCGGCTACAAGGGCGACGCGGCGTTTACTCGAGCGTTCCAGCGCGTGTTCGGCGTCACCCCGCGCTCATGGCGCGATCAGCGCGTAGATCGCGCCCGCTTGATCGTCCGTAATGAAGAAACGACCCGAAGCGTCGATCACAACGTCAACGGGCCGGCCCCAGTAACTATGGGCATCGGCCCAGCCGCTCACTAAATCGGTTGGGGTCGTACCGGTTCTCGGGAGCGATCCCGAGAACGGCACATAGATGACCTTGTAGCCGGTGTTGGTGGACCGGTCCCATGATCCGTGCAGGCCCAGCACTGCCCCGCTGCTGTACGGTGCCGGAGCTTTGGTGCCGATCGTGAACGTGAGACCGAGGGGGGCAGAGTGCGCTTGGATACCTTTTACGATGCGATCCATCGTGGCGCAGCTGACTTGGTTCGCATCGTTGACGCCTTGGTCGACCGATGGATCGAACGGCATGTCGTCGTAGCCGGCCGACGAATCTTGCGTGGGATTGCAGTACGGCCACCCGTAGTTCCCGCCGTCGCGCACTGATGTGAGCTCATCGGGCGGGTGATTGTCGACGTACGGCTTGTACACGCCACCATACGAGTTGCCGCTCTGGTCGTGATACGGATACGGGATGTCGTCCCGTTCGTTCACCGCCGCCCACAGTGTGTTATTACTTGGCAGGATCGCGAGCCCTTCTGGATTGCGGAGTCCGTTCGCGAACAGGTGGCCGCCAGTCCCGTCGGCGTTGTACTGATAGATCGCGGCTCGCTGGGGCGTACTCGTGAGATCACCCGTGCAGATGTTGCAGCTCGAGCCGAGCGCGACGTAGAGCTTGTCGGTCGCATCGAGGGCGAGGTCTTTGTACGGATGCGAGCCGCCGGTCAGGAGTCCGGAGACGATGACCTGGCGAGCCGCCGGCGTGAGCTGGCCAGCAGTCCAGACGTACCGATCGACCTGGGTCTCCTCGGCGACATACACATACGTCACGCCGCCGACGGTGTGCATCGCGAGTCCTTGCGGGTTGTCGAGACCGGAGAGGTAGGTCGAGACGAGTGGATCGCCGGTCGCGTTCGGGCGGACGAGTTGGACCGACCCCGAGTTCGGGACTGAGACCAGGAGGTTGCCGTCCGGCGTGACGACGGCGAACCGCGCGCTCGGGATGCGTGCGTAGACCGCGATGTGGTAGCCGGTTGGGACCTTGAGGGAGCGCGGGACGTCGAAAGGCGCGCTGCGCATGCTGGCGGGCACCGTGATCGTCGTCGAGCCGAGCGGCGGTGTGACGACTCCGGCGTCGTGACCGCCTGCGCAGCCGGCCAGGACGCACAACCAGGGGAGTGTACGCATGGCTCCTTGAACATAGCGAGTACGCCAGCTATCGCTCGGGGTATGGAGTCGGTGACAGTCCCCGAGGCTCAGACTCATACCCCGCGGTTCGACCAACTATTCCGCGAGGGGCTCGATGCCCTGCTCCTCTGGCGGCGGGACGTGCGACGGTTCGCCACCGCTCCGCTCGAGCCAGGCATAGTCGAGCGGCTCGTCGAGCGCGCCTGTCTTGCGCCGTCGGTGGGGTACAGCCAGCCGTGGCGTTTCGTGCTGGTCGAGTCGCCGCAGGTTCGGTCTCAAGTGCGGGCGAACTTCCTGGCCTGCAACCGGGAGGCGCTGGCCGAGTACGCTGGCGAGCGCGCGCGGCGTTACGCCGAGCTCAAGCTGGCTGGGTTGGACGACGCACCAGTACATCTCGCGGTGTTCGCCGACACCGGCACTGAGGCCGGCCACGGACTCGGCCAGCGCACGATGCCGGCGATGCTTCACTACTCCGTGGTCACGGCCGTCCACACGCTGTGGCTCGTCGCTCGGGCTTGGGGGATCGGCGTGGGCTGGGTCTCGATCCTCGATCCGATCGGCGTCCGCGATTCGCTCGATGTCCCGCCGTCGTGGGATCTCGTCGCCTACCTCTGCATCGGATATCCGGAGGCCGAGTCCCCGACCCCCGAGCTCGCCCGCGCCGGGTGGCAGGGTGCAGATCCGGACGCGCGGTTGGTGCACAGGCGATAGCGCCCGTATCTTGGGCGCCATGCGACGACTCGCGCTCATCCTGCTGCTCACTCTTCCGCTCGTGGCCAGCACCGGGCGGTCAGTCAAGACGTATCAAGTCGGTCGGATCAAAACCGATCTCGGCGAGATTCTGTTCGTGCTCCATGACGAGACGCCGGTGCACAAGGCGAGTTTCATCAAGTTCGCGGGGGGGCACTACTGGGACACGCTGACGTTCAACCGTGTCATCAAGGATTTCGTGGCGCAGGGTGGGTGTCCCGACACGCCGCAGGGGTTCGGCTCGTTCCCCAACTTGTTGGCGCCGGAGTTCCGCGACGACTTGAAGCATGTGTATGGGGCGGTCGGCGCCGGGACCGATGGGAACAAGCAGTCGTTGGATCCGGGCTGCCAGTTCTATATCGTCGCCAACAAGCAGGGGCTCGCGCGGCTCGACAACCACTACACGGTCTTTGGGCAGGTATTCAAAGGCATGGACGTCGTCGAGGCCATCGTGTCGGTGCCGAAAGACACGACGAACAACCCGTTCAAGCCGATCCGCTTGCATGTCGACGTCATCACGATGACGTCGGATCAGTTGGCACAGGATGGGTTCGTCGAGAAATAGGATCGTGCAGGCGCTCCGATGTGATGTCGACGAGGATGCCGAGCGAGAAAACGCACTGTAGTACTGATCCATCGGGAACGTCGTACTCCCACGAGTCCCACGGCCACCAGCCATCGTAGCGGTCGCAGTCTCCGAGCGAGGCCTGGGCTTCGGCTGTCGTGTCATAGCCAAGGCGAAGCGCGCGTCGCGCCGCATCGATGCTGAGCGGTGACACGCGTTCGGGCCGGCCCGGTACCCGGCGCACGATCTGGCAGGCTTTCCCGATGTCCCAATCGGGTCGATCATCGAAGAATGCAACCAGCAACTGATGATCCGGCCACAGCGTGAGCGGCCAGAGATAGGAGTCATCGCGGCGTTCGGCCGGCGGCCCGAACGCTTTCGTGTGGCCGTCGAGCGTCATAGGCACGCGTGCACTGTGGATGCGCCAAAATGCGTGGTCGGTGACGTCCCGATCGGCGCCACGCGCGACAAGCTGGGCCCAGACAGCCGGATAGGGCTTGAACGCGTGGGCGAGATACAGATCGAGATCAGGCAGTGGCCGTTTTATCCAATCGGTCGCCATACTCGAAACATACCGTCCGTCAAATGCGACTCATCGTACTCGGCACGCTGGCCGTCGCCCGGGCCGCGGCGCAGGACGTTACGGTCCCCCTGACGCCCGACCGATGGACGTCATACACGCTGTTCGAGCGTGACAAGTTGCCCGACAACAGCGTGAGATTCGCAACGCATCTCGGCAGACCGAGTCTGCTCGTCAGGAGCGGGTTTGCGTACGCGAGCGGCGTGAATTTCCGCAACGGGACGATCGACGCGGATGTCGCGACGTACGACAGCGGGGGATTCTACGGCATTGGATTTCACGTGGGGGACCCCCACGAGCGCTACGAGATCGTGTTCTTCCGACCGCCGCACTTCGATCCGACGTTGCAGTACACGCCATCGTTCTACGACATGAATGCGTGGCAGTTCTTCCCGGTACCCGACTACGCGGGGTCACCTGACTTCCCTCAAGGACAGTGGGCGCACGTGCGGATCGTGGTCAAGGGTCTCGTGGCCTCGATCTACCTCGACACGGCAACGACGCCGACGCTCGAAGTACACGATCTCGCCCTCGGCAGCGTCGGCGGCACGATCGGGATCTGGGGCCGTGCCGGCGGCGCCTACATCTCGAATCTGCGCTATCGGCCGGACACGACGACGTACGCGCTCGATCGCCAGCGCACGTTCGCGCCGGGCGCGATCACGGCCGGATGGTCGCTGTCGCAAGCCTTTCTCGCCTCGCGTCAAAATCCCGAGGTCTATCCGGACGTCCGCTCGCTACAGTGGCAGCCGGTCGAGGCCGAGCGCGAGGGGATTGTCATGATCGGCCGCTACCGGAAGGATCCGAGCACCGAGGGCGAGAAGCCGTTGCCCAATGGTCCGTCGGCGCGGACGCCGGCGACCGAAGTCGTTTTCGCGCGGAACACTGTCGTGTCCGATCGGGATGTCGTGCGAAAAATGTGGATCGGCTATAGCGACGACATCGTCGTCTATCTCAACGGCCGTCCGCTCTACGCGGGTCGCAACAGCATGTCCTATCGCGACCCGTCGGCGCTGGGATTCTTCTATCCCTACGCGGACGCGGTCTTCTTGCCGCTCAAGAAAGGGCCGAACGAGTTGTTGCTCGCGGTCAGCGAGGCGACGGCTGGTTGGGGGTTCATGGCGCGCTTTGACCCACCATCTCTGTCCGGCGCTCCATGAGGATTTCACCGGGCGTGAGGCCACAGAGCGCGTGGCATTCGCGAATGAGATGTGACTGATCGTAGAACCCGCTATCCGCTGCCACTTTCGCCCACGATATGGGCTGCGCCGCCGGATACGCATCGGCGATCGTTACGGCCCGCAGCAGCCTTACCGTACGCGCGTACATCTTGGGCGTGACGCCGGCTTGGCGCTCGACTTCGCGTCTCAAGTGCCGTGGCGAGACATTGAGCCGGTCGGCGACCTGCTCGACCGCGCACTGCCCTCTCGTCCATCGCACGATGTCGAGCGCCCGCGCCGCCACGGGGGCCGCGCGAGGCCGCGGTGCGACGTTCGCGACCAGCAGATCGGTCGCCTCCTCGATCGACAGGGTGTGAGAGAGGCGGTCGAGGACTACCCGTGCCAGGCGCGGGAGCTGGTCCAACACCGCATCGCTCCATTCGAGCTTTACCTTCAACGCAACGATCTCGCGCCCCGGCTCGAACCCTGCGACGACCGGCGTCGCGATCGGGCCGCCGACGACGAGTGTTGGCTCACATACGTGCCCGGCGGCATCCCTGAGATACGCGAGCTGGATATTCACCGCCAGATCGGGCAGCACCCGGTGCACTGCTTCCTGATGCTCGCTCGGCGTCTTGTAGGTCCACACGGCCTCGCAATACGGTGCCAGCGCGGCAGGGGCCGAGTACTCGAGATAGCCGCCGAGTCGATGCTGGAGGACCATATGGCAACAAGTTACCTTCCCGACGTTAGGTACGGGACGTAGCGCAGCCCGGTAGCGCACCTGAATGGGGTTCAGGGGGTCGCGGGTTCAAATCCCGCCGTCCCGATTGATTTATAAAGACTTACGATTTGCAAGATTAACGGGGGCCCGTTGGGGGCCCGTTTCTCGCACCAACCGCGCAGTCTCGAAGCTTCCGCTCCTCGCTCATCACGGCGAGGAGCGTTTCGTTATCTGACCGCGCGTAGCACGTGAGCAATGTCACCGTGTCTTTCCACCCGCCAGCTTCGGCAACGTCCGTAATCGAGAGGTGCTTTCGCTCCGTTGCCCACTTTCGCCGATACGGGTGCCATAGTCCGCCGTCCAGCTTCTTAAGTCCTGCTTTCTTCTCAGCATGCGCTAGCCACTTGTCGAACAGATGGCGATCCATCGCCTTCGTCGCGTCGTGCTCGGCGCCGAACACCAAACCGGCAACCGCACGCAGCTCGCGCTGAAAGCGCCGCAGCTCGTCGAGCAGCCGAACGGGCACAGGCACGATAGCCTCTCGGCGTTTCTTGTCCGCTTCGGCACGCCAGCGAATCGTGCCGGCGTTCCAGTCAACGTCTTCCCACCGCAGCTGCCTGATCGAACCGAGCCGCCGTCCAGTTGCCTCGGCGAGTACCAGGGCCAGCTCGATCTTGACCCACCGTACTCGATCGCCTTCTGTCTCGGCTTGCGCGGCCAGCTCGTGCAACGCCGCGCGAGTGGCGAGATATCGATCCCCGGCGTGACGACGTCCGCGCGAAAGGGACCGGAACTCCGGAAGCTGAGGCATGAGCTCAAGATCTGCGAACGGGATCTCGTAGAACAGACAACCATGCTCCGGTGCGCCGATAACGGAATCGTCGAGGACGTACCACTCGATGGAACCCGGCCAAGCCTCCGCGGCACTCCAGGCGATGGTTTTGGAACGCGTGCCTTGAGGTAGATCACGGCCGGTGTAGCAGTGCTCGTCAAGCCAGGCATCGAACTGTGGACCGGCCATTTGCCTGGCTCGTTCGCGTTCGATCGTGCGCGCGAGAGTTCGGATGGTCCGGTATAGAACTGCACGACCCTCAAACATGACTAACCCTCCGTGAGCCCTAGGTCACCGTCGCGGCATCGGCGGCGATCTAGGCCCTGCAACAGGTGAACTATTGGCATGTGGAATACAATAGCGTACATGCCAATAGTGTCAACTGTTGCTCGGAGGGAGATTAGTCGAGTGTCGCGGCTCAGATCGCTGGATTGCGCACTTGGTCATTCCCTTACTGAGGACGCAGGGTGGTCCGACTGCGGGTGGCAGAACTGCTTCGGCAGCGTGGCTTGAAGCCTTACGACCTGATAACGGGTGCTGGCTTCAGTCCGCACGCCAGCTATAAGCTGGCCACCGAGGATGGACGATTCGAGCGGATCGGTGCTGACACCATCGACCGCCTGTGTGCATTTTTCGGCGTCGCGCCGGGTGATTTATTCGCAAGGGATGCGGAAACTGGAGCGCGGCGCCGGCAGACGCGATCGCGCTAGCGAATCTCACCACTAAATGGCGATTGCCCCACACCTGTCTAGGTGGCTACGTTGGTTTGACGCGTTCGATCGACACCTCAAGCCTCGGGCGGATTATGTACCAGCTTTCGCCTTGGAATTACGCTGCAATGCAGGCCGGTATACGTGCACATTACTATCAGCCGCGCTATGTGACGCTGATAAGGCCAGTTATACGTCCGCGTGTCGGGCCTATAAGGTATTCGCGGAGCCATTCTGGGGCCGCTTAGCAGCCGCGATGAAAGCAATTCTGGCACAGCGGTGCCCAGAGCAACTGGAGCTTTTCCGACCACTTGGGGGGGTAGTCACATGAGCAACATGCGCTGGGAAGACTTCATAACGGCAGATCCTGAGGTCATGACCGGCAAGCCCGTGGTCAAGGGAACCAGGTTGACCGTGGACTTCGTGCTCGACCTCATGGCCGGAGGAACGTCCGAGGCGGAGATTTTGCGCAATTATCCGCGCCTTACAACAGACGCGATTCACGCGTGTCTGGCCTATGCAAGCGAAGCCGTGCAGCTAGCGCGCGACGTGCCTATACGCGCCCACGCTTAGACAGGTCAGCCGTGGGACGATTTCTCGCCGATGAGAATGTGCCGGCGGACGCGATCGACGGGTTACGGGCAGCCGGCCACGACGTTCTGTGGATCACTACGGGTTTCGCCGGCCTGACGGACCAGGCGGTGCTGGCGAAGGCTGTCGAGGAACAGCGTGTTCTTCTGACCTTTGATAAAGATTTCGGTGAGCTGGTGTTTCGAGGACAGCGACCAGCTTGCGGAGTCGTGTTATTCCGGACCGGACCGGCCACCGTCGGCGCTTTAGTCACGCTCATATTGACTGTCATCGCCAGCGGCTCCGATTGGGCCGGGCAGCGTGGTGAAAGGCAGCCGATTGCGAAGAGTGCCACTGCCACGGCCTATGTAGCGTCTACCGAGTGACTCTCTGATGGCCGCTTCCCGCTTCGTCGCATAAGAGGGACACCGGGAGGTCTCCGCCCAAGGGATCGTAAGCGACTCCTACGCCGACCTACCGCCTGGTAGGGGCTTGCGCCAGTTGCGGGTATTACGACCGGTCGCACATGATCCGGAGTTCAACGCCCTGGCCGGCTCCCGGCCGAACGAATTGATTCGTGAGGTGACCGCTTGAGGTTAGCGTTGCGTCGCTTGCTCTCGAGTCCCGCGTTCACGATCGCAGCGACATTCACCATGGCGATCGCGATCGGCGCGACCGCATCTGTGTTTGGGCTCGTTGACGGGGTGCTGCTCAAGGCATTCCCGTATCGCGATCCGGATCGTGTGCTGACGATTTGGGAGCGCAATCCCGCCATGCAGCTCCCGAAGGTCTTCCTCATGGTGGCCGACTACCTCGACCTGCGGGCCCAGAGCCACGACTTCGCGGATCTCGCCGCGTCCACGGGCGACGACGAGGGCACGGTGACGGGCCAAGGGGCGCCGGAGCGCGTGTCCGCGCTTTCCGTGACCCCGAACTACTTCTCGGTGCTAGGCCTCACGCCGGTCCTCGGCCGAGGGTTGGCGTCGGACTCGAGCGGCCCTGACGAGGTCGTGATTGGATACGGCTTCTGGCAACGGCGGTTCGGTGGCGCGCGATCGGTTCTCGGCAGGCCACTCACGATCGACGACCACCCGTACACCATCGTGGGGGTGGCGCCGCCCGGCCTTACCCACGAGGTCGAGCTCTGGGTGCGGTGGCGATTCGGACCCAATGATGTGTTGCGCGGCGGTGCGCACTTTGCTCAGGTCTATGGCCGACTCGCTACTGGCGTGACACCGGAGGCGGCGCGGCGCGAGCTGAATGTGATCGGCGGGCGGCTCGCCATAGCGTACCCTCAGACGAACCAGGGTTGGTCCATATTCGCGTTGTCGCTTCCGGACCAGCTCGTGGGTGACGTGAGACCAGCGCTGACCATGTTGCTGGCCGCGGCGGCGTGCGTGTTGCTGATCGGCGCCGCGAATCTCGCCAACCTCTTTCTCGTGCGGAATTTGGCGCGCGAACGCGAGCTGGCGATGCGCGCCGCACTCGGCGCAACGCGCGGCCGCCTGGTGCGCGAGCTGATCGCCGAAGCGTTGGTGCTCGGTACCGGCGCGGCGACCATCGGCGTCGCTCTGGCGGTTGCCGGTGTCGGGGCCTTACGCGCGTTGGCGCCAACGGGGGTATTCGCGCTTCCGCGCGTAGGGAACATCGCCGTTGATGGCCGCGTCGTCGCATTCTGCATACTCACGACGATGGTGACCGTGGTCATCTTCGGCGTCCTTCCGGCCTGGCACGCGTCAGGTGGAAATCCCGCCGGAGCGATCAAGGAGGGAGCGCGCGGGACGGCCTCCGGGCGGCAGCATCGCGTGCAGGATGTCCTCGTCGTACTGCAGGTGGCGATCGCGCTCGTGCTCCTGACGGGTGCCGGACTCCTGGCGGAGACTTTTGCGCGCTTCGAGCATGCCGATTTGGGCTTCCGGCCGGACGGGGTGCTTACGGCACACGTCGCGCTGTCCGCAGAACGGTATCCGACCGCGGAACGAGAGGCCGCATTCGGCGCCCAGCTCACCGAGCTGCTCGCCGCGCAGCCGGGCGTCTTGTCGGCGAGCGTCAGCTCGGCGCTGCCAAGCAATCCGACGATCCGATGGGTCTTCCACATCGCTGGGGATCCCGCGCCCGACCCGGGCAAGGAACCGACCTTGAGGCCCTACTTCATTGCCCCGGATTACTTCCGCACGATGGGCATCACGTTGCTGCACGGCCGTGGCGTGGTGCCATCCGATGGCGCCCACGCCGTCAAGGTCGCCGTTATCGATGAGCGCACGGCGCGTCGGTTTTTCGCGGGCCGCGATCCGATCGGCCGGCGCCTCGTGATCCCATGGACGGCGGATACAATGGAGATCGTCGGTGTCACCGCATCCATCCGACAGGGCGGCCTCAAGGCCGATGACGTGCCGGTGATGTACGTACCGTACGCGCAGATCCCGTGGCGCCTCAACACCTTCGCGATCGCCGTGCGGACGCACGGCGAGCCCGAAGCGCTGACCGCGACGCTTCAACGCACGGTCTCGAGGCTAGACCCGCTGGCTCCCGTGTCCCAAATTGAATCGTTGAGCGCGCACGTAGTTGAATGGGTCGGAACGGCGCGCTTCTCGACATTCCTCGCGTCGCTTTTTGCGACGGTCGCCCTGATCCTCGGCATGGTCGGGATCTATAGCGTTCTCTCCTACATCGTCAGACAGCGTCGGCGCGAGATCGGTCTCCGTCTCGCGCTCGGCGCCACGCGCGCCCACGTGATAGGCGACGTGCTGCGCCATGCGCTCCTCCTGGCTGGCGCCGGGATCGTGTCCGGCTCTGTAGTCGCCTGGTGGTTGACCCGAGGGTTGGCCGGACTCTTCGTCGGGATCAATCCCCACGATCCGATCATCTTCGCCGGCGCCGCGCTACTCTTCGCTCTCGTGACCGTGTCGGCCGCGGTGATTCCCGCGTTCCGCACGACGCGCGTGAGTCCCACCGTGGCGCTACAGGACGGGTAAGAAATCTGGCGCTCCGCTACAGCGGGGGCCCGTTTGGGGGCCCGTTTCCGCCGGCAGGCGCCGACATTTGGGCGTTGAAGATCGGGCCCGACGCCCGGTTTTCACTCTGAACGGCGCCAAACTATGTTGTTGATGTCGTCCCCGAGAACCGAATGGGGTTCAGGGGGTCGCGGGTTCAAATCCCGCCGTCCCGATTGAGTTACGAGGACTTAACAACTCGCTGATAGTCGAGGCCTTCGTGGATCCGCTCCGGAGGCCGGTAGCTCAGGTGGTTAGAGCGCACGCCGACCGATGCGGCGGGAGCCAACCATGCGGTGGTCGAGACTCAAGCAGATGGTCGAGAGCCGGATAGCGACCTCGCTCCGCGGCCGAATCGAGTTGCATAGCGCCCGATATCGGCATGCCCACGATAGCGACGGCCGCGTATGGCTTACCGTCGATGGTCGCGAGGTCGTTAGCGTGAGCTACCATCGGACGGCAGCCATCCGATACCACATCGCACGCGGCCTGCGAGAAGCGAACGCGCATGTCGTGGCCAGCGATCCGGCATTTCGTGCCGAATTCCAAGACGGATGGGCTCCAGCGACGGCGATCACCCGCAAGCAGGGCATAGTGACACAGTTCGAGTTCTACGACGATCTCGAAGAGTACCTCTCGCAGACGGTTGAGCAGGCATTGGAGTCGCCCAATCCGCTCATTCGAGCGCTCGCCATCGTCGATCGGAGGCTCGGAAAAAGGCGCCTCCGTTCACTGAGTCCGGATGCGCTGGACCATCCGCTCATACGAGAGTTGTACGATCTGCGGTGTGTTGCCGAAGGGATCGAGCACGATGCGACGAGTATCCGCACCCCGTGAAAGAACCGATCCTGGCGTTCAAGAACTCGCACGAGCTTCAAACCCGTATGTCTCGCGAACCGCGAACCTCGAAGGGCTTCTGGCTCAAGCTCTCGAAGGCCGGGGCGCCCGAGGCGACCATCACACGAGATGAAGCGATAGAGACGGCGCTTTGCTGTGGCTGGATTGACGGCCAACTCGCGAAGCTCGACGAGTGCTACTTCCTCGTCCGTATGACGCCGCGGCGACCCGGTAGCCGTTGGTCCGCAAAGAACCGCGCAGCGGCAGATCGGCTGGCTGAGCGAGGCCGCCTGCTGCCGGCCGGTCTCGCCGAGGTCGACGCTGCGAAAGCGGATGGCCGATGGGACGCCGCGTACCCTTCCCAGGCTGGGGCAGAGCCACCAGAAGACTTGCTCGCGTCATTGCGCTCGAACAAGGCCGCATCGCGGTTCTTCGAGACGCTGGATCGAGCGAACCGGTACGCCATTATCTATCGGGTAGGCGAAGCCAAGCGGCCCGAAACCCGCGCGAAGCGCATAGCGAAGTTTGTCGAAATGCTGGCCCGCGGAGAGACGATCCACCCGCCAAAGGGGAAGCGACGGCCGCGGGAGTAGCTTACGGCTCGACATCCTCACTACCGTAACACCATGGCCGTGCGCCTCAGTGATCTCGCCGTCGACCCGTATCCCGTGCTCGCCCGCTTACGCGAGACGGAGCCTGTCGCCTGGATCGCGGACGCCGGCATGTGGTTCGTCACGCGATACGATGACGTGATGCAGGTGCTGCGAGATCCCGGGACGTTCCGCACCGACGCGCCGCGCTCGACGATCCGCGATACGTTCGGCGAGTCGATGTTGAGCGTGGAGGGCGACCAGCACCGGCGGTACAAGAGCCAGTGCAGCGGGCCGTTCAACACGCGAGCGGTTCGAGATCACGCCATGCCATTGATCGAGGTCCGCGCGCGGGCGCTGCTCGACGCCTTTGCCGGACGGGCGGTCGACCTGCGACAGTCGCTGGCAAGCCCGCTCGCCGTCTATACGGTGGGCTCGGTGCTGGGCATCCCCGTCGCGTTCCACGCGACGATCCGCCGCTGGTATGAGGACTTCGCGGCGGCGCTCGCCAACTTCGCATGGGACGACGCGATTCGCGCCCGTGGGCACGCGAGCGTGGTCGAGTTTCGGGAGTCCATGCGCCCGGTCCTGCATGACGCCGAGCGCACTGCCGATCCGTCGCTGCTCGGTGCGTTGGCCCGCCATCAGCCGGACCGACTCTCCGACGACGAGATCTTCGCCAACGCACTGATCGTGTTGTTCGGCGGCATTGAAACGACAGAATCGACACTGCTCGACGTCATCTGGACGTTGCTGAGCCACGTTGACGCGTTAGCGGACGTGCGGCGCGATCCCGCGATGCTGTCGTCAGCCATCGAGGAAGCGATGCGCTGGGAGCCGGCTGTCCAGTCGTGTACGCGGCATGTCGGCACAGCGACCGAGCTCGCCGGGGTACGGCTCGACCCGGGGGCCGTCGTGCAGTGCATGCTGGGGGCCGCGAACCGCGACCCGGCGCACTTTCCCGATCCCGACCGGTACGACATCCGCCGCGCCAACGCCGGCGATCATCTCTCGTTTGGCTCGGGACGCCATTTCTGTCTTGGCGCAGCACTGGCGCGAGCAGAGGTCCGTCTGGCAGTGGAGTTGCTGCTCTCGCGCTATCCTATGCTACGCCTCGACCCGGACCGTCCATCGTCGCCTCGCGGATACGAGTTCCGCGCTCCTCCGACCCTCCATGTTCTTCTGTGACTGAGGGGCGAGCGCGCATCCTTACCGCAATAGGCCACCGGCGAAAATCGCCAGTACCGAAAGAGTCCCCGAGGTACGGACTCGAAGGCCACCGCGGTCGAACGTGGTCGCGCGGCCGGACGCACGTACCGCCGCCGCGACCGAGTCCGGAACGAAAATCACAATCCGCTTCCTACCCGGAGCATTCTGGGGACGCGCGTCGATCGACACCGGGAGCCCAGTGACGGTCAGCTCGACATCCTTTGTTCGGACAATGACTCGCTTCGCCCTGGGCACGATCAAGTAGCCTGGACCCGGCGTGAGCGTCCCGGCCGTACCGCCGTCCGCGTCGATCGAGATCGCGCTCGAATCTCCCGCTCGCACTCGCATATCGACCTTGAGCGGATCGCTACGCTCGTCGAGCGCATAGAGCGCTCGGACCAAATATGCGTTGAGGTAGTACGTCTCGTCTGGCTGACCCGGTGTCGTCGCCGGCACGCCACCCAACTCGCGCCGCGCCTGAGCGACTAACGCGGGGAAATCTTCCTCCCTCATGACCTGTCCGGCCATGGTCAACGCAGTCGTCGAATCAAAATGCACGGCTTTGGCCGCCGCGCCTTCCAATGTGAGCGTATCCCGTACGCTCTCGCGCCAATTGACGCCCAACCGGTCCAACAGGATGGCCATGGCCTCACCCGTCACTTGAATCCGAGGGTGCGCTTCGAGCGGCGCGTGCTCGACTCGAAGCGTGTCGCCGAGCCGACGCCGGACATCGGTGATGTAGGAAGCCGCGCGGCCGCCGGCAGCGAGCAGCGCCGCTCGCTCGCCCACCATCGCGGTAATCCCAGCGAACCGCTCCGCCCCACCCCCGCCGCGCCGACTCAACGTGCTCGCCTCGTTGAGCCAGCGCACGCTCAGATACCGCGCGAGTCGGCGCGGCAGTGCACGGTCGTCGGCATCGAACGCGCGCAGGAGCGCCAACCGCTCCAAGCGCTCCGCGGCCAGGCACGACGCGAGATCGTTATACGGGCAGCCATACCCATGCGCGAAGCTGAATCCCGGATAGTCCGCGTATCGGATGACCGGGCGCCACGCGAACGCCAGACCAAACTGCTGCAGGCCGAACGCGCGCACGAAGAACTCGCGCAGCGCCCGCTCGCGTACCGCCTCGCGATCGATGGAGTCGCGGACACCGGCACTCACATTCAGCCCGGGAACGCCGAGACCGAGGTCGTCTTCGATGTCCGGCGTCCAGCCGTTCTCGGAACGGAACACGTGCCCCACCAGATTGGCGGGAACTCCCGGCCCGGTCACCGAATCGAAGCCGGGGAACGCGCAGTCGCGCGCCACCAGGATCGTCTCGTGGTGATCCGGCGCAATCAGAAAGAACGGCATGCGCCGCGACCAAAATGCTGGCCAGAGCCGCATGACGGCGGGCGTCGCCGCCACAATCCGATGCGCCAGATCCAGCAGCGCCGGATCAACCACCGATGAAGAGATGGCATGATGGGTGAGATCGACGGCCGGAGGTGTCTGACGCTCCTTGTGGCGGACCGGCTCCTCCGGGACAGTCCAAAGCAACGTCCCGCCCTGCCACTCGGTGACCGCGAGCGTTCGGCCGTCGGGCGAGAGGGCCGGTTGCACCAAGCTGCCACTGATGCGCGCCAGGACCGCGGGCTTTGCCGATTGGCGCGACCCCGACGGAGGAACGGCGATTCGCTCGATCGAAGAATGGTTCGTGCTATCCGGGCGTGCGAAGTAGAGCCACGCGCCGTCTGGGCTCCACTCGGGTCCGCCGAGTCCCCCGTCGACCGCGAACGCAGCGAGCTGGCGAACCGGCGCTCCACTCGCGGGGACCGTAAAGAGGCCGCTGCCGCCATCGGGATCGACCGACTTGCCGATGAACGCGATCTGTGCGCCGTCCGGCGAGAGACGGGCCGCTAGCGCGGTGACGGGATCGCCACCGAGCTTGAGCGGGGCGGCGCCACCGCGAAACGTGCACGACGACGGATCGACATCGCGCAGAAAAAGCCGTCCGACATTCGTGGTGATCAGCAGCCGCCGACCATCGGCCGACCACTGCACGCCTACCTGATTGCCAGGGTTGATCCCAGGGACGCCGATGGCGCCATAACCCGCGGCCGATCGCGTGAAGCGCGGCCAGGTCGTCGTGGGCGCCGCGGACAGCGTGATCGCTTTGTCTAGCGGCCGGCCGCGCGGCACGGTCCACGCGACGCAGTCGCCGGACGGAGAGACCGTGATGTACCAGCTCGAGTCTCGGCCGATCGAACGATCGTTGGTGAAATCTCCTTGCGCATCCGGTGCGCGCGACGGCCCGGAGGGCCGGCCGTCGGCTGCTACGGACACGACGAGTTGCCGGCGCTCGGGGTGCGAACCCGGAGGCCACTGGTCTTCCTGGTAGGCCAGAGCTCCCCCATCGGCGGACCAGAGAGGAAACGCGGCGCTGAGTGGTGTGTCGAGATTCACCGCGGCCGGCGTGCCGCCTGATGACGGGACCAGAGCCAGTCGGGCCCGCGCACGGTAGATCGCCAGCACCACGCGTCCGTCGGCGGTGACGCTCAGCGCGCGTACGTCACCCGAGTCGGGATCGATGCGCCGGAATTTCGCCTCGCCCGTGTCATCCGGGATGTCTATCGCGTACGCGGCGATCGAGTGCGCATCTCCATCGGCACGCGGCGGGGAAAGCACGTACAGTGTGCTCCCATCGGACGACCATGCGGACACGCGGCTCGAGGACGGCACGATCGCCACGCATTGTGGCGGGTCGCGCCGTCGGGCGATCCAGAGCCCTGACTCCGTGCCACTGCCCTTGGGGCAGCCCTTCGCCAGGTACGCGAGACGCGTGCTGTCCGGCGCCAACACGCGCCCCTCGTCCGTCAAGACCGTGTCGGGCATCATGCGGGCGTCGGAGCCATTCGCGTTGACAGTCCACACGGAACGTTCCGTGCCGCTTTGCTCCCGTCCGTCCGCTCTGCCCCCGTCATCGCCGGGCACTGCATAGATGCGAAGCACGGTAAACGCGATGCGCCCGTCCGCGGTCCAGCGTGGAGCCTCGATCCAGGCATCGCGGCCGTCGTTATACGCGAGCTGCTCGTGCCCGGTCTCGACGTCTACCACCCACAACCCTTTGACCGAGGTCCCGGCATCCGCTAGATAGACGCCACCGACGTAGGCGATGGCGCGCCCACCGGCGCTCCATGCGATGTCATTGCGCTCGCCCGGACGCGGCGTCAGAAGGCGTCGCCTTCCGGTGGCCACGTCGAGAAGCCAGAGCCGGGTCCCATGGGTGTCGGCCAGCCGGTACGCGATGGTTCGCCCGTCTGGGGAGACAACCCCGGGAGCCCGGTCAAAGATGCTGAACGGTGTGATGTCCCCGATCGCCTGCGCGCGTACCACGTCCGTGCGTGCGGCGATGCCGAGCACCAGCGCCCATCGCAATGACAAGCCCATACCCAATAGACGCCCAAATGCGGTCAACGCACACGCGCGTCACGGCGCTCGTTTCGGGGCTGCGCTGACCGGCGCGAAGTGTTCCGCGAGCGCGTCCTGGAAAAACTCGGCCGCCATGTCGAGCTGGCCGAGGTGACCGGCCCGGACGAAGACGATTGCCGCTGAGAGCGTCACGCCGGTACGAGTGAGCTGCTCCAGATGCCGGCGCCGCGGATGCGTGGCGAGGAGGCGGGCCGGGACGATCCCGAGGCCCAAACCGCCGGCGACCAGGGAGAGTTGCATCTCGACGTTGTGGATCTCGGCGGCGACGCGGAACGGTGATCCCATCTCGCGTAGCTTGACCTCGAGTGCCTGCCGGATGAGACACCCGAGGGGATTGACCACCCACGGCGCGTCGAGGTCGGGTCCCGGCACACGGCGCTCCCGGTCGCGCGAGCGGATCAGCACGAGCCGTTCCGTGGCCACGACGGCGGCATCCATGTCGCTTGGCGCGCCCCCGCTGGCGGGCATCAGGGTCAGCGCCGCGTCGAGGGCGCCCGTCCGCACCTGCTCGAGGAGCGTCCGCGTGAGATCCGTCGTGATCACCGGCCGCAGTTGGCCGAAGCGAATCGTCAATCGCTGAATCGCGCCGACGAGACTGGCCTGCGCGAGCGCGTGGGCGATCCCCAATCGGAACGTGCCGGACGGCTCCGCATTCGGCGACGCCGTGGCCTTGAGATCATCCATGACCCGCAAGACGTGCCGCCCTCGATCGAGCACCGCCCGACCGGCACGGGTGATCCGCGCCGGCTTGACCCGGCGATCGAGGAGCGATGTCCCGAGCGAGTGCTCCAGGCGCTGGATCTGCCGCGTGAGCGCCGACGGTGTCAAGAACAGCCGCTCGGATGCGCGCCGCAACGAGCCGGACTCCGCGAGCACGATGAACGATCGAATCTCATCTAGCATATGGGGCAACATAATAGTGAAAACATTGCATTTGACGCAACTCTCTTGGAGACCGAGATTGAGCGCATGACCGGTGCTATTCGCATATCCGCAACGGGCGGCCCCGAGGTGCTGCGCTGGGAGACGATCGAGGTCGGCGCCCCGGGGCCCGGGCAGGTGCGCCTCGCGCATACCGCGATCGGCATCAATTACATCGACACCTACCACCGGAGCGGCCTGTATCCGCAGCCGCTGCCGTTCATCCCCGGTGTCGAAGGCGTGGGAGTGGTCGAAGCAACCGGTCCGGGCGTGCACGGCCTCACGCCAGGCGTGCGCGTCGCGTATGCACTCCTTCCCGGGAGTTACGCCGAGGCGCGGTTGGCGCCGGCCGATCGGCTCATCCCCTTGCCCGACCACATCGCCGACGACGTTGCCGCCGGTCTCATGCTGCGGGGCATGACGGTCGAGTACCTGCTCGAGCGCTGTTACCGCGTCGAGCCCGACGAATGGGTGCTGTGGCACGCGGCGGCCGGAGGCACCGGCACGATCGCGATCGGCTGGCTCAAGGCGCTCGGTGCAACGGTCATCGGGACCGCAGGGTCCGACGAGAAGTGCGCGACGGCCAAGGCACTTGGGGCGGACTACGTCATCAACTACCGCACCACGGACTGGGTCGCCCAGGTCAAGGAGCTCACGGGCGGTCACGGCGTCGATGTGGTCTACGATGGCGTCGGTCGCGATACGTGCCTGCCCTCGCTCGATTGCCTCAAGCCGACCGGCACCCTCGTCACGTTCGGCAATGCCTCGGGCGCCGTGCCACCGATCGAGCCGCTCACGCTGATGGCGAAAGGCTCGTTGCACTTCACGCGGCCGAGCCTCACGCATTACATCGCGAGCCGCGCCGATCTGGAGCAGTCGGCGGCAGCGGTGTTTGACATGCTGGAGCGCGGTGCGATCACGCCGACCATCGGCGGACGATACGCGCTCGCCGATGCGGCAACGGCGCACCGCGATCTCGAGGCGCGCCGCACCCACGGCTCCATCGTATTCACCCTGTAATCGAGTACATCATGGCTAGAACCGCCATTACCACGGATAAAATCGCCAAGCCGGCCGGTCCCTTTTCGCCGGGCATTCGCGCCGGTGATACGCTGTACCTGAGTGGACAGGTCGCTCAAGATCCCGCGACCGGTACGCTCATTGCCGGCGATGTCGTGGCTCAGACGGAGCGGATCTTTCGCAACATCGAGGCGACGCTGCAGGCCGCGAAATTGACCTTGGATCACGTCATCAAGGTCAACGTGTACCTGACGGACATGAAGAACTACGCCGCGATGAACGAGGTGTACGGCCGTCAGTTCAGCGCACCGTATCCGGCTCGCACGACCGTGGCGGTCGTCGCGCTGCCACTGGGCGGCCTGGTCGAGTTGGAGGTCATCGCGCGATGAGTCATGTGCGCCGACCCTACCGGTATCGCCTCGTCGACGTGTTTACGACGGAGCCGTTCGAGGGAAATCCGCTCGCCGTGTTCACGGACGCCCACGGCCTCGACGACCGCGCGATGCAACTCATTGCCCGGGAGCTCAACCTCTCGGAGACGACCTTCTGCTTTCCGGCCACGCGCCCCGACTGCGTGGCGCAGGTCAGGATTTTCACGCCGACGAAGGAATTGCCGTTCGCCGGCCACCCGACCATCGGGACCAGCTTCGTGCTGCTGGATGAAAGCCTGGTCCCGCGGCACACGTCCCATTTCGCGCTGGAAGAAAAGGTCGGCCCGGTTCCGATCCGGGTCGAATCCGGCGAGCGGCCGCTGATCTGGTTGCGGACGCCGCCGATCAAGTATGGTCCGACCCGCGACCGCGCCACGTGTGCCGCCGCGCTGGGTCTTGGCGTCGATGACCTCCTCGACATCGCGCCACAATTCGTCAGTGCCGGCCTGCAGATGCTGTTCATTCCCCTCAAGGACCCCGGCGCCGTGGATCGCGCGCGCCCGGAGCGTCTCGCCGCGCTCAAGGGCGACATGGTCGATGGGTTCGGCGTCTTTCCGTTCGCGCCGACGCCGACGGGCGCGTACTCGCGCATGTTCGCGCCCGACTTCGGTATGCCCGAAGATTCCGGGACCGGGAGCGCGACCGGCCCGCTCGCCTCGTTGATGACGCGGCACGGTCTGCTGACGGGGTCGCGCATGACCAGCGAACAGGGCACGAAGATGGGTCGGCGCAGCCTCCTGCACGTCGTCATTGATGGCGACGCCATCGACGTCGGCGGGGACGTCGCATCCGTCGCTACCGGCCAGTTTACTCTCTAGGACTCACGCGTTCGGCTGCTCGTGCGTGATGATCGCGTCGTACCAATGCACGTAGGCGAACAGGAACAACATCGCGGCGCCGACGAGTATCGCCGTCACCGCGGCGGAATACACGCCTGCCAGCCGCTCGCCACGAACAACGATGGCGTTTGCGCCCAACGCGAGCGCCGTGATATCCATCGCCAGCGAGAATATCACTACGGGTAGTGGCAAACGCGTCGCGTTGACCGCGAGGCGACGGAGCGGGAATGTCAGCGCCCAGCTCCCCAGAATGACGGCCACCACGCCGCTCGCAATGCGCCACGCGGTCGGCGCCGCGACGCCACACAATATCAACAGCGGCGGCAGGATCGCGCCGAACGATGTCATGAATCCCAGCTCGAGCCACGTGCGCGCCACAAAGCTGTCCCACTTGGTCATGCGACCCCCCAGCAGTTGCCGAAGGATCATGGTCAGGACAGACAGCCCCGCGAAGGTCATGCCGACGGTCGCGATGGTGTAGAGATACGCGGATGCGTCCACGTCGGATAATTTGAGCCCACGTGGCCGGCTTGACAACTCATAACCCGTGGGTTATGAATACTCCATGCTCGCCGCGCCGGGAAAAGTCCTCACTGCTCTCGCTGATCCGACCCGTCGGGCGTTGTTCGAGCGCCTGAGCCGGGAAGGCGAACTGACGGTGCGGGTGCTGACCGATAGCTCCGGCGTATCGCAGCCCGCCGTATCCAAACACCTCGGCGCGCTCAAGCATGTTGGGCTGGTGCGCGGCCGTCGCCGGGGGCGCGAGACGCATTACAGCGCCCGACCGCGCGGGCTCGCGCCGCTGGTCAACTGGCTGAGTTTCTATAGCGACTTCTGGCCCGACAAGTTCGATCGGCTCGAGGACCTCTTGAACCGGATGGACTCGTGAGCACCGACACGACGCGCTCGGTTGTCGTTGAACGCGAGATGCCGCACCCGCCGGAGAAGATCTGGCGCGCGCTCACGCAAGGCGCGCTGATCAAGGAGTGGCTGCTGGACAACGACTTTCAGCCGACCGTGGGCCACGCGTTTCAGTTCCGCTCGACGCCGGTGCCCGGGTGGGACGGCATCATCGACTCCAAAGTGTTGGTAGTCGATGAAGCCAATAAGCGGTTGTCCTACACCTGGGGCTCGTTGGGACTGGTCAGCGTCGTCGCATGGACGTTGACGCCGACGGAGGCCGGCACGCTCGTGCGCATGGAGCACTCGGGATTCGGTGCGGATCAGACGGCGGCCTACAACGGCGCGAAGTATGGTTGGAAGAAATTCATTGGCGGCCTGGAACGAGTGGTCGCAGACCTGCAGTACGACACGAGGAGAATCCTATGAAGATCAAGCTGACGACTATCTACGTTGATAACTTGGACAAGGCGCTCACGTTCTACACGGACGTGTTGGGGCTCGTGAAGAAGGCGGACTTTTCGAAGGGCCCGTATCGCTGGCTCACGGTGGGCTCGACGGAGGAACCGGACGGGACCCAGCTGCATCTGGAGCTGAACAGCAACCCGGCGGCCGCGGCCTACCAGCAGGCGATGTTTCAGCAAAACCAACCCGCGATCATGTTCAACACGGACGACGTCAAAGGGGACTACGAGCGCATCAAGGCACGCGGCGCCGAGTTCACCATGCCGCCGACCTCGGTGACTGGCGCGACCATCGCCCAGGTGAAAGACACCTGCGGCAACCTCGTGCAACTCACCCAGCTGGCGCGCTGGTAGGGCGCCCGCCACCGATCAGAAAGACGCCTGGACGATCGACCGCAGCCTGAGCACCGATTCCTGGTTGAATCGGGCCTTGTAGAGCGAGTCGATCGTCCCGATCTTCGCGGATCGGGATGCCACGGAATCGTCGTTCGCGTAGACGATCATCACGACCTTTGATGCCTCGTGCGCGATCGCACCACCCGGCCCCTGCCACTGGCCGTTGGCGTTGATCACCGTTAGGCCAAGCGGAAATCGAGGCGTTATCTCCTCGGCCAGGAAACGCTGCCAATCACTCTCCGAGATCTCGCCGAAGAACAGCGTCTCGAGCACGTACGTCCCCAACTGCGGGCGCGACGGCGAGGGCTCAACTGGCGCGTGTATCGGCGCGGCGCAGGCGACGATACTGTAGGCGGCTGCCCACACGATGAGATGGCGCATCGGTGTCAGCGAATATACGCCCGGACCAACCACTCGGCGACGAGCGTCAGCACGATGAACGCACCGAGCGTTGCAGTGACACCGCGATAGTCGAATGCACCGAGTTGCTGCGTGAGCAGCGTGCCCAGACCTCCCGCACCGACGAGGCCGACCAGGACCGTGCCGCGCACGCACTCCTCCCACCGATAGGCGGCCAGCGTAATCGCCCGCGGCCGCAGCGCGGGCAGTACCGCGTAGAGGGCAACGCTCCAGGGTCGGGCGCCCATGGTCTCGAGTGCCGCGATCGGGGCGCGAGGCAAGTCCTCGATCGCATCCCCCAAGAGGCGGCCAAGCACACCGAAGTTGAACACCGCCAAGCCCACGGCGCCGGGCAAGGTGCCGGGAAACAGTACGAACAACGCGATCAACGTCCAGACGGGCGCGGATGCCGCACGACTGAGGAGCAAGACGAACCGGCTCACGATACCCCGTCGGAGGGCGACGAGGAGCGCAGCCGAGAAGGCCATGGCGATAGCCAGGATCGACATCGCGAGCGTGTCGGCGGAGAGCGACAGCAGATTCGACGCGGGACGCGGCGGGAGAGCGCGCGAGAGGACATCCCCCAGCAGATGATAGGTGTGGGGGCTGACGAGTCGCGTCAGGTCGAGCGGGAGAGACCAGAGCGACCACACGAGGAGCAGCGCCGCCAGGGCGAGCGAGCCCCGAGGAGACCGAAAGCGTCGTCTCCGTACCGCGGAGCTCCAGACATCGGTGAGACCGCAGAGCACCATCAGCGCGTAGATGAACGTCCAGACCTCGCCGTAGCGCAACGACTGCATGCTGAGGAGCACCTGGAATCCCAGTCCGCCGGCGCCGATCATCCCCAGGACGACGCTCGCGCGGATCGCGCACTCGAATCGGTAGAAGCCGTACGCGATGAGATCCGGCGCTGCGGCGGGCAGCAACCCATAGCAGAGTGCCGTGAGACGCCGCGCACCCGCCTGGCGGAGTGCATGGAATGCAGCCGGGGGCGTGTCGTCGAGTGTCTCACCCGTGACGCGTGCAGTGACCGCGCCGTAGTGGATGCCGAGCGCAAAAATGGCTGTCAGCGGCGTGAGGCCCAAGCAGCTGAGGAGGAGTAGGCCCCAGACCACTTCATGGAGTGCACGGGGGATGGCGAAGCATCCGCGACAGATCGTCGGGACGAATCGATGGTGGCCCCACCAGATGTCCGACGAGAGGACTCCGCCGACCGTACCGATGACCAGGGCGAGAGCCGTACCGACCGTGGCGAAGGCGAGGGTTATGCCGCTCGAGACGAACGCGAGTCGGATGAGCGATGGTGAGAGGTCCGGGTGCAACGCCCCAGTCGCGAACCCGCGAACCACGGGCCAGCCCGCAGGATTCGCGATGGCGCCGCTCCCGCCGAACGCCCGCGCGACGGACCATCCGAGCAGCAGCAGGACAACGAGACCGACGCCGCGGGCACGCCGCAGCGGGTCGAGCTTCACGGTGGCGCGACCGCGTAGAGCGGCGCGAGCAGCGCCGGGGTGACTTCGGTGG
>DATMLM010000095.1:0-26652 GCA_035570055.1 Gemmatimonadaceae bacterium
GATCGGGAATGGCTGCTCAACTTCGATCACGGCCTCGACGGCGCGCGACATCAGTTCTACCACGGATGGTGGGTGGCCGAGGAACGCCGGCGGCGGCCGGTGCTCGCGGCCGCGGATTCGCTGTGGCGCTTGACCGAGCCCAAGCTCGATCGCTTCCTCGCGGCAACGCACCAGCCGACCGGCGAGATCATTCTGTCGCTCCCGGTCGATGGCGCCGGTGTGACGTACAAGGAGCCGAACGGGCGCACGTCGCTCGCGGCGCCATTCCCCGACAGCGCCGCGGATGCCGCCCAGGTCATTTACGTCTTCGCGCACGTCGCCGCGCGGGCCGTCGCCGACGATGCGGTCGCCGCGGCCACGACGATTTCCCAGCGCCGGAACGGAATCGGCGAGCAGTACACGGAGGCGCTGAGCATTCGCGGCGGGTATATGCTGTTGTCGAAGGCCGCGCCCGAGCTGGCCGACGGGTACGCCCGCTACTACCTCCATGCGGCGAAGGCTGGGACCGACCTGGCCACGGCATTTCCCCTGCCAGATGCGATTCGAGACGCGCTGAGCCACCAGATCGATCTGGAGCTGAAATAGGCTAGTTTTCAGATACGATGGGCTCTGATCTCCCAGTTCCGGTGGCACCCTCGGGCAATGCGTTAGACCGTGCGGCGGTCGAGCGCGTACTCGCCCGGGCAGCCCAGCTCCAGAACCTTTCGATCAGCGCGGACGACGCGCCGGATTTGCTTTCCGACGATCAAGTGATCGCCGCCGGCGCCGAGGTGGGGCTCTCGGTCATGCACCTTCGCCAGGCGATCGCCGAGGAGCGGACGCGCGTCGGCATTCCGACTGAGCGGGGCCTTCGCGCGCAGGTCGCGGGTGCCGGCTGGGCGTCGGCGAGTCGAACGGTCGCCGGGACACCCGCGTCGGCGCTCGAGGCGCTCAATGCGACGCTGACGCGCGAGGAAAGCCTCGCCATCAAGCGCCGGTACGCCGAGCGATGGACGTGGGAGCCGCGGCGCGATTTCTGGGCGATGTTCCGTCGCATTGGCGGCTGGCGATTCGATCTGCAGCACGCGAGTGAGATCGCGGCCACGGTCATTCCGGTCGACGAGCAGCGCGTGACGGTGCGGCTCGACGCCGACGTCTCGCGCACGCGGAATGAGCGACTGGAGCAGGGCGCTGGTGTGGCCGTGGGCGGCGTGGTGAGCGGCGGGGTCGTGGCCGGCCTCGCGTCGGTCGCCCATTTCGCGGTCATCGCGATCTTTCCCATCGCCGCCGTACCCGTCGTGGCCGGACTCGTCGGCGGATACGCGCTGGCTCGGCGTCACCGCGAGACGGTGGAGCGTACGCAACTGGCGCTCGAGCAAGTGCTCGATCGCCTCGAACATGGAGACATCCGCCGATGATCGATTCCGTCGGCGTCCTGGGCGGTGGGCTCATGGGGAGCGGCATCGCCGAGGTGGCCGCTCGCGCGGGGTTGGGCACGTACGTACGCGAAGTCTCGTCGGAGTTGGCCGACCGGGCCCGCAAGTCGATCGAGAAGTCGCTGGGACGCGCCGTGGAGCGCGGGAAATTGAGTCACGACGATTGCCAGGCGGCGTTGGCCCGTCTGGCATTCGGGACGGACCTGCAGGCGGCGGCCGTCGGGAAGATCGTCATCGAGGCGGTGGTCGAGGACCTCGAGGTCAAGAATCATCTGTGGCGCGAGCTCAATCGGCTCGCCAAGCCCGAGACGATTTTTGCCTCGAATACGTCGAGTCTGACCATTGCGGCAATGTCGTCCGCCAGCGGCCGTCCGGATCGCATGATCGGACTCCATTTTTTCAATCCGGTGCCGGTGATGCCGCTCGTCGAGGTCATCCCGACCATCGGGACCAGTGTCGCGACGATCGAGGCGGCGGAAGCGTTCGTACGTCATCTCGGAAAACAGCCGGTACGTGCAAAAGATGCGTCCGGGTTTATCGTCAACCGGTTGCTCGTGCCGTATATGCTCGATGCCGTGCGAGCCGTGGAGCAAGGCGTGGGATCGACGGTCGACATCGATACCGCGATGCGGCTCGGTACCGGGCATCCGATGGGGCCGCTGACGCTGCTCGATTTCGTGGGGATCGACACGGCGTGTCGGATCGCCGAGATCATGTTCGACGAGTATCGCGAGGCGCGGTTCGCGCCGCCGCCGCTCTTGCGGCGCATGGTGCTGGCCGGGTGGTTCGGCCGGAAGTCGGGCCGCGGATTCTACGACTATACCGTTGATCCACCCACTCCGACCGCCCTCTGAATTTCGCGGTGTCTTTCGCGATGATCTGCTTGCCCGGGCGGTCTACGCCGAGGCGGCTGGCATCGCCCGCGCGACTCCGCTGGCCATCGCCGTCCCCGTCGACGCGGCCGACGTCATCGCGCTCGCTCGCTGGTCCCACGAGACTCTCACGCCGCTGATTCCCCGCGGCTCGGGGAGCAGCATGTCCGGTGGCGCGGTGGGCAACGGTGTCATTGTCGATCTCGGCCGCCTGGACACGATCGGCCCTGTTGCTGATGGCCACATCATGGTTGGCCCAGGTGCGATCCGCTCTCGTGTCGATGCCGCGGCCGCTCGCGTTGGTCTCCGCTTTCCGGTCGATCCATCGAGTGGAGCGTTTTGTACCATCGGCGGGATGACCGCGACCAATGCCGCGGGCGCGCACTCGCTGCGTCATGGTTCGATGCGCCCATGGGTCACGGCGCTCGACTGCGTTTTTGCCGACGGCCGGCGTGAGGTGATTCGGCGAGGCGTGCCGCAGCAATGGAGCGAGACCGAGCGGCTGGCCGTGCGCAAGAATTCGTCGGGGTATTATTTGGGCGGCGATCTCGTTGATCTGCTGGTTGGGAGCGAAGGGACGCTCGCCTTTTTTGTCGGCATTGAGCTGGCACTGGACGCGCGTCCGGTATCGACCACCAGCATCTCGGCGGCATTCCGCACACTGGACGGCGCGGTCGCCGGAGCCGCGGTCGCCCGTGAAGCGGGGGCCGCGGCCTGTGAGCTGCTCGACAAGACGTTTTTGGATTTTGCCCAGGTCGACCGTCCGACAGACACTGAAGCCGTCTTGCTGATGGAATTCGAGGGTGAGGTGCCCGCCGTCGAATTCCCAGAGGCCAGCCGGGTGGATGTGGCGAAGGACCCGGAGGCGCAGCATGCGCTCTGGGAGTTACGCCACGCGGCCAGTCCGATATTGAATCGGCTGGATCCGGGATTGAAGTCCATGCAGTTCATCGAGGACGGCTGCGTCCCACCGGCGCGACTGGCCGACTATGTGCGGGGCGTGCGGACGGCGTTGGCGAGTCAGAGCGTACGCGGCGTGATCTTCGGCCACGCGGGCGACGCGCACGTGCACGTCAATCCGCTGATCGACGTCCGCGACGGATCCTGGCGCGACCGTGTCTCCGTGCTGCTCGCCGACGTCGCGGCGCTCACCGCCCGACTCGGCGGAACGCTGACGGGCGAGCACGGCGATGGCCGGCTGCGGACGCCATTATTGGACACAGTCTGGCACCAATGGGAGACACTCGCGCGTTTCGCCGAGGTGAAGCGGGCGTTCGATCCCGACCACCGGCTCAATCCGGGCGTGAAGGTCCCGCTGCCGGGACAGCAATCGCTCGGCGACATCAAGTACGACCCCGCGCTCCCGCCGCCGCCCCCGGCCGCGGCGCGTGCGCTCGCGCGCGTGGAACGCGAGCGGGCCTACGCCACGCCGCGGCTCACTCTTCTTGCGGAGAATTCCTGATCCGTGCTCTACCGCGCTCCGATCGTGACGATGCTTGCCCGGCCCAGCTTCTCGGCGCCCGAGCACCTCGAGGTCAACTGGTTGGGCCCGAGCACGGACGGCGAGCGGCTCGCCGAGTTTGCCGGCCGGCTGTGCTACATGAGCCAGTCGAATCCCGCCGGCCGCAGCACGCGAGACTACCTCGAGAACATTAAGAGGCAGGGACACGGCAGCGTCCTGGAGCACGCGAACTACACGGTGCTCCTGGAAGGTGTGAGCCGCTCGCTCACCCACGAGCTGGTGCGCCACCGAGCGGGATTTGCGTATTCCCAACTCAGCCAGCGCTACGTGGACGAGTCGGACGCCGCGTTCGTCGTCCCTCCGGCAATCCTTGGAGATGAGGCCCTGGAGAAAACCTGGAAAGAAGAGATCGATCGGGCGCTCGCGGCGTACGTGAAGCTCGTCGGGGAGCTCATGGAGCAGTACGCGTGGATCCCGGAGCGCGTGCACCGGCGGAAAATGGCGCGGGAAGCGGCGCGTGGCGTCCTCCCGAACTCGACGGAGACGAAGATCGTGGTCACCGCGAACGCCCGCGCCTGGCGGACGATGCTGGAGCTCCGGGCTGGTGAGGGCGCCGATCTGGAAATTCGTCGGATGGCCGTCGCCGTCCTCGAGCTGCTCCAGGAAGAAGCGCCGGGATTCTTCTCCGACTTCGAGATCTACGACGCAGCCGACCGCCGCGCTGCCGC
This sequence comes from Gemmatimonadaceae bacterium, assembly GCA_035570055.1. GTDB lineage: Bacteria > Gemmatimonadota > Gemmatimonadetes > Gemmatimonadales > Gemmatimonadaceae > DASRDS01. Next base: position 4,478 of record DATMLM010000095.1, read on the forward strand.
GCGCGTCGGCTATCACAAGGTTTAGCGGTCGCTGACTCCTCGCATATCGCGAGACTCTCGCGCACATCGCGAACTTTTTCCCCGCACGCGTGATAAAGGTCATTGCGCTACAAAATGGCGACCGGTATACTCCCGCCAATTCGTAACTGGCATCGCTCTTGCTCGTCGTCGCACGGAGCTCAACGCACGCAAGGACCGGATGACGCGAATCGGATTCACGTACAACCAAAAGCCAGAGCCCGAAGCGATGCTGGTAGCGGGCGACGACGACGAGGCACGGCCCGACGAGGAGCCTCCCAGTCGACCGACCGGCGTGGACGATCAGTACGCTGAGTGGGATGACGAGGAGACGATCGATGCCGTCGAGCACGCCCTCTCGGCGCTCGGCGAGGTAGTCCGACTGGAGGCCACGATGGATTTTCCGGAGCGGCTGCGCGAGACGCGCCCCGACATCGTGTTCAACATGGTCGAAGGACTGGGTGGGGCGAATCGCGAAGCGCTGGTCCCGGCGATTTGCGAGTTCTATGGAATTCCCTACTCGGGCAGCGACCCGTTCACCTTGGCCCTCTGCCTGGATAAGGCGCGGACCAAGGAGGTCCTGTCGTACCACGGCATCCCGACCGCGGCGTTCCAGGTCGTGAACCACGGCGACGACCTTTCCGGCGGTCTCACGCGTCTCCGCCGACTCCGCTTCCCGCTCTTCGCGAAGCCGCTGCACGAGGGATCGTCAAAGGGGATCACCGAGCGAAACCTCTGCCGGACTCCGGCGGAGCTCGACGCTCAGGTCAGGTTCCTGCTCGACAAGTACACCCAGCCCGTGCTCGTCGAGGAGTACTTGCCGGGCGATGAGTTCACGTGCGCGGTGCTCGGCAACGGCGGCAATGCTCAGGTGCTGCCGATCGTCGGCATCGACTTCGGCGCGTTGCCGGCCGGCGCGCTCCCGATCTACGGGTTCGAAGCCAAGTGGCTCTGGGATCGCCCCGACCATCCGCTCGACATCTTCGCCTGCCCGGCGCCGATCGACGACCAGCTCCGCTCCGAGATCGAGCGCGTCACGCTCGCCGCGTACCGCGTCCTCGGCTGCCGCGACTGGTCGCGCGTCGACGTCCGGCTCGACGCCGATGGCGTCCCGTGCGTCGTCGAGATCAATCCGCTCCCGGGCATTCTTCCGGACCCGGCAGATAATTCCTGCTTCCCGAAAGCCGCGCGGGCCGCGGGCATGTCGTACGACGAGCTGATTCAGACCTGTTTGATGCTGGCGGCGCAGCGTCAGGGCATCCCGCTCTGGAGTGCCGTGCGATTCGCCGCGCGGGGGGCCGCATGAAAGTCGCGATCCTCTTCGACGGCGCCTCGGCGCTCGGCAAGACGCCCGACATGCTGATTCTCGAGGCGGTCGAGGCGGTCGAGCAGGTGTTCGCCGAGGACGGGCACGAGGCCGTGCGGATTCCGGTCAACCCGGACGCACGATGGATGGAACGCGTCCGCAAGGCAAAGTTCGACCTCGCGTTCAATCTGTGCGAGGGCGTCGACGGCGTCGCCGCGCTCGAGCCGGCGGTGATCGCGGCGCTCGAGCTCATGGGGCTCCCGTACACCGGCAGTTCCTCGGCGACCACGACCCTCTGCCTCCGCAAGCATCTCGTGAACACGATGCTCGACCGTGCGGGGCTGCCGGTCCCGCGCTGGGCGATCGTCCGTCGCGATGGCGGCACTGGCCTGCCGGCGGTCGGGTTCCCGGCGATCTGCAAGCCAGCGGCCGAGGATGCGTCGCTGGGCGTCGAGCAGCGGTCGGTCGTGCGGACGGCGCGCGCGTTGGCCGAACGGGTCGATGCGATGCACGAGTGTTGGGACGAGGTCCTGGTGCAGCGGTACATCGACGGCCGCGAGGTCAACGTCGGCATCGTCGGCAACCAGGTGCTGCCGATCGCCGAGGTCGATTTCACGTCGATGCCGCGCGGTCTGTGGCGCATCGTCTCGTATCGGTCCAAATGGGTCACCGGATCGGACGAGGACTTGGGCGCCGCGCCGCAGTGTCCGGCTGATCTCGGCGACCAGTTGACCGCGGAGGTTGGAGCGATCGCGCTGGCCGCGTGGCGCGCTGTAGGTGGTGCCGGGTACGGCCGGGTCGACATGCGCATTGACCGCCACGGGCGTCCGTGGGTGTTGGAGGTCAATGCCAACCCCGATGCGAGTCCGGGTGCCGGTCTGTCGAGAATGGCGCTGGCGGCCGGTCTCGACTATCCAGCGCTCGTGCGGTTGATCGCGACGCATGCGCTGACGGCGCGCGACGGCGTGCGGCCCGACGACTGGACGCTCACGCAGCGGCTCTCCGGCGTCGATCTCGCGCTGGCGAACGGGTGACGCCGGCCAGGTCGCTCGGACGGTCCGATCGTGAGGCGTTGGAGAAGCTCGTCCTCGAAACCGGGGCGTTTTCGGCCGCCGAGACCGAGGTCGCGATGCAGGTGTTCGACGAGGCCTTCCCGCCCGACGAAGGCGACGGCGATCCCGACTACATCTTCCTCGGGGCGTTTGATCCGACGGATCCGGCGCGGCTCTTTGGCTACGTCTGCTTCGGGCCGACGCTCGGCAGCGATCGCGGGTACGACCTCTATTGGATCGCGGTGCATCCCGCGCACCAAAACCACGGCATCGGGGGCGCGCTCATGGCCGACGTGGAGTCTCGCCTCGCGTCGTGGAACGCGCGGATGCTCATCGTGGAAACGTCGGGACGGCCCTCGTATGCGTCGACTCGCGCGTTCTATGAGAAGCGCGGGTACGCCGAGGCGGCTCGCGTGCGGAGCTTCTATGCGCCGGACGACGATCGGGTGTTGTTCACCAAACGGTTTGGTGCGGCATGAGTGATTGGCAGCAGATCCTGAAGGATCGGAGCGTCGCGACGCTCGCGCAGCTCGCCGAGCGGTTCGGGCCAGATGTTATCAACGTCTCGGCGCTGGCGCCCGCGTTTGATAATTTCCAGATGCGGATCACGCCCGCCGCGCTCGATCTCATCAAGACGCCGGGCGACGCCATGTGGCGTCAGTATGTGCCGACCGTCGAAGAGCTGGACGTCGTCGACGGGGTCGTCGATTCGCTCGACGAAGATGGAGACTCGCCGGTACCGAACATCACGCATCGCTACCCCGATCGCGCGCTCTTTCTCGTGAGCCCGGTCTGCGCCTCGTACTGTCGGTTTTGTACCCGGCGCCGCAAAGTCGGGGATCCAGAGAAGATTCCGCTCAATCAATACGATTCGGCGTTTGCTTATCTCCGGGAGCATACGGAGATCCGCGACGTGATCCTGAGCGGTGGCGATCCCATGATGCTTTCTGATCGCCGGCTCGAGTATCTCTTTCAGCAGCTCCGGGCGATCCCGCACATCGAGATTATTCGTATCGGCAGTCGTATTACGTCGCACCTGCCGGAGCGCATAACGCCTGAATTTTGCGAGATGGTGCAGAAGTACCATCCCGTGTTCATGAACACGCACTTCAATCACCCTGACGAGCTCACGCCGGCGGCCGTGGCGGCGCTGGATCGCCTGTCGAAGGCTGGCGTTCCGCTCGGATGTCAGACGGTGCTGCTCAAGGGCGTGAACGACGATCCGGTCGTGATGAAGGCGCTCATGCACGCGCTGCTCAAGGCGCGCGTGCGGCCGTATTACATCTACATGGCCGACCAGGTCGCCGGCGGCGAGCACTTTCGCACGACGGTGCAGAAGGGCCTCGAGATCATCGAGGCGCTTCGCGGCTGGACCTCGGGGCTCGCGATCCCGCATTTCGTGATCGACGCACCGGGCGGTGGCGGCAAGGTGCCGTTGCTCCCCGAGTACGTCGAGGAGATCACCGACGACCGCGTGGTCTTCCGGAATTTCCGTGGACAGCGGTTCGAGTATAAACAGCCGGGGGCCGCAAAGGTCCCCTCAGCATAACCGCCAGATGAGCGGATGTAGCTGCACCACATCGCCCGCGACACGGACGCGATCTTGCGCGTCAACGTCGATATGCGGCACCTCGGTCCCACTCGCGTGCCAGACACTCCTCGCGTACATGACACCGGGACCGACGCGGCACACTTGATCGACCTCGACATCGCCGCTGTCGAACGCACTCATGTCGAATACGAAGACGGCGAGCGTGTAGTGCCCCGTCGAGACTGTCGCCGGCATGCAATTCCAGTGTGTTGACGCCGCGAGAAGGAAGAAGACCGCACCCAAGAGCGTGCCGATCGCCGCGATCGGCCAAAGAAGGCCGTTCAGGGCCCAGCGCAACCATTGAGTCGCGATCGGCACGCCGGCGAGCGCCATCACGAGCGGCATGCAGTACCCAATTCCGAGGACCGCATCCCAAACGTTCTCTTTCGAGAATACGACGTGCGGATCGGTCCAGCGATTGCCGATGATCGCGACGGCGAGGGCAAACGTGACGAAGAATACCAGGCGTCGAGACACTCGCACGCTTGATAGTATAAAGTACTCTGCAACACCGTGTCCAGTGGCGTGAAAGAGGCCAGCTGGTGAGCTGGCCTCGAGGTGGTCAGCGCTTTTTCGCCGGCTTCTTCTTCGCGACTGCCTTGGCCGGCGCCGCCTTCTTCGCGACCGGCCGCGGGGGCGCGTGCTTCGCGGGCGCGGGTGCGGCCGCTTTCTTCGCGGGAGCGGGATGCTTGGCTACCGCGGGCGGATGTTGCGGCGCAGGCTTGACGATGGGTGCCGGATGCGCCGCGTGATGAACGGCGGGAGCCGGCACAGGCGCGACCGGCGCGGTGACTACCGCAACCGGTGGCGGTGGCGGTTTTGGCACCTTTGACGGCGGCGGCGGCAGGTTGACATTGCGCTTAGCCGCCGCGTCCTCGGCCTCGCGGATGAGCTTGTCGGCCTCTTCCTGCGTCATCTGCCCACGCCGCACCATATACTGGACAAGGTCGCGCGCGGAATCCGCCGCGAACGTGGACATGCCAGCCGCGGCACTGATGACATCGCGCATCGCCGCTGCCATTTTGCTACCGGCTTCCTGACTGATCTCCTGAGCTTTAGCCGCCATTTCGGCGACAGTATCCCGAACGTCGGCGCCCCGATGGCCGGGACTGCGCTTCGGCGCCACCGGCGTCGACGAGTTAGGCGTCGACGGGGCCGGGTCCGCTGAGGATTTCGCGTCAGGTATATGCGGCTTATCCGCCATGAATAGCGTGCTCCGTGTGGTTAAGACCCACGCGCGGCGGTAAGTATATGATTGTTCGTCATCTACGCAAGCGGCGCTCCCTCAAGGCTCAAGCGGCAAACATGCCGATCATAGCGGAATTGCCATGAAAGTTACGACTCTATAGCAACAGTAATGAATCAGTTATATCTCAGTTCGATCAAAGTACTCGATCTCACAAGGGTGCTCGCTGGCCCTCTCTGCACTATGATGCTCGGCGACATGGGTGCTCATGTCGTCAAAATCGAACGCCCGCGCATGGGGGATGATACCCGCGGATGGGGACCCCCTTTCGACGCTCGAGGTCAGAGCGCCTACTACCTCAGTGTTAATCGAAACAAATGGAGTGTAGCAGCCGACCTCGACGACCCGGCCGACCAAGCGTTCATCCGAGAGCTTGCGGCTGAGGCCGATGTCGTCGTCGACAATTTTCTCCCTGGTGCCTTGGCCCGCCGTGGGCTGGACCCGGACACGCTCCTCGAACAGCACCCGCGGCTCATCTGGTGCACGATCAGCGGGTTCGGCGAGGAGTCCTCGCGCGTGGGTTACGACTTTACGGTGCAGGCCGAACGGGGATGGATGGCCATAACCGGCGAGCGCCACGGCGAGCCAATGAAAGTGGGCGTCGCGCTCGCCGACGTCATCGCTGGTAAAGACGCCGCCATCGCCATCTTGGGCGCACTGGTCGGTCGGGCGTCGGGGCCGAGGCGGATCATCATCTCGCTCGCACACAGCGCCGCCGCCGCGCTCGTCAACGTCGCGCAGAACGCGCTCGTGAGTGGGACGGACGCCAAGCGTTGGGGGAATGCCCACCCCAATCTCGTGCCGTATCAACTCTTCGAGACCGCCGACCGGCCGATCGTGTTGGCCGTCGGCAGCGATGCCCAATGGAAGCGATGCGCCGACGCATTGCAGCTCGGCGACCTGGCGGCGGACGCCGACCTCGCGACCAATGCTGGGCGGCTGAGGCAGAGAGCGCGCATTGTCGAGACGATCGCGACACGGCTACGGGAGCGACCGGCGACCCACTGGATCGACCGGCTCGACCAAGCCGGAGTCCCGAACGGAGTTGTCAAATCGGTTTTGGAGTCGTTACGCGACGTCGAGTGCTCGCCGCTCACGGGCGTGAGCCCAAGTGTCCCGGGCCGTGTACGTTATCCACCACCCACGCTCGACGAGCATGGTGCGCTGGTTCGGTCCTCGCGATGGAAGGCGTTCGGCGAGGAACTCTTTCCGTGAGCGTCGACTTCTATCGGCCGAACGCTTGCACGCAGGCGGAAAATGCGTCGACTGGACCGACTGATGTGTTGCGCATGGCTGATTGTCCCGAGCGTTGGGACAGCGCAATGGTCGGTGCAGGAAGACAATGGCAATCTCGCGGTCTGGGTGCCATCGCATCGACGGTCGGATGACAACTACACCCAGGGTCTCCGGGTAACGTCCGGCATCGCGCATCCGTGGAAGTTGTTCTCCCGGATACTCGGCGCGTCGGCGGATGGCGAGTCCCCCGCGTCGCAACAGTTCGCGTTCGGGCAGGAGATCTACACACCGACGCGATACCCTGTCGATCCTGGTCCCGGTCAGCGGCCGTACGCGGGATGGTTGTACGGCGAGCTCATGACGTCCACCACGTCTGGCGAACGATTCCGCTCGTTCAGCACCGACCTGGGCGTCATCGGCCCGCAGTCCCTCGCGGGATGGGTGCAGAACACCTTCCACGCGATCACGCGACTGGGGCCCCCCGTACCTGGCTGGCGCAATCAGCTCGGTTTCGAGCCCGGCCTCATCGTGCGATACGGCGAGCAGTATCTCCTGCTCGAGTCGACGCTCCCGCACGGATTGTCATTCGAGCTCGCGCCCGATTGGAACGCGGCCATCGGCAACGTGCGCACGGGCACGAGTGTCGGCGCGCGCGGACGCCTCGGCCTGCATTCCGAGACGCCATGGGGCGATACCACGGCGCGGCCGTTCGATTTCTACGTCGTCGTCGGCGCGCACGAGGACTGGGTGCTGCGCAACATCTTCCTCGACGGCAGCACGTTTCGATCGAGCAGCCACACCGACGCCCTGCCATTCACCTCGTCCTACGACATCGGGCCCGCGGCGCGCGTGTTCGGGTACACCGTCGAGCTCCGGCTCACCACCCAGACTCGCGAGTATCGCGGCGGACCCGTCGCGCGGTTTGTCGGGTCTGTGATTGTCGGGCATATGGCGACGTGGTAGACTGCCGGCGTGCGGTATATCGGCAATAAGACAAAGCTCCTGCCCTTTCTCGGCGATGTCTTGCTCCAACTCGGCGTGACGCCGGGTCGAGCGCACGATGCCTTCGCGGGAACCGCATCCGTCGCCCGCTCGCTCAAAGCCGCCGGATGGCGCGTCGAGTCGAGCGACGTCATGACGTACTCCTACGTGTTCCAACGCGCGTACGTCGTCGCCCGCCATGGTCCGGATGCGCGGCGTGCCGCCGCCGGCGATGCCGATCTGCGCCGCGCCATCGCCCATATGCCGGTGCTGCGAGACGGCCTCTCGGTGCTCGCCGAATATTTGTCGGCGTGGGTGGAGCCCGAGCACGGATTCATCTCGCAGCATTTCTCGGCCACCGGTGGCCGGATGTACTTCACCGACGAGAACGCCCGACGCATCGATGCGGCTCGGCATGCGCTCCACCGGTGGCGAGAGGCCGAGTTGGTCAGCGAGGACGCGTACTATCTCTTGCTGGCCTCGATTATCGAAGCCGCGGATCGGGTGGCGAATACCGCGGGCATCTACGCCGCCTACATCAAGAAGTGGCAGCCGAATGCGACCAAGACATTTCGGATGCAGCCGGCCAGACCAGTCTCGCGCGCTCCCGGATCCCGGGCGCATCGCGATGATGCCACCACGGTCGCCCGAAAGGTGGGACCCGTTGACCTGCTCTACGTGGACCCACCCTATAACGCCCGGCAGTACTCGGGCTACTACCATATACCGGAGATCATCGCCAAGGGGTGGTTCGAGGCTTTGCCGGTCCTCAAGGGAAAGACCGGGCTTCCCGTGGATAGGCCGCCTTCCAGCCTCTGGTGTAATAAAGCTGGGGCTGCTAGGGCGCTGGCAGAGCTCCTGGGCGCTACGGGAGCTCGACACGTCCTGGTGAGCTACAACACTGAAGGAATCCTGTCCGATGACGAGTTTCTTGACATTCTCGGTCAACGGGCTGTTGAGCCTGTACGACAGTTCAAACAACTGTACAAACGATATCGGGCCGACCAGGATGGAGCGAATCGGCGGTACCGGGCATCGGGTGTTACCGAACTCGTCTATTACATACGGATCAGAAAGTGACCTCTGTATTGCATAATGCGTCATCACGGCGTGACAGCACCAGTCAAGGACGCAGGCACGTCCGTGGGGCTATCCGGTACGAGCCAAACAGGTTATGGTAACGCCGTGAAAACAACGGTCACGGCGGCTCAGGCCGATCAGTTGGAAGCAGACCAGCAGATCATTGCCCGGGTCCTGGCGGGGAATCGCGAAGCCTTCAGCCAGCTCATCGGGCGGTACAGCGATCCGCTGTATCGGCACGCGTTAGGCATGACCGGGAGCCCTGATGTTGCGGAAGACATCCTGCAGATGTCTTTCATCAAAGCGTACCAACACCTCGCTGAGGTGCGGGGACGCTTCGATGCCTGGGTGTTTCGAATCGTGGCAAATGGGTGCAAGGACTGGCTGAAGAACATTCGGCGGACCCATTTGAGTTACGATGAGGACGATCAACCGTCTGGATACGCGACCCCCGACGAGGATCTCGATCGGACGGAGCTGAGAAGCGATCTCGACCGCGCGCTCGCCGCGTTGGCCCCGTCGCTTCGTGAGGCGTTCGTGATGAAGCACGTCGAAGGGCGGTCGTACGAAGAGATGGCCGATTTGCTCGGAACTACAGTCGGGGCACTCAAGATGCGCGTGCATCGCGCTCGAGAGGCGCTCCAGGTCCTTTTAGAGGAGAAATACGCGTGATGCATGATGACCTGAACGCGCCAACCCCCGAGTCGCGCGAAAACAATGGCGAGGCAAAGCGCCCGTCGTCGCGCGAGCCGGTGCGCCGCGTCTCCGACCGGGAAGTCCCGATCGGCGGCACGGAAGGCACGCACACGTCGGATCTCGTGCACGCGTGGCTCGACGGCGAGCTTCCCGAGACGGCCGTCTCGGGTGCTGACGCGACCCGGCAGATCGAGTTCTGGAAGCGGGTCGACCGGGATCTCGAGCAGCGGCGCTACCTGGTGACGCCCGCGGATCTGACGCAGAAGATCATGGACGCGCTTCCGGCGACGGCGCCCGCGACGGCTACGCCGTGGTGGAGCCGGCCGATCGCGATGAGCCCGATCGCCGTGGCAGCTGCCGCGACGAGCTTGCTCGCCCTCGGAGCCGCGATCGGCGCGACGATTCGCCGCTAGTTAAAAAGGTTCTGAGTTGGGGGGCCCGGCTTCGCCTGGTCCCCCATTTTGCGTTCGCTATGTTCGCGTCGCTGATCGTTTGCGTTCGCTATCGACTCAAGTCGCGGCGCAGGAATACCAGGGCGATCCCATCGCGAAAATAGTCTTTCACTCGCGACTCTTCGACGAACTTGGCCTGCTGCAACAGCGTGCGGCCGCCCGCGAGCTCGGGCGCATCGGGAAACTCCACCACGACAAACCTCGCGCCTCGGCGTTGAAGCTCGCCCACAAACGCCTCGACTAGCGCTCGGGCGATGCCATGCCGCTGCGCATCGGGCGCTACCGCCATGCCGTGCATTTTCGCGGCGCCTTCGGCGCCCGCGACGAGGCCGAACACTGCGACGCCTACCAGCCCGCCATCGGCCTCGGCGACTAGCCCTGACGACTCAATCGGAGACTCGGCCGCGAGCGCTCGCGCCAGCGCGAAGCGCGGCGCGGCGGCATAGAGCGTATTGCCGAAGGCTCCGGTAAATAGGGCACGGGCTGCCCGTTCATCGCGGGCGGCGAGAGGGCGGATGACGGCTGCAACCGTCGTCAGATGTGCAGGGCCTCGCCGTGTACGGCCAACGCTGCCTCTTTGGTAGCCTCAGCCAGCGTCGGATGCGCGTGTATCATGGTCCCGATATCCTCGGCCGTCGCCCGATACTCGACGCCCAGGACGATCTCGGCGACCAACTCCGAGGCGTTCGGCCCGATGAGATGCGCGCCCAAGATCTCGTCGGTCTCGGCGTCGGCGATGAACTTCACGAACCCGCCGCCGCTCTCGCCCATGGTCCGGGCGCGCGGGTTGGCCGAATAGGGATAGCGGCCAACCTTGAAGGCTCGCCCGGAGGCCTGGACCTCGTGCTCGGCCCAGCCGACCGATGCAATCTCCGGCCACGTGTAGACGACGTTCGGCACCGAGTGATAGCGCATGCGCGCCGCGCGGCCAGCGATCGTGTCGGCGGCGACCACGCCCTCTTCCATCGCCTTGTGCGCGAGCAATTTTCCGCCGACGGCGTCGCCGATCGCGTAGACGTGCGGCAGGTTCGTGCGCATCTGCTCGTCGACGAGAATCTCGCCGCGCGTGCCGAGGTCGAGGCCGAGTGCCGCCGCATCGATCCCCGTGAGGATCGGCCGGCGTCCCACCGAGACCAACACGTAGTCGCCCTCGACCTGTTCGGTCGCGCTGCCGGTGTCGATCTCCAGCACAACGCTCGATTCGAGTCTGTGCGCCCCCGTGACGCGCACACCGGTCCGTAGCGTCAGGCCCTGTTTTTTGAAGATCTTCTCGGCCTCACGGATGATGTCGGCGTCGAACTCGGGGAGTATGCTCGGCATGAGCTCGAGCACCGTCACTCGGGCTCCCAGCCTGCGCCACACGGATCCCAATTCCAACCCAATGACCCCGCCACCAATCACGACCAGGTGCTCGGGCACACGGGGGATGGTGAGCGCGCCGACATTCGAGAGGACCTGCTGCTCGTCGAATTTCAAGAACGGCAATTCGATCGCGACGGATCCCGTGGCGATGATCACGTCTTTTGCCTGATACGACGTGACGGTGCCGTCGGCGGCCGTTACGTCGACCTGATTGTCCGCGCGCAGTACGCCCCGGCCCTTCGCCCACGTGATCTTGTTCTTCCGGAAGAGAAACTCGATCCCCTTTGTGTTTTGGGAGACCACGTCATCCTTCCGGCGCAGCATCTGTGGCAGATCGAGCGTGACGATGCCCGGTTGAACCCCGTGCTCGGCCGCGTGCAGCTTCGTAAACTCGAAGTGCTCGGAGCTCGTGAGCAGCGCCTTCGACGGGATGCAGCCGACATTGACGCAGGTGCCGCCGAGCGTTTTGTCTTGCTCGACGCAGACGACCTCCAAGCCCAGCTGTGCGGCCCGCAGTGCTGCGACGTACCCGCCTGGGCCACCCCCGATGATGACAACGTCAGTCAATGAGCATGCTCGCGGGGTCCTCGATCAGCTCCTTGATCCGGACCAGGAAGAGCACGGCTTGTTGGCCGTCGACCAGACGATGATCGTAGGAGAGCGCGATGTACATCATCGGGCGAATGACGACCTGGCCGTTGAGGGCGATCGGACGGTCCTGAATCTTGTGCAGTCCGAGAATTCCGGACTGTGGATAGTTCAGGATCGGCGTCGAGACGAGCGAACCGAACACGCCACCGTTCGTGATCGTGAACGTGCCGCCCGCGAGATCATCCAGCGTCAGCTTCCCATCGCGCGCCCGCTGAGCCACCGCCGTGATCTCGCGGCTCACCTCGATAATGCCTTTCGAGTCAGCGTCCTTAATGACCGGGACGACTAAGCCCTGATCGGACGCGACGGCAATGCCGAGATGGACATAGTGTTTGTAGACGATCGAGTCGTCGTCGATCTGGGCATTCACTACGGGGTATTGTTTCAGCGCCAGACAGGCGGCTTTGGCGAAGAACGGCATGTACGTCAGCCGGACCCCGTTTTCTTTCTCGACCTTGTCGCGCTGCCGATCGCGTAATGCGCTGAGCGCGGACATGTCGACTTCGTTGAACGTCGTCAGGTGCGCAGTCGACTGTTGCGACAACAGCAAGTTCTCGGCGATCCGCTTCCGCCGCGTCGACATCTTCTCGCGCGTCTCGCGCGCTCCGTTTGCCGGCGCCGCCGGCGCTTTGGGCGCAACTGGCGCGGGCGCCTTTTCGAGCACATCGGGCTTACTCACGACGCCGCCACGCCCGGTTCCTTTCACGGTCGCGAGGTCAATCCCGCGCTCGGCCGCCACGCGTTGCGCCGAGGGTGCCGCGCGAACGCTCGCCGGTGGCGCCGGCGCCGGTTTCGCGGTCGCCGGCGCAGCGCCGAGTGTCGTCGCGCCGAGCGTAGCCGGGGCAGCCGCCACCGTCGCGGGGACCGCTTCGTCGTCCATCTCACCGAGGATCTCATCGACCTTGACGGTGTCGCCCTCCTTGTGCGCCTGCGAGAGGACAACGCCCGCGCGGATGGCGGGCACTTCCACCGTCACCTTGTCGGTCTCGAGCTCGACGACGGTCTCTCCCGCGGCCACCGCGTCACCGGGCTGCTTCATCCACCGGGACACGGTCGCCTCTGGTGTCGACTCACCGAGCGGCGGAACCTTTATGGCAATCATCGCGCTCCCCCCTAGCTTTCGCTTGGAAAATATAACCGACGAGTATCAGGGTGCGAGGACTCACGATCTCGGCGCATGGAGGGCTCGATCAGCTTCAGTACCGCACCGATTTGCCCTCTCCGGCGCTGACCGCTCCAACCGACGTCCGCATCCGCGTCCACGCCGGTGCGCTCAATCACCTGGATTTGTTCGTGGTCGGCGGTTTGCCGAACGTCCACATCGTCCCGCCGTGGATCCTCGGCTGCGACGCCGCCGGCGTGATCGCCGAGGTTGGCGCGGCGGTGGACTCGGTCGTGGTCGGGGATCATGTGATCGTCAACGCCGGCATCAGTGATCGCACGTGCGAGTACTGCCGCGCCGGCGAACAGTCCGAGTGCGTGAAATTCGGCGTCCTCGGCGAGCAACTGCCCGGGACGTTCGCCGAGGAGATCGTGGTGCCGCACTTCAACGTGCGACGCATCCCGAAGCACTTTCCAATGGACGTCGCCGCGGCGTTCCCGCTGGCGACGCTGACCGCCTGGCGCCTCATGGTGACGAAGGCCCAAGTGCAGGCTGGCGATACAGTGCTGATCTGGGGCATTGGCGGCGGCGTCGCGCTCCAGGCCATGATGATCGCGCTGGCTCGCGGCGCCCGCGTATGGGTCACGTCGGGCAGCGATGAGAAGCTCGCCCGTGCCCGGGCCCTGGGCGCCCATGAGGGCTTTAACCACCACACGACGGACGTTGCCCGCGAGGTCCGCACACGGACGAACAAGCGTGGCGTCGATGTCGTCCTCGACAGCGTCGGTGAGGCGACCTGGCAGAAATCGCTCCTCGCGCTCGGCCGCGGTGGGCGGCTCGTCACGTGTGGCGCCACGTCGGGGCCGATGGTACAGATCGATGTCCGGCGATTGTTCTGGTACCAATGGAAGATTTACGGCGCGACTATGGGGAACGACCGCGAGTTCGACTGTGTCACCCAGGAACTGGCGGAGGGACGCCTGTTGCCGCCGATCGATGCGGTGTATCCGCTGGAGGAGGGCCGAGCGGCGTACGAGCGAATGGCGACCGCCGGGCAATTCGGGAAGATTGTGCTACGGATAGCACCGTGACCGACCAGTACACCGTCGCCGAGTTGCGCACCATGCGCGCCGCGCTCTCGGCCGGGCAGGATCCGGTCTGTCCCCGCTGCAACGGCGCCATGCGACGCAAACGCCTCGGCGGCGGCTCGTTTGGCCTCGGGTACGCCAGATCTCGCGACTGGCTCATCTGTCCGTCGTGCCGTCGCAGTGCGATCTTTGACGTCAAGCGCGGAACGAGGACGTGATCCAAGCTGACAGCGTAGGGGCGGCTCCGATGCTCGATCGGATCCGAGCGAGCTTCATCGAGCTGTCGCGGCATGTCCTGCCGCTGCTCGGCGCGCTCGTGATCGTGTTTGTCGGGTACCTGCTCGCGGCACTGATCGAGCGCGTGACGCTGCGCCTGCTGCGGCGGATCCGCCTCAACACGATGCTCGAGCGCGGCGGCGTGATGGAGGCGGTCGAGCGCACGGGCTCGCACATGGACCCCACGCGGGTCGCCGCGAATCTCGTCTTTTGGTTCGTGATGTTCGCGGTGCTGCTGGTCGCCGCGGACGCCCTCGGCGAGTCGCTGTCTGGCGTGTTCACGGAGCTCGTCGGCTACATCCCGAGCATCATCGGCGCGATCGTGATCATCATGATCGGCAACGTGCTCGGCGCCTTCGTCGGCGGGCTGATCTCGGCCTCCGTCGGCCGCTGGGCCGGCGGGCCGACGCTCGCTCGCGTGGCCCGGGCGAGCGTGATCATGCTGGCCGTGTTCATGGCGCTGCAGGAGCTCGGCGTCGCGACCCAGATCGTGACGACGGCGTTCGCGATTCTGTTCGGCGCGGTCGCTTTGGCGCTGGCCTTGGCGTTCGGCCTCGGCAACCGCGATCTGGCGGGTGAGATCACGCGCGCCTGGTACGAGCGCTATCGCGCCGAGCGGTCCCGCGGGGAGCGCGAACGCGAGGCGGAGCCACCAGCTAAGTAGTTGGCTGACCGGCGTTTGCCGCGTCGCCTTCGCGTTGCGCCGAGGCAGTCACAAAGCTTAAGTTTCGCGGATGACGGCACCGAACAATCGCGAGCGGATTCTCCCGCGGCTCATCGACGACGAGATCAAAGAGTCGTTCATCAATTACTCGATGAGCGTCATCGTCTCACGCGCGCTCCCCGACGTGCGAGACGGGCTCAAGCCAGTGCACCGCCGGGTGCTGTTTGCGATGAACGAGTTGGGGTTGGTGCCCGGTCGCCCGTATAAAAAGGCCGCGACGGTTGTTGGCGACGTCCTCGGAAAGTATCACCCGCACGGCGACTCGTCGGTTTACGACGCACTCGTGCGCATGGTGCAGGATTTTTCGCTGCGATATCCCCTCGTCGATGGGCAAGGGAACTACGGCAGCGCCGATGGTGACTCCGCGGCGGCGTATCGGTACACGGAAGCCCGCCTCACGGCGATGGCCATCGAGATGCTCGCCGATATCGACAAGAACACCGTCGATTTCGCGCCGAACTTCGATGATCGTCTGCAAGAGCCGCGCGTTCTCCCATCCGGCTTCCCGAATCTCCTCGTCAATGGCTCGTCCGGGATCGCGGTCGGTATGGCGACGAACATCCCGCCGCACAACCTGCGCGAGGTCGTCAACGCGTGTCTGGCGTTGATCGACAATCCCGAGCTCACGCCGGCCGAGCTGCGGCGGATGGTCAAGGGGCCCGACTTCCCAACCGGGGCGTACATCTACGGCAGGCAGGGCATCAAGGATTATCAGGAGACCGGCCGTGGTCGCATTGTCATGCGCGCGAGAGCGGTCATCGAGGAGCGCGAGAACGGGAAATCCCAGATCGTGGTGACGGAGCTCCCGTATCAGGTGAGTGGCGCGAAACTCGTCGAGCAGATCAAGGAGCAGGTGAACGAGAAGCGGCTCGAAGGCATCACGGCGCTCAGGGATGAAACGACGGCGAGAGAGGGCCGTCGCATCGTCATGGAGCTGCGCCGGGACGTCATTCCGCGCGTCGTGCTGAACCAGCTGTACAAGCACACGACGATGCAGACGACGTTCGGTGTGATCATGCTGGCGCTTGTGCCCGATCCACAGACGCGGCAGCTGGTGCCGAAGGTCATGGCGCTCAAGGAGCTGCTCGAGCATTACCTCGTGCACCGGCACGAGGTCATCGTGCGCCGGGCGCAGTTCGAGCTCGACAAGGCGCTCGAGCGGGAGCACATCCTCGAGGGCTTGAAGATCGCCGTCGACAACATCGACGAGGTCATCAAGCTGATTCGCAAGGCCAAAGACACGCCCACGGCCAACACGCAGCTGCAAACTCGCTTCAAGCTGAGCGAGCGCCAGTCCGAGGCCATTCTCAACATGCGCCTCGCGAAGCTGACCGGTCTCGAGATCGAGAAGCTCGAAGAGGAGCTGAAGGAAGTTCAGGCGACGATCAAAGAGCTGCGATCCTTATTAGACTCGCGCCCGAAGCGCATGAAGCTGCTGAAAGACGAGCTCACCAGCGTCGCCGAGAAGTTCGGGGATGAGCGCCGCTCCGAGATCACGAGCGATGAGGGGGAGTTCACGATCGAGGACTTGATCGCCGAGGAAGACATGGTCGTCACCGTGTCCCACTCCGGCTATATCAAGCGCACATCGGTCTCGACGTACCGGAAACAGCGGCGTGGCGGGAGAGGGTCGTCAGGAGCCGATCTCAAAGACTTGGATTTCATCGAGCACTTGTTCATCGGCTCGACGCACGATCACATCCTCGTCTTTACGGACGACGGCCGGTGCTTCCGCCTCAAAGTGCATGAGATCCCACAAGCCGGCCGGGCCACCAAGGGGAAGCCCATCGTCAATCTGATCAACGTCAGTCCCGAGACGAAGATCACCGCGCTGCTGCCCGTCACCGAGTTCTCGGATGAGGCGTACTTGTTGTTCTGTACGAAGCTCGGCACCGTCAAGAAGACCGTGCTCTCCGAGTACGCCAATCCGCGGATCAATGGCATCAAGGCCATCAAGGTCGAGCCGGGCGACGAGCTGATCGACGTCCAGATCACGAGCGGCACGAACGATATCATCCTCGCCACCCGCCACGGCTTGTCCATTCGGTTTCACGAGTCGGACGTCCGCGCCATGGGCCGGGATACCACGGGCGTCAAAGGCATTGCGCTCAGCAAGGACGACGAGGTCGTCGGCATGGTCGTCATCAAGCGCGAGGCGACCGTTCTCGTGGTCACCGAGAAGGGGATGGGCAAGTGCTCGAAGCTCGAGGAGTACCGGGTCCAGCAGCGCGGCGGCAAGGGGATCATCACGGTCAACCGTACCGAGCGCACGGGCGGCGTCGTCACGATCATGGAGGTCCTGCCCGAGGACGAGATCATGCTGATCACGAAGCACGGCGTGATCATCCGCTCGTCGGTGGCGCAGGTGCGTGTGACCGGTCGGATCGCTCAGGGCGTCAAGCTCGTGCAACTCGACGACGGCGATCTCGTGACGGCCGTGGCTCGGGTGGTGCCTGAGGAAGAGGGCGAGGGTGAGACCGACGAGGCGCCGGCCGGGGCCCCGGACGACGCAGTGTGACGCCCGGCAATAAACGGACGTCTCTAGTCGAATTGATGTTCGTGGGGTATTAGTCGAGGTCGCTTCTTGCGGCACACCCGACCCTGAGAGAGAACGCGTGAGCCTCTGCGGCTGTCGTTCATGATGACGAATACGCGGATCCTCGTCGCCGACGATGATCCAGCGGTGCTGCAGACTATGGCTTGGGTGCTCAAGGAGCAGGGCTACGACGTCAGCGCCGCGCACGGCGGCCAGGCCCTCTTTGAGCGGCTGGAGCACGACGTGCCGCCCGATTTGTTGCTGCTCGACGTCTCGTTGCCTGGCGCCGATAACTATCAGACGCTCGAACGCATCAAGTCGGATGAGCGCTGGCGGGACCTGCCCGTTCTGATGGTTTCGGCTTTGCCTCCCGAGGAAGCTGCCGTTCGGACGCTCGGCCTCGGGGCCGCGGACTTCGTCCGGAAGCCATTTCGTGTTCGCGAGCTCCTCGCGCGGATCCAAGCGCAACTGCGCATCCGCGCGGCATTGCGCTCTGCCCATGAAGCGTTGCGCACGACCGAGCAAGAGCTCCGGCGTGCTCGCGAAGAAGCCGAGAGCCGCCGCAAGCTCGTCGACATCCTCCACGAGGTCACTGGGGATCTCTCGTCGGACGAGATCTATCACATCCTCGCGCGGCGCGTCGCACGCGCGCTGAGTCTTTCGCATTGCTCGGTGATCTTGGCTCGACCCGGCGATCGCCTCGGCATCGTTGCGACGGCCTACGAGAATCCGGCGCTGCGCAATCTGGAGATCGAGCTCGCTCGTTATCCCGAAATCCGCGCGGCCCTCGATAGCGGGCGGCCCATTCTCATCGAGGATCTGTCGACGAGTCCCGTCTACGATGAGATCAGGCGGTCGTGGATCGAAGAGGGGACCCGGGTCTCGATCCGATCAGTGATCGCGCTGCCTTTCAGTCTCGATCGGACGCAGGCCGGCGTGTTCTTTTTGAGAAGGACCGGGGACGAGCCGCCACTGACCGCCGAGGACGTCGAATTCGCGGACACCGTCATCAAGGCGGCCGTGGCGACGATCCAGCGCGCCCAGGTCATCGAGATGACCAAAGCCGACAATGCCCGACTCGAGGCCTTGGCTCACACTGATCCGCTGACGCAGGTATTGAACAGACGGGCGCTGACCCTGCGATTGACGTCGGAGCTCGACCGTGCGCGGCGGTACAACTCGGTGGTGACGCTGCTTATGATCGACCTCGATCACTTCAAGCGGATCAACGATACGTATGGCCACCTGACTGGCGATGACGCGCTGAGGGAGGTTGCACTCTTACTGCAACATGCGGTGAGAAGCGTCGACGTGGTGGCCCGATACGGAGGGGAGGAGTTCGTCGTCGTCCTCCCAGAGACGGCCGAGGCCGGTGCTGTCGCATTTGCGGAACGCATCAGAGAACGGGTCGAGGGCCAACCGTTTGCCGTGATCGGCGCGGAGGGGTCGAGCGGTGGGCTCCGTTTGACGGCGAGCATCGGCGTCGCAACTTTTCCATCCGTCAGGGTGGATACGGCAGAGGATCTTTTTGCTCAGGCCGACGCCGCGTTATATCGTGCCAAGGCTGATGGACGCAACTGCGTGAGAACGTAACACCCGGAGTCCCATTGTCCCTTCGTTGTCCCAGTTGCGGCGCGACCTACGCGGATACCGCGAAGTTCTGCACACGCGATGGGACGAAGCTGCAACCCAAAGGGGCGGCGGCCATCGCCAACGCGGCCGCCATTGGCTCGGCCCGCGGCGGCGCCGCGCCGCATGAGTACGCGACGCTCTCGGGTCGCACCATCGACGGGCGCTACCGGGTCGAGTCCAAGCTCGGCGAAGGTGGCATGTCGTTCGTCTACCTCGCCGTCGACAAGGAGAACGGCGAGCGGGTGGCCATTAAAGTCTTGTCGCCGACGCTGTCGACCGACTCGACGTCGATGGCCCGCTTGCGACGAGAGGCCGATGTCGGCCAGCGGCTCGAGCACCCGAACATCTGCCACATCAAGCGCCTCGGGCAGACGGCCGAAGGGCTGGTCTACATCGTCATGCCGTACATCGAGGGCGAAGTCTTGGCCGACAAGACGTATCGCCTCGGCAAGTTGCCGTTAGCGGACGTCGTCAAGTACGTGCAGCAGATCGCCTCGGGGCTCCAGGTCGCGCATGATCTCAAGATCGTGCACCGCGACTTGAAGCCCGAGAACGTGATCATTGCGACGGCGGACGATAAAGCCGTCGTCATGGACTTTGGGCTCGCGAAGGAGCGTCGCGCCGGGGCCGAGCTCGAAAAGCTCACCGCGACCGGCATCGTGCTCGGGACACCCGAGTTCATGAGTCCCGAGCAGCTGCGCGGGAAGCCGCTCGACGGGCGGACAGACGTCTATGCGCTCGCGCTCATGACGTATGAAATGCTCACCGGCAAGTTGCCGTTCGAGGGCAAATCCCAGCAGGAGCTCATGATCGCGCGGCTGCGCGATGCACCCATCCCCATCCGACGCCTCAAGCCCGAGCTCAACCTCTCGGCTGGCGTCGAGAAAGTGCTGCTCAAGGGGATGGAGCGGGATCCGGAACATCGGTACCGCACGGCTCCGGAGTTTGCCGACGCGTTCACCGATGCCGCTCAGACGACGCCGAATCGGGCCTCGCGCATCATGCGCTTATTCGGGGGCGGCGGGTAAGTCCGGCTGATACTATTCGATATGCAGTGTCGCTGGCTCTCCGCCCTTATCATCGCGCCGATGCTGGCCCAGGCGCAGTCGTCGAAATCGAAGCCCACAGCCGCGCCGCCGCCACCGGCGAGCGCCCCGGCGCCAGCGGCGAACGCAGGCGCGCCGGTGTCGGGCGCGGTGGGAGTGGTTGGCGATAGCATCCATGGTGGCCCCCTGGTAGGAGCCGTCGTGTCGATCGTCGGCACGGACCGCAAAGGCACGACGGATTCGACGGGGAAATTCCGAATCGACAGCATCCCGCCAGGGAACTACAAGCTCAACATGTCGCACCCACTGCTGGACTCGCTGGGCGTGCTGATTGCGACGAACGAGATCGAGTTTCCCGCCGGCCGCTATGCGCTGATCGCGCTGGCGACGCCGAGCGCGACGACGATCGTCAACACGTTCTGCCCGCCGGAGAAGCAGAAAACCGGCCCGGGCGCCGTTATCGGCCAAGTGCGTGACGCGGACTCGGACGCGCCGTCGACCGGCGCCAAGGTCTCCCTGGCGTGGTCGCAGATCATGGTCGGCAAAGAGATCGGCCTCCACACGATCCTGCGCCAGCGCGAATCGATCGTCGACGCCAACGGCGCGTATCGGATCTGTGGCATTCCGGTCGGCACAAAGGCGGCCGTGCGCGCGACGTTCAACGGCATATCCACGGCTGATATTCCCGTGAACTTCAGCGAGAACACCATACAGCTGGTCACACTGCACACGGCAAAGCCGGACACGGCGCCACCGCCCCCGGTCATCGACACCCTCCCGTCGGCGACGGCGGTCGCGTCGGCGACCAAGGTGGCGCCCGCGGCGCCCAAGCCGGCAGTCGTCGGCCTCCGTACCGGGCATGCGATGCTCACCGGTCACATCGTCAACGCGGCGGACAGGCCGCTGGCCGGGGCCGACGTAACCGTCATTGGCGCTGCGTCCAAGACCATTACCGACAGCACCGGGAACTTCTTCCTGAGAAACCTGCCCTCCGGCACGCAGACGCTCCTCGTTCGTAAGGTCGCGTACGCTCCGACAACACAGCCCGTCGACCTGTCGACGAGGGCCACCAGCACGACCAGGGTGATCCTGCCGGTTGCACCGCCTTCACTGCCGACCATCAAGGTCGAGGCGACGGGAGCGGCGAAGGGCCTGGCGCAGGTCGGCTACGACCATCGCAAGAAGATGGGCCTCGGCCATTTCCTGGATCGCGAGGAGATCGAGAGTAAGATCCCGACCTACATGACGGACATCTTTACGACCATGCCCGGCATCCGCGTCGACTACTCAACGGGCCAGCCCGTGCTGACCGGCACGCGCGGCACGACGGGGAACGGGTGCGTGAATTATGTCATCGACGGCACGCCGTATTCAGAAGCAACGCCCGGTGACATCAACGACTTCATGCACCCGAACGAAGTCGAGGCGGTCGAGGTCTACAGCGACGTCGACACGCCCGCGGAGTACCAGAAGCCAGGCACGTCATGCACGACCATCATCGTTTGGACAAAGACGCGGACCGGTGACCTGAAGTGAGTATGGGCCTCCGCATTGTAGCCGGCGTGGGTGCGGCCGCGCTGCTCGGTGCGTGGGTCACGATGCGACACCGGAGAGTCCCCGGCGATGAGCTGCACGCGCCGCCGGGGTTTCAGGTCACCACGTTCGCGCACGTGTCCGGCGCGCGGTTCATGGCTGTTGGGCCGGACGGCGCCGTCTACGTGAGCGAGCCGGAGCTCGGACAGGTCGTGCGACTCGTCGACACCGGGCGTGGCGTCGCCGACAGCGTCACCATTTTCGCGTCCGGGCTCGACCGGCCGCACGGGATCGCGTTTCACGGCGGCGCCATCTACATCGCTGGCCACACCGGCGTGGTGCGGATAGCCGGCGGCACGCGCACAGTGCTCAATCAGTACACCGGCGGTGGTGGGCACTCGACACGGACCATCGTGTTCGGCCCCGCGCCCGACAGCGCGATGTACGTCTCGATCGGATCATCCTGCAACCTGTGCGTTGAAAAGGATTCCGATCGGGCGGTCGTCATGCGGTACGATACCGACGGATCGCACGGGCGCGTATTCGCACGCGGACTGCGCAATGCGG
>DATMLM010000096.1:0-81392 GCA_035570055.1 Gemmatimonadaceae bacterium
AGGGAATAAAGACGGTCGTCCTGGTCTCTCCGGTGGTCTTCTCGATGAATTGAATTTGCATAGACGGCGCGGCCGTGCCAGTCAGCTCGACGTGAGACGAGCGCGGCTGAATGCCGTCCGCCAAGTTCAAGGGTTCGAATGCGTAGGTTTCCTGCGACTTACGGTATCCGATCAGTCCCGCGACCGTGCCGACTACGATTCCAACCAGCGCAACGATCAGCAATCCCCGGGTTCCAATCTGCGGTTTGGCAACGTTGGGCGCCGGGGCCCGGGGCGCCGCGATTTTTGCCGGCGCGCCGCGCACCAGGCGTAGCGCTCGTTCCGCCGCGACGGCGACGAGCATCCCCCCGAACAGCAGCGCGAAGAACGCCGCTATGAACGTGTACCCGGCGTAATAGCCGCCGAAATGCGCCATTTCGAATTCGGCCAACCAGCGGTACAGCCCGGAATAGGTAATCCAGCCGTACATCGGATAGCCGAAAACACAGGCGAAATACACAATGATGACGGCCTGGTTCACGCGCGTACGGCGGTTTCCGCTCATTGTCACACCCTGGAGAAGTGGATGCGTAGGTTGCGCTCTCCAACACAGGATAGCACCGGCAGATCACCTCACGGGTTGACACCCGGGCCTCACCGATCTCGTATACTGGTCGTATACAACATCGGAGCATTGCGATGGGGAGTCGCCGGGAGTTTCTCGCGCAGGTCGCTGGTGCCAGCGTTGCAGCGGCGGCGCAACGGTCTCTCAGGGAAAAAGCGTCGTCCATTGGGCGACGGCCTGGTGGCGTTCAGACGGTCCTAGGGCCGATCGATGCCGATCAACTCGGCTTCACCTTGCCGCACGAGCACATGTGCGCCAGCTCGGCGGGGTTCTTGGAAATATGGCCGGAGTTCTTCGGGGGCCGGCCCACGTTCGTGAGCAAGGTGGTGGCGAAACTCAAGGCGGCGAAGGCCGAGGGCGTGGACACCGTTGTCGACGTCACACCCGCCGACATTGGTCGCGACATTCGTCTCCTGGAAGAGGTGTCGCGAAAGTCCGGCGTGCATATCATCGCCTGCACCGGCCATTGGCTCTACCCATCGTTGTCCATGCAGGCCCGGACGACGGAAGAGCTCACGGACTTCTTCGTGCTGGAGATCCAGCGGGGCATATCCGGCACGGACATCAAGCCGGGCGTCATCAAGGTCGCGACGGATCACGAGGGGGTGACTCCGTTCATCGAGCGTGCACTGAGAGCCGCGGCGCGGGCCAGCAAAGCGACCGGCGTGCCGGTGACCACGCATACCTATGCCGCCGATCGCATCGGCGAAAAGCAGGCTGACATTTTCGAAGCCGAGGGATTGGACCCCGCCAAGGTGTGCTTGGGGCATTGCGACGATACGGACGATATGCAGTATCTCACGGGCCTCGTGAAACGCGGCTATACGATCGGCATGGACCACCTCCCGTGGGGTGTGCACACGACGCAAGGCTCCGGTCCGCCCATCTTGTCATGGCAACAACGCGCGGATTGCCTCAAGCGGCTCGTCGACGCGGGCTACACCAACAAGATCTTCCTGTCGAATGACTGGTACTTCGGCATCTCCATCGCCCGCACCGGGACCATGGAGGCCAAGGAGAAGGAGAATCCCGATGGCCTGCTGTTCAACACGCGGAAGACGATTCCGTACCTGAAGCAGATCGGGGTCACGGATCAAGCGATCCGGACGATCACCGTCGACAATCCTCGCCACTTCTTCGGGTAGCGCGCGGAGTGAGAACAATCGGCTGGTCCTTTCGTTGTTCTGATAACGGAGGGACAACGCATGTCGATCGGTAGCCGTTCGCCAATGGTCCACACACAACTCGCCCAGCACCAGCTCGCGCAGGCGATGGTCACGCGCCAAGTGGCGCGGTCCGTGGTCATCACGTTCGCGTCGGGCGGCCAGGTGAGGCTGGCGAACGCCACGATCACCCAAACACTGCCAGGCGCGAATGGCGCCGGCACCATTCAGATCACGTATCAGGGTGGCACTACGGCGCCGCACACCGGCACGGACAGCTGGGACAGCTGAGGTTCCCAAGCGGGGCCCTGACGGCGATGGACGGGCGCTGACCGATCCCCAGGCCTGAAACCTGGGCCTTGCCGAGGTCGTATACAACCTGTATACACTGTGGTGCCGACCTCCCGGGGATCCGTCATGCCTGTTCGATCGTTCGTCTGCGGCGTACTCGCGATCGCGCTGAGCGTCGCCTCTGCCATGGCCCAAGGCACGCGCCTGCTCCGTCATCCCACCGTCAGCCACGACATGGTGGCGTTCGAGTATGGCGGTGACCTGTGGGTTGTCCCGCGCACGGGCGGTGATGCACGCCGTCTCACCGCGACGCCATCGCTGGAGACGGACCCCTATTTCTCGCCGGACGGCTCACAGATCGCGTACACCGCGACGGTCGCCGGCAACACCGACGTCTATGTGATCCCGGTGACCGGTGGGGAGCCGAAGCGGCTCACCTACCATCCCGCAGTCGACGCTGTCCGCGGGTGGACGCCCGATGGCAAGCGGGTGGTCTTCGCCTCGAGTCGCGGAACCGTCCCCACGCCCGGCACCAACTCGTTCTTCCGCCTCTGGACCGTGGGTGTCGATGGCGACATGCCCCAAATGCTTCCCATGCCGCGTGCGTACGCTGGCAGCCTCTCGCCGGACGGCAAGCGCATGGCCTACCAGGATCACCCCGTCCAGATGTTCGCGGCCATGTGGGCCGAGAATCAGAGCAGTCAGTGGCGGCGCTATCGCGGCGGTCGCACGCAGCAGATCCGCATCATGAACCTGGCCGACTACTCCGAGGACCAGATACCGGGCGCCGGCAGCAACAACACCGATCCGATGTGGGTCGGCAATACCGTCTACTTTCTGTCCGACCGCGACAACACGGTCAATCTCGTGTCGTACAACCTGGACACGAAGCAGGTCACGCCGCTCACGCACCATCGCGACTTCGACATCAAGGCCGCGGCGGCGACGTCCGACGCCATCGTCTACGAGCAGGCTGGTACGATCCACCTCGTGGATCTCAAGTCCGGCCAATCGCGCGACCTCGACATTCACGTCGCCGGCGACTTCCCATGGGCAGAGCCGCAGTTGCGCAAAGTGAGCAACCTGATCGCGGACAATGCCTCGCTGTCACCGACCGGTGTCCGCGCGGCGTTCGAGGCGCGCGGCGACATCTTCACGCTGACCGCCGATGGTCAGTATCGCAATCTCACGCAGAGCTCCGGCGTGCACGATCGGAGCCCGGCGTGGTCGCCGGACGGCGCACACATCGCGTGGCTCTCCGATACACAAGACGAGTACCAACTGATGATCGGCGATCAGATCGGCGCGTCGGCGCCGCGCGCGATCTCGTTGCCATCGACGGCGTTCTTCGCTTCTCCCGTGTGGTCGCCGGACTCGAAGCATCTGCTGCTCGAGGACAACAATAAGAATCTGTGGAACGTCGACATCGCCAGCGGGCACTTCACGCGCATCGATACGGACACCTATGACGATCCCGGGCGCGGCCTCGACGCGACGTGGTCTCCGGACTCTCGCTGGATCGCCTACTCGAAGTCACTCGACAGTCACATGCGGGCGATCTTCGTGTACTCGGTCGCAACCGACAAGGCGACGCAGGTGACGGACCGCATGGCCGACGCGATCTCGCCCGCGTTCGACGCAAATGGGAAGTATCTCTACTTCCTGGCGAGCACAAATCTGGCGTTCGCGGCCGGGTGGCTGGATATGAGCGCCGAGGAGCAAAAGGTCAAACGGAGCGTCTATCTTCTCGTGCTCGGCACGAACGACGCATCGCCGTTCTTGCCTGTGTCAGCCGACGAACCGATGACAAACGACACGACGAAATCCGGCGCGGCCCGCGTGGATCTCGACGGCAGTCCGCAACGGATCGTGGCGGTTCCGCTGCCGCCGGCAGAGTACACGAGCGTCGTCGCGGCCGCGGCCGGAACGTTCTTCTATACTGAGGGTGCCGAGAGTCAGCATCTGTGGCTCTATCGCCTGGCCGACAAGAAGCCCACGTCGTTGATCGAGGGCATCAGCTCCTTCGACGTCTCGGCCGATAAGAAGAAGCTGCTGTACCACGCCGGCGACCATTGGGGCATCATCCCCGCCGACCAACCGGCGAAGGTCGGCGACGGCGCGCTCGATGTCGACCAACTCGAGATGGTCGTGGACCCGAAGGCCGAGTGGGCGGAAGAGTTCCACGACGCGTGGCGGACGGAGCGCGAGTTCTTCTACGATGCCAAGATGCATGGCAACAACTGGCAGGCGATCTACGACAAGTACAAGGTGTTCGTGCCGTACATCGAGCACCGCGCCGATCTCGGGTATCTCATTGCGATGGTCGGCGGGGAGCTGACGGTGGGCCACTCATACTTGGAAGGCCCTGGCGATGTGCCCGACACCGCGCACGTGGCGGTCGGCGTGCTCGGCGCCGACTACGCCGTCGATCGCGGATACTATCGTATTCAGAAGATCTACAGCACTGGCCAGTGGAACCCGTCGCTGCAAGCACCGCTCGCCGTCCCGGGGCTCAAGGTCGCGGAGGGCGACTACATCCTGGCGGTGAACGGCCGCGCCGTTGCGGCGCCGGCCAACCTGTACCGCTTCTTCGAAGGCACGGCGAACCGTCAGACGACGCTGCGTGTCAACAGCGCGCCCGGTCTTCAGGGCTCGTGGCTCGTGACCGTCGTGCCGATCGAGGACGACGAGCCGCTCCGCACCGCGGCGTGGATCGAAACCAATCGGCTGCTTGTCGACAAGCTGTCGGGCGGCCGGCTGGGGTATGTGTGGCTGCCGAATACGGCGGGCGGCGGCTACACGTCGTTCAAGCGGATGTACTTTCCGCAGATCGACAAGGACGGCATGATCATCGATGAGCGCTACAATCAAGGCGGCGAGATCGCCGACTACATCGTCGACGCGCTGAACCGGCCGGTCGTCGGCTACTTCGCCGAGCGGGCGGGGAAGCCGATCACGATGCCGATGATGACGGCGCCCGGCCCCAAGGTCATGGTCGTCAACGAGTCGGCGGGTTCCGGTGGCGACGCGCTGCCCTACTACTTCCGCGCGATGAAGCTCGGGCCGCTGGTGGGCACGCGGACGTGGGGTGGATTGGTGGGGACGCTTCTCGTGCCGCCGGTGACCGATCAGGGCGGCATCACCGCGCCGAATCTGGCGTTCTATAACACGGAAGGAAAATGGGGGATCGAGAACGAGGGGATCACGCCGGATATCGAGGTCGAGAACACACCGGCCGAGGTGATCAAAGGTCACGACCCGCAGCTGGAGCGTGCGGTGGCTGAAGCGCTGAGGCTCCTGAACGAGCATCCCGTGCATCGGGTTCCGCGTCCGGCGCCGATCGACCGCGTCACGGTCTCATCGCAGTAGAAATATTATGCAACGAATAGCGGTCATTGCCGTGGCGATCGTGCTAGCTGCCTCGGCCGGCGGCGCCCAGGAGCCAGTCGATGCAGCCACGTTCGACTGGAGCGGCACGGTGACGCCCGGCGCGACGGTCCGCCTCGACGTCGGAGACGGAGACGTTCGGGTTACCGCGTCGGCGGACGACCACATGACCGTGCACGGGGAGCGCCGTCATGGCGGACAGTTATTCCAAGCCGTGACCGAAGGCAACAGTGTCACGGTCTGCGTCTTCCGGCGCGGCAGCCGATGCACCATCGATGGCGTGCATGGACACTTCTATATCCCCACCCCGGGGATACATCGGTCAAACGCTGATCTCACGGTAGCCCTTCCGCCGGGAGCGATATTGTTCGCTCACACGAGCGATGGCACCATCGAGATCCGTGGCGCTGGAGCGGGAGTCACCGCCGAGAGCGGCGACGGGGACATTCGCATTGCCGAATCGAGCGGCGCCATACATGCGCACACGAGCGACGGGAAGATCCGGATCGACACCATTCTCGGTTCCGTGTATGCTCGCTCGGGCGATGGGCGCGTATTTGTGACGAATGCCACGGGGTCGGTCGAAGCGTCGACGGGCGACGGCGATGTCGAGGTGCGGCTCGCCGCCGTCGATACGGCGCAGCGGATCAAGGTGCATACGGGCAGCGGCGCCGTGACCGTCTATCTACCGGCGAGCTTTGCCGGCGATGTCGATGCGCGCACGAGCGACGGGAAGATCGAGAGCGAGGTGTCGCTCCCCATCAGCGGGCGCGTGGATCCGCGGCACATCCGCGCCACGCTCGGGACGAACGGCGTCGCGCGGCTGGACATCGATTCCAGCGACGGCGACATCCACCTGAAAAGACTCTAGCTACTGGGCCGCGAGTCTCGACACGTCCCATCCGCCGCCGAGCGCTTGGATCAGCTGGACGGCGGCGACCATCTCGGAGACGCGCAGCGTCACATCAGTTTGCTGGTCGCTCAGGAGCGTCGTCTGGGCCGTGATGACGTTGAGGTACGGGTCGAGGCCAGTCTTGTACCGGGTCGTGGCGACGTTGACGAAGCGCTGGGCGGCGGCGACGGCCGAATCCTGCTGGGTCAGTTGGTCGGACGTGATGCGCAACGTCGACACGCCATCTTCCACCTGCTGAAATGCCGTCAGCACGGTCTGGCGGTACGCCGCGACGTCGCCCTCGTACTGGGCGCGGAATTGCGCGACGGTCGCGCTGCGCTGCCCGCCATCGAACAAGAGCTCGGACGCCGAGGCGCCGAGTGACCAGATGAGCGCGGGGAGCGTGAACAGCTTGCTCAGGATCGATGATTGAACGCCGACGCTGCCGGTCAGGCTCACTGAAGGAAAGAACGCCGCTTTCTGGACGCCGATGAGCGCGTTGGCCTGCGCGATCGTCCGCTCGGAGGCGGCGATGTCCGGGCGGCGCTGGAGCAGCTGCGACGGAACGCCAACGGGGATCGGCGGCGGCTGTGTGTTGAGCATGCGGACGGGCATGGCGAACGACGAGGCTGGCGTGCCGATCAACGTCGCGATCGCGTGTTCGAATATCGCCCGGTTCGTCGCGATGCCGACCGCCGTCGCCTCCGTGTTGCGCAGCGTCACGTCCGCCTGGTCGACGGCCTCCTGGCTGTCGATCCCGTTCTGGTAGAGATTCTTGGTCAGATCGAGATTTTGGCGGTCTGCGTCGATCGTGCGGTTAAAGAGATCCTGTAACGCGTCCTGCCCGCGGAGCTGAAAGTAGAGCTCCGCGAGACTCGCCTGTTCGGCGAGCCGTTCGTTCTCGAGGTCCGCGGCGCTGACTTGGGCCGCGTATTGCGCCGCGCGGACGGTATTGCGGACGCGATCGAAGAGATCGGGCGCCCATGACGCGTCGAGTGGCAGCGAATAGAAGTTGGTCGGGGCGGCGCTCCCACCACCAGCGGTCCCAGCGACGCCACTGTGCGCCGTGGCCGCCCCACTCCCCTCGCCGCTCCGGGTGTACGTTGGCGATGTCGAGACGGTCGGGAAGTAGCCCGCTCGTGCGCCGCGCACTTCGGCGCGCGCCGCCATGAAGTTCTGGAACGCTATGGCGATGTTCTGGTTGTTGATGTTGAGCAGATCCTCGAGCGAATCGAGCTCCGGCTCGTTGAACATCTCCCACCATTTCCCTTTGATCACCGAATCTTGCGGCTGCGCGACCTGCCAGATCCCGGCCGTTTCCTTGTAGCCCTCGGGCGCCGGCGTCGCCGGCACGTCGTAATGCGGCGCGAGGTTGCAGCCGGTGACCATCAGCAGGGCGGCGACCACGGACAGGCGAGCGGTGTTCACGACGCCCTCCGTGCCTGCATGCGGAGGCGCAGGCGATCGAACGTGAGATACACGACGGGCGTGGTGAACAGCGTGAGGAGCTGACTCAACATCAAGCCTCCGACGATCGTGATACCGAGCGGCCGGCGCAGCTCGGCGCCCGTCCCGGTGCCGAGGGCCAGTGGCAGCGCGCCAAGCATCGCCGCCAGCGTCGTCATCATGATCGGCCGGAAGCGGAGGAGACACGCCTGGAAGATCGCATCGGCGGGGCGTTTGCCTTCTTCCCGCTCCGCTTGCAGCGCGAAATCGATCATCATGATCGCGTTCTTTTTGACGAGACCGATCAAGAGGACGATCCCGATGATCGAGATGACGTTGAGGTCTTCCTTGAACACGATCAATGCGACCATGGCGCCGACGCTCGCCGACGGCAGCGTCGAGATGATCGTGAGCGGGTGGACCAGGCTTTCGTAGAGCATGCCGAGGACGATGTAGACCGCGAGGAGCGCGGTCAGCACCAGCACCGGTTCCGAGCTCAGCGAGTCTTGGTAGGCGAGCAGCGTGCCCGCGAAGAATCCGCGAATGGACGAGGGCGTGCCGAGTCGCGTCTGCATCTGGAGCAGGCGCGCCGTGGCGTCGCTCAGCGAGACGTTCGGCGCGAGGTTGAAGGAGACCGTGACGGACGGAAAGAGTCCGGTGTGGTTGACGGAGAGCGGGGTGTTGCCGGGGCGACTCTTGATCATCGTGGACAGCGGGATGGGTCCGGCGCCGTTCGCGGTGTTGAGATAGATGCTCTTGAGTCCCTCGGGGCTTTCGGTGTACTGGGGCGCGACTTCCAGCACGACGTAGTATTGATTGACCGGCGTGTAGATGACCGATACTTCCGCCTGGCCGAAGGCGTCGTACAGATTCTGATCCAGCGCCTGGGCCGTGATGCCGAGTTTCGCGGCCGTGAGCCGGTCGTACACCATGCGCTCGTTGAGGCCGCGAATCTGCTGGTCGGAGCTCACGTCCACGAGCCCGGGCAGCTTTTTTGCTTGCCCGAGCAGCATCGGTCCCCACTTGGCCAGATCAGCGGTATTGTCCGACTGCAGGGTGTACTGATAGAACGCGTTGCTGGACCGGCCACCGATGCGGAGATCCTGCGTCGCCTGCAGGAACGCCGACGCCACCGGCAGACGATTGAGCTTGGGGCGGATCCGGGCGATGACGTCGAACGCGGAGATCTTGCGTTGGGCAAGCGGTTTAAGCGCAATGAACAGTGTGCCCGTGTTGGTCGCTCCGTTCGTGCCCGTGAACCCAATGACGTTCGCCACCGCCGAGTCACTCTTGATGGCGCGGCTGATCTGCCGCATCGCGTCGTCCATCGCGGTGAAGGACGCATCCTGAGGCCCTTGCACGGCGCCGGAGATGTTGCCCGTGTCCTGCAGCGGGAAGAACCCTTTCGGGATCACAATGATCAGGAGCACGTTGGCCGCGATCATGACGCCCAGCACGCCGAGGGTCAGTGCGGTGTGGTCGAGCACCCAGTGCAGTGTGCGCCGATAGAGCGCGATCGCGCTGTCCAGCACTCGCTCGCTGGCGCGGTAGAGGCGTCCGTGTTGCTCGTCGTGGGTGGATTTCAGCATGAAGGCGCACATCATCGGCGTGGCCGTCAGTGACATGGCCATCGAGACGACGATGCAGGTCGATAGCGTCACCGCGAACTCGCGGAACAGGCGTCCGACGAGGCCGCCCATCATGAGCAGCGGGATGAAGACGGAGATGAGCGAGATGCTGATCGTGACGATCGTAAACCCGATCTCGTCGGCGCCTTTGAGCGCCGCGGCGAGCGGTGTCATCCCGCCTTCGATGTGGCGCGTGATGTTTTCCATCACGACGATGGCGTCATCGACCACAAAGCCCGTCGCGATCGTGAGCGCCATCAGGGACAGGTTGTCGATGCTGTACCCGAACAGGTACATCGCGCCGAATGTCCCGATCAGCGAGACCGGCACGGCCAGCGCCGGGATGAGCGTGGCGCGTGGGGTGCGCAGGAAGCAGAAGACCACGATGATCACGAGACCGATGGACGTCAGCATCGTGGTCTCAACGCTCTTCACCGACGCGCGGATCGTGGTCGTGCGGTCGAGCACGATCGTGGGGTCGATCCCCTGCGGGATCGACGCCGTGAGGAAGGGCAGCTGCGAGCGGATGCGATCGACCGTGGCGATGATGTTCGCGCCCGGCTGGCGGAAGATGATGACCGGAATCGACCGGCGGCCATTGAGAAACCCTGCCGCGCGCACGTTTTGTACGGAGTCGCGCACCTGGGCGATATCGGACAGGCGGACCGCCTGGCCGTGGCTGTAGCCGACGATCAGCGGCCGGTAGTCGACCGCGTGGCTGATCTGGTCATTGGCCACGATGTCGGCAGTCACATTCCCGTTCGAGAGCTGGCCTTTCGGAAGGTCGGCGTTCTGGAGGCTCAGGACCGATTGGACGTTGGCCAGCGTGAGCCCGTAGCTCGCCAGCTGCGCTGGATTGACGTCCACGCGCACGGAGGGCAGTGCGCCGCCACCGACCACGACCTGCCCCACGCCTTTGATCTGCGAGAGCTTCTGCATCATGACGGTGGAGGCCACGTCGTAGAGCGTGCCCGGGTCGTACTTGTTCGACGTGAGCCCGATGATCATGATCGGCGAGTCGGCCGGGTTGACTTTTCGGTAGCTCGGATTGGACGGCAGATTGGTGGGGAGATACGTGCGGGCCGCGTTGATGGCGGCCTCGACGTCGCGCGCGGCCCCGTCGATGTTGCGGGAGAGATCGAACTGGATCGTGACGTTCGTCTGGCCGAGGTACGAAGTCGAGGTCATCTCGGACACGCCGGCGATGTGCCCGAACTGCCGCTCCAGCGGTGTCGCGACCGACGACGCCATGATCTCGGCGCTCGCGCCGGGAAGTTGCGCGCTGACCGAGATCGTCGGAAAGTCGATCTGTGGCAACGGCGAGACCGGCAGCACCAGGAACGCGATGGCGCCGGCAATGGCGACCGCTACCGTCAGCAGGGTGGTCGCGACCGGCCGGTCGATGAACGGCGCTGAGATGTTCATTTCTTCTTCGCGTGCGCCAGCTTATCGAAGAAGATGTAGATCACCGGCGTCGTATAGAGCGTGAGGACCTGGCTGAAGAGGAGTCCGCCGACCATCGCGATGCCGAGCGGACGCCGGAGCTCGGATCCGAATCCGCTGCCGAGCGCCAGCGGAAGCCCACCGAGGAGCGCGGCCATGGTCGTCATCATGATCGGGCGGAACCGCAGCAGGCACGCCTCGTAGATGGCGTCCGTCGAGCTCTTGCCTTCCTTTCGTTCGGCCTCGAGCGCGAAGTCGACCATCATGATGCCGTTCTTCTTGACGATGCCGATCAGGAGCACGATCCCGATGATCGCGACGACGCTCAAGTCTTGCCCGAAGAGCATGAGGGATACGATCGCGCCGACGCCGGCCGATGGCAGCGTCGACAGGATCGTGACCGGGTGAATGAAGCTCTCGTAGAGGACGCCGAGGACGATGTACACCGTGACCAGGGCAGCCACGATCAAGATCGGCTCATTGGTCAGGGAGTTCGTGAACGAGGACGCCGTGCCCTGGAACTCGCCTTGGAGGCTGGCGGGCATGTGCATGTCGTCTTGGACTTTGTCGATCGCGCGGATCGCCTGCCCGAGCGCGGCGTTCGGGGCGAGGTTGAACGACACGGTGATGGCCGGGAACTGTCCCTGGTGGTTCACGGCCAGGAGCTCGCTCTTGTTCTCGAAATGCGAGAAGGCGCTCAATGGGACGGCGTTGCTCGACTGCGACGTGATGGCGGTCGCGCTCGTCGGCGTGCTCGCCGCCAACGAGCGCGGCGCGGCCAAGAGCGGGGACGCCGACGGCACGTAGAGCGGCGTCGATGTCGAGAGCGCGTTGGAGCCCGCCGCGGATGAGCCAGAGGCCGCGAACGACCCGGATGCGCCGGCGCCGCTCGCGCCCTGCGACGCGTTGGCCTGGATATAAAGTTGATTCAGCGTGCTCGGGTCTTGCTGAAAAGACGGATCGCTTTCCAGGATGACGTGGTACTGATTCACCTGCGTGTACATCGTATTGATCTGGCGCTGGCCGAACGCGTCGTACAGGGTGTTGTCGATCGTCGATGGTGCAATGCCGAGCCGAGAGGCGGTCACGCGGTCAATCACGAGCGACACCGCGAGGCCGCCGGATTGTTGGTCCGTCGCGACGTCTTCCAGCTCCGGCAGCTGCTGGAGTCGCGCGACGAAGCGAGTAGCCCAGGAGTTGAGCTCGTTGGCGTCGGCATCTTCGAGCGTGTACTGGTATTGCGTGCGGCTGACCCGGTCGTCGACGGTGATGGCCTGGACCGGGTTCATGAACAGTTCGATGCCCTGGACTTTCGCCAGTCGGGTCTTGAGCCGCCGGATGATGTCCGACGCGCTCATATGGCGCTCGTCCAGTGGTTTGAGATTGATGGACATCCGCCCGCTGTTCAGCGTGACGTTCTGCCCATCGGCGCCGATGAACGAGGTGAGGCCGTCCACCGCCGGGTCCTGCATCACGGCCTTTGCCAGCTCCTGCTGCTTCTCCGCCATCGCGGAGGCGCCGATCTGCGGCGGCGCTTGCGAGATGCCTTGGATGACGCCGGTGTCCTGAACCGGGAAGAAACCCTTCGGGATGACGACGTACAGCACGACGGTCAGGATGAGTGTCCCCACGGCGACGAACAGGGTCGTTCTCTGGTGGCGCAGGACGACGGTGAGCGTGCGCCCGTAGAACGCGATCATCCGTTCGAACACGCGCTCGGAGGCGCGATAGAACTTGCCCTGCTGCGCCTCGGGTTGGTGCCGCAGGATGCGCGCGCTCATCATGGGCGTCAGCGTGAGTGACACCGCCGCGGAAATGAGAATCGTGACCGCGAGCGTGACCGCGAACTCGCGCATGAGGCGCCCGACGACGTCGCCCATGAATAAGAGCGGGATCAACACCGCGATCAGCGAGATAGTGAGCGAGACGATCGTGAATCCGATCTGCTCCGCGCCTTTGAGCGCGGCCTCCATCGGGGGATCGCCGGCTTCGATGAAGCGCGAGATGTTCTCGATCATCACGATGGCGTCATCGACCACGAACCCCGTCGCGATCGTGAGGGCCATCAGCGACAGGTTGTCCAAGCTATAGCCCATCGCGTACATCGCGCCGAACGTGCCCACGAGCGAGAGCGGCACCGCCACGCTCGGGATGATGGTCGCGGGGCCGCTCCGCAAGAAGAGAAAGATCACGAGCACGACGAGGACGACGGTCAGGCCCAGCTCGAACTCGACATCGGCCACCGACGCTTTGATCGACGTCGTGAGGTCCGTCATCGTGTGGACCTCGAGGCCGGAGGGGAGGTTGGCCTCGAGCGTCGGGAGCAGTTTCTTGATGCGCTGGACGACGCTGATCGTATTGGCGCCGGGCTGGCGCTGGACGTTGAGGATCACCGCCGGCGTCGCATTCATCCAGGCGGCCTGATTCGTGTTCTCGACGCCGTTCACTATCCGCGCCACGTCGGTCAGCATCACCGGCGCGCCGTTGCGATAGGCGACGACGACTTTCTTGTAGTCCTCGCTCGAGACGAGCTGGTCGTTGGCGTCGATCTGGTAGTCCTGGCGCGCGCCGTCGAAGTTTCCCTTGGCCGCGTTGACGCTGGCCTGCGCCAGCGCCGTGCGCAGATCCTCCATATTGATGCCGTAGGACGAGAGCGCCGTCGGATTGGCCTGAATGCGCACCGCGGGCTTTTGGCCGCCGCTGATGCTGACGAGGCCGACGCCGCTCAACTGCGAGATCTTGGGCGCGAGGCGCGTGTCCACCAGGTCTTCGACCTGAGACAGCGGCATGGTCTTCGACGTGACCGCGAACGTCAGGATCGGGGCGTCGGCGGGGTTGACCTTGCTATAGATCGGCGGCGTCGGCAGAATCGACGGCAACAGACTCTGCGCCGCGTTGATCGCGGACTGCACTTCTTCTTCGGCGACATCGAGCGGCAGCGCGAGATCGAACTCCAGCACGATCACCGATGTGCCGCCGGAGCTCGTCGAGGTCATCTGGTTCAAGCCCTGCATCTCGCCGAACTGCCGCTCGAGCGGCGCGGTGACCGTCGTGGCCATCACGTCCGGGCTCGCGCCCGGGTAGAACGTGAGCACCTGAATGGTGGGATAGTCGACCTGCGGCAGCGCCGATACCGGCAGTTGGAAGTAACAGACGATGCCGACCAGGAGAATGGCCGCCATCAAGAGCGAGGTGGCGACTGGCCGGAGGATGAAGGGGCGGGACGGACTGATACTCATGGCGCGACGCTGCGGGTCGTGTCGCCCGTTGGTGACTTGGTCGCGACGAACACCGGCGCATTGTCCTGCAGCTTGTCGAAGCTGCTGTTGGCCACGACTTCGCCGGGCTCGACCCCTTTCACTTCCGTGAGACCGGCGTTCGTCACGCCGGACGTGACGGTGCGCATGTGGGCGACGTTCGTCTGAATCACGTACACGAACGACGTTTGGCCATTCTGCTGAATGGCCGACGCGGGCACGAGCGTCACAGCGTGCAGCGTATTCACCAGCAGGCGCGTGTTGACGAATTGATTCGGGAACAGCAGCTCGTTGGTGTTGTCGAAGATCGCTCGGCCCTGCACGGTGCCGGTTGTCGTATTGATCTGATTGTCCAGCGTCAGCAGCTTGCCGGTGGAGATCTTCCGCTGCGCGGTGCGATCGTAGGCGTCGACGCTCAGGCTAGCGCCCGTGCGGAGGCGGGGTTGCACGTCGAGGAGGTTGTCCTCGGGAATCGTGAATATCACCGTGATGGGATTGAGCTGGGTGATCACGGCGAGCGTCGACGTGCCGGACGCCTGCACGAGGTTACCGGGGTCGATCAGTCGCAAGCCGACGCGGCCGTCGATCGGCGCGGTGATGTGGCAGAACGCGACCTGGACTTGATCGAACTGCACCGTCCCCGAGTCGTTCTTGACGACGCCCTGGTCCTGCAACACGAGCTTCTCCTGGTCGTCCAGCACCTGCTTGGCGATGGAGTTGCTCTCCCATGCGTTGCGATAGCGTTCCTCATCCATTCTCGCTTGCGCGAGCAGATTGAGGTCTCGTTCGAGCGCCCCTTGGGCCTGCAGTAGCGTCGCGCGGTATGGCCGTGCGTCGATGTCCACCAGGGGGTCGCCCTTCTTCACCAGCTGCCCCTCGGTGTAGTGGACGGCCGTCACCAGCCCGGTGACCTCGCTACTGATCGATGCCGTGTGCTCCGGGGTGACGGTCCCGATGGCGTCCAGGTAGACCCCGATATCGCCGGTCTTCGCCGTGGCCGTGACGACCGGGACTTTGGGCGCGGCGCGCACGGCTGCCTTACTGGAGTCCCCGCGGCGGGACGCAACCGCGGCACCCAATACGCAAATGAGGCCGACCGCGCTCCATATCGCGATCTGCATGACGCGACGGGGCCGCGCCTTCAGAGAGCTGTGTGTCTCAACCGCCAACTGGCTACTCCGTTCTCGACCACGAGATTACGCGCGGCCTACGCTTTGGCGTTGAATGTTTTGCGCGCTTTTCAGTGGCGTTTTCGATCTGTCGTTGCGAGGAGACTTCTGGCAGACGACGAGCAGACGGACAGGCGACGGCCTCGCGGTACGGTGCGCGTGCCCCTTTCCACGAGGACCGTCATGTTCTTGCTCCAGCTCGGCGCCGCCATTGGGATGACATATACCATGACCTGGTCGGGTGGTCCGACGCAGGCGTTGGTCGCGAAGGCCCAGATCGCGGGAGACCACGCGCGGATGGACTATCCCGGGATGTACTACCTGATCACGCGCGGGGTGACATCCGTGACCGTGGTCGACACCGCCAAGCGAACGTACTACCAAATGGACTACGGTTCGCTGCAGAAGAGCTTGAGCGGTATCGCGCAGATCGACTATTCCGGCGTCGCGATAAACGTCCAGCGCGTCTCACCCGATAGCACGATCGATGGGTATACGACCCAGCACTGGCGGCTCACGGACGACCATACCCAGACCATGAGCATGATGATCGTCCACAACACGACCAAGTCGCACGCGGTCGAGGATTTCTATTTTGCTCCGGCCTTCAAAGACGACTTGAATCCGTTCATGAAGAGTATGGGCCGCCAGTCAAGCTCGTCTCCCTCGGCCGCCGATTACACCGCGAAGCTCGAGGCGGCCTACGCGCAGATGTACAACGGCGTGCCGCTGCTCATGGTCATGCATGTCACCAGCGATAAGCAGGAGATGACCATGACCGGGCGCATCAGCGACATCAAGCGCGCCAGCATCGCCGCGAGCGTGTTCGAGATTCCCTCGGGCTACCAAAAGATCGACATGCCAACGGATACGCTCTCGAAGGTCGCGTCAGCGCTCAACGACAGCCTCAAGAAGGCGGGCGTGACCCCAACCACGAGCTCGAACGGATCGCCCCTCGCCGGCGTGGCCAGCGACGCGGCGAGCGCCGCGGTCGACAAGGCGAAGCAGAAGATTCATTCTATCCTGCACGTGCCTTAGTCGGAGAGTGCCCTGCGCACGCGGGCGCCGAGCAATGCCAGACGATGGACGGGCTCGTTGGCGAAGACGAAGCGGATGTATTGCGCGCCGTGCGTCTCGCCCCAGCCCGTCATCGCGGTCGCGCACACGCCCTGATCCAGGAGTCGGCGCGACATCGTCTCGCCATCGATGCCGAAATCGGACACGCGCAGGAGCAGCGACCAGCCGCCATCGGGTGCACCGAAGGGAAGCCCCTCGAGCTGGTGCATGACGGTGTCGCGCCGCGCCTGGAGCTCGGTGATATATCCGCCGATCGAAGCGTAGGAATTTTCCAACGCCGTCGCGACCGCATCCTGCGCGATACCGACTGGCGTGACCACATTGGCGAGCGACACGGCGGCAATGTCGGGCATGAGCGCTTCGGGCCCCACAATCCAGCCCACACGCCATCCGATCATGCGCAGCTCCTTGGCCGACGAGCCGACCGTGATCGTTCGCGAGGCCATGCCAGGAAGAGCCGCCGGGTGGATGACTGGACGGGCGTCGAACACGAGCCGCTCCATCGCGGCGTCGAGGATGAGCAGCAGGTCATTGGCGACGCACTGCTCGGCGATGAGCGCCCAGTCTCGAGCGTCGAGACATGCACCGCACGGCATTGACGGCGACATGAGCAGCATGGCGCGCGTTTTCTTCCCGACCGCGCGACGCATCGCATCATGATCGAGGGTCCAACGGCCTCCGGCCGTGAACTGAAATGAAGCGAACCTCGGTGTGGCGCCCGCCAGCCGTATTCTATTGATGAGGCCAGCGTAGGTCGGATCGGTGACGATCACTTCGTCGCCGACCTCGATTGTCGCGAGCAGCACGTTGAGGATGCCGGAGAGGCCGCCCGCGGAGATGACGCAGTTGCGCGCTCCGGAGTAGGCGACGCCTGACGCCCGCGACACATGACGGGCCGCGACGTCCCGAAGCCGGCGCTGCCCTACGAAAGGCAGATAGCTGTTATCGGCATCGCTGCCTGCCGCGCGCTGCGTGCGCAGCACCGCGTCGGCGTCCGGCGGAATGTCGACATCCAGATTTTCGAGCCGGAGGAAGTCCGTCCCGGAGGCATCGGCGATCGATCCCATTCGATCTACGCCGATCCCGCCGAGCTGCTTGACGCGGTCGGGTCTGGTACGCATTATATATAATATATGATTGACATCACGGGGGCGCTCGCCGAGCGGATTGTCAGCGGCGAGCTCTCCCCCGGTACGCGGCTGATGCAGGACCATGTCGCCGAGGAGTTTCAGACCAGCCATATCCCGGTGCGCGAGGCGTTCCGGAAGCTCGAGGCCCAAGGTCTCATCATCAGCAAGCCGCGCTGTGGCGTGCGGGTCTCACCGCTCGATCCCGACATGGTCCTCGAGGTGACGGAGATGCGCGCAGCGTTAGAGGGGCTCGCGCTGCATCACGCCCTGCCCCGTCTCGTCAGATCGGATCTCGACGCCGCGCGTCAGGCGCTTGTTGAGGGCGAAGCGAGCGATGAGATCGCCGTGTGGGAAGCGGCCAATCGGAGATTCCATCTCGCGATCACGGCGCCGTGCGGCATGTCGCGGCTCATGGCGGCTATTGGCGACCTGCATCAGAGCACCGCGCGCTTTCTGTTCGCGACCTGGAAGCATCTCGACTGGCAGCCGCGCTCGGACGCCGAGCATCGGGCAATTCTCGAGGCGATCGAACGCGGCGACAGGAAGAGCGCGCGCAAGCTACTCGGGTCGCATGTGCGCGAGGCCGGACGAGCTCTTATTGAACACCTTCGCCTCACTGCCACCCACGGAGAAAAGCAATGACGTTCGGACGCCATCTCGCCACGCTCGCGATGACCATGCTCTTCAGTGTCACCGCTTCCGCGCAGGCGATAAAACAGATTCCGCTGCCGCCGAGTCAGAACCCCACGGGTGCTGACCTTCCAGTTTCGGGCGCAGCATGGGCCGGCAACACGCTGTACGTGAGTGGATGGCTCGACCCGGACATGAAGGCGGACACGGATACCAAGTCACAAACCGTGGGTATCCTCAAGGACATGCAAAAGCTCCTCGAATCGCAGAACCTGACGATGGGCAATGTGGCGATGGTGCGTGTGTACCTCGGCAAGCCGGACTTTGCCGGATTGACGGCCGGATATACCCAGTTCTTCGGTACGAAGGACCAACCGAACAAGCCTGCACGCACCACGTTGCAGGTGGTTCTGCCCGCCGCGTCTCGTGGCGCTTTGGTAGAAATCGACATGGTCGCCGTGCGCCCAAATTAGTGGCCGGCGTCGATCGTTAAACTTGGCTCCGATATCAAGAGCTCCATGGTGACCCGAGAGGCGAACGCGGTCGCCTGTGCGAGCACTTGGTCGTCGGAGCCACCCTCGATCACCGTTGAGAGCCTCGACTGAGGACGCAGGCAGAGATATCGCGTCATGGAGCCACCGGTCACCAACCGGTACCAGAGGGTCTCCCCTTTCAACGACGGCTGCCCCGCTTTGAGCTTGGCTTCGAAGGCAGCCGTCGCCGCCGGTTGAAGGTCCACCGTCATGAACTCCAACAAGACGGCTGGGCCAGGGTCGCCCGTGCCACGCGAGAGCTCCGGCAGGTACCGATAGGTTTCGAGGTTCGTGAATGCGCTGACCGGCGCACCGGTCACACGCCAGTCGGCCCAGTCTTCCGCGGGTGCCACCGCGCTGTCCAGACTGCCGGCCGAGTGATTGAAGCTGGCAAATACCAGCCCGCCTATCCGCTCACCACTGAAGCGAATGTCCCACGTGTACCACACGTACGGGTCGTGGTGATCCCGATGCCACTGCCAGTGGCGCGCTATCCCGGCATCAAATTCGAAGTCGCGTCCGTCGAGGCGACGCAGCACGCCGATGAGCGTGAAAGGGCCCTTGCCGGTCTGGGCAGACACGGCCGAGGGGATGATGATCGCGAGGATCACGAGCCACACGCGCTTCATGGTTGTCCCTCGGGCGTGACGTTGACCAACATGTTGCTTCGCAGATTGAGCGTCTCGACGGTCATCCTCGCGACCAAGCCCCTGCTCGTGCCCGGCAGGGCTTGATCCTCGCGCTCATCGAGAATCACCCCCAGGGTTGCCCGCGGGCGCAGGCGCACATAGCACGGGACAGTCCCGCCCACGACCATGCGATACCAGAGCGTCTCTTTCTGGAGCGTGAGTTGCTGGAAGGCGAGCGCCGCCTCGAATGCATCGCCCGCGCCCGCGTTGAGCTCCACCGTGGTGTACTCGGCGCGAAGGGTCGGCGTCGGCACACCATTTCCCCGCGAGACCGCTGGCAGAAACTCATACACCCAGTTGCCTTGGAATTCGGCGTGTGGCTGGATGTTGAGGATGTTGTCCTTTTCATCCTCGGCCGGCGACACCGGGTTGCTCAAACTGGCGGCGGTATGTCCGAACGTCGCATACATGACCCACCGTTGCCGCTCGGTTGACGCCCAGACCGAGTACACATACCAGGCCCACGTGTCCTTGGCTTGCCGATGCCACTCGATATGGCGCACGGAACCGGCTTCGAAGTCGATCGTGTCGCCGTCATGGGGACGGAGGATCGAGATACGGGCGTAAGGGCCGTACGGCATCTAACGCTCGGGATTGACGTTGACCAACATGTTCGGCCGCAGGTTGAGCGTCTCGACGGTCATCTTCATGACCAAGCCGGTCACCTTGTCGGGGAGCGCCTGATCGGCGCGCTCGTCGAGAATGGCACCCAGGTTCTCGCGCGGCCGAATGCGGACGT
Source organism: Gemmatimonadaceae bacterium (assembly GCA_035570055.1). GTDB lineage: Bacteria > Gemmatimonadota > Gemmatimonadetes > Gemmatimonadales > Gemmatimonadaceae > DASRDS01. The sequence goes on from DATMLM010000096.1 coordinate 20,079, forward strand.
AGCACGGTGTATCACCGCCCAGGACCATGCGATACCAGAGCGTCTCTCCGCGCAGCTTGGGTTGCTCCAGCACGAGCGCGGCCTCGAACGGCTTGCCCGCGCCGTAGATGAGCACGACCGTCGTGTACTCGGCGCGAGGTGTCGGAGTCGGCACACCATTCCCGCGCGAGAGCGCCGGCAAGAACTCGTAGACTCCGTTGTTCATGAATTGGGCGTGCGGCAGCACGTTGAGCACGTTGTTCTGCTCGTCTTCGGCCGGCGATACCGGGTTGCTCAGGCTCGCCGCGGTATGTCCGAACGTCGCGTACATGATCCAACGTTGCCGGTCGTTGGATGCCCAGAACGAGTAGCTATACCAGCCATACGTGTCCTTGGACCCCCGGTGCCAATCGAGATGCCGGAGGTACCCTTGCTCCAATTCCCATCCGTGGCCGTCGAGCGCACGCATGGTCGCGATGCGTGCGTACGGGCCGGGCGCTTGTTCGGTTTGCGCGGCCGAGAGGGCCGGGAATGCCGCGGCGAGCAGAATCGCGGTACGGATCATCATCATGCGAGGAGCATACTTCTCGCTCGCCGGCGTTTTCCGCCAAGCTCCAGACCTTCCCCGCCAAGTTTCCTTGCAGCATAGTTAGTCGGATGGCGGCGAAGCGGCGCGTGATCGTCCTCGTTGTGCCTCCGGTCGAGGAGCTCGACCTGGTCGGGCCCATTCAGGTTTTCGCCGCCGCCAATCGGCTGGCGAACCAGCCGGTCTACGACGTCGAGATTGCCACGAATGGGTCAGACCTCACGGTTGCTGGCGAGGGAGGTCTGCTCTCGTTTCTGGCCCAAGGCCGTTACGACGCACTGAGTGGGAGCTTCGATACGGTGTTGCTCGTGTGCGGACTCGGCACGCGCGACGCTCATGACCCTGGTCTCTTCGCGTGGCTCCGTCGTGTGGCGCCGATCGTGCGCCGCTTGGGATCGGTGTGCGTCGGCTCGTTTCTGCTGGCCGAGGCGGGCCTGCTCGACGGGCGGCGAGCGACGTCGCATTGGAAATTCAGCCAGGAATTGAACAAGCGGTATCCGAAAGTGAATGTCGTGTCCGCGCCGGTGTGGGTGAAAGACGGCAATCTCTACACGTCGGCAGGCCTGTCAGCGGGCATCGACCTGGCGCTCGCGTGGGTGGAGGAGGACTGCGGCAACGCGATCGCCACCGAGGTGGCGCGCGAGCTGGTCCTCTTTCTCCGCCGGCCCGCGAGCCAAGCGCAGCTCAGCGTGTCGCTCGCCGCGCAGTCCGATGAGATGCAGTCGATGCAGGAGCTTCGCGTCTGGATCGCCGAGAATCTGCACCGGGAGCTCTCGGTGCAGCGTCTGGCCGAGCGCGTTGCGATGAGCGTGCGGAATTTCGAGCGCGTGTTCGCGCGAGAGGTCGGCATGTCGCCGGCTCGATACGTTCGGCAGGTGCGCGTCGAGGCGGCGCAGCGGATGATCGAGCGGAGCGGCAAGGGGCTCGAGCAGGTCGCCGCGGCATGCGGCTTCTCCAGCGCCGATCTCATGCGTCGCGCGTTCGCGCGCACATTGGGCTCGACCCCTCGCCGCCACCTCGGTGCATGACAGCCTGCCATATCTTGCCCGTCGCCGCGCTGGCCCTTTTTAGCGCTCAAGCGACCTGCCAGGGCGTGCCGTGCGCGCGGCACGACTGGGATGACACGACCCCGCCGTGCGTCATCGGCCACGTCATCGACGCCGCTACAAAGCGCCCAATCGTCCTCGCTGAAATCCGAGAGGCTGACGAATACGGGTTTGCGCGGACCGATTCGACCGGGGCGTTCGCGATGTTCGCGCACGCCGGCAACCTCTCGCTGTCCGCATCGCGCAACGACTATGCAGTCGCCAGTCGCCAGGTCGAGCTCCGCGATCACAAGACCACGGTCGTTGACTTCACGCTACATCGGTCACCCGCGCCGTGTTGCCGACTTGCCGGGCAATGGACGATGAGACTCACGCTCGTGCATCCGCAGCCTGGTGTGAAACCGACTGCGTACATTGTCAGCGGGACAATGCTCCTTGGCACGACGATCGGGAACCCATTGCCGTTTTTCATCAATCCGCCCGACGACTCCGTGCAGATGGAGTCGGGCCGGTTTTACATCGATCTGAAGCCGTTCCTCGGTACGCAGGTTCCGGAGCAGGTCTCGACGACGGTTACGCCGAACGGCGACGACTCGTTCCTCCGCGAGGTGGTGGGCACTGTATTCCCGGGTGACACTATCGAGTTGACGCTGATTCCGAATCTGTCGCATGGGAGCATCGTCGTGCGCGGGAAGATCGCGGGTGACTCGATCACGGGTTGGTGGTATGAGCAAGCGTACGGCCCGGCCGCCTCCGGCCGTCTCAGCATGCACCGCACGAGCCGCACCCCGCCCGAGTTACGTGAGCCACCAGCGCCTCCACCACCACCGCCCCAGGATCGGAGCACGTGGGGAAAAGTGCGGGTGCGCGTGTGGGAAGCATCGTCCAACCGCTACATCGTGGCGACCCACGCGTTGGAGTTTCCTGATTCGTCGGAGAACTCGGCATACCATACGCATGCCACGGCCGACGGGTGGGGCGATACGATCGAGCTGCCGCCTGGCGGTTACACCGTTCTCCTCCTGGATTTCCCGAACGGCGACCCGATGTGGCGGGTGCCAAGGAAGTCAGCGCGGCATTTCACGGTTTCGACCGGACAGACGACCGACGTCACCATTCGCCTGAATCTCGCGACCGGCGCCGTGCTCGACTCGGCGGCGCGGCCATAGCAGTGCGAATTGTGCCGTTCGATTCAGCATTTTGACCGTTCGACATCTATTCGAAGGGTCCGGCTCAATCGGTTGTAATATCAGGGGATGCTGAACCGCAGAGACTTCATGACGGCGCTGGGCGCCGCAGCGATCGCTAGGGCGGCCAGGGCGTTCGAGGTCGATGATGACGATGCCATTCGCGACATCCTGCGACGGCGCATCGACGTGGAAAAGCGCACCCTCGGCATGGCCGTGTGCGTGGTGACGCCGGATCGCCAGCGCATCGTGACGTGGGGCCGCGAGCGCGTGGCAGATAGCCGACCGGTTTCGGAAAAAACGGTGTTCGAGATCGCCTCGATCACCAAGGTGTTCACGGCGCTGCTGCTGGCCGACATGGCGCTGCGCGGCGAAGTGGGACTGCACGATCCCGTCGCGCGCCATCTGCCGGACGACTTCCATGTGCCCGAGCAGGACGGGCGACAGATCACGCTGGCGGACTTGGCTACCCACACCTCCGGCCTGCCGTGGTGGCCGCCCTTCCCCGATGCACCGCAGTCATTCGACATCGCGTTCATGATGAGAGCCGTGCCGCAATACAGCCTGGAACAATTCAAGGCGTGGCTCCCGAACTGCCATCTGCAAAATCCACCGGGCGCCACGTGGGCGTACGGCAATACTGACTACGGCCTGCTCAGCATGGCCTTGGCTCATCGCGGCGGTCGTCCGTACGAAGCACTGTTGCAGACGCGCGTGCTCGACCCCCTGGGGCTGACGGACACCACCTTCCATCCGACGGCCGCGATGGCGTCGCGACTGGCGGAGGGTCACAATGATAAGCTGATGCCTGAGCCGCCGATGGACGTGGGTATCTTCGCCGCCGCTGGCGGTCTGCGCTCCACGCCGCGTGACCTCTCACGGTTCGCCGCCGCGATCCTGCCGGGCTCGGGATCCCGCATCGCGCACGCCGCCGATCTTCTGCTCACCGTCCGTCGGCCAGCGCCGCCGATCGACGGGATGCAGGCCCTCGGATGGGAGATACGCAACGCCCCGGGCGGTGCGTTCGTGAGCAAGGACGGTGTGAGCTGGTGGCAGGGCGCGTCGATGGTGTTCGACCCGGACAAGAAAGAAGCGGTCGTGGCCTTCTCCAACACCGTCCCGGTTTTGCGGTTCGCCAAATATTCGGGCGGCGGAGTCGGGGCCGCGGACGTCGCGCAACACATCCTGCGGCCGCAAATCCCGTTGGGGGGCCAAAACGGAACGACGTACTAGTTCTGCAGAAGAAGTAAATATGGGGGAATGAGAAACGCCTCGTATTGGGTCGTGCAGCTGGGTGCGTGGGGTTGGCGCTTCTGGTGGCAAGCGTCCGGAGAGACGATTCTCGCTTCGGTTCCGTTCAGCCGGAGCGCCATGGTGTGGGGCGGGATCTGCCTGACTGGAATCGCAACCACGGATCTGGTGCGGCGTCTCAGCAAGCGTCAGGCGTGGCTCGAGCTCCCCACCCGTGCGCTCCTCGCACGACTCGCGGTGAGCGTCGTTGCACTCACCCTGATCGGGTATGCGGTAACCATCGCGCTGTCGATGGCGATCTACAAAACCCCGGAGACCGCTCTTACTCACACCTTCTATCGGAAGCTTCCGCTCTCCACTGAGCTCTTCAACGAGCTCCTGAATCTCCTGCTGTGGAACCTGACCTGGGTGGCCGCATACTTCAGCGTCGCGTTGATGATGCAGCAAGCGCGCCTCTCGGAGAGTCTTCAGACGGCGGAGCTGCGACTGCTCAAATCCCAGCTCAATCCCCATTTCTTGTTCAATGCGCTGAACGGTGTCCGCGCCCTGATCGCGGACGAACCCACCCGGGCGCAGGACGCCGTGACACAGCTGGCGCGCACGCTGCGCTACACGCTCGACTCAGGGCGGGAAGAGCTCGTGACGTTGGCGCGCGAGCTCGAGATGGTCGATGACTATCTCGCGCTGGAATCGTTGCGGCTCACGGAGCGGCTCCGCGTGGTTCGCGAGATCGACCCCAAGGCCACGACGACGCGCATCCCGGTCATGTTGTTGCAGGCGCTCGTCGAGAACGCCATCAAGCACGGCATCGCGCCGTTGCGCGAAGGTGGGGCGCTCCGCATTGCGGCTCGTATGGTCGACACGGAGCTCGAGATCGAAGTCGAGAATCCGCGGCCAATAGAAACGCACGCCGGACATTCGGCGAGCGGCGTGGGACTCGAGAACACGGCCCGCCGCTTGGAGCTCCTCTTTGGCGCACGGGCGAGCATCTGTCTCGAGCTCTCGGATGCGCGCCGAGCGAAGGCCACCGCGCGGTTACCGGCATGAACGCGCTCATCGTGGATGACGAACCTCTCGCGCGCCGCGAGCTGCGACGGTTGCTCGTGGCGTTCCCGTGGGTGAAGGTGGTCGGCGAGGCGGTCGACATTGACGAGGCGTATGAGCGCATCACGTCGCTGCATCCGGCGCTGGTCTTTCTCGATGTGCAGATGCCCGGTGGAACCGGGTTCGATCTCTTCGATCGGCTTGGAACTCTCCCACGCGTCATCTTCACCACGGCCTACGATCACTATGCCGTCAAGGCGTTCGATGTGAGCGCGGTCGATTATCTGCTCAAGCCGATCGAGCCCGAGCGGCTCTCCGCGGCGCTCGACAAAGTGCGTGGCGTGTCCGGCGGACCGGTGGGCGACACCGCGCTCGAACAACTCTTCGTGCGCGACGGTCCGCGCTGCTGGTTCGTGCCCCTCCACGAGGTGGCGCTCCTGGACGCCGAGGGTAACTCCGTCCGGTTACACTGGGGCGAGTCCCACCCGCTGCTCAATCGCTCTCTCACAGCAATCGAAGCGCGGCTCGATGCGCGACGCTTCTTTCGTGCGAACCGCCAGCAGATCCTGAATCTCGATTTCGTCACGAGCGTCGAGGTCGGCCACGGTGGCCGGCTGCATGCGGAGCTTCGCGACGGCACAGAGGTAGAGATATCCCGACGACAGGCGAGGCTGTTCCGCCTGCGCACCACTATCTGAGGCGCTCAATGTCATTGATCACGCGAGTAGCACGCGTCGCTGTCCTCGTGACGTTGCCGGTGTCGACCGCCGTGGCGCAAGACTCCAGTCGGACACCGTGGGTTCAGGAAGTCGTCAATTCAACCACGCTCGGGAAGCGCGTCGTCTACGTGGCGTCGCCGGACGGCTACGCGCACGGCATCGAACGCTACGGCGTGTTGGTGCTGCTCGATGCCGGCGACTTGCCGCAGTTTCGGCTCGGCATCGCGCAAGCCGCCTACCTGGCCGACAACGAGCCGGGCATTCCTCCCCTCATCGTCGTCGGAATCGTCAACGGTGCGGACCGGCTTCACGACATGCTGCCGGCGGCGACCGGATCATCGGTCACGGAATTCAAGACGGCGGGCGGCGCGGCCGCGTTCGCGGATTTCATCGTGGGCGAGGTGCTGCCGATGGTTCGGGCCAAGTATCGGACGCTGCCGATGACGATACTCGCCGGCCATTCGGCGGGGGGACTGTTCGCAGTCGACGTCGCGGCGACGCGACCCAGCGCGTTCCCGGCGATCATCGCGATGAGTCCCGCGCTCTGGTACAATGACTCGTCACTCGTCGTGACGTACGCGGACGCGATCGCCAAGTCGACCGCGCGGCCGCGGCTCTTTGCCGCGAGCGGTGGGCTGGAGTCGGACATCGACGTCACGACCCGCCGGTTCGCGCAGCGGCTCGATTCCATCATGCCGGCGAGCCACACGTTCGCGTATCAGCGATACCCGAACGACACGCACGCGCTGACCCCGTTGTCGAGTCTCCCCGACGGATTGCGGTTCGTGTTCGCACCCGTGTCCCTGAGAGACCTGCCGATCTCCTCAGTCGATCCCACCGCCGACTCGGCGACGGTGTTCAGCGCGCTGTCGGCATCGGAGGCATCGTACGCCACGGGTGCCCGGTCACTGTTGCTCCCCGACGCTGCCCGAGCCAGTGCTCAACCGGCTCGGCTACCGCCTGCTCGGGAAGTCAAAGAATCCCGCGCTAGCGATCGCGGTGTTCCAGCTGAACGTCAAACGCTATCCGAAGTCCGTCAACGTCTACGACAGCCTCGGCGATGGCTACCTCGCCGCGGGCGATACGACGGCGGCCATCGCGCAACTTCGGAAGGCAGTAGCAGTAGGGCGCGAGACGGGTGCACCGGTGGCAGCGGCAACGAGCGCCAAGCTGGCGAAGCTGTTGCAGAGGAACTGAGCCTCGGGACTTTGGCAGATTCTCGCCTCATCGAGTGGATACTCATCGATTTGAAAGCCTTGCTTCACATCGCCAAGGGCTGTCGGAGGCCACAGAGGAGAGTGCCTACCGCAGGATGAACGGCGTGAGATCACCGACTGATCCATCGATCAGCGGAATGCTCTTGATCACCTCTTTCACCGCCGCCTCGGGAAAGCCGGACTCCAGCGTGAACTGGTAACCCGCGAACGCATCCCGGTTGTCGTCCAGTCCCCAGAAGAAGAAGTTGTGATACGAGAACCGCAGCATCTGCTGCATCAACCCGCTCGGGTCGTGGACCCGGTTCAGGTTGATGTGATGCCCGTAATACTGGGGGTACACGCGCAACCAGATCGTCGATTGACGCGTGACGGTGATGTAGATCTCCAAGCGCGACGACCAGTGGAGCGACTTGTCGTAGAAGCCGTCCAGGTCGAACGGACTACCGGCTCGATACCAGCGGATTTCCCGCGCCGGCTCATAGGTGGCGATCACCGCCTCGAGCTTTTCCAACGTGGCGGCCTGCACCGAATCCGCGGCTGACTGGGCGGCGATCGGCTGGAGCCCGCTCGCTGCAAGGGCGAGCGCGCACCCGTAGCGGATCACGCGTCTCATCCAGTCGTGCTCTGTCCGACCTCGATGATATAACCGTCAGGATCGCGGATGTAGCAGCGAATCTCGCCGTACTTGGCGATCGGCGCCGTAAGGAACTCGGCACCTCGACTTTTCCATAGTGTGTAGCACGCGTGAATATCCACAACGCGAATATTCATAAAGCTGTTGATCGTATCCGGGTCGGTAGGGACGGTGAGCGTTACGGTCGGCTTGTCCGGGGTGGGACCACCGCCGACGTTGACGATGAGCCACGTATTCGCGATCTGAATGTGCCCGGACGCACCCTTGCTATCGCCTCTGCTCAAAATGCGCGGCCGATCGATCGATGTCAGCGACGGTGAGAAAATGCGTGACGGTGAACCCGTCGCGCGGGGGCATCTCATAGTGCTTCTGTTCCATTGCCGCGCGTCAACCGTACGTGAGGGACGTGCTTTGTCCAACCTCGATGATATAGCCGTCGGGATCACGGATGTAGCAGCGAATCTCGCCGTACTTCGGGATAGGCTCCGTGATGAACTCGGCCCCTCGACTTTTCCACAGTTTGTAGCACGCGTGAATGTCCGCGACACGGATATTCATAAAGCTGCTGATCTCATTCGGGTCGGTGACGCTGAGCGTTACCGTCGGCTTGTCGGGGGTCGGCCCGCCACCGACGTTGACCAGGAGCCACATGTTCGCGATCTGGATGTACCCGGGCGCGCCGCTCTTGTCGCCCTTGCTCAGAACGCGACCGCCGAAGACCGTTTCATAGAAGCGCGCCGAGCGCTCGATGTCGGCGACGGTGAGAAAATAGGCGACGGTGAATCCGTCGTGCGGGGGCATCTCATAGCTTTTCTGCTCGACTTGCACGGCGCTCATAGATGGCCCCTATCTCATCGTGTCTGGTACTTCGTGAACACGTAGTCCTTCGCCTTCACGAGCGTGTGGCACGTGAACCCGCACTTGGCATCGTTCCCCTGCGGCGGAATATCCGCCGTTGTGCCGGGCCTGAACGTATTGGACGTGGGGTCATAGTCAAACGTCCCGTATCCCCATCCGCCGCCGTCGGCGAACCTCTTGCTGTCCTTCACCATCAGATCAACGTCATGTTGGCTAACGGGCACCAGCGGCTGACCGGGCTCCGAGTCGGCCTTTGCGATATTCCAGTGGACCTTCACCATCTTGGCGCCGTCGGGGAATGGCTTGCCGTTTCCGGGGATACCAGCTTTGTACGCCTCGATCATCGTGGGATTCCCGAGGATGACGGCGAGCTTATCTCCGTTGTGACTGACCGCAATGGTCTGCCAGCTTTCGTATCCCTCGAACTCGGAGAACGCGAGCCCGTTCGGGATTTTGAGGGTGTACTTGGGGTCTTGAGAGGGGCTCGCAGCCTGGCAAGCTAGGACGGCGAGCGCTACTGTAGTGGTCACGCTGACCAGCATGCTTCTTCTGTTCATGCTGTAGCTCCTTTTTGCGTCGACGAATCGCGCACACGATGAACTCATCAGCGTCGAATCGCAACTCAACTATTGTACGACCGCGTCGATGCCCTCGAGCGTAACTGGCGTGATCACGCGCAGGGTGTTTTGGATTTCGCTAGGCTACAACATGGTCGTCATGAGCATCAGTATGCTCGCCGTGCAGCTGGCAGGTTCCCAGGCACCGCCGATCCCGTTCGTACCCCATATGACCCCGCCGGCCGCACTGTCGGCCATGTCATATCGGCCAACCGAATCAGCGATCGGCTGGGCGGATAGCGGTCGTACGCTGGTGTTCGCTCACGTGGCGATCTACGAGGCCGGTCGAGAGGAGTGGACGCTCCGGTATAAAGAAAGTGGGATCTTCGCCCTCGACATCGACCGCTGGACCCTCAAGAAGCTGTCTGGATTGGACCAGTTCCGACGACCATATGATGGCATACTCACCCTTGGACGTGCGAATGAACTGATCTACGGCCACGAAGGCGGCGAGCACAACGTCCATGTGCTTGATCTCACGAACGGGCGCGACACCGGGATCGGGCCACCGTGCGATTACCCGGCCCTTTCACTCCGCCTTTCGCCTGACCAACAGACCATCGCGCTCGTCTCGCAATGCGTTCACCACAGAGCCTCGACGCCACTCGCGATCATGCGAGCGGATGGTTCACATCTGCATGCGCTGGCGCCCAAAGACACCGGCGGGGCGCACGAACCATCGTGGAGCCCTGACGGCCGGCGGCTGGTCTACACGCGGACCGACGGAACGGCGGCCGACGTCAACGGCCATGTCGCCACTATCGACACCAGCGGTGTCTTGCTGCGCACATTCGGTCCCGGAGACTCGCCGGACTGGAGCCCGACTGGCGAATGGATCGCGTATCTGAGCCCGGGCACCGCCCCATCGTTCGAAGCGGCCGTTCACATCGTCCATCCCGACGGGACTGGCGATCGTGTCGTGTGCGCGGGTCAGCCCAAAGACCCGCATCCCGCGAACGGTCGCCCGTACAACGAGGGGTCGCCCGTCGGTCCGATTCGCTGGTCACCGGACGGACACACGATCGTCTTCGGGCGCGTCGATTCCACGGGCACGATGCTCTGGCGACTCGATGTTCAGAGCGGCACGATGACCCAGCTGACGAGCGTGGATGGCCACCCATCACGGTAATGGAATGCGCGCGCGAAGGTCAGCGGCTTTGGTCGTGAGGTAAATGCGTTCGGGGATGCTCGTCGTCTTGCTCGCGGCACTCAGGTAATGCTCGATGGCCGACTCGCGCTCGCCGGCCATCTCGAACAGATGCGCGCGAACCGCGTCGAGGCGGTGGTGGCCCGCCAGGCCCTCGATGCTCTGTAGCAAATCGAGGCCGACGCCGGGACCGTGCACCATCGCCGCGGCGATCGCGTGATTGAGCTCCACCATCGGGTTGTCCGACATGCGCCGGAGCACGCCATAGAGCGCCAGGATCTCTTGCCAGTCCGTATCCTCGGCCCGCGATGCCTCATCATGCACCGCCGCGATCGCGGCTTGCAACTGATACGAGCCGATCGAGCCCATGGACAACGTCGCGGTGATCAGCGCGACCCCCTCGGCGATCGCGCGTCGATCCCACAGGGCGCGATCCTGCTCGGCGAGTGGAATGAGCTCGCCATGAGGGCCCGTGCGTGCCGAGCGCCGCGCGTCGGTGAGGAGCATGAGCGCCAGCAATCCCGCGACCTCGCCATCCTGCGGCAAGGCGTGGTGTAACGCGCGCGTGAGACGGATGGCTTCGTTCGCCAGGTCGCGCCGCTGCAAGTCTTCGCCGACGCTCGCCACGTACCCTTCGCTGAAGATGAGATAGAGCACGTGCAGGACGGCACTCAATCGCGCTCTCCGCTCGTCCGGTGCTGGCAGACGAAACGCCACACCCGACGATCGGATGCGCTCCTTGGCGCGGCTGATCCGCTGGGCCATGGTCGCCTCCGGCACCAGAAACGCATTGGCGATCTCGGCGGTCGTCAGGCCCCCGACGGCGCGCAGCGTCAGGGCGATGGCGGAGGATGGTGTGAGCGCCGGATGACAACACATGAACAGGAGAACGAGCGTGTCATCGTGCTCGGGCGCCGAGGGCGCCTCGTCCAGCTGCTCGGCTACGACGATCGCCTCGCGGCGCCGCCGCGCCAAGTCGGCGCGCAGCTGGTCCGTCAGACGCCGGGCCGCAACCTGGATCAACCACGCGCGAGGATCGTCGGGCACACCGAGCTCCGGCCACCGCACGGTCGCCGCGAACAGCGCCTCCTGGACCGCATCCTCGGCGGCGGCGAAATCCCCGAATCGTCGGACGACCGCGCCGAGGACCTGCGGCGCGAGTGCGCGCAGCAGGTCCTCCGAGGCCGTCATCCGTCGAACGGCGGCGGCGCGCTCATGACCTCGCGCACCTCGAGCACGAGATTGAGCGGCACGCCACCCGGCCCGGGTGCCGTAGAGGCACGCGCCGCGATGGCGTAGGCCCGCTGCGGCGTGTCCACGTCCACGATCCAATACCCCGCCAGGAACTCTTTCGCCTCGGCGAACGGACCGTCGGTGACGACCGCGGCGCCGTTCTTCCCCGCGCGGACCAGCTTCGCCTGGCCCGGCGGCGTCAATCCCTCCCCTGCCACGAACTCGCCAGCCGCGTGGAGGTCTTTGTTGAGATTCCTCATGAAATCGATGTGCGCCTCGATGTCCGCGCGGGGCCACTGGTTGATCTGATAATCACCTGTGCCCCGCGGGGCGTTCATCATTAGCATGTACTTCATCGTCGAATCCTCCTGGTTTGATGATACGTCGGAGCAGACCAGGGTTTCTCGACATATCGGAATTGGCAACAAATGTTCTCAACGATTCCGATGCCATTGGCGTTCAACTAGGACGATAGTCACGCAAAGGAGGTCATCGTGACGACCAAACGCATTGCTGGCGCGCTCGTACTCTCCACCGTGTTGCTCGGCGGCCCATCGCTCGCGCTCTGCCAGGATAGCGGCATGAAGGGAATGAGCGACATGGACATGGGTCACGCGATTGTCATCCCGAACGGCGCCCCATACACCAAGGCCGACGTCGAGTTCATGCAGGGAATGATCGCGCACCACGCGCAGGCAATCGTCATGTCCCGGATGGCGGAGTCGCACGGCGCCAATCCACAAGTGCTGAAACTCTCGAACAAGATCGATCAGTCGCAGGTGCCGGAGATTCGCATCATGCAGGCCTGGCTCCAGCGCAACAACCAGTTCGCACCCGACACGTCGTCGTGGCACCACGTGATGATGTCGGGCATGCTGACGACGGCACAACTCAACGAGCTCGATGCGGCCAGGGGCGACGACTTCAACCGCGCGTACCTCCACCTGATGATTCAACACCACGCCGGCGCGCTGAAGATGGTGGACGACCTCTTCAACACCCAACTCGCCGGACAGGAAGTCGACGTCAACGTGTTCGCGAACGACGTCGTCACGAATCAAACCGTCGAGATCGGCATCATGCAGAAGTTGTATTCACAGCTGCCGGCGAAGTGATGCGCCGCAGTCGCCCGTACCACACCAGCCACTGGAGTCTGTCCTGATGCGTCGTTCCTGCAAGCTGATAGGCCTCATCGCGATTCTCATCGCGCCGGTGCTCGTATCGGCGCAGACCTATCCGAGCGCGACCGATCCGCGGAGCACCCTCAAGCCGGGCCGGCTTGATGCTGGCATCGCGGAGAGCAACATGCACCTCGTCTCGTTCTCGCCCAAACCGGCGGCGTTCGATACGTCGCGCGGCCTGACGTTCATCAACTCCGACTTGGCGTTCGGCAACGGCCACTACGCGTACCAGGGCAATTTCGCCGGTTTTACGGTGTGGGACGTGAGCAATCCGACCACGCCGGTGATCGCGTCGGTCGTGGAGTGCATCACGGCACAAGGCGACCCGTCGATCATCGGCAACCTGTTGTTCATCTCGGCCGAGGGCGCGGGCAATCGCAATGACTGCAGCAAGGGCGGTGTGCAGGACCCGAAGGATCACATGGCGGGCGTCCGCATCTACGACGTCTCCAACCCGCGGGCGCCCAAGCTGGTCAAGAACGTGCAGACATGCAAAGGCTCACACACGCACACCGTTATCCCGAGTCCGACGGATAAGAACATCATCTACATCTATGTGTCGGGGCAGCAGGCGGCGCGGCCGGCCACGGAACTGGCCGGGTGCAAAAACGGCACGGACCCGGCGGACCCGACGAATTCGCTGTATCAGCTCGACATCATCAAGGTACCGCTCGATCACCCCGAGCAGGCGGCGGTGATCCCGGGCGCGCGGATCTTTACCGGCCTCGAAGTGGCCCCCGCGTGCGCGACTTTCTGCGCTCCGGCGGATGGTCACAATCCAGCGGCTTTCCGCATTCGTGGCCCCGACTCGGCGACGTACGCCGCACTGATGCACACGGGCCCGCACAACTGCCACGACGTGACCGCGTACCCGGCGCTGCATCTGCTCGCCGCCGCCTGCTCGAGCCATGCCATCCTGGTCGATATCTCGAACCCTGAGCACCCGGTGCGGCTGGCCGCCATTACCGACACCAATAATTTCCAGGGCCGGCACACCGCCGGGTTCAGCAACGATGGCAAGAAGACCCTCTGGACCGATGAGTGGGGCGGTGGTACGGGCCCGATGTGCCAGGCCAACAGCATCATGGAGCTGGGCGGCAACACGATCGTCACCGAGAGTGCGGACAACAAGAAGATGACCCAGCACGCGTACTTCAAGCTTCCCGCCGCGCAAACGGCGCAGGAGAACTGCGTCTCGCATAACGGGGGCCTTATCCCAGTGCCGGGGCGCGACCTCTACGTGCAGGGCTGGTACCAAGGTGGCATCGACATCATGGACTTCACGGACGCGGACCATCCGTTCGAGATCGCGTACTTCGATCGCGGTCCGATTGACGCGCCAAGCGATACGTCCAAGGCGAGCGAGCGCTCACACTATACGATCGGCGGATCATGGGGCGCGTACTACTGGAACGGCATGATCTACTCGTCGGAGCTCGACCGCGGGTTCGACGTCTTGGAGCTGATGCCGAGTCCGCAGCTCTCGGCGAACGAGATCGCCGCGGCAAAACTGGTGAAGCTGAAGGAGTACAACCCGCAGAGCCAGCCGAAGCTCGTCTGGCCAGCGGCGTTCGTCGTGGTGCGCTCGTACCTCGACCAGCTGGTGCGCAACAACGGCCTCGCGGCCGATCGCACCACCGCCGTCTCGACCGCGCTCGATGCGGCGGAGAAGAAGAGCGGTAGCGCGCGAGCCGCGGCGCTCACCGCGCTCGCCAAGCAGGTGGACGGCGACGCGAGCGGGGCCGGCGACGCGGAGCGCGTGCACATGATGTCGGGCGCGATCAAACAGCTGGCGGCGGCATCGAAGTAACGGTGACGGGCCCGCTAACCGAACTCCTGCAAGAGTAGAGTTAGCGGGCCCCGTCGCGGGTCCAGAGCACGAGGGCGCCGCAGGTCGCGGCATCGCGCAGCTCGGCGGGCACAGTCGCGGACCGCGCGTAGAGCTCGACCCCGACGAGTTGCTCGGCGAAGATCTTGTCGAGGTCGGGCGGGTGGGCGCCCGCGAACGGATAGATCCTCAGGCCGTCGCGGACGACCGCGGCATAGCAGGGCGAGGACGCGCTCGCCGCTGACCGCGTAGCGAGTTGGGACCCTCCGCTCGGTCCCGGCACTATGAGCGCTCCCGCATCCGTCTGGAGGATATTGGCAAGGGGACGTCCGGAGGACGCGTCAAGTTGCGCGCGGGTGAAGAACTTGCCTTGCCCCTTCGTGCGCCGAGCGTCGAACCCCGCGAACGTCAGGTCCGTCTTTTGTCCCGTCGCCTTCGCCGTGTCCGACGCCAGAATGGGGATCAGCTCGAACTGGAGCGGTTGCGCGATGTTCGCTCCGGTGCGGAAGTTGTCCTCAAACGACTGGTAGCCGTGCGCGACTACCTCGATGATGTGCCCACCATCATCCAGATCGGGGACGCGCACGATGCCGGCGGAGTCGGTATTTCCGACCTCCAGGTCGTGATCCAGCGTGACGACCGCGCCCCGAATAGACGCGGTGTCACCCGCGCGGTGCAGACGGATCACCACGTCATGGGTGCCCTGCGCTTCGGCCACGCGGACCGCCATCAAAACGGCGCCAACAGACGCCAGGCAAAAAGCTCGCACGATTCGCATGAAGATCACGTTCGGGTTGCGTGTAGAGACGAGACCTCAACATAACGCGGCGCCGCCGCCGCTACTGCGTCTTGACGATCACGCTGCCCGACCCAATGATCGTGTTCGTGCCAGCGGTGAAGAGCACCGAAAGCGTTGGGTTATTCGTGATGGCCGCCGACGCCGTGACGAACACGGAGAATGTGGCCGAGGCGCCGGGGGCGAACGATACCTGCACCGTTGCCTCGGGCGCCGCGAGACACTGGCCATCGGCGTTCGTTTGGCAGATGGTCGCCGTCAGTGGGAGCGTCGCCCCGCCCGTACTGGTCGACACCGTCACAGTCCCCGTCGACGTGGCCGACTGGTTCGACCCCACGACGGCGAACGCGCCCGGCCCGCCGCTCGAGAACGGAACGACCAGCGTGTCGGTCCCACTCGCCGTAACCGTCTGGACCGTGAACCCAAGATTGTTGGAAGACACGGTGAGCGTGTCCGCGGCGCTCTTGCCCGCAAATGTTCCCGTCATGACGACCGAGCCAGCCGAGACGCCGGTGACCAGGCCGGTCGAGCCGTCGATCGTGGCGACGCTGGAGTTCGAGGAGGTCCACGTCCCCTGGATCGCCACGGGCAGAACCGTATCGGGGTAGACCGCCGACAATGTGAGCTGCAGCGTATCACCGATGCCCACGACCGATCTGGAGCCGGACACGCTCACGCTGGTCAACGGCAGATAGTAGAACTCGAACACGTACGAGTCGCCCGGATTGAAGCTGATCACAGGGGCGCCTGTTACCGTATAATAGGTATCCTGTACCGTCACGGTTCCTGTTACGCCGCCGGGACTCGCCGCGCTGAAGTCACCGAGCGATGTCCCCGTCGTCGCATCCACGATCGAGACGTAGTACAACCCACCGGCGGCGCTCGGCGCCGAGGAGGTGGAAAACGTCTCACTCAGGAAGTACTGGGCAGCGATGTCCGCGGAGACTGTCAACGTCTCGTAGAGAACGGGTACAGCATCCGACTGGACCTGCTTGCGCACGACGCTCCGTGATACCACTGACGCACTTGCCGGGGCGGTCGTCGATGCGGTCGCGGTGATTGTCACCCCCGACGGCGCGCCAGACGCGATCTGCAGCGCGGCACTGTAGCCACCAGCCGACGGTAAGTCGACGGTGCCCCCGGCGGTAGGAATCGAGATCGTCCCCCGCGGTGTCGATACTTTGGGGGCGGTGGAACCGCTACACGCGCAAAGCGTAGCGACGATGGTCAGCTGAATACAACGATGTAGCGTCATGATCTCCACGAGGTGAGTCCCAGAGGGAAAGGCGGATTTTCTGAGACTCGCGGCTCATTCGGAGTGGAGTATCATGATTGGATCGAGGCGCATGGCGCGCAGTGCCGGGATTGGCGAACGCCGGCGACCACGCTTTCACTGAGGGGAATCAGGCGCAGGTCGATGCGGCGCGTGCCGGATAGTCCGCCGGATAGTGCTTACGCAACGACTCGTGCACCTGCGACTAGACCTCGGCCCTAGACGCCGCCATACCATGGTGGCACCTTTCGCTGATCGGCGCGCGGCCGGAGGATCTGGCCGCCTGCCACTCTAACCCATGTCACTCCCTCGCACGATCGCATCGCGATATCGCGTGGAGCGCGAGCTCGGCGGCGGTGGAATGTCGACGGTCTACCTAGCCGATGACCCGAAGCACGGCAGAAAGGTGGCCGTGAAAGTCATGCGCAAGGATCTCGCGCCATCGTTCGGCGCCAACCGCTTCGCTCGCGAGATCGCCGTCACCGCGGGGCTCACGCATCCCCACATCCTCCCCCTCCTCGATTCGGGCGAAATGGACGGCGCCGCCTACTATGTCATGCCGTTCATCGAGGGTGAATCGCTGCGCGATCGTCTGGTCAGGGACAAACGCCTCCCGATCCTGGACGCGCTCCAGATCGCGCGCGAAGTGGCAGATGCCCTCGCCTACGCGCACCGTCGAGACGTTGTGCATCGCGACATCAAGCCGGAGAACATTCTGCTCTCCGCGGGACACGCCGTCGTCGCCGATTTCGGGATCGCGCGCGCCATCTCGGCGGCCATCGACGGCACGGTTACCCAACCAGGGATCGCGATCGGCACCCCGACATACATGAGCCCAGAGCAATCCCTCGGCGAGGCGGTCGACGGCCGCACCGACATCTACTCGCTCGGCTGCGTGCTGTTCGAGATGCTCACCGGCGACGTTCCCTTCCACGCGCCGACGGCCGTGGCTATGCTGGCGCGCAAAATGTCGGACGAGGCACCGGCCGTCCGCCCCCTGCGTGACGTGCCGGACCCGGTCGACGCGCTCGTGCGGCGCGCGCTCGCTCGCGAGGTGGGGGAAAGGCTTCAGACCGCAACCGAATTCATGGAGACGCTCGACGCCGCCCGCGAGGGAGCGCCCGCGTTCGACCGCGTACTCGGCATGGCCCACTCGATTGCCGTGCTCCCCTTTGTGAACCTCAGTGCCGACAAGGATAACGAGTACTTCAGTGACGGCTTGGCCGAGGACATCATCAATGCACTGACCAAGGTCAGCGACCTGCGAGTGATCGCTCGGACGTCCGCATTTGCGTTTCGCGACACAGACCGAGATCTGCGCACGATCGGCGAGCGACTCAGCGTCGGAACGATTCTCGATGGCAGCGTCCGCCGAGCGGGCAATCGCATTCGGGTGACCGCGCAGCTGATTCGGGTGGCCGACGCATCGCATCTCTGGTCCGAACGATACGATCGCGAGATGACGGATATTTTCGCCGTGCAGGATGATATCTCGCAGGGCATTGCGAATGCTCTGAAGGTGAGGTTCGTCCCCCCTCGGCGTGACACAGACAATGTCGAGGCGTTCCAGGACCTCCTGAAGGGCCTGTATTGGTATCAACGCTACACGCCCGAGAGTCTCGCCAAAGCGAAGGAGGCATTCGAGCGGGCACTCGCGCATGATCCGCATTACGCTCCCGCGTACGCGGGACTGGCCGTGTTTTATTCCGGCCTGGGCGCTCTCGGCATCGAGCGCATGGTCGAGATGGCGCCACTGGCGAAGGCCGCCGCGGAACAGGCGCTGGCCATCGATCCGACATTGAGCGAGGCGCACAGTGTATTGGGGTGGATCGCCGGCGCGGTCGCATATGACTGGAAACGCGCCGAGCATCATTTTCACGCGGCGATGGCCACCCATCCTGTCCCACCGCTCGTGCGCGTCCGCCACGCGCTGTATTTCCTGACACCGGTGCGACGGTTCGCAGAGGCAGTGGAACAGTACCAGCGAGCACTCGAGACCGATCCGCTCTCCATGATGGTCCACTTCGGTCTGGCGTTCGCGTTGTACTGCCAGCGCGAGTACGATCGTGCGATCGAACATGCCGCCAGGGCCGTGGATCTGTATCCCGACTACTGGCTCGTGCACTTCGCGATGGGGCTCGCCCTATCGCAGAAGGGGGCACTGCAAGAGGCGATTGCCAGCCTGGAGGCGACCGTGCGCCTCTCGCCTTCGTTCACACTGGCGGCCGGTTTCCTGGCCGCCGCCTATGCCCGGGCTAATGAGCAGCACCACGCGGACCGGGTCATCGCGTCCGTCGAGGAACGAAGCGCGCGGCAGTATGTCTCACCGGCGTGCTTCGGCGTCTACTACGCTGCCGTTGGTCAACCGGATGCGATGTTCCCGTTCCTCGAGGCGGCTGTGGCCGAACGTGATCCGTACCTGACGCGCATGGACGCGGAACCATATTTTGAGCCTTTCCGCTCCGATCGGCGATATCGTGGTCTGCTGAAGGACATGCAACTCGAGTGACCGCAGGTGGACGACGACGTGAGCGGGCCGTTCATTCCGATTGGAGTACGGTGATGGGATCGAGGTGTGTGGCCCGCAACGCCGGGACATAGCTGGCGGCCAGCGCGACGATGGTCAGTAGGAGGGTGACGCCAGCGAAGGTAGGGAGATCGGTGGGCGACACGCCGTAGAGGAGTCCAGCCATGAGGTGCGAGACGATGAGCGCACCGACCAACCCTATCGCGGCGCCAGCGGCGGCCAGGCCGAGTCCCCGGCGCAGGACCATCGTGAGGATATCGCGTCGTTGAACCCCTAGCGCGAGGCGAATGGCGAACTCACGTCGTTGTTCGTTGACCACAAAAGAGATGGTTCCGTAGATGCCAAGTCCGGCGAGCAGTAAGGCCGTGGCCGCAAAGAACGCCACCATTTCCATCGAGAATCGCCTGACGGAGAGCGAGGCGGAGACGACGTCATCCATGGACTCTGCACCGTAAGTGGGCAGTTCCGGATCGACAGACTGAATCTGCTGGCGAACTTGTGCAGGGATGGCGCGGGGATCGAGTTGTCCGCGAAGAAAGACGGCCAGGCCTTGGAGGCCCTGCTGGTTCACGCTGGCTACGAAGGCCCGCTGGTACAGGCTGAGGTAGATCCGCGGAGCGGCCGCTTCGCCCAAGGATTCCGTGCGAGCATCCCCAGTCACACCGACGATCGTGGTCCAGGCGGAGCTGGCAGACTCCTTCGGACTCTCACCGAGGTGGACACGTCTGCCCACCGGATCCTGGCCCGGCCAGTAGGTGCGAGCCGCGGCTTGATTGATCACCGCAATCTGGGGCGTCGCCTCGAGGTCCTGATCGGTGAAAACGCGTCCGCGCAAGAGCGGCATGCCCAACAGATGGAAGTACTCGGGCGAAACGAGGGCACCACCGATCACGGGAGACTCATTGGCCTTCGTCCCGAGGCCGTCGCGAATCAATACCAGCGACACCAGATCGCCCCGGTTGTGGTCCAGCGGAAGAGCGCCCGCGCTGCCGATGGCCACTTCTGCTACGCCCGGCAGATTGCGGCTGCGGCGAAGAATCTCGCGCAGCAAGACCGCTTCCTGCGTGGCGGTGTGATAAGGATCCGCCGTGGAATCGTTGGGTCGAGGCACCCAGCTCTGAACGACCATCACGCGGCTCGGATTGAACCCGGGCTGCACGTTGAACAAGTCCCAAAAACTGCGCAAGAGAAGGCACGCGGCGACCATGAGCACCAAGGAGAGCGCCAGTTCACTGATGACCAAAATCGCGCGGGCGCGCGAGCGTTCCTTGGAACCCTTGGAGCCGCGTGATTCCTGCCGAAGTGCACCGATCAAATCGGCACGGCTCATGAGCCAGGCGGGAGCAAGCCCGCAGATCGTTCCGGCGGCGACGGAGACGGCCACCGCAAATCCCAGCACGCCCCACCCCACTCCGATGTCGTTCAAGTGCGGGAGACTCTCCGGGACCAGTCGCAGCAGGAAACGCTGGGCGCCGAAGAGGATGGCAAAACCAGCGATTCCGCCAATCAGGAACAGCAGGAGAATCTCCGTCAGCAGCGCTCGGATGAGGCGCGTTCGCTGCGCTCCCAACGCCAGGCGAACCGTGACCTCACGACCACGCGCGCTGGCCCTGGCGAGCAGCAGATTGGCGACGTTGACGCAACTGATCAGGAGCACCAATCCGACCGCGCCGAACAGCAGAATGAGCGATTGGTGCACGCTGGCGACCACGCTTTCGCTGAGCGGAATCAACCGCACGGTCCATGCGACCTGGGTTGGGTAGTCGGCCGGATATTGTTTTTTGAGCGATGCCACCAGCGCATCGAGGCGCCCCTGCGCGGCCGCAATCGAGAGACCGGAGCTCAAGCGCGCGGTGACCGCTGGACGCAGACGGATATCGCGCTGCGGAATCGGAAACGGCTCGCCCGAAAAGCCTGCTCCTATCCACATCTCCACATTCTGCTCGTCGCCGGTTGAGCCCTGATCGCGAAACCCGCGCGGCATGACGCCTATGACCTGAGCCGGGTCGTTGTCCAGGCGAAGCGTTTTCCCGACGATGTTTGGATCGGCTCCGAATTCCCTCCGCCACAGCCCGTCGCTGATCACGACCTGGTTGTTGAAGCCGGGCGTGACATCGCGCGGATCGAATGCGTGGCCCAGCTGGGCGGCCACACCGAGGACCGCGAAGTAATTTGGTGAAACAGCCTTGAAGGTGAGACGCTCGGGCTGCGCACCGCCGGTGAGATTCACATTGGCGCCGTGGCCGGCAAGCGAGACGGACTGGAAGATCCCGGAGCTCTCGAGGTCTCTCCACTCAGGGATGGAGACGCCGACGTCCTTCGCGCCCGTGCCCCGAAGGTCGTCCTCGATGTGAATCAGCTGCGTGGGATTTGGGTACGGCAACGGGTGCAGCAGCGTGGCGTCGATGACGCTATAGATCGCCGTGGTGGCTCCGATGCCGAGCGCCAGGGTGGCGATGACAATGAACGAAAAACCCGGAGATCGGAGCAGGACGCGAACCGCGTACCGCAGGTCGAAGAGCAGATGCTCGATCATTGCAAGTACCGCGGCGGAATCGCGGTCCCACGGTGCTCGTTGTCCCAATACATCGTGACGATGTACCAGCGCTTGCCATCGTTGAACAACTGAGCGCTGTAGATGCCCCGCGACTTTGGCTTCGCGTCATCGGCCGCGTCCATTACGCCGTACGTGCTGAATAGCTGCGTGATCGCGCCGAACGTCTCGACGGAGTGGCTGCTGATCTCTTGCTCGTAGAACGCGTTCTTCGCGAAATACGGACCGAGCTTTTGGGCGAACTCCTGGGGAGTCATCACCGTGGTATGCGGAGTGCTATCCGGGGCAGCGCGGCTGGTCTGGATCAGCCTCCCGCCCGGCATCCAGAGCGAGTAGAATCGGTTCCAGTCGCGGTCGCCCGCGGGCCCCGAGATCACGTCGTAGTAGGCGTGCATGATCGCGTTTATCGAGCCGACATCGGCGGCCGCGGCCGGCGGTGGGCTCTGCGCTTGGCAAGGAGCCAGCGCAATGAGCGAAGCGGCGGTAGTCCATCGCAGGAGTGACATGGTTGGCCTCTACTTTGAACGCACGGCGATGAGGTCGATTTCTAGCAAAGCACCGCGCCTGGCAGCGGGCAGAACCACCTGCAGTGTGGTGTGTGCGGGCTTGTTCGGTTGGTCGCCGAAGAATTGGGCGTATGCGGCTCGATATCCCTCATATCCGGCTACGCTTCCGATGTAGGCATGAATCATCACTACATCGTCCAGCGTCAGTTTCTGCGCTTCGAGGAACTCTTGAAGACTTTTGAAAACACCCATGCTTTGTGACTTGAGATCGGTGTGTGTCTCCAAGTCCGGGTCGAGCCACCCACTCACGAACAGCAGGTTCCCGGCCCATACTGCCCCCGACACATCTGGCAGGATACCCTGCGCCGCCGGGAGGGGAATTTGTTTTCTATCTTGCGCTGATGCGGTCAGGGGACCTATCAGTGCGATGGCCACGAGGGCGAGATGCACAACTCTCATACGGCCAATGTAGAATTCGACCGGCATGCAGAAAGAGGCGAACCGATCACATTAGAGGATTGTCATCTCTCTCTCATAATCGCAGGGTTAGAGCATGCAGGTTCTGGTGGTAGAAGATGATCGCAACTTGCGGCGGTTCTTGATCAAAGCCCTTCGCGAGGAGGGCTATGGCGCGGTCGAAGCCGAGTCAGGTGATCGCGCGTTGGAGCGTGCGATCGGCGCCAGCTTTAGCTGCATCATTCTCGACGTCATGCTTCCTGGCCTCGACGGCTTCCAGATCGTCACCGAGCTCCGGTCCCGGCGCGTGTTCACGCCGGTGCTCATGTTGACCGCGCGGGACGAGTTGGAGTCGCGCGTGCGAGGTCTGGAGGGCGGCGCCGACGATTACCTGACCAAGCCGTTCGACTTGGCGGAGCTGCTCGCGCGGGTGCACGCGTTGATTCGTCGCGCGGAGTTCCGCTACCAGGATGCGACCCTGAGCGTCGGGAGCCTGACGCTGGATCCAGTGACCCGGCAGGTCACGCAGGGCGGGCGCCGGGTGGATCTCAGCGCGCGCGAGTTCGCGTTATTGGAGTTCCTCATGCGGAACGTGGGCCGGACGGTCTCTCGGTCTCGCATCGCTGAGGCAGTGTGGAACTACCAGTTCGACCCTGAAACCAACGTCGTCGACGTGTACGTGAATTATCTGCGCAAGAAACTCTCCTTCGAAAAACGGACCTCCCTGATCCAAACGGTGCGGGGCACCGGCTACCGGCTCGATCCGCCGTGACCGAGCCGCGTCTCGCCACCGTTCTCACGAGGCGTACCCAACGCGTCGCGTGGACCGCGCTCTCGGGCTTCGCGCTCCTGATGATCGCGGCCTTTGCTGTTGCGAGTGAAGTGGCGCTGCGCGGTACGGCGCGGCATTCCGCCGCGGTGATTGGTGCGCTGCTCGAAGATTACACGGACTCCACGCGCGGACCCGGTGGCGTGATGCCCGCGACGCTGGCCGAGGGGCTCCTGAGCATGGGCGGACAGGTCCTGATTACGCGAACGACCACCAGCGCGGGCGGCCTGTCACAGGTCTACTTTGTGAGCCCGGGGATGCCCCAGATGCGCCTTGAAGGCCTCCCCGCAAGCGCGTCGCCCGAGCAGGTCCGCCGGATTCTGGTCGACGCCATCACACGGCGCTCACGGTGGCGGTTCGATCTGCTTCAGCGAGCGGAGGGCCCCTACGACATCTACATCGTCGCCAGCCGTGATCCCTATCTCATTGGACTCGCCGCGCTGGTCGGTGCGGTTGCCGTGCTGCTTCCGCTTGCGGCGCTCGGCGCCGGCCGCGGCGCGCGCCAGGCGGTGGCCGCGACGCTTGGCCCGCTCGAGCGTGTCACGGCGGACACGCAGGCCATCAGCCCGGCGGATCTTGGGACCAGGATCGCAAGTCCCACGGGCCAGGCCGAGGTGACGGCGCTGGCGGACAGCATGAACCGGATGCTGGACCGCGTCGACCGCGCGCATCGGGCACTCAAAGCGTTCACGGCCGACGCCAGCCACGAGCTCCGAACGCCGCTGACGCTCGTACGGGCGCAGGCGCAGTGGGCGCTGGCCCACCAGCGGGAAGAGGCGGAAGTGCGTGACGCGCTGATGGCCATCGAACGCGAAGTCGAACGGACCACCAAGATGGTGGAAGAGCTGTTGCTCATCGCCCGCGGCGAGAATCGACAACTGACACTCGCGCGCGTTCCGTTCGACCTCGGAGCCATCGTCGACGAGGTCAGAGAGATCACCGAGGTGATGGCGATAGACAAAAAGCTCGCGGTGCGCGCCGAGCCGGCCGAACCGGTGTGGGCTTTGGGAGACGCCGATCGCACGCGGCACATCCTCCTGAACCTGGCGACCAACGCGGTGCGCTACACACTCCAAGGCGGGATTAGTTTCCGCCTCCTGAAAAACGGAAGCATGGTCGGCGTGTCCGTTCAAGACACCGGACCAGGGATCGGGCCTGAGCATCTCGAGCTGGTCTTCGACCGATTTTTCCGGATCGAGCAGTCACGCAGCCGTGAGCTTGGCGGCATCGGACTCGGTCTCGCCATCGCCAGACTGCTTGCCGAGCTTCAGCAAGGCCGGGTCACGGTCGAGAGCACGCTTGGAGACGGAAGCGTGTTCACCCTCTGGCTCCCTGCATCGACGACCTAACCTGCTCTAGAACGACTCGACCCGCAACTCGTCGAACGCGTGGGGGATGGCGGGGATGAGGAAGTAGTTCTTGAACGCCCATTGCCGGGCGGGATCGTTCCCCGCCAGCTCGGCCGCGAACTGTGAGAGGTCGACATGCTGGGTCACGGAGTCGACCTGATTGGCTTCGGTGAATCCGGCGTGCATGGCCGAACGCACCTGCGAGAGCAGGGTGTCGATCAGGGCCTTTTCGGAGCGGACGTAGTCCCAAGATGAGAGCACGGGTCCGTGGCCCGGGACGATCGCCTTGACGCCGTTCATCGCCATGAGCCGCGCGAGCGACTCGCTCCACTCCCGAAAGTGGGAGGTAAACGCGTACGGGACCGGGGCGACCACGAGGTCGCCGGTGACGAGTACGCCCTGCTCGGGGATGAGCGCGACGACATCGCCTGTGGTATGTCCCACGTACTTGCGGAGCTGGACGTGCCGGTCGCCGAGGTCGAGATCCATCTCGACCTCGAACGTGAGCGTGGGCTGCACGAGGTGTGTCTCGCGCCAGACAGGCCATTCCCGAGTCGCCTTGTCCAACGCCTCGAGCACGTGCGCGGCCTCGTACGGCGTGGCGTGTGACTGGAGGGTCTGCTTGCGGGCGGCGGCCACGTTATTCGGGTTGAGCGCTTGTTGTTGAGCGAGAGTGGACGGATTGCGCCATATCGAAAGGTCCCGAGTCTCGCCGCTCGCAATGATCTCGACACCGGGGAATTGGTCGGCATATACCTGATTCCCTGACATGTGGTCGAGGTGCCAGTGCGTGTTGACGACATACCTGACGGGCAGCGAGGTCTTGCTCTGGATCCAACGCAGGTGCTCACGCGACAAGCGCACACTCGGGGCGTCGACGACCAGTACGGCCTTCGACCCGATGATCACGGTAGCATTCCCGTCGGGGAGACCGTCGGTCGTGTTGTTCGGCGTGAACGCGAAGATGCCGGGCGCGACCTCTGTCGGCGCTTGGGCGCGGAGGAGCGGTGCGGCGAGTATGACTGCGATCAGCACCTGTCTATTCACGCTCAAATACCAGAACCGTGGGCTTGCTCTGATCTCCCTGGCGCGCGGTCATCGTCAAGGTTTTGAGATCTGGAGAAAGCTCAACCTGCTGGGTACTGGTGACCTTGCCTTGGGACTTGTCTGTTATTTCCAGACTGCGGTCGTTCACGCGCCGGGCTGACGATACAGAGTCTCTCCCGTCGAACGTGATCTGCTTCGCCAGTGTCAGTTCGCGACTCTCAAATGAGAGGCCGTCACCCTGGTAGGGCTGGATCGTGAGCTCGATCACCGTGCCCACTTCCTCCTTCACGCTATCCCATGTGCCCAGGAAACCTGAGCTCCCCGCCGTCCGCTCGTACGTGTAGTGCACGCTCAATGTCGAACCGTCGGGCCGATAGCCCGTAAAGGCATCGGTCAGCGTGTGGCCGTCGCCGGACAGCGTCCATTCCGCCGAGACCAGCAGGCGATCCCCTTGCTTGCGAACCATCTTCCAGTTGTTGCTGCCCTCGACCGTGATGGAGAAGGTGGTCCCCTGCAGGGCCGGGTGGTCACGCCCGTCGGCTACGATCGTATCGACTGCGCCAGGAGCAAAGGTGAGGGCGTATCGGTTTGGGCCCGCGACCGCGACGATCATTTCGTCGGGAAGTCTGCTTTTGGACGGATTCAGCCTCCACTTGCCGACGAAGGGATCGGCTCGGACAACGGTGAGCAGGCACAGCACGGACAGGCAGCGCAACACGTGGGCTCCGATGAGAGGTGGGCGAGCGCACACTGGGGCCGATTGCGTGCGTGTGGCAACGGATCCGGCGCGAGACGCAAAATTCGGCCGCCGACCCGCAAGAAATGCCAGCCGGCGTCTGCCGTCGTTAAGTTCGAGTGGCATATATGGCAATGCGGCCTCGCGTCGGATCAGATGTGATCGTTGCGATTGGCGCGGGGATTGTCGGCGTCGTGCTGCTCACGTTGCTGCAGTCCACCCAAAGCGCCGTCTCGGCTGCCTGGGCGCCGCACGTCCCGCTGATCCGAGTGGTCCGAGGGTCGCTCATTTTCTGGTCGTCCTGGGTGCTGTTGGCTCCCGCCATCGCGATGCTCGGTCGGCACTGGCGCTTGGAGAGCGGTCACCTGGTGCGTCGGTCACCAGTCTGGATCGCGGCCGCGGCCCTGGCCGGCGTGGTGAGCGCGGCCGTCATGACCGCGCTCAGTCGACTGTTCGGCGTACCGCTCATGCTCGCGCGGCCGGCAGGCTCGCACTCTTTTGTGAGCGACGTGTGGAACGCCTTCACCCAGACCTTTGCTGCCACCACACTCGTCTTTGCGATCGGCGTACTGCTCTATCATGCACTCATCTACTACGGCGCCTATCGCGATCGGGGCCGGCGGGAGGCGGCATTGGAGGCCGAGCTGGCCCGTTTTCGACTCCATGTGCTGCAGCGGCAGTTGCAACCCCACTTTCTCTTCAACGCGCTGCACACCGTATCGGCGCTGATGGCTGAAGACGTGGCGTCCGCGCGCCGGGTGTTGGCCGAGCTCGGGGATCTGCTACGAGTGGCCTTGGATCGGATGGACGAGCACGAGATCCCGCTCGAGCGGGAGATCGAGTTTCTGCGACGGTATGTCGCGATCCAGACCGCTCGCTTCGGCGACCGCTTGACGGTCGAGTGGGCGATCGAGGACGCGGCCCGGTCGGCCCTCGTGCCGAGCATGATCTTGCAGCCGTGTGTGGAGAACGCGATCCAGCACGGCATCGAGCCGCTCGAGCGAGGGGGCCGCATCGCAATCGCGGCTCGCCTGGTGGGGCGATCGCTGCACATCGACATTGTCGACGACGGACGCGGCGCCCCTCCGCATCGGGGCGGCCAGGTGGCCGGACACGGCCTCATGAGCGTGCGGGAGCGTCTTCGGGCGCAGTACGGCGAGCGGCACACGTTCGAGGCCGGGAACGCGCCGGGCGGCGGATTTCGCGTGGCGCTCGTGATCCCGGTTGATCGATGACCGTGCGCTGCCGAGTGTTGGTCGTCGATGACGAGGCGCCGGCCCGCCGCCTGGCGAGTTCGCTGCTCTTGCGGATGGAGGACGTCGAAGTCATCGGTGATGCGGCGAGCGGCCAGACCGCGGTCGAGGCGATCCGACACCTCCGTCCCGACATCGTCTTGCTCGATGTGCAGATGCCCGGGCTCGACGGCTTCGACGTCATTGGCGCCGTCGGTGCCGCGAACATGCCGGTGGTCGTGTTCGTGACGGCCTACGAGCGGTATGCGATCAAGGCGTTCGACGTCCATGCCGTCGATTACCTGGTGAAGCCGTTTGACGACGAGCGATTTCGGACGGCGATCGAGCGCGCCGTGACCCGCGTCCGCGGCGGTCGGTCGCCGGAGCTGTCCGCGCGGCTCGATGCACTACTCGAGCAGTTGGCGCGCGGTCGCGCTCCCGACCACATCGCATTGAAGGTCGACGGCCGGCACCTGATGATCGGCGCCGACGACATCGAGCACATCGAGGTATCGGACAAGGTCTTGCTCGTCCACACCGGCGAGCAGGTGTACCAGGTGCGGGAGACGTTGAACGCGATCGAGCGCCGGTTGCACGGTCCACCCTTCGTGCGGATCCATCGATCGGTGATCGTGAACATCGGCCGCGTCAAAGAGATCCAGCCCTGGTTTCAGGGCGACTATGTGCTGATTCTGCACAACGGCAAGCGATTGATATCGGGTCGTGCGTACCGCGATGTCGTCCGGAAGCTCCTCGCGCGATCCGGTGTCTAAGGACACGCGTACTTGCAGTCGATCTGACGGCGAGGCAGGTTTGTTGGGGCATGACTGTCGATCGTGCGCAACGACTCAGCCCCATCGAGCGCCTTGGCCAGTGGGGCCAGGACATCCGCTTCGCGGTTCGCCAGCTGAGAAAGCGAGTCGGCTTTACCGCACTTGCCGTCACCACGCTCGCGCTCGGGATCGGCGCCAATACGGCGATCTTCACCGTCGTGCATCGCGTGCTCCTCGCCCCGTTGCCATATCCCGGCGGCGACCGAATCGTGATGCTGATCATGGAGCACAAGGACGGCACGCGGGACGGTCCTGATTCCGCGGGCGTGGTCGCGTGGCGCGATCGCGCGAGAACCATCGAGACGATGGCGGGCGTGGACGTTCCCGCGATGGCGACGCAGGACACCACTGCCCAGGACACCATCGCGGCGTTCCTTACCGCCAACTATCTCCGGATGCTGGGCGTGCATCCCGTGCTGGGGCGGGAATTCTCGGCGGCAGACGAGCGGCCGGGATCGGGGGTCGCCATGATCACATATGGATTGTGGCGCCGTTCGTATGGTGGGCGCCCGGATGCCCTCGGATCGACGATTCGCGTCCACGGTCAGCCGTACGTGATCGTCGGCGTCACGCCCGCGGCGGGTGCTGCGCAGTGATCCGACCGACGCGCTCCGGAGCGATTGACGGCGAGCATGCGCGCGCTCTTGATCTAGGAGATTCGATGTCGACCGTCGACGTGATCCTGCAGGACCTGCGTCTCGCTGCCCGAGCCCTTCGCAAGCGCCTGGGGTTCACCGTCGTTGCCGTGCTGACCCTCGCCATCGGCATCGGCGCGAACGTCGCCATCTTCGGCGCGGTCGACACGATGTTGCTGCGCCGACTCCCGTTTCGCGATCCCGACCAGCTC
Source organism: Gemmatimonadaceae bacterium (assembly GCA_035570055.1). Classification (GTDB taxonomy): domain Bacteria; phylum Gemmatimonadota; class Gemmatimonadetes; order Gemmatimonadales; family Gemmatimonadaceae; genus DASRDS01. Next base: position 49,591 of record DATMLM010000096.1, read on the forward strand.
ATGGTCGTGAGCATGACTCGACCGCCGATGCATCAGATGCCGGCGATGGATGACTGGGTCTGGTCGCTGCCGAAGTTCGCCGTGTTTCGCGATGCGCAGACCGTCTTCTCCGACGTCACGGTCTACGCAGATTGGCGGACCACGGTACTCGGGGGCGACGGGGCGCAGCGGCTCGAGGCCGAGGTGACGGACGATCACTATCTGCCGACGTTGGGGATCCGTCCGGCGCACGGCCGCAACTTCACGGCCGATGAGACGCGTGTCCCGAACGGCCCGAAAGTCGCGTTGCTCGGTGACGCGCTCTGGCGGCAACGCTTCGACGCCGATTCCGCTGTCGTTGGCCACACGATCAATCTCGGCGGCCAGCCGTACACGATCGTCGGTGTCATGCCTCCGGGCTTTCACGGACTGAGTGGACGGGCCCAACTCTGGGCGACGATCATGGCGGCCAGGCCAGAGGCGGCCGACGGATCCATGTACCTCCTCACGCTGATCGCGCGACGCAAGCCCGGTGTCTCGCCGGCGCTCGCGAAGGACCGGGTGCGCCAACTGGGCGCTCGCGTGGACGAAGCGTTCCCGGAGGTGGGACCGATGAGCGTGCACTGGGGCGCGGTCGCGCGCGAGTTGGACGCGAGACGCGTGGAGCCCGTGGTGCGACGCGCGCTGCTCGCGCTCTTCGGCGCGGTCGGCATCGTCTTACTCATCGCGTGCGCCAACGTCGCGAATTTGCTCCTCGTCCGTGCCGCCGGGCGCCAACGCGAGATCGCGATCCGTGTCGCCCTCGGCGCGCCGCGTCGGCGTCTGGTCGGTCAGCTGTTCACGGAGAGTGCGCTGCTCGCCGCGATCGGCGGTGCGGCCGGTACGGCGCTCGCCTGGTGGAGCACCGGGCTCCTCGTCGCACTCGACCCGACGCGGACCGCGAGACATTGGAATCTTCGATCGTTCGGCCTCGTCTCGTTCGATCAGATGCGGTTCGACGGAACGGCGCTCGCGTTCGCGGCCGCGATCACGTTGGGCACGTGTCTCCTCTTTGGGCTGCTCCCCGCGCTCTATGCGACGCGCTCAACGCCGCGCCCGGGTGTCCAGGAGCGACATGATGCCCGCGGACGGGCGCTGCTGGCGTCGGTGCAAGTGGCGCTCGCCGTCGTGCTGCTCGTTGGCTCGGGACTCCTCATCCGGAGCCTGAGCAACCTCCTCAGCGTGCCGCTTGGCTTCGACGCCAGCGGCGTGCTGACCGTGGGGTTGGGCCGGCCGGATGCACTCGAAGACGCCTTGTACCCGGGCGCACACGATGGGAAAAATGACGATCTCCTTCCCGGCTACTACGACCGGGTGATCGCGGCCATCGGCAGTCTCCCTGGGGTGACGAGTGTCGCACTCGAGGACTGTCTGCCGCTGAGTGGAGGCTGTCACAGAACACCGATCCAGCTGCTCGACCGCCCGCCGCTCCCGAATGGCGAGCTGCGGACGGCCAGCCATCACGAGATCAGCGCCAATTGGCCGTCGATGATGCGCGTGCCGGTCGTCCAGGGCCGCGCGTTCACTGACGCGGACCGCGCGCATGCGCCGAAGGTCGTGCTCGTGGGTGAGACGGCGGCGAGACGCCTGTGGCCCGGCGAAGACCCGATCGGGAAGCCCTTGTACCTTGGCCTCTCCGGCTTTGACACCGACACCGCGCGCGTCGTCGGTGTCGTGGGTGACGTCCGATACGCTTCGATCGACTCGGTGCCCGACATCGACATCTACGTCTCCTATCTCCAGATGCCGGACGTGCCGGTGACGATGCTGGTTCGCACGGCTGGCGACCCACTCGCACTGGTCGCGTCCCTGCGGCGGGCAATCCACGGCGTCGCGCCGAACGCACCTGTGTACGATGCCCGTCGGCTCGCGCAACGCGTCGGCGACTCGATGGCACTCGCCCGGTTCGGCACGTCGCTGCTCACCTCGTTCGCGACGGTTGCGCTCGTGCTCGCGATGCTCGGCGTGTACGGCGTGCTCGCGTTCACCGTCGTCCAGCGCACGCGCGAGATTGGCATACGCCTCGCGCTCGGCGCGACCCCGGTGTCGGTCGTTCATCTCGTGGTCGGTCGGGGCGTCGTCATCGCAGCTGCCGGTGGTATCGTCGGCATCGTGGGCGCAGAGGCGACGACCCGTGTCCTGCGCTCGCTGCTCTACGATGTTGCCCCGTCGGACCCGGCCACCTACATCGGGATCATCGTCGTGCTGGTCGCCGCGGTGATCGCGGCGAGTTGGTTACCGGCGCGCCAGGCATCGCGCGTCGCCCCTGCCGAGGCGTTACGAGTCGACTAGGACGGGCCCGGCGACCTATTCCGCGCGCAAGGTCCGAGCGGGATCCACCACGCTGGCCCGATGCGCTGGCACGTAGGCCGCGAACAAGGTTACGACAAAGATGGCGCCGCACGCACCCAGGACTGCGACAGGATCAGTCGGTTCCACGTTGAAGAGCAGTGACCGCACGAGCTGGGATCCGAACAGGTCACCAACCAGGCCAACCGCCAGGCCCACGCTGACAACCGCCAGTGCGCGACGCAGCACCTGATGTCGCAGGAATCGCGGCGTCGCGCCTAAAGCCATACGGACGCCGATGTCATGCGTCTCTTCGCGCACGGCGGATGCCATCACCCCATATAGTCCGATCGCCGCGAGCAGTAACGCGACGAGCGCGAATCCCGACAGGAGGGTGGTAATGAGCTTGGGCTCAGCTAACGGGCCCGCGAGAAGCTGATCCATCGTTGCTGTTTGCCACACACCCCACTCGGGGTCGACGGTCTTGACGACTCGCTCAATGCTCGGGAGTATCGCGCTCAGCGAGACTGTGGTGCGGAGGGCGAGCGCTCCTTGCCAGCCGAACTGCTCGTATGGCAAGAATACCGTAGGCGGCGCATCCCGGAGCGAGCGCAAACGCACATCTCCGGCGATGCCGACCACCGTGCGCCACAGCGTGTCTCCATGAAACCGAATGCGCTTGCCCAGGACGTCCACGCCGGGCCAGACTCGCCGCGTGGCTGCCTCGCTGACAACGACCACTGGTGGCGTATGCGCGCCGTCAGTGGCCAGAAAGCCACGCCCGCGCACAATCGGAATCCCGAACGTGCGAAAGTATTCTGGCCCGCCCGGCTCGATTGGGACAACGTCGCGAGCGCTGTCGCGCGACGTCACAGAGCCTTCCAAGTCGAACGCCGCCATGAATGCTGTCGGCGCGAAGAAAGGCGCCAAGTTGATCGGCGTGACCGCGGTCAATCCCGGGATGCTGCTCAGCTGGGGCGCGAGCGCTCCGTACACCGCAAAGAGCTGGGGCAAGGAGTCGTACTTCGCCATTGGCAATGACAGCTGCACGACGGACAGGCGCTCTGGGACGTACCCAAGCTTGACCCCCTCCAACTGGGCCACGCTCCGCACGAGGAGCCCGGCCCCGCCGAGCAACATCACGGCGAGCGCTACCTGAGCGGCGACGAGTGCTTGGCGCAAGCCGCGGCGCCTCTTGCTGTCACGCCCGGATCGGACGCCGAGCTGCAGCGACCCAGCCGCCCCACGTGCGGCGGCGAGCAACGCGGGCGCGAGCCCAAACAGCGTAATCGCAACGGTCGTGATGACGACAGCGCCGGCGATTGGGAGGCCCGATGCCTGAACCACATCGATGCGCGGCAGCTCACGAGGCGCGGCGGCGAGGAGGACATGCCGGAGTACGACGGCCAACGCATACCCAAGGACGCCACCGGCAATACCCACGATGATCGCCTCAGCGAGCACGGATCGGACGACGGCCGTAAAGCTGGCACCAAGCGCTTTGTGAAGCGCGAACTCACGGTCCCGGCCGGTGACGCGCAATAGAAGGAGGTTCCCGACGTTCACGCAGGCGATGAGCAGCAGCAGGCCAACCGCCGCCGTCAGCACGACCAGCACTGACTGTATGTTCCCGACGACGGCCCGTTCGAGTGTCTCGACTCGGACCTGCGCGATCTCGGCCCGCACGTCTCCTCGCGGCAGGCGCCCGAGAAGCGAACGAAACTCCGACCCGGCGGTAGCCGCCGTTGCTCCCGGTGCAAGCCGCGCGAAGACGTCGATGCCGTCCTGTTCCATGGGACGATCGGGCGTCCAGTAGTCCACGCCGGTGGGATAGTCGATACCGGGTGGGGCAACTCCCACGATCGTGAAGGTCCATTGTCGGAGGGGGTCGACCAGGCGGCGCGACAAGATCGCGGGATCTCCACCGAACTGCCGTTGCCACGCTCCGTAGCTGATGACCACTACGTGGGCCGCGCCTTTCACATCGTCATCGGGCACCAGCATTCGCCCGAGAATGGGTCGCGCTCCCAAGACCTCGAAGAAGCGCCCGGTGACCCGCGCCTGCGCGAGCAGGCTCGGACGACCGTTGTCCTCGAGCGGCACGACCACCGAGCCGAAATGTGCGATGCCGGCGACATCTCGCAGGGTTCGCGCATCGCGGCGCAAACCGTCAACTTGGTCTTCCGAAAACCAGACGTCGGTGCCGGCACGATCCAGGGCTTGTAGTGTCACGACTCGGTCTTGGTCAGGCACTGGCAGGCGTCGCAGCAGGACCGCGCTGAAGACGGCGAACATCGCGACCGCCATTCCGATACCTAAGCCCAGAATGAGCACAGCCGTCGCGGTGAAGGCTGGTGCGCGACGCAACCCACGGAGCGCAATGCGAACGTCGTGGCTCAAACGATCCATAAGCCCTCGTCTGGCCCTACGGGGGTCTCACATTCGTTAACCAGGATTATGAGAACAGTGATTCGAGAAATCCAGTATGCGCTCCGTCGGCTGCGTGGCAGCCCAGGGGTGAACGATCGCCGCCACGGCTTCTGACGCCGACGCCACTCCTATACGATCGCCGGGATCGTGTTCCGGCCGTCTATGATGATGCGATCTGTCATTGGCGCACAGCTACTGCTTGATCAGCGCGGAGGCGGCAGCTTCTTGGATGAGCTTGACCGTTTCCTTCGGATGAGAGATGTAGACCACATGACTGGCGTTCAACTCGACCGTCTTGGCCTTGGCGCGCTTCGCCATCATGCGCTCCTGGTCAGGATTGATCGACCGGTCGGCGGCGGCCACGATATACCAGGTGGGCTTGGTCTTCCAGGCGGGCTTCGTCACCTTATGGGTGAACGCGTCGGTCGAGATTGGCACTTGTGAGATCGCCATGAACCACGCCTTCTCCGGCGGAATGTCCGCCGCGAAGTCTGCTGCGAACTGCGCTTCCTCTATCCACCAGTTCCCATTGGCGTCGGGCGTGAACGCCTTCGACGCCTGCGGCACGGCCTGTTCGATCGACGCGCAGCTCTCGCCCTCATCAAGCGCAAATGCAGCGAGATAGACCAGCGCGGCCACCTTCGGATGATTGCCGGCCTCGGTGATGATGGACCCGCCGTAGCTGTGGCCCACGAGGACCACCGGCCCGTCCATGGCGTCGATGGCGGCCTTGGTGTACTTCTGATCGTCGGCGTAAGACGTTTCGGGGGGCTGGACCACCGACACCTTGAACCCATCCTTCTTGAGGATGATCGCGACGGCTTCCCAGCCAGAGCCGTCGGCGAATGCTCCATGCACCAGGACCACGTTCTTGATCGTCTGCGTCATGACCAGGCTCCTTAAGATGGATATCGCTTCTCGCCTGGAACGGTAGGACTGACGGTCAATTCACGTCAGCCCACATCGAGTGGAGGCCACACACCCCGTTCGGGTCACTGTTCTAACGAAATGATCCCGCGCTTGAGCGCAATGGTGACCGCATGCGTTCGATCGTTGGCGCCAAGTTTCGCGAGTATCGCCTTCACGTGCCCTTTGACCGTGTCTTCCGAAATGGAAAGGTGCGACGCGACGATCTTATTCGCGTTCCCGGCAGCGACCTGCCGCAGCACGTCGAGCTCGCGTTCCGTCAGCGTGTGCTCACCATGATGCTCGGCTATCGCAATGGCAATCTCCGCGGGAATGCGGTGTTGGCCAGCGTGTACGCTCCGGATGGTATCGATGAGATCCCTCCTCAGAGTGCTCTTCAGCAAGTATCCGCACGCTCCGGCAGCGAGGGCCTGAGTCGCCTGCACGTCACCCTTGTATGTCGTCAGCATGACAATGCGTGCTTTGGGAAACTCTTTGCGAATCGCGATGGTCGCCTCGATGCCATTCATCTCCGGCATCACCAAGTCCATGAGTGTGACATCCGGACGATGACGTCTGAAGCTGTCGATCGCTTCCCGACCGTTGCCCGCTTCAGCGACCAGCACCATGTCAGGGTGATTCTCGATGATCGCCGCTATCCCTTCTCTGAGCACGGGATGATCGTCAACCGATAGGACCTTAATGGGGTTCATGAGGCATCCCCTCGCGCCACAGTTGGCGGAGCCTTCGCCAAAGCGAACCGTTTCCTGGAGCACTATACGCCACGGATCCTGGAATCTCCAATTCCAACTCGGTCCCGGCATCCGGCCAGCTCCAGGTTTCCAAGCGCGCACCGATGCTCGCGGCACGCTCCCGCATGCCACGCATTCCCCAATGCCCCGGTTTGCCACCCGCTTTGACAATCTGCGGATCGATGCCGCAGCCGTCGTCACGGAAGCGCAAACGCAGGCGCGCGGAGTCGTAGGCGATCTCGACTTCAATGTGTTTCGCACGCGCGTGCTGCACCGCGTTGGCCAGGGCCTCGTGCCCGATCCAAAATGCGTCGTCCCGGACGAGCGGGTTGAGCTCGCGCCGCTCGCCTTCTACCACAATGCGGAATTCGATGCCGTCGCTCACTGAGAGACCCTTGATGGCGTCCGTGAGGGCCTCTGGCAAGGATGCCGTGTGGGCGGCCGTGTGACGAAGATTCTTCACGCGATCCCGCCCCTCCACGAGCACTTCGTCGGCCCGGTCGAGCGCTTGCTCGATCATCCCCCGAGCGGGCTCTGTGGCAGGTATCCGTTCGGCCACGGCTTGAAACCGCAACACGAGGCCTTGGATGCCCTGCAGCAGCGTATCGTGCAGCTCGCGCGCGATGCGTTCTCGCTCACCCAGTCGCTCTTCCATTCTGACGGCAATCGCCGTCGCCAAATGGCCGAGTCGACGAATGTAGAGCGTCCACAGGATGGCGACGAATACCACGAGGCACGAGAGCCTGAACCACCACGCCTCCCACCACGGTGGCAGGATCGTGATCCGGAGCGCAACGCCAGGTTCGTTCCACGCCCCTTGCCTGGTGGCGCTCTGTACATGAAACGTGTAGTGGCCGGCCGGCAACGTGGTGTAGCTCGCGATCCGTCGATCGCTCCCAACTTCGATCCAGTCACGGTCTAACCGGTCCAGCTTGTATCGATACCGATTGGCATCGGGATTGAAGTACGTGAGGGCGGCGAAACTCAGCGAGAAGATATTTTGGTCGTGCGTGAGGGTGAGCTCTTTGGTGGTGCTGATGGACTGTGCGAGGGGGGACCTGTCTCCGACTTCGACCGAGCGTCCAGCCAGCTGGAAATCGGTCAGCACGAGGGGGAGTGGGTACGATGTGTTGACGACCTTGTCAGGATAGAAGCTGACCCCGCCGGCAAACCCACCGAAAAACATCTCCCCGCTGAGACTCTTGGAGCAGGCATCCCAGCCTGTGAAGTCATTGCCGGGAAGACCGTCGACCGTCGAGTAGTTCAGAAATGTGTTGGTCGTCGGATCGAGCCTGGATAAACCGCGGTTGGTGCTCATCCAGAGCATGCCGAACTGGTCTTCGAGGATGCAACTGACGGCGTTGCTGGGCAAGCCATCCTTTGTGTAGTAGTGGGCGAACGTCCCCGTTTCGCGGTTCAGCCGGTTCAAGCCATTTTCGGTGCTGACCCAGAGGGTGCCGGAATGGTCCACATAGGTCGAGGTGACGGCGTTGTCACTCAACGAGCTGGAGTCACCGACGTCGTGTGCGTATACGGTGAAGTGGCCAGTCCTGGAGTCGAAACGGCTCAACCCTCCCCAGCCGCCCATCCACAAGAACCCACTGGTATCCTCAGCGAGGTTGGCATACTCCTCGTGGTCGCTTTTGGTGTGCTGCTTGTACACCGCGAAGCTCTCGCGCCGAGGGTCAAACCGATCAAGACCGTTGTACGTGGCAACCCACATGGTGCCCGCGCGATCGATCAGCATCCGACTCACGATGTCACTGCTCACGCTCGACGCGCGGGCAGGGTCGTGCAGATAGGTTGTGAAACGCCCCGTACTCCGGTCGAAGCGGCTCAGTCCCGCGCCGTACGTGCCGACCCAGAGACCGCCGGCACGATCTTCGGTGATCGCAATGACGTCGCTCGATAAGCCTTGACCGGGCGAGGTATACGAGGCGATGTCTCCAGATCTTCGGTCGATGCGCGTCAACGCTCCCGTGGTCGCGAGCCACAGGACGTGGTGGTGATCTTCGTACACGGCATTGACCATCTTTTCGCCATGGCTGCGGCCGGTGCTGTCGCGCACGCGCAGGGGCGTGAATGACCCCCGCTCGGTCCGAAACACGTTCGGCTCGGTCGAGTTGAATCCGACCCACACGTTGCCTTCGCGGTCCCCGCACAGGGTCAACAGACGATCCGCGGCGATGCTCTCACGATCGTCTGGATGATTCCGATAGCGAACGAAGACGTCACGCTCCCGGTCGAACTTGAGCAACCCGCCACCATAACTCGCGAACCAGAGTGTTCTGCTGTTGTCTTCCACGACGGCCCTGAACCCGGCCGGTATGTTCTGGCCAGATCGTTGGTCATAAATCGAATACGACGTCAGGCGATGGGTGGATCGATCCAGAACGACGAGTCCGCTCCCGGGGCTACTGGTGACATAGGTGATCCAAAAGACGCCACGGTGGTCTTCATAGAACGAGACCGTCCGTATTCCCTCATTCAGGTGGATGCGCGAGAGCACTCTGCCACTCTCACGATCAAACTCCTCTACCTCATCACCGTCGGCTATCCAGAATCTGCCGCTCTTGTCTTCCAACGTGCATTGGACGTCGTTGCTGCCGAGACTGGACGGATTCGATGGATCGTGAGCATAGTGGACGATCTGATGCGTCTCCGGGTTCAGCGCGAACAGACCACTCCCTGTTGACAACCACAGAATACCCTTCCGATCCTGACTGATGGCGCTGACATAGGTCGCGGCGTTCCCAGCGACGATGGGATAGTGCGCGAACGTTTCGTGGACCCGGTCGAACCGGTCCAGAAACTGATCGCAGCCGACCCACAGCGTTCCCGAACGGTCCTTGAATAACGAATGGATATAGACGCAGCTCAGGCTACTCGCTCGCGCGGGGTCATGCATGAACACCTTGAATTCATATCCGTCGTATCGGTCGAGACCGTATTGCGTGCCGAACCACATGAATCCTTGGTCGTCTTGTACGATTTCGGACGCTTGGGTTTGGGACAGTCCTTGACCTGTCGAGAGTCGCGAGAATCGGATATCGTCGGCATCGATCGCGGGAATTCGCACCGCGGCCGGCGGCTGCGTGAACAAGACAGCAAGGAGCAATGCCAGCATAGAGATCAACATGTTATCGAAATGGCAGGTCGTATTCCACTTTGCCCGTCGAGCGCCCAAGATGATTGCTCGAGGCCAACCCTTTTGAGGGCTATCGGTCGCCGCGGGCTGCGCCTACACTGATTCACAACTCCCAGGAGGATTCACGGCTCTGCAGCGCCTATTCTCCATGTTCCCCAACGGATGGCCAGGTCTCGCTCTGCTCATGCTCAGGGTGGCCGCTGGTATCCTGTTGATTTATGACGAAGCCGCCCCACTCATCTTACGGTTTGTCTCGATTGGAGCTGGCTCGCTGCTTCTTCTAGGATTGTGGACACCCATTGCCGGGGTACTCGTCGCTTGCGTTGAGGTTTGCTTCCTGCTTCTCGGAACGGTGCACCTACAAAGTTCCATTCTGTTAGGAGCGGTGGGTGCCGCGCTGGTTGCTCTCGGACCAGGCGCTATATCAATCGATGCGCGCCTCTTTGGAAGGAAGCGGTTAGATATCGGTGAGCCGTAAGGAGGCGCCGTCGCGCCGTTGGGCTTCCTCATCTACCGCTCGATCGACGCGGACCGAGCGCATGTTCCGCTCGGGTTCGAGCTCGACCGGAAAATGGTGGCACTGCTCGATCATCTGCATGTACCCGTTCCGGATGCCCTTCTGACCAAAGGGTAAGGATAGCGACGGCCGCGGTTAATGTCGTGCGTTTGGGTTGTGTTTGCCTTTGCGGTTGCGTGGTCGCGCTCGTGGCGCGGTGGCATATTGGCGTAGATGCGCTTTCGTCTGCCGCTGCTCTTCGGGTTAGCGCTCGCCCTGGCCGTGGTTCTCTCGATCCAGGCGATCGCATTGCTGCGCGATCGTGCTGGCGTCGCCAAGCGTGCGCAGGCGGCGCGGTTGGATGAGATCGCACGCACGGTGGCGCTGCGGATCGAGTATCAGCTCCTGAGCCCGATGGCGACCGCCGTGGGGCACGCGATGTTCGATGACAGTGCGATAATGAAGCCTGGCCCGACCGTCGGCGCTCAGGCGGAACGGGCGCGCCGAAATCTCGCGACGTGCGCGTGCGCGCCGCCGAGTGGTCTCGCGGTATCGGTGCGCGGCTCTTCGCGTCCGGTGGGTGATCACGCGGACTCTATCACGCAGTGGCTCGCCGATACCCTGGCGCGCCAGGTGCGGATATCTCACCTGGCGTCGTACAACCTCGTCGGCCGGAGCGGGCGCGGACACGTTGTCTTTGGATTCATGAGTACGCGGCCACCGATGCCGGTGCGGTTGTTCGGGTATGGCGCGCGCATCGCGCCCGCCGACACCATCGATGACCTCTTCGCCATCGAGCTCGCGCCGACGCCGTTTCTCACGCGCGCGCTCCGCGATACGACGATCAACCCCGGGACGGACACCGGCGAGCTCGCGTTCCGCCCCGTGGCCGTGACGCTCGACGTGGCTGACGCCGCGGGCCGGCCGCTGTACGCCGGGACGGGCGAGCGATGGGCGCCGGGTCTTGTAGTCCGCGCGCTTCCCGTGGATCTCGGGAGCCTCACGCTCCGCATGTACGCGGCGCGGACACCGACCGGTCCGGCTCCGACGGGCGGCGGGTTGCTGCTCGTGCTGGCGCTCTTCGTGATCACGATCGTCCTGGCCGCCATCGCACTCCTGCAACTCCGCGGCGAGCACGAGCTCGCGCGCCGGCGGGCGAGGTTCGTGTCCGGGGTGTCGCACGAGTTGCGAACGCCGTTGACGCAGATTCGACTGTTCGCGGAATTGTTGCGCGATGCGAATCCGGCGGTGCAAGCGAAGCGGTTCGAGTATGCGCGGATCATCGACGAAGAGGCGCAGCGATTGACCTATCTGGTCGACAATGTGCTCGCGTACAGCGGGCTGTCCGAGGTCACGGTGCGGCGGGAAAACGTCGCGTTTTCGGAGATCGTTCAGGACACCGTCGAGCGATTCGAGCCGCTGGCGGCGTCACGGGCGGCCAAGCTTCGAGTGCTCGTGCCGGAAGGGATCGTCATCGCGGCTGACGATCATGCGCTGCGGCGCGTGCTGTTGAATGTGCTGGACAATGCCGTGAAGTACGGCCCGCAGGGCCAGACGGTCTGCATCGCGCTCCACGTGGTCGATCACTCGCTGCAGTTGACGGTGGATGACGCCGGCCCGGGGATTCCGATCGCGGATCGGATGCGCGTGTTCGAGCCGTTCGTTCGGCTCGACCATAACGCGGAAGGCGGCACCGGCATCGGCCTGGCGATTGTCCACGATCTCGTCGCCGCGATGCGTGGCACCGTCGTCATCGAAGAGGCGCCATCGGGAGGGACCCGGGTGCGGTTGACATGGCCCCTATGACGCGGATTCTCGTGGTCGAGGACAACGACAACATGCGCCGGGGCCTCTGCGACATGCTCGAGGCCGACGGGTTCGAGCCGGTGGCCGCGGCGGACGGCACTGAGGCGCTCGCCAGCGCCGAGCGGAATCGGCCGGATCTCATTCTCCTCGACCTCATGCTCCCCGGGACGGATGGCGCGCGGGTGCTCAAGGCGCTGCGTGCGGTTGGTGTCGATTCGCCGGTGCTCGTGCTCACGGCGAAGAGCGACGAAGACGAGAAAGTCCGCCTCCTCGGGATCGGAGCGGATGACTACGTCACGAAGCCGTTCGGTCGCCGGGAGCTGGGCGCGCGGATCGCCGCGATTTTGCGCCGGGCGCCGCCGTCCCGAGCGATTCACATTGGCGATATCGTGATCGACCTCAGCGCCCGCACGGTCGTGCGGGCGGGCGTCCCGGTATCGCTTGCGCCGAAAGAATATGATCTCCTCGTCGCGCTGGCCCAGCGTGCGGGAACGGTTGTCACGCGGGCGACGCTGCTGCGTGAGGTGTGGGGCTACGAGTCCGACGTCGTCTCGCGGACCGTCGATTTACACGTGCTCGAGCTGCGGAAGCGCCTTGGCTCGGAGCGGATCGTGACGGTGCGCAAGGTCGGGTACCGCATGTAGTGTTTGCTTTTGGTTAGGCATCTTCCGCCGACGCGGTGGATGGCCGTAGGCTGGTGGCGCATTGAGCCCGACTTCCCCTACAGGACCTCCCATGCTCGTTCGCCTCACCCTCGTGGCCGGCATCCTGCTCGGCTTCCAGACCGCACCAACGAGTGGCGACGCCGTGATTCGTGCGATGCACGACCGGTACGCGCAGTCGTGGTACCATACGCTCACGTTCAGCCAGCGCACGACGCTCCGTACGCCGGCGGACACAATGGTCGTGCAGACCTGGAACGAGGAGGCGATGTTCCCGGGGCGGCTGCGCGTGGAGATTCAGCGCCCGACCGGTGCGATCACCGCCATGTACCTCGGCGACTCGGAGTACGTCTGGCGCGGCGACAGCGTGTTCGCGCGGGTGGAGTCGCGCAATATCTTGTTGATCATGGGATTCGACGTGTACACGCAGCCGGCCGAGCGCACGATGGCTATGCTCGCGAAGGAGCACTATCCGATGACGCCCGTCCGCGAGGACATGTGGGAGGGGCGAAAAGCCTACGTGATCGGGAGCGGCGCTCACCAGATCTGGGTCGACAAGGAGCGCCTGTTGTTCGTGCGCGCCGTCCAGCCGAGTCCGCGTGACAGCACGAAGGGGCTCGACTACCGGTTCGACAACTACGTCGAGACGCAGCCGGGCTGGGTCGCCGAGACCGTCGAGACGTATTCCGACGGGAAGGTCGTGCAGCTCGAGGAGTACAGCGATGTGCACCCGAACGCGCCGGTGGACGCGCAGCGGTTCACACCACCTCGATAGAATACATCATGCACGACGTGCGGATTGCGTTGCGTGGGTTCCTGCGCAACCCGACGTTCTCGGTGACGGCGGTGTTGATCCTCGGGATCGGCATCGGCATGGCGGTGGCGATGTGGGGCGTCTTCAGCGCCGTGCTCCTCCGACCACTCCCGATCGTCGCGCAGGACGAGGTCGTCGTCCCCCGCACGTTGGACGCGGCCGGCGTCGACCTTCCGTTCACGCCGGCGGAGATCCAGGATCTCCAGCGGGACTCGCGCACGATGCGCCAGGTCGCCGGGTTCGCGCACTACGGCTCGTACACGTTTCCGCTCGCCGACGGTGACCAGGCGATCGTGCTGCACCAAGCGGCCGTGACCGCCGATTTCTTCAGTCTCCTCGGTGCGCGTCCAGTGATCGGCCGCCTGTTGCAACCGTCGGACGACAGCACCGCTCACGTGATGGTGTTGAGCTACCGCGCGTGGCAGCGACAGTTCGCCGGTGACCCGGGCGTGATCGGCCACCTGCTGCGATTCACGCGCGCGACCTGGTCGTACGCGATCGTCGGTGTCGCGCCGCCGGGCCTGGACTATCCGGTGGGCGCCGACTGCTGGGTCCCGTTGGCCGCGGGACAACGGGACCTCGACCTCATTGCCCGGCTCAGGCCGGGCACGACGCCGGCGGTTGCGCGCGCCGACTTCTCTACGCTGGTGAAAGCGATCGATGCGCGCCGCGCGGGCTCGCTCAACGTCGCACGCGTCGACGTGCGCACGCTCCGGACGGCCATCGTGGGCGATGCGCGTCCGGTGATCGTCGTGCTCACGGGCGCGGTCCTGTTGCTCCTGCTCATCGCGTGCGTGAACGTCGGCAATCTGCTGCTGCTGCGCGCGGCGGCCAGGTCGCGCGAACTGGCCACACGCCGGGCGATCGGCGCGACCTCGCGCGACATCCTGCGGCAGTTGATGGTGGAGAGCGCGGTGCTGGCGGCCATGGGTGGCGCGCTCGGTCTCGCATGTGCCGAGGCCGCGCTCAGGGCGTTGCGGGCGCTTGCGCCGCCCGAGCTTCCCCGTATCGATGCCGTCGGCCTCGGCGTGGCCCCGTTTCTCGCCGGGCTGGCGCTGACCGCGGTGGTGACGCTCGTCTGTGGCGTCGCGCCGTCGATGAAGGTGGTGCAGCTCGATTTGCGCACGGGCAAGAGCCTCACCCGCGAACGCCGCCGCATGCGGCAACTGCTCGTCGCGTCGCAGGTCGCGCTCGCGCTCATGATGCTCACGGGTGCGGCGCTGCTCGTTCGCAGCCTCCAACGCCTCGAGCATCTCGACCTTGGATACCGGGCTGACCACCTGACGCTGGTCGAGCTGACGCTTCCCAGTACGCGACTGCGTTTTACCGAGCCCACCAAAGCGTTCGGGGTCTACGATGAGGTGGCGCCGGCGATCGCGGCGTTGCCAGGCGTCACGTCGATTACACCGGTGATCCTGCCGCCGTTCATCGGCACGAACGTGATGGCCGGCATCATGCAGGCCGAGGGTCAGTCGGCCGAGGAAGTCGCCACAACCCGCTGACGCCGCTCGAGGTAGGCGGTCCGGATTATTTCCGGACGTTGGGTGTCACGTTGGAGCGCGGTCGCGGCTTCCTGCCGAGCGACCGCGAGGACGGTTCTCCGGTCGTCGTCGTGAGCGAAGCCGCATCGCGCTACTTCTGGCCCGGCATCGATCCGCTCGGCAAGCGCATTCGGTTCGAGGGCGACTCGGTGTGGCGCACCGTGGTGGGCGTCGCGCACGACCTGCACTTCCGCGCTATGCGCGAGGGGAGTCCGACCATCTTCCTCCCGTGGCGCCAGTTCTGGTGGACCGGTACGATCGCCGTGCGCACGGCGACCGACGCCAGCACGTTGGCGCCGGAGATTCGTGATCTCCTGAGTCGCACCGATCCACAGGTCACGCTGTGGCGCGTGCGCACGATGAACGACCATCTCGCCGGACCGTTAGCCCAGCCACGGCTCAGCACTGCATTGCTCTCCGCGTTCGGCCTCGTCGCGTTATTTCTCGCCGCGATCGGCCTCTACGGCATTATGGCCTCGGCCGTCCGCGAACAAATCCGCGACATCGGCGTGCGGATGGCGTTGGGGGCTACCCCGGCCCGGGTGCGCGTCGACGTGTTACGCGGCGCCATGCTCGTCGCGCTCGGCGGCGCCGCGGTGGGGACCCTTGGGGCGCTCGCGGCCTCGCGATTGCTGCGATCGCTGCTGTTCGAGGTGAGTCCAACCGACCCGATTGCGCTGCTGGGCGCCTGCGCCGTGTTGCTCGGCGTCGCCGTGATCGCGGCGTATGTCCCGGCGTATCAGGCGAGTTGCGTGGATCCGGCGCGGGTGCTGCAGGGGGAGTAACGTCGCGCGTTCTGCTCGAGCCCGCGGGCCTTCTTTATCGATGCTGGGCCGACAGGTGCGTCATCACGACGCCGAGGACCTCGGCGCCGAGGCCTTTGACCAGCTGCGGATGTTGCGCGAAGAGCGCGCTCATCTCGTTGATCACCGCGGGATTCGCGGCGTGCGCCTGTTCGGCCAACTGCGCCACAGCCTGCGGCGACATCTGCTGTGCTTGAATGGGCGTCGCCGACGACCCGACGGCGGTCAGGAGCTGGCTGAGAATGCCCGACCGCTGTGATGGGTTGGCCTGACTGAAGAGTGTCCCGACCATCTGACTGAACGCGGGCGTTTGATTGGACTGCATCGCGTGCGCGATGCTGTTGGCGAGACTGTTCGCCGGGACGGCTGACGCCACTTGGTCGAAATGTGCGGCCAAGGCCGGGTTGGATGCGGGATTGCCGCTTTGATACTGCTGCAGGATGCCGCCCAACTGATCGAGTAAGCCCATGGTGCATTCTACAGCAATTACGGCCTCGCACAACTCCGGAACGATCCGATCGCCGGCGATCGTGGCGTCCAGCCGAGCGACAACGCACAGCGGTCCTATGCCGTTCAGGTTATACGTGACATAGCAATAATGCATTTTGCTTATACATCAAGCGTGGTTAGACTGCCGATCATGACCTACGCCATCACCGACCGCGCATGAACCACATCGCCGCGGCCTCTCTGCTGGTCTTCGGGCTCGCTGGTGCGGGCGCACACGGATACAAAGCCATGTCAATGAAGGACGATCTCGCCCACCGCTCGCGGGACATCCACTGGCCTACCGGCTTCGAGCCGGAGAAGGCAGATCTGTTCGCCCACAATGAGTTGATCATCAACGCGTCTTGTGAGCGGGTCTGGGCACAGATCATCGACGCGAGCCGGTGGCCGACCTGGTACCCCAACTCCAAGGACGTCGAAATCCAGGGCGGGGATCCGGTGCTCCGGGACGGGACGGTGTTCCGGTGGACCACGTTCGGCTTGGCGATCGAAAGCACGGTGCACGAGTATGTAGTGAACCAGCGCCTCGGCTGGTACGGCTACGTGCCGGGGGCCAAGCCGAGCTTCTATCACTCGTGGTATGTGAAGCCCCAGGGCGCCATGTGTCATGTCGTCATGGACGAGGCCGGGATTGGAAACGATGCGGCGGCCCTGCGCAAGACTGATGAGACGCTCATGCACCGTGGACACGATCTCCGGCTGGCGACTTTGAAGTGGGTGGCCGAGGCGAAGTAGCCCGGCCGTGCAGAGGAGGGCGCCGTCAAACGCGGCGGTCTCGATCCTATCCAGACGTCGCACGAGGGTATCGGGGACTAGCAAATGGCGCCACCAGTCGCCGATGGATCTCGCCGGCAGCGGGAACGTGTGCCGAAGAATGGCCATCGCAACGCCGGAACGCGAAAGTCCCCGGACTTCCATGCCAGCGACGAACCCATTACCGTTCGATAAGAACTTATCTTATCGAGGCGCTATGGCAACCGCGAAGAAAACCGGGCGCACGAAGACGATCACCATATCACTGCCGGCGACTATGGGACGCGAGATTCAGCGCGTTGCGTCGGCCGAAGGTCGCACGGTGAGCGAGTTACTCCGGGAGACTTTTCGCCAATATCAGGCGAGAAGGCGGTTCCGCGCACTGGCAGCCCGAGGACAGCGCCAAGCACGCCGGCTGGGACTGAAGCCCGAGGATTTCGGCGGCCCATTTGCTGAGTGATCAAGGGAACGCCGATCCTCCCTTGATCGCGTGTGTAGACGCGAACGTCTTTGTCTCGGCCCTCGCGTTCGATGGCGTTCCGCAGCAGGTCATTGATCGGCTCCTTGCCGGCCAGTTCAGCCATGTAACCGGGGAGAATATCCTGGCCGAGGTTCGACGGAACGCGATCGTGAAGCTGCGGCTGGCTCCGCGTCTGGTCGACGGAGTCCTCGACGATATCCGAGCAATATCGTCCGTCTATGTTCCGAGCAGCAGACACGAATACATCGCGCACGCCAAAGACAATCTTGTATTGGAAGTAGCACTAAGTGGGTCCTGCACTGTGCTCGTCAGCGGCGATCGCAAGCATCTCTTGCCCCTGTCGCCGTTTCGCGGAATGGTCATCGAACCGCCGTCCGCCTTCCTCAAACGACTGCGCTAGGTGTTGAGCGCCGCAAGTGTCGACGATGCGCGGGAAGAGTGATGTGGGCCGCCGCAAATCGTCCGCACTTTCTAACAAGTGTAGACGTTTTCGGGGCATACGAGGGGTCTGGCAGCAAGGGAAACAGCGACGTCTGGGGGCTGTAAACGGCCGCCAACGGCCTCCCGAGTTCGTGCGAGCTGGTGGTTGGCGTGTTCACCGTCATCTCGCCCGGCCTGATCCAGTACCGCAGGCCTCGCACTCCGCACTCACAATTCGAAATTCGATCGCGTCACACTCGCGACCGCCATCGGAGTGACGTCGGTAAGCTGCCAGTCCGGCACCCCCGCGACTTATCGAGCCCCACGGAGGATGTCATGCAGCCTCATCGGTCAACGCACTGATAAGCAACCACGCGCCCGCGACGACGAGCCCACCAGCCACGAGCTTCCCGGCCATCTGAGTCTGCTGAGCGCGGATAGCCGCGAGTGATTCGCCGCGAAGCATGCGCACAACGTCCTTCATGCTTGGGCGTAAATTGGGGTCGGCCTGACAGCAGTTCGAGATGACATCCCGAAGCTCGGCGGACACGACTATGTCATCGCCGAGCTCCAATTCTTCGCCTTCCCGTGGCGCCCTGCCAGTCAGCATGTGGCGGATCGTCACACCGTACGAGTAGACGTCGCCAGCGTATGAGATAGGCCCGTTCGCCGCGATCTCCGGCGCCATGTAGCCGTGCGTTCCGGCACCGCGGGGGTCCGAGAACAGAAAAGTGCAACCGAGTCCACCACCGATTGGGTCCGCAACGCACAGGTGGCCATCGCGCGCGACCAGGACGTTGTCAGGCTTGATGTCTCCGTCAATAATCCAGTCCGCGTGGAGTGCTTCGATTGCCAACGCGATCTCGACCGCGACATTGTGCAACCAATTGGGCGGCAGTCGCCCAGCCCAGCGAGTCAGCGATCCGCCAGGGAAGTACGACATGGCGTACCACGGACGTGGCGCTTTGAGGTCTTTGCCCAGAATGGACACAAACCCCCTTCGGGGTTTGGAGAGAATGCCGGCTTCGCGCTCGAACCCCATCCGTACGTGTGGAAGATGAGCGTCACGCAAAAACTTCACTGCGACGGGCTGCCCGGTATTCGCGCATTGACCAACGTACACGTCGGCGCTGCCGCCAGAGCGCCACAGTTTGAGACCCACTGCCCGAAAGATCATTTGACCCGTCTCCCATTACTGGCGTAAGCCATCCGAAACAGGTTATACAAAAATATGCCACGCTCGTTGTCTGAAGCGCGGCGAATCTGATCAGGCACGTGACCCGAACTCAGTGCCCGATCCAGCGCAGCATACAGATCTCGGATAGGACCCGTGGGCCCGGAATGGCCCATCTCCCATCGGTTCACGCTGGCAAATGAGACGCCCAGCATACGGGCCATTAGCTCTTGGGACAGATCGAGCCTCTTACGAATGGAGGTCAGTCGGGCAGCATTCATCGTACCCATACGATGCCACATCAACCCGATGGGTGTCAACGGCCTGTTATAACAAATGCTATACCCGACAAGGGCCCAGTTGGACTGGCCGGCGCGCTCGGCTCAGCGATCGGGCGCGCCAGGCTCCGAGATCCCGGCTACTCGATGCTCGCGATTAAACGCTCGAGCCGCTCCAGTAGATCGTCGTACGTGATCACCTTCACTCGCCGTCCTTCGTTCAGGTGAGCGAGTCGCCGTCGATCTTCCTCGGACAAATCGCTACTGCGTCCGACTACGACGTACCCGGTGACGGGCAAACTTGCGTCAAATGGCTCCGGCACTTCCGACGGATGCTCGCGCCACCAGCGCAACCAATCCTCGACTTGCTGTACCGCGTGGTCGACGGGATCACGCAACCGACCGTTTTTCCGAAAGATCGAATGCGACGCTCGTTCGAGCTCAACCAGCGCGACCGTGTGGTCCGCCTGGTCGTACTGTATCGCGAGATCAACCCGATGGGCGCGACCCAACCGTAGCTCCGAGAATACCCGTTGGCCATACGCATCCAGCGCGACGGGATTCGACCGAAGCAGCGCGTGGAGATCACGCTCAGATGTCGTGCTCGACCCTACGAGCCTGGCCAGCTTCATCCACAAATAGTGCAAGGCGATCACTTCCTCGGCGGGGACACGTATCCGCGGCCGATATTCATACCTGTACCAGCGCGTCAATCGGCTTTCTTTCTGAGGAACTTGCGCAACGTCAGGCGCCTCGATGAGACCCACTGCGGGCAGCAGTTCCAGACCACCGGTGCGACCGAACTCACCAGCGCCCGACCAGTAGTCGCCCATGATGACAACGGGAACCGTGTCGAAGCCCATCCTCTGGTAAACGGCAAACGGGATGTAGTCGTCGCTCATGACGTACGCACGACCGTTCCAGTAGACGAGGAGGGGCCACTCCGGCCCATCCTTGACGTTGGGAAGGAACGCCTCGATGTCCAGGTCAGGAATCGCGTACGCATACGCCGCATCGAATGGCTGGATAAGCGACAGTGGAATACGCGCTTGCGTGCACCGAGAGATGCCGTGTCGAATATCCGAAACGTGGTTGTAGAAGTCGGGATCGCCCAGCGACCCGTCGGCATCATCACTCTTCACGATTTTTTCAAGCGAACGATCGGTGGGCGGGACACGCTTCACGCGGCGACGACGGCAGATGCGCTGCAGCATTCGAAGAGCGCGCAGCGCGAGATCCACGGCTGGGTCGTCATCGACCTCGCCCATGCGGTAGTCGACCGAGCCTGTCGCGTTGAGCATCCTCACCACGACGTCGCGATCCCGCCGGTTCGCGTGCACTTCGAGACGAATGGCATGATCGGTATCGTCGTTCGAGAAGATCGAGACTCTATATGCACGACCGCCGCCCGGGTGAGCTACCCCATCGATAGCGACCAGAACAGTGCCCGCCAGTGGTTGGGGATTTCCGTGAACCTCAAGCGTAACTAGTGCGTCAAAGGGCTCTTTCTCGAGAGTCGTGAGAAGACGTGGCAGCGACAACGGTTCGGAGATCTGCGAGTACTCAGTCTGGAAAACACGACCAAACAGTAGCACTGTGAACAACTCCCCGAGGCCGGGTTTTTCCCGTTCCGCCGCCCGAATGTAGCTCAGCTTATACGAAGCGTCCGGAATCAGGCCGATACTGCCCGTGATGGCAGCATAGAGTCGTGACTGTACTTTGCCGAGCAGGGTGGCCTCGAGTTCCCGATGAATATCGGGTGGCATCTGCACGACGCTCACGGGGCGAGACCCGCTATTTGCATCCGAACGCATGCACCAATGGCTCCTTCGCCTGTCTAGTGGGTGGAGCGGGATTGAACGTGGTGAGGGTAGCCCCTAGTGGCGGATCGCTACTCGCCATTTTGACCCAAGGGGTATGTCCTACGCCGACAGCTCGTGTCGGAGGCACTGGGGCGGCTGGATTTGAACCAGCTATCTCCCGGTTAACAGTCTTCCTGTGCGTCTACCTGAAAACCTGGAAAGACGCACTTGTTGGCGAATACCGGTGTCGGTGCCGTAACGTGACGGAAAATGCCGTCAGTCAAAAGCGGCAGATGTCGTCCCCCCAGGGACGCCTTGAACTAGAAACTCGCCGGATCCGGCTCGCGCTTGTTTGTTAAGCCCTCCGAAAGAGCAAAAGATGGATTGGGGCAATGCGCACGTAAAGCGCCGTCCGCGTTACTTCGAGGTGCCGATCGTCCCTTGACGGACGCGGCCCATGTGGCGAACGGCGGAGCGGATCTCAGTGTGATCGAACGCCGTGAAGCCGAAGATCAACCCTGGCCTGACTCGACGGAGCGCGAGCGCCGAATGGGCGCGCGTGTCGACGTCCACGTTGGCCAGAGCCGTGACCCACGCGGTGTCGTCCGAGGATTCCGGTAGGAAGCCCGAGATGTTGATGCCGCCGTCGGCATGAGGAAAGTCCAACGGGAGGCCGGTCTCGCTCACGGCTGAGAGAAACGTGTCGAGACGCGCGCCGTACTCCCGGCGACAGCGCCGGATGTGCGAGTAGTATGCGCCTGTCTCGAGGAATTCGGCTGTCGTCGCCTGGTCCATCAAGCTCCCGTGATCGTCCATCGTCGACCGCAGCTCGCCGAATGGACCGAGCAAGCTCCACGGAAGGACGACATAGCCCAAGCGGAGCGAGGGGAAGAGTGTTTTGCTCATCGTCCCGACGTAGATCACGCGACCGCCGGGATCGAGGCTATGGAGACTCGGCAACGGAGGCAGGCGATAACGGAACTCCGAGTCGTAGTCGTCCTCGATGATCCACGTGCCCGAGCGCGCGGCCCAGCGAATGAGCTCCGTGCGCCGTGTGACCGGCAAGCAGGCCCCAGTGGGATATTGGCGCGACGGAGTGGTGTAGATGAGCGCCGCCTTCTTTCCCTGGATGGTCGGCGGAACGAGACCCTGCGCATCGACCGCGACTGGTTGGATGGCGGCTCCGACGCTCATCAAAGCGCGCCGCGCGCCGCGATAGCCGGGATCCTCCATCAATGCCGTGGCGCCCGGCCGCAGGAGGAGGTGTGCCAGCATGTAGAGGGCATGCTGTGAGCCGCTGGTGATGGCGATTTGCTGCCAGTCGCAGCTCACGCCTCGACGGTCGCGCACGTATGAGGCAATGGCGCGCCGCAACACCGGGAGGCCGAGGGGCAGCTCGGATTGATACTGCAGAAGGGCGCTCCGATGCGTCTTGAGAGCGCGCGCTCGGGCGCGATTCCAGAGCGCGAGGGGAAAGAGACGCACGTCCGGCCGGGATTCGCGGAACGGCCGCGCGGGTGCGACGCGTTCCAGCTGCGACCGGCGGGCCGCGCCGTCACGCGCCGTCTTGGGCGCCGGCATTGAGCCGAGCGACTCGCAGACGAAGAGTCCGGAGCGCGGACGACTCTCGAGATATCCCTCGTCGACCAAGCGCTCGTACGCGAGCGTGACCGTATTCCGGGCGACTCCGAGATCGGCCGCCAGCTGCCGGCTGGGTGGCACCGACTCGCCGGCGCCCAAATGGCCGTGCTGAATCATTACGCGAAGCGTTGCGGCCAATTGAGACTGGAGGGACCCGTGCCCCGAGGGCGATAGGACGATCGACGCGAGGGATTTTGACATGAGCTCTGGATCTATGATAGTGCACGGATCTGGCTCTTGCCTAGAGCCAGCGCGACACCATCTTGGCACGTATGCATACTGTTCTCAAAGCGGTGCTGCTCGCTGTACCGGTGGCGCTCAGCGCGCAGAGCGCGGCGTCCGGGCCGCCAAGCGACGGCTCCCACGATTTCGACTTTCTGATCGGTAACTGGAAGGCGCACGTGCGGGTGCTGCCGGATCGGCTCAACGGGTCGAACAAGTGGGTGACGTACGAGGGGATCTCGAACCACAAGAAGCTGCTCGATACCAACGCGAACTTCGAGGAGTTCGATTCCTACTCCGACGAGCTCAAGAAACGCAACAAGGGGCAGACGCTACGCCTCTATAATCCCGACACGCACCAGTGGTCGATCTACCTGCTCGATCTCGACAAGGGCGAGCTGGACGCCCCGCATGTGGTCGGCCAGTTCGATGGCAACCGCGGCGAGTTCTATGATCAGGACACGTACAAGGGCCGAGCGATCTATGTACGCTACGTATGGCAGAGTATCTCGCCAACGTCGGCGCGCTTCGAGCAGTCGTGGTCGGTGGACGGTGGCAAGACATGGGAAGTCAACTTTACCGTTGACCTCACACGCGCGGCAGCGCAATGAATACCGCGTCCTTGTCTAGCTTTCGGTGGTTTAGTCGATGACCGCGATCGCGTCAACCTCGATCAGGTAGCGAGGCGGAGTAAAGAACTAGCGGTTTGAGATGATAAGCCGCTCGGCGGCTATGGCGTTTTCGGTTTCGGCCTCGCGGTCGGCGGAAGGATCCCGTTCATCCGGAGATACATCGAAAGCTGGGCATAGTGGTCTTGCCAGTCCATCGGGAGCACAATCAAGGCGCGGGCCCGAGAGGTCTTTGCATTCGGCCCACCGTACCATGGCACCTGTTCATCTAGCTTCGAGTCGTCGATGTTGGCGAGCGCGGTGGCGCAATACTCGAACGAGTGCTTGAGGTGAGCTGACGCCTTGGGTCCGTAGGTCGCCCATCCCGCATCGGTGGTGTCGTTGGGACCGGGTTTGGGCTCCATGGGCGGCTTGGTCCCGGAGACCCATGAGCAGACGGTTTCGTTGAACTCTGCCGAGTGCACCAGCACGCCGCCGAAGCTGAGCTGCGCGGGCGTGGGCCGGTATCCCAGTTTGGCAACCGGCATGTCGTCACCAGCGGCGACCAGATTCACCGATAGCCGCTGCATGATGGCGCGGACCGCGTCGGCCACTGGCGCACCAGAAGATGTCGCTTGCTGTGCCGACAAAGGAGACGCCGCCAGCCCAATCAGCATTGCCACGGGGAATCTTCGCATCATTCCTCCTGTAAGGTCTCGATTAGGTCGATTGCTATCAAAGCACACCTAGCACTAGTGAGCAGTGCCAAGAAGTCATTCCGAGTGGAATACAGTGATTGGATCGAGGTGCGATGCTTGACCGTCATGCGGTCAATGTAGAATTAGAACGGCATGGAGAAAGGACGGGCCGCGCACATTGGAGGATTGTCATTTTTCTCTAATTGTGGAGCATGCAGGTTCTGGTGGTGGAAGATGACCGCAACTGGCGGCGGTCTTAGAGCAAAGCACTCCGAGAGGACAGTCACGACGTGGAATCCGTCGCGACCAGGCAGCATGACGTCGAGGATGGTGCAGCTATAGCCCGCGTCGCGAGCACGTTCTAATGCGCGATCACCCGACTCGACCTTGATCACGCCGTAGCCCTAGACAAGCGCACCAAGCTGCTCGCCAGCGCCGAGAATCGGGTGCACGCACTCGATCTCGCAAGCGGACGCGAGAGTGGCGTGGGGCCTTCCTGTGACTATCGGGTTGCGACACCCCGACCGTCGATTGACGGCGGCGGAACTGTCACACCTAGTGCGTGAATTCGTCGAGTGTTCTTAGCCGTACGGTCGGGTCTTGCCTCGCATTCTGACGCAACCAGCCCAAATGTCCGTACCCATAAATCACAAGGATACGCTCACTTGGCGAGTCGATCAGATTGACGATGTTCTGGTAGATCCGAATATTCCGCAGATAATAGTTCCCGAGCAGGTCAGCACCGGCGTAATCGAGAGGATCGCCCAACCGTGCCACCTCGAAATACGGGCTGATGTTCTCTGCAACAAAGGCGTCGGAGTTGGCGTGTTCCAGTGTCTCCAAGACGGTATGCGTCTTGAGGAAGTCGTCCAACTCTTTTACCGCCGCACCCCACTCGGCCATGATCGTTTCCAATTGTGGCGTGCGTCCGTGTGCCTTGGCGTAGTTGATCACATGCTGTAGTGGGAAATCGTTCCCTGCCCACGCGTTCACGGGATAGACCTGCGCCTGGCCTAGTTCTTTGGCCAGCTGATAGCCCAGTTGGTTCGTCTCGTCACGCGAGAGTGTGTACTTTCCTGCCAGGCAATCGGAATACTCCCGGCCTACGTCCTGGTTTTCTTGATCTTCGATTGCGATCTTGGTCGGATGGAACCTCTTCAGCACTTCGATAACCTGTGCGATTTCGTGCTGACGCTGCGCCGAGAGCATGTCGTCAGCCTGCACGTTGTAAACGTCGTGGTTACGATTGGCCATGTGGTAACTGCCCACGATGAAAATCTCGGGCCGCCCTCCGGTTTGCGCCGTTAGGCTCGAGGGCAGAACTGCTGCGACAAGGCACCATTCGGGCAGGAGAGTTCCGGTTCGCATACTCCTCCTCACGCTGCGTATTTCCACAAAATTGATCAGCATGAGAGACACGTTCATACTGAAAAAGGTTGCGCGAGGACGCTTTCCCGCACGTAACGTTCAAGCCGAGGCGCCACCGGTGTGCGAGATCCTGCGGGTCCGACGGACGAACGAGAGATCGGCGTGCGGATGGCGCTCGGGGCACGACCGCGGCACATCCTCCATCAATTCCTCTCGATCGACCTTCGCTTGCTGACTGCGGGCACTGTGCTCGGAGTGATCGGCGCACAGGGCGTGGGCTGGGCGATGCAAGCGATTCTGTTCGGAGTCCCTGACCTGCCCCCGAGCATCCTCGTCGGCGCGATCGTCATCATGACCATCGTGTCGCTGACCGCGTGCTTGCTCCCGGCCCGACGTGCCACGAGAGTCGACCCGATGACGGCGTTCCGAGGAGACTGAGCAAAAGCCTTCGTCTTCCGACGCTGCGCCCCAACCAATCACGCGTCAGCCGCCCCCTTTCCTGAGGAAGTAACGCACGGTCGCGCTGCCGGCCGTGCCGTCGTCCGGCGCGCCTTCCGAGAAGTAGTCGCCCGAGAAACCCAATGGCCCGTACCACCCATTGTCGCTGAAGTAGTGGGCCGTCAACCAGGTGATCGAATGCACCGCCAGCGTCGCCTGCACGGTGCCCGTATCGAGCGGGAACTCACTCGTGTCGTTCTCCACGGCCGTGTCAATCACCGTCACTGGCGTACGAACCCATCCGAACCACGCTGGTCCGAGGTCGCCCGGCTGTGGCGTCTCCGTCAGATCGATGTACGGCACGGCTTCGATCGTGTACGCGCAGGACGCCGTATCGACGGACACGATCACGTGGGAGAGATTGATGCCGGAGACGATCAGAGGCCCGTTGCCGTCAATGTTCTTGACCTGGCCGCTCTGCTGGTCATTCCGCACGTCATGCACGGTGGCTGCTCCGGTGTCGGCCCCCGCCCACAGGCGGTGACCAGTGGCGTCAACGCCTCCTAGTGAGTCGACAACGAAGTCCGACGCGGCCACGTCATGCATCTTGTACTGGACGTTGTTCAACGTCACGTTGTACGTGTACGAAAAGTCGACGCGTCCGTGCAGCTGGGGCGACCGCAGCAAGTTGTAGCAGCCCGACGCGTTGACGATGATCGTCGCCGAGTCCTTGGCGCCGTTGGTCGCCGTGGCGACCACCCTCGTGACACCGGCGGCAAGGCCGGTCGCCACACCGGCGTCCGAGACCGACGCCACCGACGGTGCTGACGACTTCCACGTCACAACGGCCGCGCCGACCGAGTCGCCGGCCGCATCAAGCGTGGCGGCGGTGAGCGACACGGATTGGCCGACGAGGATGGTCGAGTTGGTCGGGCGGACGCGTACACCGGTCCGTGGCGCGTCCGGTGGCGTCGGGGCGCTGCAGGCGACGATCCCAAGAAGAACGATGGCGAGCCTGCGCATGACGATCTCTCCGAGCGCCGTCGTGCGCGCGAGTGGATAGGGTTTCATGTATCTCTACTTAATCAACGTCATGACCGGTCAATACTTCTCGGTGCGGACGGATGCCAATGACCGCTGCCAGTCGAGTAGTGCTCGTCGAGTGCTGAAGCACGTCGTCAACGACCAGCACCCCTACTGCTGCTTCTTGTATCGCACCTCGTAGACGGTCCCATCGACCGAGCTCTTTCTCATGATGTAGAGAATCGGCGCGCCGTTCTCCTCTTCAACGCGGACCAGGGCGACCTGAGGATTCTTCCCTTTGTTATCAGGCGTCAGGTGCATGACGTTCCCGTTCAACGTGTACGCCCCGTCGCCGAAGTATGCGCGCGTCGTTTCGAGGACCGTGCCATTGGAGAGTCCGCTGTAGTTCTGCACGGCGGACGCGCCGCCGTACCGACCGTTGTCTGTAAACACCCATTGATCGGCGACGGTCGCGGTCGCGGTGGTCCACACGCCGACCAGCGGCTTGGCCAACAGTGCCGGATCCGGCGTGGTCGTCCAACTCTTGAAGTTCAAGTTGTAGAAGAACTCCGGCCACACATTGCGTAGAGACTCCCCGAAGCACGCGCTGACGAGCGGCTCTTTCGACATGCCCGAGATGACGCCAAGGCGACCTTGCAGCTTCGCGACGAAGACGAAGCCGTAGAGGGTCATGAACCGTTGGCTCCCAATGGGTGGTTTCCGGACGCCATCCTTGAGGATGAGATAATCCCAGCCGTGTCCCGATGTCCCACGAATGACGGTCGGACCGAGCGTGTTGCCGTTGTCGGAGACGTTGACGATCTGATAGGTCTTGAACACTTCCTGGTAGACCGCCTGCGCGTCGCTCTGCAGGTTCGGACCGGCCGGACGCGTCGGCCATATCTGCAAGAGGCATCGCTCGTTGTTGTTCCCCGTGGCCGAGAGCACGATGCCATCGGGATAGCGTTGTGTCGTCCACCCGGTCGGTGCGGTGTACGCGTATTCGTCGAGCGTCCCCTGCGCGCCGAGTGATGTGGCGCAGAGCGCGACGGCCATCAGTGTCATTCGGTTCATATGGAGGCGACGGTACGGGGGGTCGTTTGTTCTCACGGGGACGACCCGTCCCCAGGTCGTATTGCACTACAGCGTCCGAAACCACGTCACGTCAGCATCTGAACGACTGGCCGCTCCTGGCCCGCGGCGAGATGTGGCCGGGCATTGCGAGACCTATGTCAGGTCTCCCGCTGAGGAACAGCGGCGCACGCGCTGGCACTCATTCAGGGTTGGTTTGTGCCACCTCATAGCCAGCATGCCGAAGCTGACTGAGCACGCTGTCCTGCCCGACGAGATGGAACATACCGACAACCACCATGGTCGGCTTCTCGTCGAGCATCATCGATTCGAAACGCGGCACCCAGCCACGGTTGCGATCGACGGTGAGCTTCACGTACAACTCGGGATACGCCCGCCGTTCATGGTCGACAAATGCTGCCGCCGGTCCGGTGTGTCCGGCCAGCCAGTTGCTCGATATCCGTTCGGAACCCGTGCGGCCGAGCAAGACACCATCCAACTCGTAGTACAGGAATTGCGCGTCTTCAATGGGGGAGAGTCCGCCCATATAAACGAACACATCGTCCTTCGCGGCGAATTCGCAGGAAACGGGAATCCCAGCGCTGTCCGCTCGCGCCAGCAATATTTCGCGCGCCGACTTCCCTCGCAGCCCCTCCTTCTGATAGAAGGCGTCTTCAAGCGTCGCGCCGATCACCCAGGGGCGCATGCCGGCGAGGTCCTTCAACGACACGTCGCACGCGTCCGCTGCTTTGTGCAATCGCGCCATCTGCGCGTGCGACAGGAGCTTCAACGGCGAGGCGTCGGGCGACGCGCCGTATTGTTCGACGAGCTCCTTCGTTGGCCGACGATAGATCTGGTTCGTCTCCGTCCACAGATGTCCGCACGTTCGGAGCAGCGTCTCGATGACGGGATCATGCCAATCGTTGGGCTGCGGCCACGTTTCTCCGACGAGATACACCTCCCGGCCCTGCTTTCGCGCCGTCCAGAGCGGACGCTGGGAAGTCAGTATGGCCAGCGCTGGTGATGCCTCAAAGAGGAAGCATGCGCCGGTGGCAAAGGTGCCGCGGATAAACTGCCTTCTGGTGGACATGCGGTATCGGACGGGTAGCGCCCCTCGTGAGTTTCAGCCGCGCGATAGCGGCCGGCGAGGTTAGGGCTCGAGTCGCACCGCGCCTCGGGCCTCGCTCTCGACGAAGCGCGCAAACTCGGGCCGTGTCATGCTCATTGGCGTCGCCCCGTGCTCCGCGATCGTCGGAACGTCCGGAAGCAACGCCGAGCGGCGCGCTGTGGTGACCCCGAGCGGGAGCAGCTTGCCGGGGCCCACCTCGAGCTTGATCGCAAAATGGCGGGCGTGTATCAATGCTGCGGTCGCACAGCAGATCGCTCTCGGCGTACCTCGGCGACCACTTCATTTATCGCGCCGATCACCGCTTGCGGGGCGCTGAGCATTATATGATGCGTCGCCCCCGGGACGGTGCGGTTTTCCCCGCGCGACGACAGGCGCGCGATCTCGTCGTGCATCTCGATCACGACCTTGGTTCGGGCGTCGAAGTAGGGATCGGGATGGTTGGGGTCCGGCGACTCAGGCGTCGTTGACGTCAGCACGATGAGGGGAAGGTCGCCGTAGGACCGCTTCGAGGCCGCAACCTGGTCCGATCCCGCGCCGATCGCCTCTTCCTCCTCTGACAGGGACTCGCGGTAATACGGTGGATGGCTCGTGATCTCCGCGAAGTGCGCATTGACGGCCGGAGGGAAGTCGGGGTCCGGGTCGTCGACGCAATCCGCGGCCGCTTTGGATCCCGGAGCGGGGACGCCCGCCTCGAGAGCACTCAAGCATGCGCGATCGGACTCGATCGAGTGCTTTACCCTCTGGATGAAGCCGGGGGAAACGGCGTCCAAGCGCTTCTCCTCGTGCTCGGGCTCAGGATCGACCAGCACCATGCCGCCAACGTCGCGCAGGTGCGTGTCGGCGTAGAGGCGCACAATCATCCCACCGAGCGAGGCGCCCACAAGCACGTAGGGCGGCCGGAGGGAGGCGGCCCTGGTAAGGGCGGCCAGATCATCGGCGAGATGTCGCGTGTCGCGCGGTAGTGGGCCCGGGTCGCTGTACCCAAAAGCTGCACGGTCGTAGGCGCACACGCGGGTCGTTTTGGCGAGATCAGCATGCACTGTGCGCCACACGATGGTCGACCCTCCCAAGCCGCTTTCGAGGATGACGGTCGGAGAGCCCTGACCCAGGCAGTAGAGGTTTAGCCGCCGACCTCCGATGTCAACGAGTTGCTGGGGGTGACCATAGACTTCGAGTGAGGGATTGGGCTGGCTGGCAATGGCCATAGTGGATGCGAGACACACCGACAGGGAAATGAAAATGCGCTGCACATCCATTCACGCCCTCCGGGATTGACCGTTTGCGAGCGAAGCGATCACCCTCATTTATGCGGAGCTCCATTGAGGAGATGTCCGCGAGGCCAGCGCCGAGTCCGTAGGCTCGCTGCGTGTCTCGATCGACACGCTGCCATCATCGGGACGCCGTCGGCGCGTGCAGGATATGTGCCGATTCACGAGTGCCTCGGGCCCACTGGCGTTCCCGCCCGAGGCGTTCATTCACCGTCTACTCATGGGAAATACCGTCCCAAGGCCGAACACCAACGCTCGAAATCTTCCCGGGTAGCGCCGTTAACGTACGTCATCGCGCGCGAAGAGTGCCGCGTCCGTGGCCCCCAAGGGCGTTGGCGGCCGAGCGTCTGGCGGCTTCACAGTGGCGAGGATACTGTTGGTCCACATGACACCAACCCGCTGGGCCCTGGGACTTTCCTTGGTCGCTCTGGCTCCCTGCCAGTCACAGAGCGCCATGTCGTCCGACTCATCGAGCCCACCGCCGGCGGCGGCTGCCGACGTGCACTCGATAGACGCGATCCTGCACGCCAAGTACGACGTGATGTCGGGTCCGGCGGGCCCGCGCGACTGGAACCGATTCTACTCGCTGTTCATTCCCTCGGGCGGGCGTCTCATCCGGACTCGACGGGTGGCACCGGATAGCACGCCGCACGTCAGTGTGGTGACCCCGCAGGAGTTCGCGCAGCAGGCCGGCGAGTACCTCTCCAAGAACTCGTTCTACGAGAAAGAGATCAGCCTCTCCGTCGACACGTTTGGCGCGGTCACGCAGATCTTCAGCACCTACGAGTCACGTCGTGCGAAAGATGACCCCCAGCCTTTCGCCCGCGGCATCGACGCCTTCCAGCTCTTCAACGATGGCAAGCGTTGGTACATCGTCACGGTCTGGTGGGACGCCGAGCGTCCCGGGAACCCGATTCCAGCGCGGTACCTGACGGGAAGCAAGTAGGAGGCGTTCCACGCCCGCTGTACACCACCGCGGCGCGAGCCGTGCGGTCTGGCAACCGCGTTGGGGCAGAATGGGCCAAGTTGCGCGCCACGATGGATCAGATGGAACGGCGCCTGAGCACTCGCGGCCGCCACGTCCGCACCGGCGCGCCGTGCTGGTGAACGTCCGCACGAAGGCGATCCGCGCGCCGTCCGGTGAGAACGCGGGCGAGCTGTCGTAGTCGAGACTCGGACTCAACCAGACGATGGTTTGGTCAACGAAATCGTAGACACCGATCAGCGAGTGGTTGCCTCGATGGCTCACGAACGCC
>DATMLM010000097.1:0-30628 GCA_035570055.1 Gemmatimonadaceae bacterium
ATGCGGTGATGCCGAGGCCGACGAAACGACGTTGGCCATTTTTCGCTTCAGTACGGAGCAGCGGATCGCTGGCAAAACCTCGGACGAGATCCACGCGGCGGTCGATAGCGGGTTGGCCTCGGGCCGGTTCCGGGCGCCGCAGCGACCCGCGCTGGTGTACATGGTGTCGTCGTCGCAAGTGCTCGGCACCAAAACCCAATCTCATTTCATGCCGCACCTCATGATATTCTATCCTGGCATGAGTGCCAAGGCGATGGGCGTCGTCGAGTCGAAAAGCATGGACGTCCCGGGTGTCGCGTCGGATGGCAAACCGACGTCCGCGCTCATCGTCGTCGTGCGCGATTGGGTGGACCCCAACAAGGTGTTGAGCGCGACGACTCCGTGACGGACGACCTCGCGCTCGTTGAGCGGTTTCTTCGGACGCGCGGCGAAGACGCATTTGACGCGCTGTATGACGCGCATACGCCGGCGCTCTACGCGTTGGCGATGCGCCTCACGGGCGGCGATCAAAGCGAGGCGGAGGATCTCGTTCAGGAGAGCTGGGTTCGGGCCGTGCGGGCGTTGTCATCGTTCCGCGCGCAGTCCCAGCTGCGCTCGTGGTTGTGCGGCTTGTTGGTGAATGTCCGGCGGGTGCGCATCCGCACCGACTGGCGCATGGTGGATGCGCCGGACCTGGAGCCGGTCGCGGAGACCGGCGGCAGCGATGACGCGCTCGACTTGGAGCGCGCGATCGGCACGCTGCCCGAGGGCGCCCGGGATGTGTTCGTGCTCCACGATGTCTATGGGTATACGCATCGAGAGATCGCCGAGATGCTGGGCATCGTGGAGGGCACGTCGAAAAGCCAGCTCACTCGCGCTCGATCCCTGCTCCGGAGCTCGCTGCCATGATGGATCTGCCACGGGAGCGACAGCCGGACCCGGCGCTCAAGAAGCGCGTCGTGTCGGCGCTGGTCACGGCGGGTCTCGTCCGGCGCCGGCGCGTCTGGCCGGTCTGGGTGATGGCGGCCGCGGCGGTGGTCGTGTTGGGTGTAGGTGTGTCGGTCTTGCGTCCCCGGCATACGCTGGCGCCGGGCCGCACCTACGTGCTGCTGCTCTATCAGGACTCGACCTACCGCATGCCGCCGAAAGGCCATAGCGCCGAGCGCGTCGCCGAGATCGCGCGGTGGGCGGACAGTCTGTACGCGAACGGGAAGCTCGAGCGTGGCGGCCACCTCGTTGGTCCCGGTCCGATCGGCGGGTTGTTCATGATACGGGCGACGAGCGACTCGGACGCGGCGCGAATAGCGGCCACGTGCCCCTTTACGAGATATGGAGGGCGGCAGGAGGTGAAGCGACTCGAAGAGTGAGAGAGCCGCCGTGACCGCGTTGGGGACCCGCGCGTGTGTTTATCATGACATCCGAGCTAGACGGCCGGCTCATTAGAATCGAGCGGCGACTTTCGGCAATCGAAACCCTCATGCGCCAAGGCGGAGGGCTCGCCTCCGACAGCCCAAGCCCCGAACCCGTCGTGCCGCCGCGACCCGTGGCGATGCCACCACGCCCACCGAGACCCGCGCCACCGGCGATAGCGACAAATTTCCTCGGGTGGGCTGGAGCCATAGCTCTGGTACTGGCGGCGACGTATCTGATCCGGCTCGCCATCGACACAGGCTGGCTCACGCCAACGATTCAGGTCGGCTGTGCTGGGCTATTCGGCCTCGCTCTGATAGGCGCAGGCCTGATGATGAGGGACACCGATCGCCGCTACGCAGGCCTGCTCCCAGGGGCGGGAATTGTCGTTCTCTTCCTGACGATCTACGGGAGTCATCTCTCCTATCACTTGATCGATGCGCGCGCCGCCGGAGCGGCGGTCGTAGTCGTGTGTCTGGCTTCGCTGTGGCTCGGCGAGCTGTTCGAAAGCGATCTCTACGCACTGTTCGCCGTCATCGGCTCGTACTCCGCGCCATTCCTGCTCGCTGAATTCCAGGGCTCCTTCACCGACCTCGCCATCTACTACTCCGCGTGGAGCGTGACCTTCAGCGTCTTCTCCGTGTTCGGCGGCCAGCGCGCGATCTATCTCATCGCGCTGTACGCGGCGCTGATCGGCTTCGATGTCTTTGCGCGGAACGGCGCCGTGGCATGGGTGACCATCGTGTCATTCCAAGCCGTCCAATTCGTCATTTTTGGCGTCGCGGCCATGACGTTCTCGATTCGCCACAAATCTCCAATGGATGCGAACGTCGCGGCACTGCATCTGCCGCCGCTCGTGCTGTTTTACGCCCTGCAGTACTACGTGCTCAAGCAACACGTACCCGCAGCGGCGCCGTGGATAGCCGTCGCGAGCCTCGTGGCGCTGCTGCTACTCGTCGTCATGACGCGGATCATGTCGAAACGGCCGTCGCCCGGTGGCGAGTTCCTCGCGTGGGCGTACGCGACGCTGGTGTTGTTCCATGCCGGCTACATCGAGAGCGTACCCGCGCAATGGGCGCCGTGGGTTGCCGCCATCGTGGCGCCACTCGTGGCGTGGGTGAGCCTGCGACGGCCGGATTCCCGGAGCACGATGTGGCCGTTATGGGTTGCCGCCGGCTTCGTGTTCGTCGCCAACCTGCTGCGCATCCTCTTTACTCCCGGCCCACCGGTGCTGGGATTTGTGTACGCGCTCCTTCTCTATGCTGGGTATGCACTCACGCGCCGGAAACCCTTGCTGTACGTCGCGCACCTGACGGCCATGGTCGCTGCGCTGCATCTGCTCCACGACCATTTCCTCCAGTCGGTCGCGTGGGGGTTATTGGCCCTCGGATGTCTGGGGTTGTCGCTGGCGAGACGCGATCGCGACCTGGGTCAATCGTCGCTCTTCGTGTTCGGCGCCACCGCCGCGAAGGTCCTGCTGTATGATCTGAGCGGCGCGCCGCCGATCGCGCGCATCATCGGCTTGGTCGTCCTCGGCGTCACCTTCTACGTGGGCGGCCTGCTGTACCGCAAAACGGCCCTGGTCGTGGAGACCAGGGCCGCTTAGCAGGTTCCTGGTGCGGGCTTCAGGCCGATCTCCGGCGGCCCGCGACTACTAAGACGATGCCGGCAACGATCGCAACGACGCCAGCCGTTGGGGACACGAAGCCCTTTTTCACCGTCGCGACCTGAACCGGGCCGATGTCCGTGCTGTGGCGCTCTTTCGTGTAGCTGATGCCATTCGACGCGAGCACCGCGACGCCTAGCACGATGAGTATGACACCAATGAACCCTGTGATTCGCATTCCCTCTCCCTTCTCCGAGTGACCAGCCTGAGAAGCAAGAGGGATACCGCTAATGCGCGTCGCGTCGATCAAAGGCTCGGAGCGCCGCGCGCCACCAGGACAACCGATGCGTGGCGCGAGGCGTCGACGGCGTCCCTGACGACTCATCCCCCAGTTGTTGCAGTCGCGGCAAGCTCACCAAAGCGGCGCGCCGGTGCCCGAGGTACCCCTCGAGCAGCGCCGCCTCGGCCGCACCGCCCCCGGGCGCCGTCTGGTTGTATGGTCGCTGAAACAGGTCGTCGATCGCTCGCATCGACGCGGTCGCGCGCTCCGCGTCCACCTCTCCGCGCGCCAGCACGTGCGCCAAGCGGTCCAACTCGGTGAGCTCATTGGCCGACCACGGCACGCGACCGCGCGGCGGCAGGGTCCCGGTCGGCAGCGCGGCGACGAAGTCGAGCAGACGGATCGAGAGGTAGGACAGCTCGCCGGCGGTCTCGCGCCACTGCATTCCTCGATCGTCAGAAGTCATCACTTATCATACAAGAATGCACGACCAAACGCCTCCCAGGTACGTTAGTGACACACGCGGAGGCTCAGATGGTGCCGAGTGACGTCCCGAGCGCGGATCGGGTCGCTATCGGGCAGGCGGCGACGGCATTCGTGGATGCCTGGAACGCGCACGATTCCCACGCGTTTGCCCTGACCTTTGTGCCCGATGGGGATTTTGCAAATGTCCTCGGCGTGCACGTGCGCGGGCGACAGGCATCGACACCCTTCATGCGCGGGTCTTCGAGACAATCTTCAAGACCACGCACCAAACGCTGCAAGTCCGAAGCGCGCGTCCCGAGCTACGCGGTCTTCGCGAACTAAGCGGACCCGAGTACGCGCGCGGGATCCACGCGAGTCGCGCGAAGCGCGGGCACACTGGCCGCGGCCAACGCCACCCCCGTGAACACCGCCGCGGCGCCAACGAAGATGCCGGGGTCATGAGGGCTGACGCCGAGGAAGAGACCCTCCAGCACGCGTGTCAGGACCCAAGCCGCACTTGATCCCAGTCCGATGCCGACGCCGGTCAACGCGAGCGCGCGCCACGCCACCTGACGCAGGACGTGCGTGCGATGCGCGCCGAGCGCGAGGCGGATGGCGATCTCGCGCTGCCGCTGCGCGACGATATAGGCGAGCACGCTGTAGATCCCGACGACGCCGAGGATGAGTGCCACGACCGCGAAGAGCGATGCGAGCGCGGTCGAGAAACGCGTCGTGTCGACCGACTGGCCCATCCGCTCGCTCATGGTCTTGATATCGGAGATCGGCACCAAACGATCCAGGCTCGCGACGGTCCGTCGCAGGGCGGGCACCTGTGCGTCGGGATCACCGGCCGTGCGGATCGACACAAATGCCTGGACCAATCTTCCGCCAAGGGTCTGCGCGAAGGGTCCATAGATCGTTGGCTCGACATCGGCCGCCAGGCCGTTCTCTTTG
The DNA here is from genome assembly GCA_035570055.1 of Gemmatimonadaceae bacterium. Classification (GTDB taxonomy): domain Bacteria; phylum Gemmatimonadota; class Gemmatimonadetes; order Gemmatimonadales; family Gemmatimonadaceae; genus DASRDS01. The sequence goes on from DATMLM010000097.1 coordinate 4,695, forward strand.
ACGGAGGCTACGACACCCACGATCTCCACCGTGACCGGCGCTTCCAGAGTGATCGCCAGGCGGTGACCGACCGGATCGCGACCATTGAAGAACCGCTGCGCCAGGAGCGAGTCGACGACGGCGACATGCACCGCGCGACTGTCGTCAGTGGCCAGGATGCCACGCCCGCGCAGCAACCGGATCCCCATCGTGCGGAAGTAGTTTGGACTGACAAAGTTCGCGATCGACTGCGGCGCGTGGCCAGGATCTGGTGTTGCGTCGCCGATGATCGCGAACGGGGCCCGATAGCTGTCGCTCCACGCAGGCACCACGTCACTGACGCTCGCGCTCAGGACGCCGGGTCCCGCCGCTAACTGCTCGAGCAAGCTCGTAAGAAATTGACTCTGTTGCCCCGCCGTTGGATACCGCTCGGCGGGGAACGCGATCTGCGCCGTGAGCACGCCTTCGGGGCGAAAGCCCGGATCCATCCGCTCGAATCGGGCGAAGCTCGCCACGAGGAGACCGGCGCCGGTCATGAGCACCAGCGCGACCGCGACCTGCGCTACGACGAGCGCGTCCTGCAGGCGATGACGCCGAGCCGTGTCTGTGCCGCGTCCGCCCTCCTTGAGGACGCCGGCGAGGTCTGCGCGCGACGCCTGCCAGGCGGGGAGCACGCCGAAGATGAACACCGTGGCGAGCGATACGAACGCCGAGAATGCGATCACGCGACCGTCGACGCCGATCTCCGCAACGCGCGGGAGCACAGACGGCGCGAACGCGCGCAGGACGCGTACGCCGGCGATGGCGACACCGACGCCGAGCGCGCCGGCGGCCACACCCAATATCGCCGCTTCGATCACGAGCTCGCGCGCGAGACGCCCGCGCGTCGCGCCGAGCGCGGTCCGCAAGGCCATCTCTCGCTCGCGGGCGACGCATCGCACGAGGAACAGGTTGGCGAGGTTCGCGGCGCCGATGAGAAGCACACAGGCTGCCGCGGCGAGTAGCGTCACGAGCATGGGGCGGACCGATCCGACCAGCTCATCAATGAGAGGCGCCGTCGTTACCGACCAATGCTCGTTGGTCTTCGGGTACGAAGACGCCAATCGTCCGGCGATCATCTCCAGCTCACGGGCGCCGCGTTCCGGCGTGACGCCGGGCGCGAGGCGGCCGTAGGCGTCGAGGTAGCGGATATCCCGATTGTTCTGCTCGACGGGCTCGAAGAAAATTCCGGTCCACATCTCGACGGGGCCGGGGAGGCCGCGCGGCGCCACGCCGACGACGGTGTAGGCGTGTTGACGCGTGGGGCGCGCGTCGTTGGGGTTGTCGACGATGAGCTTCGTGCCCAGGACGGAGGGCTTCCCGCCGAAGCGACGCTGCCAGTAGCCGAAGCTGATCACGACTTCGCGCGGGCCGCTGGTGTCTGCCGCCAGCGTCCGGCCCAGGATCGGGGTGACGCCGAGGACATCGAAATAGTTCGGCGTGACGGCGAGTCCTGTGACGCGTTCGGCACCGTCGTCGCCAGCGACCGTCAATCGCAGCGCGGTGCCGCAGCATGCGACAGCGATCGACGAGAAGCTTTGGCTTTCGGCCCGCCAGTCGAAATAGTTCGCGGTCGCGACGAGCGACCGGGGCATGTGTCGTTCTGGGTTGCTCTCCCAGAGGACGCGCACGCGCTCCGGATCGCGATACGGGAACGCCCTGAGGAGCACGCCGTCGACGACGCTGAACACGGACGTCGTTGCGCCGATGGCGATCGCCAGCGTCAGGGTCGCGGCGATCGTGAATGCGGGACTGCTCCGTAAACGGCGGAGTGCGTGTCGCACGTGCAGTAACTATAACGCGAAGGCGGGACGACTGTTCGTCGTCCCGCCTCGCGTGCTGTCGCTAAGGGTTCGCTAGCGGTTGGGAGGATTGTCCGGCTTCGGCTTCTCCTCCGGCTTGGGCTTCTCCTCCGGCTTCGGCTTATTCTCCGGTGCAGGCTTGCTCTCCGGAGCTGGTTTGCTCTCCGGTTTCGCCTGCGGTTGGCTCGCCGGTTTGCTCTCTGGCGCTGGCTTGCTCTCCGGTTTGGCCTGAGGTTGGCTCGCCGGTTTGCTCTCTGGCGCCGGCTTGCTCTCCGGCTGCGGCACCGGCTTGGACGACGGCGGAGCACTTGGGCGCGCAGCTGGCTCGGAAGGCCGCGGAGTTGCGGGCGTTGGCGTCGCGCTCTTCGCCGGCTCGGGCGTCGCTGCTTTCGCCGGCTCGGGTGTCGTCTTCTTGGTTACGACGTCACCGCCCGACGTCGCATGATAGGGAGTCGCCACGCGACTGGCCGTTACGACGCCCTGACCGGTAAACACACCGGGCTTGGGCGTTGCCACGACAGCGGGCTTGCCCTGATTGACCGACGCAAGCTGCGCGCGGTTCGTACTGGCCGCCTGCCGATGCTGCATCTGCGCACTCGTTGGCGCCGTATGCTGCGCACGAGCCACCGCCAATTCGTCGGCGGTCGGACGGGCCGTCGTACCACCGGAACCGCCGTTGTAACTCACATTCGTGTTGTTATTGACGATAACGGTCTTGTTGTAGACGTTGGTGACATTCGTCGTCGTACTGATGTTGTTCACCGAACGGTTGTAATACAGGTGGTTGTTATTCCAATACCCGCCCTCGTACCCGTTCCCACCGTATCCATAGCCGTAGTTGATGCCACCGTAGTATCCGACGCGCGATGCCCAATACCCATCGTGCCACGCGTAGTTACCGCCGTCGGCTTCCCAGTAGCCAGGCGTCCATAGCAACCCTTGCTCTGGCACGAGCACCCAAGTGCCCGGCACCCAGTAGTACCCATCGTCGCCGTACGCCCAATACCCGGGCGCCCACAGATACCCAACGTCGGGCATTGCCGGTTGCTCGTACTCCGGCAGCGCTGGTGGACCGACAGTGATCGAGACACTCACTTGTGCCGTTGCCACCATCGGTGGCGCCACCAGCACCATCATGAGCAATGCCGAACGAATCCAAGGGCCAATACGCATGCTGTGCCTCCTCTGCACGTCTGCTTCGTGTCAAGGGAGGCACTATCCATGCCGAGCCCGATCGAATCGTCGGCTGAACGCGCCAGCTCATCTGTGGCTCGTCATGGCGCGCTCGATGTCAGCGGGTGCGTACGGAATCGACGGATTGACCCGCTCGTGCCCCGTCGCCGTAATCACCCACGTGTCCTCGACGAAGAAGCCTTGGCCGCCGGCCATGTCGAGCCCGAGGCCGTGCATGATGCTCCAGCTTCCCGGATGCGCGACAGCGGCAGCGGCGGCCTCCCGCGCCAGCGGCGTCGTGAGCGCCGCCTGATGGCCCGCGATATACGCCGCGGTCGCGTCGAACACCTCATGCGGCGTCGCTCCCGGTCGCATGGCCGCGACGCCCGCCAGATACGCGCCGCTCAACAGCTCCATGGTCTCACGCTGCCCCGCATCAAAATGGCCCGACACGGGAATCGTTCTCCCGAAATCCCCCTTGTACATCGCGGCGTCACAACCGACATCGAGCCGCACGAGCGGCGCCAGCTGGGCCGCGTCATACGACGGCCGGCGCCACGCGCAATACGCTCGTCACGGCACTGGCGTACCGTGTCCAGACCTTCGCCTCCGCGCGGAGATGGGTGCGGCCCTCCACGGTGATGTGATAGTACCGCGCTCGGCGATTGTTATCCGAGATGCCCCATTCGCTGGCCACGAGCCCCCGATCTTCCAGCCGCCGGAGCGCCGGATAGAGCGAGCCTTCCTCGATGAGCAGCACGTCGCGGGTGGTTTGCTCGATCCATCGCGCGATCCCATACCCGTGAGTCGGTCCGGCCAGCAACGCTTCGACGATCAAGATGCCCGCCAGCGTGAATTCAGCCGACCATTGATCCGTGCGCGGCAGTCGCCGCGGCTCGGATCACGTCGATCACGAGCTTTGGTTGCGCGAGCATGGCGACATGGCTGCTGTTGGCCTCAGTCGTGGTCGCACCCATGCGCTTCGCCAAGAAGCGCTCCAGCTCCGGTTGGACCGTGCGGTCGTTCTTGCCCACGATGTACCAGCTGGGCTTCGTTCTCCAAGCGGCCGCCTCGACCTTCTGGTTGAACAGATCGACGTCCGGCACACCCTGCGCCGCCCAGACAACCTTCTGCTCCGCCTCGGGCAGATCTCCCGCGAAATCCCCGATGCCATCGGGTTTCAGCCAGATACGCCCCTCGGCGACTTCGATGTGCGAGAATACCGGTGTGGTGGGGTACCGGTCGATGAGATTCTGCGACGTCTCGCCTGCGTCCGGAGCCAGTGCGCAGATGTAGACGAGGCCCACGACGCGGTCATCCATGCCCGCGGCCGTAATGACGGTCCCGCCGTACGAATGGCCGACGAGGATAGCCGGGCTGCTGACCCGGCCGAGTGCGCGTCGCACCGTCGCGACGTCGCCCTTCACCGTGTCGAGCGGATTCTGAGCAGCCACGCATTCGTGTCCCTCGGCCTGGAGCGCCGGAATCACTTTACTGTAGCACGAGCCGTCGGCCCACAGGCCGTGCGCGAATACGATACTGACCTCGCTCATAACGTTACTCCTTGGTGGGAAGGGCATTCATCCAGGCTCGGATGTACGGCGAGCAATGGAGCACGGCTATTCCTTGCGACTCACAGTCCAGCAGGAAGTGAACCGCATCCATATCCACGAGTGTCACTTCTTCGATATCGAGCGTGACGCGCCGGCGGTCCGCCGGAATGTTGGCTTCGATGTCAGCCACATTCTGTGACTCGATGCGGCCGATGAGGCGGAGCACGGTGCTCGCGTCATCGCGCGTCGTCTCGATCCTGAGCATCGCCCAGGTACAGGCAAACGACGGGCCCGCGCTAAGTCGTGCGCCGGCAGTGTTTTTGGGTCACCGGCATCTGACGAACTCTCAGAATTTGCCGAGCGTTCGTCAGTGCGGGCGGAACCGGTTCTTGTCGATCTCGAGTGCCCGGATCTTCGAGTCCAGCGTCTGTCGGGGAATACCGAGCTTGGCCGCGGCGCCCGATGGCCCCGAGACGCGCCCGTGCGAGTCAGCCAATGCGGCTTCGATGATCGACTTCTCACGCTCGACGAGCGTCGTAGCGAGCGGAGCCGCCGACACGGTCTGGCGTTCGCGCTTTGTCGCGAACCACGCCGCGTCGACCGAGAAGGTCTCGTCTTCACAGAGCACTACCGCTCGCTCGATCACGTTCTGCAGCTCGCGAACGTTTCCCGGCCAGTCGTACACCTGCAGGCGTTCCATCGTCGCCTTCTCGATGCGGCGGATTCGCTTGCCCAGTTTCGCGGCGTACCGCTCGACGAGGTATGCCACGAGTACAGGAATGTCTTCAACTCGATCGCGGAGCGGTGGGACCTGGATGGGAAAGACGTTGAGCCGGTAATAGAGATCCTGACGAAACGTGCCGTGAGTCGCGATGGCTTCGAGGTCTCGATTCGTTGCGGCGATCACACGCACATCGACGGAGACGGGATGGTTACTCCCCACGCGCTCCACCTCGCGCTCCTGCAGCACCCGCAGCAGCGCGATCTGCGCCTCGGCCGGCAGATCACCGACCTCGTCGAGGAAGATCGTGCCACCGTCCGCTGCTTCGAATCGCCCGAGCCGCCGCTGCAGCGCGCCGGTGAACGCGCCCTTCTCATGACCGAACAGCTCGGAGGCGATCAGCGATGGCGGAATCGCCGCGCAATTCACGCGAATGAACGCCCGTCCGGCACGCTTCGACCGCTTGTGTATGGCGCGAGCGACCAGCTCCTTGCCGGTTCCGGTCTCACCCGTGATGAGCACGGTAGAATCGGTCGGCGCGACCTTCGCGATCTGCGAGAGCACGCGCCTGAGCGGCGCCGACGACCCGATGATCTCTTCGAACATCGACGTCCGGTCCGCGTCTTCACGGAGCGCGAGGTTTTCGCTCTGCGTGCGCTCCTCGGCGCGCTTCCGATCATCGATGTCCGTCCCTGTCGCATACCAACGGATGATCTGTCCGTGCTCGTCCCGCAGCGGGTTGTAGCGGATGAGGAACCAACGATACTGCCCGTCCCGCCGGCGGGCGCGCTGTTCGTTTTCGAACGGCACGCTGCCCGCCAGCCCCTGACTCCGCTGCTCCGCGACCTTCGCGATGTCCTCGGCGTGAAAGATCCGCGCGCGAACCCCGGGGGCGAGCACCTCCTCCATCGTCAGGCCCGTGTAGTCGAGGACCGCCTGATTCGCGTACAGCACGGCACCGTCGGGATTCAGCACGATAATCGTGTGCGGAATCGCGTCGGTGATCCGCTGGAGCTCCTGTTCCGCCCGGAACTGACTCATCGACACAAAATTATCGCCTGTACAGGTCTACCCAATAACTCAACCCCATCCCTTCAACGGCGCCTGGATCCAGCGACGCAGTGACATAGCCGGTCGTTCGATTGCCATGCACCGCGAGCTCCGTGACGAGATGGTATTTTCGTCCCTTGAGCTCGTCGACCGGCAGCGCCCCGGGGAGGCCACCGGACACACGGCCATCGTCGCTGAACTGGATGTTCGAGAGATCGGCTTCCGGAGCGTTCCCGACAGATGTATGCACCGTCCCGAGCGAGTCTACACGCACCGCCAGGGGAACGCGACCTCGATACGTGGCGATCCAACCGGCCCACGAGCCGACGAGCGCCGGGACCGGCCGAGTGGGTAGTTGAGCCGCGGTCGGCGCGGCCCGGCGCGCCGCAAATGATGGCAGGTAGAGCGCGATCACCTCGTCGGCAATATCGGTCAGGAGGAACGGCGCATTCGTCGTGATGGCGACGGCGAGATGCTCGGCGGGAACCAGCACCAGCAACGCGGACGCGACGTTGCTCCCGCCAGCGGCGTAGACCTGGCGCACGCCAAAGTGATCGGGCTCTACCCACCAACCAAACCCATACTGATACTGTTCGTCGGCCCGTACGGTCTCCGTCTGCATCCAATCGATCGCCGAGTCCGTGATCACGCGCTGCTGGTCGCTCAGATGCGCGTGCAGCTGAAACAGGCCGAAGCGCGCGAGGTCATGGATGCTCGCGTAGCCGTCCGACGCGGCCGGCGTCGTGCTCCGGTATCCGTCTGCCCGGCGCCCCTTCCCATCGTATGACGCGGCCACCCCGGCCCGTGATCCCGCGGGTCCGATGAACGTGTCGCTGAGCCTGAGCGGGACAAAGACATCGCTGTTCATCGCTTCGCCCAGCGGATGTCCCGTGACGCGCTCGATCACCGCGCCGAGCGTTCCGTAGCCCAAGTTCGAATAGTCGAATCGCTCGCCGGGCAGACGAATGGCGACCGCGTAGCGCGCGATGGCCTCGGACACGGACACGTGACAGTTCGGCGTATCCGTGAAACAGAACAGGTAGTGTGTCGCCAGGCCGGCTGTGTGGTTGGCGAGGCGATGCACCGTCACTTGCGCGGCATTCCACGCCGGACTCGAGACGCGGACGCTGTCTGGTAAGCCCGCGAGGTAGGCGTTCGCGGGTCGGTCGAGGTCGAGCCGGTGCGCGCTGCTCAAGATCTGCAGCTCGGTTGCCGTAAACGTCTTCGTCACCGACGCCACGTTGTACGAGGTGTGGACGCTCGCGCGCTGATGATGCTCTTTGTCCGCCCAGCCGAATGCTTCCTCCCACACGATCGCGCCATTTCGTACCACCGCGACGGCAATCGACGGCGTGGAGTCGGACGTCGTCAGGCGGTCGAGACGATGTCGTAAGGCGTCTGGTGCCTGGGCCCCACACAACGATGGAGCGAGGAGCAACAGTGCGCAGGCTCGCATCAACAGTACCCGAGCAAAGCGAACACATGCCGAGCATCCGCCAGTGGAAACGACGGCGTGCTCTCGCACCGGACACAGACCTCCTCAACGTCAGTCGAATACACCGGTTGAACCAGCAGATCGCTGCGCGTCGCGATCGCCATGCGAAGCAAGCCCGCCGCCTCGGCGAAGCTCGACGGGTCGCCCGCCTTCCGGTGTTCCCGCCAGACGGACTCGATAGACGCGGGTGGCGCGACCTCCACCATACGCAGAAAGTCTCGCGCGAACTTGGGAGCCAGCGCCTCACCGCGGAGCAGACCGCAGCACAATCGCGCATGTCGCGCGACGAGATCCTCGAAGGCCACTACGCGGAGCGCGATGCCGGACCAAGTAGTAGCCCGCGCGCGTTCCATCTCCGCCCCATAGGCGCGAAACACGTCCACTCTCACCGACGTTGCGGGATCTACGGCCTGCAACATGGTCTTGGCCGGTGGATCATGTGGATGCGCGTGCCGTATCAATATCGCCTTGCCGAGCCCCGGGGGCAGGCAATCGAAGCTCGCGGCGACAAAATCCAGATCGTGCAGTGGTCGTACCCCGTGCAGATACCACTCAATGGCGGTTCCACCGGTCAGCGCCCATCGCGAGATGTCATACTCCGCGAGGAGACGGAGCGTGCGCGAAACGCGACTGGCGTCGTCCGATGCGTAGATCACGCTTCCGCCACCAGTGCGATGGACACGCGCATGCCCTGCGGGTGGATCGGCAACTTCGCGCCTTGGCGCGCTGGAGGGTCCTTGGGGAACCACTTCCCCCACTCCTCGTTCATTCCGGGGAAGTCGGCTTCCTCGCCGAGGATGAACGTCGCCTGCACGGCCTTGTCGAGCGAGCTGCCGGCGGCACGCAGAATCGCCTCGATGTTCCGCAGACACTGAGCGGTTTGCTCTTGGATGGTCGTGCCGACGATGATGCCAGTCTTGGCGTCAAAGGGTCCCTGGCCTGCGACGAAGACAAGACCCGTCGACTTGATCGCCTGGCTGTAGCCCGCGAGCGATTTGGGTGCCTGATCTGTGTGTACCACGATCTTTGGCATGTGCCCTCCGGGGAATGTGTGTCGAGTATGGCGAATCCGGGCCTGCTCGCACAGGGCGTGCAGGCGGGTCGCCCTCCGGCTACATTTCGTTACCCACCAAGAACGCTGCGCCGCCCCAGTGCCGGCCAAGGCAGCGATTCATCCCCGAGCACAGGAATCACATGTTCGTCGGAACGTTCGAATTCGAAGAGGGTGGCCGTCTCTATCGCTGCCGTGTGGAAGGCGAACGTTCTGCCCGCGCAGGCGCATGGTGGTGGTTTGACGTGTCCGGCGATGCCCAACGCTATGCGCCATTTCATCCTGAGCCGGGCGACACGAAGAATTCCGTCCGGGCGCGGATTGTCGGCTATTACAACGCGCTCCTGGAGCGCCGCGCCATGCCCCCGCAACCACGCCATATGGCCGGTCGCCGTCCGGGACAGCCCGTCGCCTTCGGCAGCACCACGCAGCCCGCGCCTGACGCAACGGCTGTCCCAGCCGAGCCGGCGCAGACCGGCGATACCAGCGGCGAGGATGGAGCGTGATGGTCGGCGACCTGCACACCGAGCTCGCGGCACTTATCAGGGCGGACTTTGGGGAGGTCATGTGGCGCGACCGGACCCGGCTCGGCCAGGCCATCGGCACCATCTCACCGCTTACGGGACACTCGCATCTCTATGATGCCGTCGTCGCGCGAAAGCTCAGCGCCGTGCGTTGGTTGGTCCGCCTCGGCGGCCAGGTCCGCGATCGAGTCCAAGCCAGCGATCCGTGGCGCGCCGCGCTGGAGCTGAACGACCCCGTCCCGATGCTGGAGCTTTTGCTCACCAGCGGCGCCTTGAGCCTCGATGAGCTTGGCGCATGTGCGGACGACCTGCGCACCCTCGAGCGCACGACTTCACGGCCCGGAGTCGCCACGGGCGCGTACAAGCTGTACCTAGAAACATGTCGGCGGATCGAGCGTGAGCCCGACCCGCCGACACCTACACCAATCGCTCCAGCTTAGCGAGCGAGCTTCGTCACGTTCTCGGCGGCTGGGCCCTTCTGGCCCTGGACAACCTCGAACTCCACGCGCTCACCCTCGGCGAGCGACTTGAAGCCGCTGCCCTGAATGGCGGAGTGATGGACGAAGCAATCCTTCGCGCCACCCTCGGGTGTGATGAAACCAAAACCCTTGGCATCGTTGAACCACTTCACTGTGCCGGTCGTACGCATAAATTCGGTACCTGTGCTGAATGTTGTTTACTATGAGCGATATCAGCACCGGCAACCTTTACCATAAAACTCGAAATCGGGACTGGCTTAAAGGCCAGATCCCGATCTTCACTGGTCGTTGTGGGCGTGGTATTCACTCTACGCGGTTGCAAGATACACCTGTACGACCAGTTTGGCAAGACTTCTCAGAAATAGTCGACCTCTTTGACCTCTTTGACGCCACCGCCCGCGATCGTAAACGTAACCATGGTGCCCGCACCGGCGAACGGCAGATTGGCGATGTCGGACAGTGGCCACTCCTGTATGGGCTTGCGATTGATGGCGGTCACCGTGTCGCCGGACTTCAACCCGGCCCTCTCGGCGGGACTGCCAGGCGAGACGAACAGCACCGCGATGTATTCGCCGCGCCGGCTGAAGTAGAGACCGAGCCGGTCTTTCGCGAAAGGCGCACGCAACGCGGCCGGATCGGGCACCGCGTAGAGGCGATTGTGTGAGTAGTCGATGATGAGGTTGAAGCGGGACAGCATCTGCAATCCGATATTGCCCGAGACCTTGTCGGAGCTGTCTCCGCGCACCGCGTTCGACGGAAACACGGCCGGCACCTCGAGGAAGTCGACCCCCGCAAATCGAGCCCGAGCCAACGTCGCGACCGGCTCCTGAGGCCTGCCACCAAGGCCGCCACCCAGGCGGATGGAGGTCGGCCGGTTCTCCAGTAGCCTGTGTCCCTCGTAGTACGGCTGATAGACGGTCAGTGGCGCGGGATCCCCCAGGAACATCTCGAACTGGACTGGCGCCGCGCCCTCGATCGAGACGGGTAGCGTCCGCGCCTCCCCGCCCGGGCTCAACGGAAGGTCCACTGCTCCCGCCGGCTTCGTCACGGTGGCGGGATCGCGAAACGCGATCCGATGGTGGGCGAAGTCGATTTCGACCGCGATCTCGTTGAAGAGATCATCGGCCAGCGTGAATGGCTGAAAGACGGGATTGGAGCGTTTCGCTCCCATGTTGACTGACAACGCTTTGACATCCCGCACGCTCAGATCACCGAGCTGCACCTGGACGTTGACGGTGTCGTTCAATCCGGCGCCAGCGAAGTCCTTATCGATATACGACGTTGCCGTCCCGTCGATGATCTGCACGAGGACGTCCTGACCATTGACCTTGGCCGGCACCAAGATCCTTCGGCCATCCTGGAAGTTGAAATCGATCCAACCAGTCGTTGACACGCCCTTTGCAAATGACGCCTTCTGAGCGCCGGCGTGCCCGCTGATGACGAGGGTTAAGGCCCATGCGACGCACGATCCAGCACGTCGAGGATGTAGGCTCCGGCGCCGTATCCCACCATCGGCTTGGCGCCCGTCGGATCGCCGATCTGTCCCGGAAAAAGTTTGCATGGGAGCGCTACGTACATCTCGGGTATGATGTTGTGATCGGCCGCGGCCTTGTCCACGATTCGCTGTACGAGAGCCGGGCGCCGATCTACTTCCGCGAGACTGAAGTCGACGAAGAGAAATTCCTGGCGCTCGTACCAGTACTCGAAGATGGCGGGATCCGTATAGTTGCTCCGCACGCGTCGATAACCACCCGATGCGACTTTGAGCAGCTGCATTCGCTTGATCGTGCTCCGAATGATCGCCGAATCGGTGACCACGCCGAGATGAATGAGCTCCAGGAGCGCGCCATCGATGTCGTTCTTTTCACCAGGTTCGAGTGTCCCGTGCAGCGTCCCGCCGCGAATGAAGGCGGCGGTAAAGCCCTTTTCTAGGAGTGCGATCGTATCGCTGGCAGGGGCAAAGCTCTTCAGTCCGACAATAGCCATCCCGGTCGAAAACGCGAAATGCTTTTTGTCTGTCTGGTGCTCTTCCCAGATCGACGTATCCTCGTCGAGAATCAGGCCACCCTTGTACGGTTGCATGTTGGCGAGGAGCGGCGCGACCACGAAGTCGCGGGCGGACTGGTACAGTGGGCCGCGCGCGGTCGGTTCCGAGAGCAGCGCCGTGTCGTGGTACGTCTGCATGTACACGCCGAGGAGCCACAGCACCTCGCCCCAGTCGTCGAACTCGATGTTGGGGCTGCCCTCCATCGTGAAGAACGGCTCTTCCGACCCGTCGCCGAAGTAGCGAACCACCGACACCTGATAGTCGGCGTTCTTCACCTCCGCGCGCATCTTGCCCGTCGGTCTCGCATTGAAGTACGCGAGCAACGCCGCGCGCGCCTCGGCGCGATGCCCCATCCGCGTCAGGGCCATTGCGGCCCAGGTCATGTCGCGCACCCAGGGCGTGAACCACACACCATCGGGGAGGCTCGCGACAATCAATCCATTGCCATAGCGTCCGTTCTCGTTCGGCTCGCGGCTCTGCGCCATCCGAAGCATCACTTCGCTCTGGCGCCACAGATTGAGCTCGCGCCCTGACAACCCGGGAGGAGCCGGCACTCGCCACTTTTCGAGCGCCACGATTTCACGCTCAGCGAGGAATACCGCCGACAGCTCCCCGTGCCAGGCGTTGAACGCCTCTGCCACTTTCACCGGGTCGCTTCCGCGCTCGACCGATATGAATGCCCACCCCGGCTCGAGCGGAATCTCTACCAGCGACTCTTCGGTGCCCTCGAACGTGACCACCTCAAATTGTGCGACGGTCGTTTCAACAAGGCGTCGGGATTGCACAGGATGGCTCCATTCTACAGCGCCGGAATCCCAACTCACGATCAGCGCCGCTTGTGCCAGGCCGAATGGCATGAACACAAACCCCTGCCTGTCGCCACAGTGAACTTCGATGACGTGCGACTCCCCCATGTATTGGGTGGATGCGCTATCGCACGGGAACCGAAGGCTCCGAATGAAGCTCGTCGTCTCAATGCCTTCCCCCAACGGATTCGCGGGGTCCGGCCGCGAGAAGCTGTACGGATGTGCGTAGAACTTGGTGATGGTCGCCGTCCGGGGCGAAACCACGGCGAATCCAAAGCCGTTGCCGGTAACCAGATTGGTCGTGCCGGACACCAGCCAGGCCACAAGCAGAAAAGAATGCATGATGGGTATATATATAGGCCCATGCCGATCGACCGCCGCTCTTTCGTTGCCACCGCCGCAGCCCTCGCGGCGTCGGCCGTTCGACCGCCCCAACTGCTCGCCGCCAGGCCGCTAGCCGATGCCGCCGGCCCCGATCCACTTGGCGTCCGCGCCGACTTCCCCATCGTCGCCGAGCGCACGTACTTGAACTCGGCCTACATCGCGCCGATCCCGCGCGCGGTGGTCGCGGCCGGAACGCAGTTCCTCGAGGACAAATCGCGACGCCCGCTCGTCGTCGACGACGACCTCCTGGCCGCCGACGAGACGCTCCGTCGACAATTCGCGCGACTCGTCAACGCCACGCCGGACGAGATCGGCATCTTGTTCTCGACCGCCGAAGGCGAGAACATCATCGCGCACGGCCTCGGTCTCGCGGCCGGAGACAACGTCGTCATTGACGAGCTCCACTACCCGACGGAGTTCGTGCTGTACCGCGCGCTCGAGGCCTCGAAAGGGATCGAGCTCCGGATCGTGAAACACCGGAACGGCGCCGTTGACGCGAATGACTTCGCGCCGCACGTCGACAAGCGCACGCGGATCGTCTCCGTGGCCTGGGTGTCACACCAGAACGGCTTTCGGCACGACATGCGGCCGATCGCCGATCTCGCCCATAGCGTCGGCGCGGTCTTCTACGCCGACGCGATTCAAGCGGTCGGGATGATCCCCATCGACGTCCGCGCGGCGGGTGTCGACGCGATCTGTTGCGGATCGTACAAGTGGATGCTCGCGGGATTCGGCGTCGCGCCGTTCTTCATTCGGCGCGAGCTGATCGATCGGCTGACCATCGACCGGTATGGCGAGTTTCAGGTTGACCGTGAGCTGCCCGACCACCACTTCACGCTCGCCACGACCGCGCGCAAGTTCGACTACTGTAGCCGTGCCTTCGGCGCGGTCCACCAGCTGAGCGCGGGCATCGCCTATCTGGAGACGGTCGGCGTGCCCCGGATCGAATCACACACCGTCGGTCTGGCGCGACGACTCTACGATGGTCTCAGTGCGCAGGGCCATCAGTTGTTCACGCCGCCCGAGAACCGGTCGTCGATCGTGACCATCTACACATCGAAGCCGATGGCCGACGTGCGGGCAACGTTTCACGCGGCGAAGGTCGATGTCACCGTGCGGAACGGACAGGTGCGCATCGCACCCGCCCTGTTCAACACGGCCGACGAAATCGATCGGTGCCTCGACCTCACGCGGCAGGTCTGACCCGGCTACTACTCGCTGCCGTCGACCGGCGAAGATGTGCGGCGCGTCGCGCTCGAGTACCTCGCTCCGCGGCGGCTCACGATCGTCGTGGTCGGGGACACGCTCGCCCTGGGGCCGCAGCTCGCGGCCATCCGTAGCCTCGTCAGCTCAATACGTCTCTAACCCCGGAACCGCCCGCACCTCGAACGTCGCGGTGCTCTTCTCCTTGCCGTACGTGATCGTCACCGAGTACGTGCCCGGATGCACGAACTTCGACTCGCCGGATCCGTACGAGGCCAGGAGATCTTTGGTCGGCTTCAAGTCCCACACGATCCGATTGAGACCGCTCAGAGCCGCGCCGCTCAGGTGCGCGATCGGACGTCCGTCCTTATTGGTGACCGCGACGCCGACCGTGTCGCCGGTCGCCTGCTTGAGCCAGTAGGTGAGTATCAGGCCGCCCGGAGCATTCGCGCCCCGGAACTGACCGCTCCCCTCCCACTCGTCGTAGCTCGGCAACGGCTCCGATTCGACGGCCGTGTCGGGCGCGAAGAGATGCAACGGCTCGGAGAGTATCGGTCGCGTGATCTGCGTGAGCGGCCGCGCGCGATCAATGACGAAGAGACTGCGGCCTTGCGTCGCCAGCACGATCGAGTGCGTCTTCGGTTCGATGATGATGTCGTCGACCGCCACGGTCGGCAGCTCGCCAAGCGTCGACCATGTCTTGCCACGATCGAGCGACAGCCAGAGTCCGTGCTCGGTTCCCGCGTAGAGCACATCGCCGTTGACGGGATCCTCGCGCACGACCCGCACGGGCTCGTTCGCCGGCAAATTGCCAGCGATGCTCTGCCACGTCGCGCCACCGTCCGCCGTCCGATAGATGATCGGCGCGTAGTCGCCGTCGTGCTGTCCGTCCCATGCGACGTACGCGACGTTGGCGTCAGTGTGTCCCGCCTCGACTCTGCTCACTTTGTGCCCGCGCGCTGGCACTGGGACCGTCGGCGTCACGTCCGTCCAATGCTCGTCGCCATCGGTGGTCCGCCAGAGCTTTCCGTCATCCGTCCCGGCCCACAATACGCCTGCCTTCACTGGCGACTCGGCCAAGGTATACGCCACGCCCCACGTCTCGGCCCCGCTCCCCACGGCTTGATACTTCGCCAGATCCTTCGTCGAGAGATCTGGCGAGACAACCTTCCAGTGCTCGGCGCGATCAGTGACCTTGAAGACGACGTTGCCACCGAGGTACAGCGTGCCCGCCTCATGCGAGCTCATGATGAGCGGGGCGAGCCAGTGGAATCGGAATGCCGGCTCGCCTTCGCCGGGTGCGGGACGGAGGCTCTTCGTCTGGCCGCTCTTGAGATCGATGCGGACCATGTCGCCATCTTGAGACTCGTAGTACACGATATTCGAGTCCGCCGGATCGAACGCGCAGTAGGCGCCGTCGCCGCCGCCCAGCGACTGCCAGTCGGCGTTACGGATGCCTTCCTTGCTCCGGACCTCGCTTGGTCCCACCCAACTGTTGTTGTCCTGCAAGCCGCCGCAGATGCGATAGGGCGTCGAGCGGTCGACGTTCACGCGATAGAACTCACCGACGCCGAACTTCTCGAGGTGATCCCAGGCGTGCGCGAGGTTGAACGATTGATAAAAGCCGCCGTCGTTGCCGATCAGCACATGCTCGTGATCCGATGGGTCGATGGCGAGCGCGTGGTTGTCGGGATGCAGGCGCTTGCCGAGGTCCTCGCGCCACGTGACGCCGCCGTCTTCGGAGACGACGAGGACGAAGCCGAGGAGATAGACGCGCTGGGAGTCGGCGGGGTCGACGCGGATCTGGCTGAAGTAGAAGGGGCGCGGGTCGAGGTTGGACACGCGCGTCCAATGCTCACCGGAGTCGCCGGAGCGGAAGACGCCGCCGGACTTGCTCTCGTTGTTGCCCAGACCGCCCGTCCCGCCGGTATTGCTCTGGACGACGGCGAAGATGATGTGGGGATCGCGGGTGTCGAGCGAGAGGCCGATGCGCCCGGTCTCCGCCGGCAATCCGCCCGCGAGCTTGTGCCACGTCGCGCCGGCGTCCGTGCTCTTGAAGATGCCGCCCAAGTCCTTCCCGTCCGTCGCCGTCGGACCAAACGTGAACGCCCACGGCCGCCGGCGTCTCGCATAGAGCGCGGCGTAGACGACGTTCGGGTTCGACGGGTCGATCGCGACATCGCCGGCGCCCACGCGATCGTCGTACGGCGCCTGGGCACCGAGGACCTTGTGCCAGGTGGCGCCGGCATCGGTGGTCTTGTACAGTCCGCGCTCGGTGCTCGGCATCCAGAGGTCGCCGATGACCGCGACGTACGCGGTCTTGGGGTCGGTCGGATGGACGACGATGCGCGCGATCGCCTTGCTGTTCCCGAGTCCGACGTTCTTCCACGTCGTGCCGGTGTCGGTGGAGAGGTACACCCCGTCACCCCACGTCTCGGAATTGCGATCGTTGGCCTCGCCGGTGCCGACCCAGACGACCGTCGGATCCGATGGGGCGACGGCTATGTCGCCGATCGTCGCCACCTTTTCGTGAGCAAAGACGGGGCGGAACGTGATGCCGTTGTCCGACGTCTTCATGACGCCACCCATCCCGAAGCCGACGTAGTAGCGGCTCGGGCGCTTGGGGTCGAACGCGATGCTCGAGACGCGGCCGCCCATCGCGGCCGGGCCGATCCCTCGCGCCTCGATCCCGTGGGGCAGCACCAGCGTCGTGCTGTCGCTCGGCGGCGTCTTGCCAGTTGTAGTACGTTGGGCGTTGGCTGACGAGCCAACGATAACGGCGGCCAGGAGCACCGCGTATCGATGAAGATCACGAGTGTCCATGGGGGATAAGCTATGTCACGCCGGACGCTCTCACGAGGGGGTCGCTGCCTTGATCACGGTGCTCGATGGACTGGCGTTTCCCGAAGGCGCGCGTTGGCACGACGGGGCGCTCTACTTCTCCGATATGCACGATGGCATCGTCTGGCGACTCGGGCCGGATGGAGCGGCG
The DNA here is from genome assembly GCA_035570055.1 of Gemmatimonadaceae bacterium. Lineage (GTDB taxonomy): Bacteria > Gemmatimonadota > Gemmatimonadetes > Gemmatimonadales > Gemmatimonadaceae > DASRDS01. Next base: position 21,993 of record DATMLM010000097.1, read on the forward strand.
ACGAAAATCCTCGAGATTCGAACCTTGCCGTCGGGTCTGGGCTGGCTGCCGGACGGGTCGATGTGCGTCGTCTCAATGGAAGACCGGCGCCTGCTCCGACTTTCGCCTGCATCAGGCGTGTCGGTCGTCGCGGACCTGGGCGCGATCTCGCCCTACGTGCTCAATGACATGGTGATCGACCAGGTTGGGCGAGCGTACATCGGTACATTTGGTTGCGACTTCAATGGCGGCGATCCGCCGCGCCCTACGCAGGTATTTTGCGTGCACCCAGATGGGAGAATCTCGGTGGCGGCAGATGGGATCATGTTTCCGAACGGCGCGGCCATCACCCCCGATGGACGCACGTTCATCGTCGCCGAGACATTTGGCGAGTGTCTGTCCGCGTATGACATCGATGCGGACGGCGTGCTGTCGAATCGCCGTGTCTTCGGCGGATACGGTGGCTTCGTTCCGGACGGGCTGTGCCTGGACGCGGAGGGCGGCGTTTGGGTCGCCTGCCTCGGTGCCAACCGGATCATTCGCATGACCGACGGCGGAACGATCACCGACACGATCCCGCTGCCTGGCAGAGACTCCTACGCCTGTGCGCTCGGCGGCGCCGATCGCCGCGACCTTTACATCTGCACCGCGCGATCCTACGTCCCGTCCGAGACCAGAGTACTGCGAAGCGGACGGATCGAGGTCGAGCGTGTCGCGATCCCCGGAGCCGGACTGCCATGACCATGTCGCGCCGCATTCGGATCACGGTTGGCGACCTGATACTCACCGGTGTGCTCGAGCACGACCGCGCGCCAGCCACGTGCGCGGCATTCATGAAGCTGCTGCCGCTGCGCGCGCAGCTGATCCAAGCGCGCTGGAGCGGCGAAGCCGCATGGGTCCCGCTCGGCGATCTCGAGGTCGGTGTCGGCCAGGAGAATCTCACGCACAGGCCATCGCCCGGCCAGCTCCTACTCTATCCCGCGGCCGAGAGCGAAACGGAGATCTTGCTGCCGTATGGGATCACCGCTTTCGCGGCCAAGTGTGGGCCGCTGTCCGGCAATCACTTTCTCACCATTGGCGAGGGTCTGGAGCAGCTGCCCGAGATCGGCCGGCGGGTGCTGTACCAAGGGGCCCAGCCGATCGCGTTCGACTAGCCCTCGGGCCAACTGGGGGTGTCGTCATCGAGCGGAATCCCGGCGGTCTTGGTAAACCCGGCGATCGCTCTCCAGCACCCGGCAATGACCACGAGCTCGACCAGCTCCTCGGGCGTGAAGACCTTCTCCAACGCAGCCCACGTCGACGGCGTCACCTGGGTCGAGTCGTGCAACTCGTCGGCGAGTGCGATCACTCGCCGGTCAGTCTCGGAGTAGACCACGCATCGCTCGGGGTCTCGCACCCCGAGAATCTCCTCGTCGGCGATGCCGAGGTCGCGCGAGATGCGCACGTGGTTGCAGAACACGTACTCCGAGCTGGTGCGCCAGCCGATGCGGAGGATCACGAGCTCCCGCGTGCGAGCCGCGACGGTGTTGTGAAATATCAGGGCATCGATGACGCCATAGACGGCGGACGCGGCCGAGGGGCTGTGGAGTAGGCCACGGAATATGTTCGCCGTGGCCAGCCAATCGAGCATACCGAGCTTTTCGCCACGCTGGGCGGATTCTTCAATGGGTAGCAGACGGAGCGGAGTCACGGCGTTACTGACCGTAGCGATTGAGAAACGCGATCGCCGCTGGCGGCATCGTGCCGTGCCCGGCCCAATACTCGGCGAACTTGGCGGCGATCTTCGCCAGCGCCGGGCGGAGCTCGGCCTCATCGTTGCCGAGCGTCAACGATTCGGCTATCCGGAGGAGCTGCGACATCTGAAACTCTTCGCTGTTGGGTGGTGGCGAGTCATGCGAGCCACCGCTCGATATGATGGTCGTCGAGGTCGTCGTGTCATCGAACGACGCCGAAAACTTGAATGTCAATATGATGCGATGCTGCCGGGTATAGGCGGTACTCTGGCCATCGTGTTCGAGATCGCCGCCGCCCGACATGTTGTACGGGAACCCACTGGTACCGAATAGTGGCTCGTAATAGTCGCGCTGCCAGATTTCCATCGCCACGACCGGGACGATGAGCGTGTCCCGGCCCGTGCACAACGCACGGAGTGTGTCGATGCCCTCGGGATGGTATTGGCGGACATCTCTCAAGTAGGCGCCGGCGGAGATGGAGCCATACTCTCCGCTATACCGTGTCGCGAGATAGATGCCGATGGCGAACGCTGGCAGATCCTGCAGGCGCTGGCACTTGACGCGGAGCATGGCGCGCTCGGGTTTGGCCCCGCATACCGTCGGTTTCGACAAGGCCACCAGCGCGCGCACCGCGGAGTCCAGTGACACGGGATCGGGGCTGGTCTCCAGCCACACGCTATCGCGGCGGACCGGCACGCGGTGCGGCACCGCGGTCCGGAGCGTCAGCAGCTCCACCTGGGCGGCGGCAAGATTCGGCGGTTGCGCGGCGGCCGCCGCGCTCAGCGCCATGAGCGTCGCGCCCAGCCAGACAAAGCGGCCTAGGTCCATGCGATCGATTTTGCCATCCAAGGTGCTTCTTGGCAACTTGAGGCGATGCCCGTGCACGCTGTCGCCATCGTATTGTGGCTCACTCGTTGTCTCGCCTACGAGCCGGACACAGTCAGCGTGACCGGTCGACTCGAGCGGCATACGTACCCCGGCCCGCCCACGGGCCACCATCACGCAACGCTCTTGCTGAGATGCTTCAGCGCATCGTGCAGTCGGGCTGAGGAACGCCATGCGTGGCGAGCCAGCAGAGGTCCAGTCGCCACTGCGTCTGGCTCCGAATCTCCCATATCTCGAATACGACGTCGACGTACGCTTTGGCAACCGCTGCGCTCCACGCGTTCAACCGCATCAGCCTCGCGAATGCCGCGTCGCCATCGCCCTCGGCGTACGATCGCCCCAAATGCTTGACGGCATGGCAGCCTGGGCATAGCGCGATCAGGCCGACAAGCAGTTGGATGCCCTTGCTATCGTCGTACTCCCACAGCTCGTGACACTCGACGGGATGCGCCGGTCCGCGCTCCCGGCAGATCTCGCAGCGATATCCGGCCGCTCGGTAGGCGCGCTTGCGCAAGCGATCCCAATCCGCCTGCGGGAGCACACTCCGAAGATTCGCGCCCCACGATGTGGCCGGCACCAGCTCGACTGCCAATCGCGGCGTACGAAAGGTCGCCAGGCGCTCCAGAAGTCGCTCGCATGGAGTGCGCCGGCGCCAGAGAGTGATAGAGCGAACGAGCGTCGAGAGGAGCGCGCGCAGGGTCATAACTGCCGGAATTATTGCGACCGTGCCGACGCCCGCCGTCATCGTTTGACCGTGCGGCCAACCGCCGTGCCTGTAGCCGTCTTGACACACGAGACTGCCCGTAGTATGCTACGTATAATGCTACAGGAGTCTCGATGAAGCTGGTGAGCGTGCGCGATCTCCGGAATCGCCCGGGTGCCGTCCAGGACGCGATCGCGGACCAGTCGGTCGCGCTGACGTCGAATGGGAAGCCGTTTGCGCTCGTGATCGGGGTCGACGCGGATGAGGACCTGGCCGAGGTCGAGGCGGCGGTGCGGACAGCCCGTGCACAACTGGCGCTGTCCCGGATGCGTCGGCGGGCCGCACGTACCGGCCGCGATCGGGTGACGGGCGAGGAGATCGACGCGGAGATCAAAGCGACGCGACGCGAGCGGCGGCGTTAGACGACCGTGGCGAGGGCGCGCGTCCGCGTAACCGTTGATACGAACGTGCTGGTCTCTGGACTGTTGAGCGCCACTGGGCCACCGGGCCGGATCGTTGACTTGATTGTCGGTGGCCGGGCCTCCGTCCTCTACGACGATCGGATCCTCGGAGAATACGAGGATGTCTTACGGCGGCCGCTGTTCGATTTCGACCCGCGCGAAGTGCAGATGGTCGTGGCGCAGATCCGCGCGCAAGGCGAGTTGATTACACCCGAGCCGCTGGGCGTCGTGCTGCCCGATGCCGACGACCTCTCGTTCCTCGAGGTCGCCGCCGCTGGCGTCGCCAAGGCGTTGATCACGGGCAATCCAAAGCATTACAAGCCAACGCGTGGCACCCACACGGTGCAGATCAAATCGCCCCGCGAGTTCGTAGCGGAGTGGAGCGGCCGAGAGTAATTTGAACGTGTTCCGCGCGGGGCACCTCGGCGAATGGCGCCGAAAGGGCTAGGCCCGCCCGCTGAAAACTCTCAGCGAGGTGCGCCCATCTATGCCTACCCTAGAGACGTATCGTAAGCAAGCCAAGCTCCTCCTTCGCTGGCACCGCGAGGGGAACTATTCCATCGGCGAGAAAGTGCGGCGGCTCGAGCGCTTTTCCGCACTGACCGACCGCGAAGTACTGGCGCTCGAGTTCACGCTGACCATGGCGCAAGAGATCGTCGCGCTCGACGCCGGCCATGCGACCTGGGCAGACCTCAAGGGCGCGGCTGCTCACGCGGCGAAGACGCCGCGTGCGAATGCCGGACCGCCTGTCCTGACGGACGTTGTCCCGATCCTCTTCGTGCGCAACGTCGAAGCGGCCGCCACGTTCTATCGAGGGATGCTGGGCTTCGAGATCGATTTTCTCTACGGCAAGCCGCCATTCTATGGCGCCGTCTCGCGTGATGGCGTGCGCCTGCATTTGCGCTTCGTGCACGAGGCAAACTTCGCGCAGTTGGCCGCGCTCGAAGAGTCGCTGATCTTGGCGACGATCGAAACCTCGGACGTGCGAGGTCTGTTCGAGGAATTCAAAGCGCGTGGCGTCGACTTCGCGCAGCCGCTCGTTAAGCAACCGTGGGGTGGGACGGATTTCCACGTACGCGATCCCGACGGCAATGTGATCTCGTTCGTGACGTTCGGCTGAAGCGGGACACCCCGTCCCGTCCTGAGCCGGAATCGTCCCAAGCTGTATAGTGGCAGGTAGCGGTCGGCCATACCGTATACAGGAGTATGGCCGATGCCGCTACGCGCATCGTGTACCGGGCGTCGGAACTGAGCGAGGCGTTGCAACAGGCGCCCTCACTGCTCGCGCTCGCTCACGGTGATCCGCAGGTCGATCCCGCGTACCTCTTTCTCCGGGCCACCGCCAAGCGCCGCGGCGCGGTCGCGGTGGTGGTCTACGAGGACGCCCAACCGATAGGGTGTCTGTACGCGATCGAAGATCGCATTCGTGGCGCGCGATCCGGGATGTTCTCGATCGGCGACCGTACGGGTGCGGGCGTCATGCTGGCCGCACCGGCGCACCAACGATTGGTGTTCCAGCGCGGACTACGCGCGTTGCTGTCCCTCGGCCGTGTGCACACGGTCCAGGTCAATGCCGTGGAGACGACATTCGGCGAGCATGGGCTCGCGCGTGCGGTAGCACACGTGGCCAATGGCCATCAAACCACAACGCGCCACAGCCAATACACCCTGCCGAATCGTCTGCACCTCAAGAGCACCTGGGACGAATTCCTCTCGACCCTCGGGCCGGATACACGACGCAACCTGCGACGCTATCCCCGGCGGGCGGCGCGCTCCGGCATCGCGTTCAAGCCAGAGATCGACGCCGCGACATTCCGCTCCGCATTCGAGTCCATCCGACCACACGCCAATCGCTGGGATGGCGTCGATCCTCGCCACCTACGCATCGGCGGGCCCGATGCGATTCGGGTCGGGCTGCACTCGACCGAGGAAGGTTGGCTGAGCGTGTTGGTGGGATGGCAGCATGGCGAGCGCGCGTTCATCGCCACGCAAATGAACCACGGCGGGCTCCCCCACCTGTCCCTCTCGATGGTGCTCAGAGCCTCGCTCATCCAGGCGCTCATCGATCGTGGCATTCGCGAGGTCGTCTTTCTCGATGGATGCGCCGGTGCGCTGCAGCTCTCCTGCGTCGAGGAGCCCATCGAGCGGGCGCACATCGAGGTCCACACACCGCTCGCCAACCTCAGTCGCCGCGCGCTCAGAGTCCTCTGGCCGCGCCTCGCCAATCGGATCTTTCGCGACGATCCGGCACCACTTCTCTGGCGACCTCGCTACTGACGGCGAATCGGGCACGCAGGTTCGCCGCCTCCTCGCCGGGCGAGGCCCCAAAGAATCGCTTGAACTCTCGACCGAACTGCGAGGCACTCTCGTAGCCAACGGCCGCCGCCGCCATGCTCGCGTTGTGATCGGACTGCAACATGAGCAGCCGCGCACGGTGCAAGCGCACGCTCTTTACGTACTGGAGCGGCGTGGTCGCCGTCACCGCCTTGAAGTTGTGATGAAATGTCGACACGCTCATGCCCGCGAGCCGTGCCATCTCCTCGACGCTCATCGTGCGCGCATAGTCAGAGTGGATACTCTGCAGCACCCGCGCAATGCGCATGAACTGATCGTTCCGACTCGCCATCGCCCGCAACGCTCCACCTTGCTCACCGCGTAGCACGCGATAGATGATCTCACGCACGGTCTGCCGCCCCAGCACGCGGCTATCGACCGGCGAGCGGAGACACTCCAGCAGCCGCTCGACCGCGTCGCTGAGCTCGGTCGTCAGCGGCGTCGCGTAGATACCCCTGGGGACCGCGCCGTTCGCATGCACCGGCTCCTCCAAGTCCATCAACATCTCGACGAGCAACGGCGGCTCGACCGCGATCTTGACCGCCAGCAGCGGCTCGTCGCGACTCGCTTCCCACTCGCACTGCAAAGGCAATGGAACCGACAGGACCAGATAATTGTGCGCATCGTAGCGGAATTCCTCGTCGCCCAGATGGCCGATCTTCCGACCCTGGCCGATGATGTAGATCATCGGCTCGTAGATAACGGGGCAACGGGCGCTTCCGTATGACGTTCGCGATACCATGACGCCGGGCACCGACGTTTCGTGCACGCCCTCTCGAACCGCGACGCGGTCGAGTAGCTCAGCCAATCGAGTCCGTTTCATATACGCGAATACTATCCCGTAGGATTAGGCTATAGTTCCGCAGAAACGCGCTTGGAGCCACGGTCCTCGACCCGTTTCCTTTTTTCGAGAGCGATATGCAGAAAGGATCACCGGACTACTTCATTGGCGATGTCTGGATGGAGCCGCTCTTCGAAGCCGCCGAGCCGGGGCGTGCGGTCGGCTCCCGCGTCACGTTCGCGCCCGGCGCCCGCAACTCGTGGCACACCCACCCGTTCGGCCAGGCCCTGATCGTAACGGCTGGACAAGGCTGGGCGCAGCGCTGGGGAGGCCCCAAAGTGACGATACGCGAAGGCGACGTCATCACGTTCGCCCCCGGCGAGAAACACTGGCATGGAGCGACCGACACGACCCTCATGACCCATATCGCGATCCAAGAGAAGCTCAACGGGCAGGTCGTCGATTGGCTGGAGCCGGTCAGCGACGAGCAGTATCGGGCCTAATTACCCAATCGAAGAAACATGTACAACGCCAAAGCCTACGCCGCCGCCAGCGCCACCTCGCCGATGGCCCCCTCCACGATCCCGCGCCGCGATCCGACCGAGCACGATGTGCAGATCGAGATCCTCTTCTGCGGGATCTGCCACTCTGATCTCCATACGGTTCGCGACGAGTGGAGCAGCTTCTGGCCCACAGCCTACCCCTGCGTCCCCGGCCACGAGATCGTCGGCCGGGTCGCGAAGGTCGGCTCCGCCGTCACCAAGTTCAAACCCGGCGACCTGGCCGCCGTCGGCTGCCTCGTCGACTCCGATCGTACGTGCCCCGAGTGCCAGGCTGGCCTCGAGCAGTTCTGCCCGAACGCGACGTTCACGTACAACGCGCCGGACAAGTACACCGATCGCGTCACCTATGGTGGCTACTCCGACAGTATCGTCGTCCAAGAGCGCTTCGTCTTGCGCGTGCCGTCGAACCTCGATCTCGCCGGAACCGCGCCGCTCCTCTGTGCGGGCATCACGACCTACTCGCCGATGCGCCACTGGGGCGTCGCAAAGGGCAAGAAAGTCGGCATCGTCGGCCTGGGCGGACTCGGCCACATGGGCGTCAAGTTCGCCCACGCGCTCGGCGCCCACGTCGTGGTCTTTACGACATCGCCGAGCAAGAGAGACGATGCGTTCCGACTCTGCGCCGACGAAGTCGTCGTCTCGCGCGACGCCAACGAGATGCAGAAGCACGCCGGCAGCTTCGATTACATTCTCGACGCGGTCTCGGCCGATCACGACATCAACGCGTACCTTCGTCTGCTTCGTCGCGACGGCAACCTGACCCTCATCGGCGCGCCTGAGAAGCCACTGCAAGTCGCGGCCTTCAGCCTGCTCATGGGCCGGCGCAGCCTGTCCGGATCGCCCATCGGCGGTCTGCCCGAGACGCAAGAGATGCTCGATTTTTGCGGAAAGCACAATGTGACCGCGGACGTCGAGGTCATCCCGATTCAGCAGGTCAACGAGGCGTACGATCGACTGCTCAAGTCAGACGTGAAGTATCGCTTCTCCATCGATATGGGGTCTCTCAAATGATGCAGAAACGCAAGTTGGGTGCACTGGAGGTCTCCGCGCTCGGACTCGGCTGCATGGGGATGAGCTGGGCATACGGTCCAGCCGGCGACAAGCAAGAGATGATCAAGCTGCTGCGGACGGCGGTCGAACGCGGCGTCACGTTCTTCGACACGGCCGAGTTGTATGGGCCGTTCACGAACGAGGAGC
>DATMLM010000098.1:0-29049 GCA_035570055.1 Gemmatimonadaceae bacterium
AATCGGCGGCCAGCGAGAGGAACCAGAACCACGGGACGATCTCGACCCGATACGCGTACAGGCCGCTGAAGGCGCTGTCCATCTCGATGAACCGGCGGACGAGGCCATTGATGTACCGCGTCTGACCGCTGCCCATGTCGAGCTCGATCGTGAGCGACTTCCGCAGCATCTGGCTCGCTACGATCGTCTCCTTTTCCGAGAGCATGTCGACCGTGAACAGGAACGGCGTCGACACAGCCTCTTCACCGGACATCCCGCTGAAGAGGAGCGTATCGCCGCCCAGCGGCGAGACGACTTTATAGGGGCCGGTCTGTGTATAGGTCGACATATCTCAAAAGGCGCTCAGGCCGGGAGTGGCGCGAGCCCGCGATCATCGGGCGCACGCTCGGGGTGGTAGGTGAACGCCCCATCGCTTCCGATGCCGACTCGCACCGCCGTCAGGCGCGTCCCGCTGACCATTGCCTCGAGCAAAATGCGCGAGACCTCGGGCAGCAAGCCGTTCGTGAGGATATTGTCGACGTTGCGGGCGCCGCTCTCGACTTCCGTGCAGCGGCTCGCCACGGTCGAGACGAGGTCGTCGCCATAGACCAGCGCGACCCGATGGACCTCGGCCAGGCGACGCTCGATTTTGCCCAGCTTCAGGCGAATAATCCGAGCCAGGGCTTCGTCGCGAATGGGGAAGTACGGCACGATGACCATGCGGCCCAAGAACGCCGGCTTGAACACTTTGTCCAATTCCGGCTTCAAGGCCTTCACTAGACCATCCATCCCAGGCATGGTCTCGGGATCCGCACAGAGCTTCATGATCGTTTCCGTACCGGCGTTCGTGGTGAGGACTATGATGTTGTTCCTGAAGTCTATGAGTCGGCCCTCACCATCCTCCATCTGGCCCTTGTCAAACACCTGGAAAAAGAGCTCGAGCACGTCCGGGTGGGCCTTTTCGACCTCGTCCAGGAGGACAACGGAGTACGGCCGCCGCCTCACCGCCTCCGTCAGCACTCCGCCCTCGCCATAGCCGACATACCCCGGGGGGGATCCCTTGAGGGTCGAGACCGTATGGGCTTCTTGGAACTCCGACATGTTGATCGTGATCAAGTTGCGCTCGCCGCCGTACAACAAGTCCGATAGGGCGAGGGCCGTCTCCGTTTTGCCGACGCCGGAGGGGCCGACGAGCATGAACACGCCAACCGGCTTGTTGGGATCTTCGATCCCGGCCTTCGACGTCCGAACGCGTTTGGCCATCACCTCGAGCGCGTGCGTCTGGCCGATCACGCGGCTTCCCAGTTGGCCCTCGAGACTGAGCGCGGCCGCGACGTCATCGCGTAGCATCTTGCCCACGGGGATGCCGGTCCAGCCGGAGATCACGTCGCCAACGATGCCGGCATCGACGCAGACGCGAACCAAGGGTGACTCGCCCTGCAGCTTGTCCAACTCCGCGTTGAGCGTTGCCAGCTCCTTGCGGTCATTGCCATCGGCTTTCGCCGCGCCGGCCTTCTCGAGGCGTTCGCGCACGACGAGCAATTTCTTGACGAGGTCGAGCTCCTGCTTCCAGCGCGTCGTCGCAGCTTCCTTTTGTTTTTCGAGATCCGTTCGGCGCGCCGCGATCGACGCGAGGCGCTCGGCCACATCTGCTCCGGTCGCGGCTTCGCGCTCGAGGATTCTGGCTTGGACGGCGAGATCGTCGAGTTGCCGGCCGATGTCTTCTACGGCCGCGGGCGTTGCGCTCTGCTCTAACGCCAGACGGGCGCAGGCCGTGTCCAGAACGCTGACGGCCTTGTCCGGGAGCTGGCGGTCCGGCAGGTAGCGATGGGAGAGCCTCACGGCGGCATCGAGGCCTTCATCCAGGATCCGGACCCGATGGTGTTTTTCCAGGGCCGGGCCGACGCCGCGCATCATCAACTTGCAGACATCTTCTGTCGGCTCATCGACTTTTACGACTTGAAAGCGACGGGACAACGCCGGGTCTTTCTCGAAATATTTTTTGTACTCTGACCACGTCGTCGCGCCGATCGTGCGCAGCTCGCCACGGGCCAAGGCGGGCTTCAATAGATTGGCCGCGTCGTTTTGACCCGCTTGGCCACCCGCGCCGATCATCGTATGGGCTTCGTCGATGAACAGAATGATCGGGGATTCTGAATTCTTCACTTCTTCTATGAGACCTTTCAGGCGATTCTCGAATTCGCCTTTCACTCCCGCTCCCGCTTGGAGGAGCGCCAGGTCCAAGGTGCGTAGCGTCACACCCTTGAGCGGCGGCGGCACATCGCCGGAGGCAATGCGGACGGCGAAGCCCTCGACGACGGCCGTTTTGCCAACGCCCGCTTCGCCAACCAGAATCGGGTTGTTTTGGCGACGGCGTGTGAGAATGTCGACGACCTGGCGGACTTCGGTGTCGCGGCCGAGGACGGGATCGATGGTGCCCGACTTGGCCTTGGCCGTTAGATCGACGGTGAACTGGTCGAGATTCGGGCTTTGGCCGCCGCCTCCCCTGCGCTCGGCGCCTTCGGCGCCCGCGCTTGGACCATCCGCCGCGGCGGGACCACTATCTTCGGCCGATGTAGCCAGGATATCCGAGAATTTATTTTGGAGATCACTCGCATTGATCTTCGTCAGCTCGCGGCTGATGTCACGGGCCTGACGCGAGAGCTCGTCCGACGCGGCGATCGCCAGGATCGTGTGACCCGTGCGCACCTTGGTCGCGCCGAAGTCGATCGAGCCGAGCGTCCAGCCTTCCGTGAAGGCTTTGACGAGCGATGGGCTCAGGTTCGGCGTGCGGGCGTTGCCGGATTTCAGCTTGTCGAGCCCCGCGGCGAGGTCCTTGGCGAGCTTCGAGCGATCGATCTCGTAGTGCTTCGCGATCGCCACGAAGTCGCCGTCGCTCTTGTCGAGGAGCTTGAGCAGGTAGTGCTCGATCTCGACGTCATAGTGGGTGCGCGAAAGACAGAGCCCGGCGGCGGCTTCGAGACCGCCTTTCGTGGCGGGATTGAGCTTGCCGATGAGGGCTCGCAAATCGACAGTCATGCGGCCTCCTGTGCCTCGGAGAGAGTGAGCAGCGTGTCGTCGGGATCGCGGGTCAGTGGAGCAGTGCCGAGCCACGTCGTCCAGCCAAGCGGCAGAGCGGCGTCGTCGGCCTGCCCCAGCGCGCAAGGCTGCACCTCGTCGCGCGCGAGAACGAGTCGGACATCGACATCGAGCTGGTCGCCGACGAAGAACTTCGCCAGCGCAAGGAGCGTATGCCATCCGCTGCCGGTCGGCAGCAGATCGTCGTACTGACGGCGAGTGAGCGGGCCGATCCGCAGGCGAACGCGGGCTTGGGCATCCCAGACCTCGTCGCCCACGACCGCGGCGCCCAGCGTGCCCGCCTCGTCTTCGTCGCCCAGAACACAGTACGCCGTCTCTTCCAGGCGATACCAGCCGCCGACGAATTGCTCGACTTCGACCGGAACGCCGAAATGGTCGGCGATCAAGCCCTCGAGCGCCGCGGCCGGTCGGGTATGCGGCGCTAACGCGCCCGCATAGTACAACAGCGTCTCGTCATTGAGCGGCAGGCGCCCGCGCAGGCCCTCGGTCCCCAAACCGAGAACATCCAACAAATGGCGGGTGAGGCCATCGCTGCGACCTTGTTCATAGGCGATCGTGAAGCGGTTCTTCTCCCACGCTTTGTAGAACAGCGAGATCATGCGATGGTTGAAGATGTCCAGGAAATCACGAAGCGCGGTGTCACGCGAGCGCGCGCGCTCGGCGACCAACTCGGCGTACATGAGGGGCATCACACCGAGGGGGCCGGTAAGGCCCATGAAGTTCACCGTGAGCTTCGGCGGTTTCGCGACCGGGTCGAACGCCTGGATCTCGCCCGCCGGGAACCCGACCTCGGGATTTGCGGAGAACCGCACGGCCTCTTGGGTCGGATCGCCGAATTCCCCGATCGGCGTCCGCTGGGGCGAATGCGCCATCAGTACGCGTACGGCCTGGAAGAACTCGAAGGCCCACGGCTCGTTGACGAGGTCTTCGATCATAAGAGGCTCTTCCAGCCGGAGCGCGGCGGCCAGGCGCGGATGACTTCGTGCCGTTGGCGGCTTTTCGCGGTCAATGCACAGAAGCTGTTCATCGACGCGTAGAGGCCCAGAAATCGCTCGAGCACGGTGGCGAGCAAGTAGACGCCGCTGCCCGCGAATTGGTCCTCGTCGAACTCGACCTCGACGCGACGTCCGCGCGCGAAGCTCAGGCCGTGCTCGGACGCCACGCGCGAGTACGCCGTCGCGCCGCGCACCGAGAGGACGCCTTGGATCTGCTTCTCCATCGCCGCATTGTCGCCGGCGTTGTGCAGCCGCAGCAATTCGCGGAGCGCGTCGACTCCCTCGTCGGTCAGCGAGAGATAGTTGAGCGACAGCATCGACACGAGCCGCCACAGGAGCTGGCGGCCGAGGCCGGGCTGGATCGCGGGGGTGGGCTTGATGAGGCAGACGATACGGCGAATCGGGCCGCCGCCGCGCATCTCGAAGTCGCCCCCCGCGCTCTCGTCGCCGAACGGCAACCGCGACGGCAGGTCGGCATTGAAGCAGGTGAGGCGCGCGGAGATCGCGTCGACCGACGGCGTGGCGATCTCTCCCGACAGATCGGCGAACGACAGGAAGACGTCGGTGCCGTTGTCGGGACGCCAGACGCTCGGGCGTCGCGTGGCGCGCCAGAAGCGAGGCGCGGCGGTATCCGTTCCATGGCGGTGCGAGTAGAACGGCTGGAACCGAACGGGCTCGCCTCCGCCCGGCGTCAATCCCAGGACTTCCTCGACGGAGAAGATTTCGGTGGTCTGCCGCCGGCGCGCGTCGGGGTCGATCTCGTACTCGGCGCGGCGACCCGTGAGCTGAATCGGCTCCGAGACTAAAGGGAACAAGTTGACGACAGGAGCGCAGCCGAGCTTGAGACTCTTGTCGGAAACGCCGGCTTCGAGCATCGGCCGGCGGTCGGCGCGCTCGAACGGCGAGATCATGATCACGACTTCTACGCGATCGCCAAAACCCGCGGCGCGGACGGCGTCGAATCCAGCGAGGTCGAAGAAGAGGAATTTCTCGGGGAACGTGAAATACTCTTGCAACAGCTGATAGCCGCCGAACGCCCGGCGAGGCGCCGGCAACATCGCCTCATCCGGGTCGAATCCGGCCGGGGACAAAGTCGACGCCGGGAGCGTGATGGTGCGCTTGTCTCCGCCTGGCCTCGGGTCCCTGAAGAGCACACGGAGGACGTTGTTCGATAGGAGCTCGTACAGGGTGTACACGAAGCTCCGCTCGCCATCGAGGTGCAGCCGCAGCGTGTCGAGCGAGAGCTTGGCGAACTGGATATCGGGCAAGCAACGCAACTCGAATCGCAGGGCGGCGACGGCGTCAGGGGCGCGGACCGCGGGTTGCAATCGATCCGGGGTCGTCCACTTGGCATTCGCGATGTTGAGCGGCCACACGGTTGTGGAGCCCACAGTACGGAAACGGCACTGCGTGCGGGCGACCGACCGACTCAGCAACTGTGTTTCTTTGGCGATCGGGAATCCTGTCGAGAGCTTCCCCTTCTCCGGATCCAGCTGAAACTGCACGAGCGACATCGACGGAATCGGCCGCACGAAGTGCGGATACAGCACGTCGAGCAGCGCTTCGCTGACCTCCGGAAAGTCGTCGTCGACTTTGAGGTGGACCCGGGCGGCGAGAAACGCGAAGGCTTCCAGCAGTCGCTCGACGTGCGGATCCTCGCACTTCGCGGGCTCGAGCTGCAGCCGGGCCGCGATCTTCGGATACGTCGAGGCAAACTCCGCCCCCATTCGACGAAGAAACGCGAGCTCGCGCTCGTAGTAGAGCAGGAGATCTTCACGCACCGCCGTCACTCCGGACGTGATAGTCGCCGGTCGACACCTCGAGCACGGTGTCGAACACGACGTGCTCGGGCTCCGGATCGATGCGCAGCATTCCCTCGACGACGAATCGCAGCTCGCGAACCGGCCCACCTCCCGCGGCCTTCTCGGCGGCGGCAATCGACACTTTCACGTTGGCGAGCCTCGGCTCGAACGTGCTCACGGCGCGCTCGACTTCCTTCACCAACTTGGCCTGCTGGTCCAAGTTCTCGCGCGAGAGGGACGAGATGTCCGAGATGCCGTAGACGAGCAAGGAGGCGTCGAGATTGTCGCACCCCGGCGGCACCTCGACCAGCGGCTTGCGGGTGTTCAGCAGCCACTCGAGGTCGCGGCACAGCGTCGCCTTCAACTGCCGCACGGACTGGCCCCACGTGCTCGGCGGATCCACCGGCGATCCGCGGTCCAAGTCGATCAACCGGTCGAGGAGCGACTGGCGGATCACGCGATCGCTGTCGGATTTCACGGGGCTCATGGACTTAAGGCTTCGCGAACGCGATCGCCTGGCGCGCGTCGAGCTTACAGATCCGGAGATACAGGGTTTGCTTCGCATTGGCGTCGCCGCCGAGCTTGTCGAGACAGCGCCAGAGCAGCACGAGGGGCTGCGCCACGAGCTCGCCCGCTTCCCACTCCTCGAGTTTGTGGCTTTCGATCTCGGCCATGAGCTGCTCGAGGATCGGCTTGGCCACGGTCTCGAGGCCCGCATCGACCATCACGCGCGCGATCTGCGCCTGGCGCATCCAACGCGCGCGGCGGCTTGTTTCGCGATCGATCTCGCGCATCAGGATATCGATCGCTTTCGCCGGCCGGCCCGCTTGGATTTCGACTCGTACTCTCTCGTCTATGTATGACGCCGGCACCGCTGGCGCGGTGCTCGGCGCGTCGGCGGCGGCGCCGTTCTCGCTGGTCGCCATGGGACCGAGCTCCTGGAGCCAGGAGCGAGTGTCCGCATTCGCCGCGGGGAGGTCGTCCATTAACGACATCGACGGCAGATCCGGGATGTCAGCCAAGAGCGAACGCAACGCACCCCGGATGGCGCCCGCTGGCGCATCGTACGTCGAGCCGAGTCCCGCGCATGCCGTCAGCGTGTAGCGCTGGAGGTCGAGCCATCCGCGTCCGGCGGGCGTGCCCATCACCTGCTCGGCGGCGTCGAGGAGCTGATCCCAGGCGCCGTCGATCATGAGCGTCTTGAGCTTGACGCGCATGTCGCCGTTCGGCGCTTCGAGGAGCTTGGGGTTCGGTGTCCGGCCACTGGCGCGAACCTCGCCCCATCGCAGGCCGCGGAGCAGGAGATACGAGGCGGGGTTGCTCGGGCTGTTTTTGCGGAGCCACCGGGCCGCGCTCACGACGCGCATCGTCGCATCGTTGATGTCGGTCGGCTCGGCCGACATCACGCGCGGCGCACCCTCCGCTGGGGCAGGCGCGCCTGATGCGACGGCAGCGGCGGCCGCTTCGGCGGCGACGACTTCTGGTGGGTCCGGGTCTGCGAGGAGCTTCTTTTCGAGTAACTGCGAGGCGAGATGATGGACCGCTTCGAGCGCCGATTGGAGCTTGCCGAAGCTCGGGGCATCGTCTCCGAACTTCTCGTTGCCTTGCGCATCGAGCGCCGCGAGAGACGCTTGTGATTTACCCAGTGCGGCGACGAGTTGTTTGTACCACGCTTTCGGCGTTCCCTCGAACGATTTGTCGAATTCCTCGGGAGGGACTTTGCCGCCGTCGATCTCCTTCTGGCGCGCGGCCTTCTTGGTGTTGTCGCTACTGACAGCCGACTCGTAGCCGAGCTGGCGCGAGAGCGTGTAGGTAATGAAGTCGTGTCCGGCCCGATTGAGCGGGACGGCTTTGACGCTCGGCTCGAGGCCCGAGCCGATCCAGTTCAGCGGCCGAACCCGCAAGCCCAAATCGCCTTCATCGATCAGCGGGAAGACGCCATCCCAGTATTTGTCGATGAGGCCGCGCACGAGATCGAGGCCGTAGGCGAGTCCCGCGAATCCCTCGCGACGGGTAAGCGCCTCCGTGAGCCAGGCCGCGATCATGAGGTCCTTCGACTTCGTGGCCAGCGCGTCGGTGGCCACCTTCACGACGACATCGTACTCGGCGACTTTGCGCGTGCGCTTCCACTCGCCCTGTGGCGCGTCGTCCTCTTCCCGTCGCGCCTCCGTCAGCTGCGTATAGGTAGGCGCGTAGCGAAGGTCGGCGCCGGCCGGCGCGTCGCCAGGTATCGGGGCGAGCAGGTCCGCGGTGGGGAGAGCCACAGGAAGCGCCTACGCCGACGTGACCGTCAGCTCGCGGACTTCGAGGATCGGGATTTCCTCGTCATCAACCATCAAGAGCTTTTGCCCCACGGGCACTTCGAGCCCATCATCGGTCGCGACCCATTCGGTCATGCGGCCCAAACGCACGGTATCGTCATCGCTCTCGAACGCGAGTGGGGTCAGCACTGGCAAGAGCACCTCTCCCAATTCAACGCCCTTGAACTTGGGGCCCGTGCGCAGAATGGCCGGTGTCCACAACGTGTCGCGGAGTCGCTTGGGCGGTGCAATGCGAATCGAGGCAATGTGCTCGAATGGGAGCCACATGTACTGGCCCGCGGCGAACACCTCGAGGCGATCGCCGATCCGAGGATCGGCGTCGCGGATCGACGAAAATGGCTTTCCGTTGAGCGTACCGGTAATCGACGCCGAGGACCCATGCGCGGGAGTGGAGCCAGTACGGAACATGTCGGCGCGCGTGCGCTCGGCGTGGGTCGCGGCGCGATAGAGCAGCGCGCCCATCCCCGCTTCCGGGCCGCGTTGCGACAGGACGTCTAATTGCTTTTCGGCACGGTCGAACTGGCCCGCGAACGCCAGCAGCTCGAACAACAAACTGCGCCGCTGGGCGTCGGTCGGATCGCTCCGAAGTTCGACGCCCAGCGACTCTATCGCGTCGGTGAGCCGCGATGCTGCCAGCAACTCACTCGCTTTCATGCCCAGCCCCGTTGGGGGTTTGCAAGCTTAGATCTTGGCGTTGGCCTTGACATCCCAACCCGCGACGACTGCCGAGCCAGCGGTGCCATCGGTCTTCTGCGGCGTGTAGGTCACGTTGATCGAGGCGAACGCGAACGAGATCGCTTCTGCCGGCGTGTCATCGCCACCCGCGCCACCGGACCACTGAATGCTCTCGGTGTACAGCTCCGTGAAGTCATAGACCAGGAACTTGACGGCCGAGGTACCACCCGCCTTGTTCAGCGCCACCGTGGCCTTCGCGAAGTGCTGGCCATTGCAACACTTCTGGAAGAGGACCGGGCTCGAAGAGTCCGTCCGCTTCATCACGTTGAACGAGCTGAGTGACGCTTTGCCAGCGCCAGCGCCGGTCGAGCCGGTGCCGATGCTGACCGGGTTCGAGGCGCCGAAGCTGAACGAATCCAGCTCGATCCAGCCCGTAAAATTCGCGCGTGTGGCTTCGCCCGTCACGCTATCCAACTGGAGGTACATGTCCATTGCCATGATCGCATCCCCGCGTCTGTGCTACGTGATTTGATAAGCTACCGTGAGCCCCGTGGAGCTTACTTCGCCGCCGCGGGCAGTTCCGCGACCAGGCGCATCGAGACACTCAGTTCGTCGAGCTGGAAGTGTGGGCGGAGGAATGTGACTGCTCTGTACACCCCTGGCTTGCCCGGCACTTCCTGCACTTCGATACTGGCCTCCTTCAGCGGCCTTTTGGCCTTGACCGACATTGGTGCGTCGTCATTGGCCACGACGTAGTTCGCTATCCAGTTAGTAAGGTAAGACTGCACCTCACCTCGGCTCATGTACCCGCCAATCTTGTCCCGCATCATCGATTTGAGATAGTGCGCGAATCGTGACACGGCGAAGATGTACGGTAGCTGTGCCGATATACGGGCGTTCGCCGTCGCGGCATCCGTGTTGTACACCTTTGGTTTCTGCGCCGACTGCACGCTGAAGAAGGCCGCGTTCGCCGTACCCTTGCAGTGCACGAGTGGGACGAATCCCTGATCGGCGAGCTCTTTCTCGCGGCGATCGGTGATCGGCATCTCAGTCGGGCACTTCATGGCGACGTCGCCGGAGTCGGTCTTGAACGAATGGACCGGCAGGCCTTCGACCAACCCGCCACTTTCGACGCCTCGAATCGTGGCGCACCATCCGTAGCTCGCAAACGCATTGGTCGCCCGGGTCGCCAGCGCCCAGGCGGCGTTGCCCCACAGATACTTCGAGTGATCCGTGCCGTCCACCTGTTCCTCGTACCCGAACGCTTCGACCGGGACGGTCTTGCTGCCGTAAGGCTCCCGGAGGAGCATGCGGGGGAGCGTCAGTGCGACGTAGCGCGAATCTTCACTGGCGCGGAACGTCTTCCACCGGGCGTACTCGCCCGAGTCGAAGATCTTGGCGATATCACGCGGCTGATCGAGCTTCGTGAAGTCGTCCAGGTTGAGCATCTCGGGGCTGGCGGCCGTCAGAAATGGCGCGTGGGACGCGGCCGCTACGTTCGACAATCTCTCCAGCAGCTCGATATCCGGGCCCGTCCGGCCAAACTCGTAGTCTCCAACGAGCGCTCCGAACGGCGAGCCACCAAAAATGCCGAATTCTTCTTCGTAGACCTTCTTGAACAACGCGCTCTGGTCGAAATCGGTCGCGCGTTGGAAGTCTTTCAACAAGTCCTTCTTCGACACGTTGAAGACTTTGATTTTGAGCTGCTCGCTCGTCTCGGTGTTTTGCAGCATGTAGTGCAGGCCGCGCCACGAGGATTCCAGTTTTTGGAATTCCGGGGCGTGCATCACTTCGTTCAGCTGCGCCGAGAGGAGCCGGTCGATCTGCGCGATGCGCGCATTGAGCATCACTTCAGTGTCCGGGGCGATGGTCATCGACCCCTGGAGCACCTGGCTCACGAATTCCTTGATGATGTCTTTGCCGCGCGCCTTGGACTCCACGTCGCGACCCATCTTGCCCTTGTCGACGATCTGGTCGAGCAGACTGACTTCGGCAGCCGGTGCCGCCGCGGTCGTCTCCTGCGCCTGAGCCGCCGATTCCGCCTTACTGGCCATCGCCACCTCCAGTACCGAGCTCGGCTTTGAGCTGCTTCATCTTCTCGTCATCGCTAAGTGTTGCCTGCAAGATCTCGTCGAGCTTGACGTTACCCTGTAGTGACCCGCGGAGGTCGGCCAATTTCTGGCGGAGCTCGAGCAACTCGCGGAGCGGCCCGACCTGACGGGCGACTGCTTCCGGCGAGAAGTCATCCAGACTCTTAAACGTCAAATCGATGCCGAGTTTGCCAGCATTCGCCTCGCCGGTCAGCTTGTTGTCGACCGCGTACGCCAGATGCGGCTTCATGCTCGCCAACACATCATCGAAGTTGTCGAGAGTCACGTCGACGAACTTGCGATCCTGCAAACGAGCCAGCGGCTCGCTGGGCTGCCCACTGAAGTCCCCCAACACTCCCATAACGAAGGGGAGCTCCTTCATCTCGATGGCGCCACCGAGCTCCACATCGTAGGTGATGTTGACGCGCGGGGGCCGAACCCGCTCGAGCTTCTTTTGCGTGCTTTCCTTCGCCATGAGGCACTCCGTTAAAGTGGTCCCAGGGTACGCGTTGTGTATTCGGGTGTCAAGCAAATGACCCGTCAAGTGTTATCTACAATCCCCGAAGCCGCGAGGGACCGCACGACAGCGGCGAATGTCCACTCATCGACATTCGCCGGAATCACCCCGGTCTGACGCATTGACTCCCAGTGCTCGCGCACCGTGCATTGCCCAGCGACATCCACCCGTGACAATAACGCACTCACCGCGGGATCGTACTCAGCGCGCACCATGAACGGCCGTTCTCGGGTCAGGTGTCGCGCCGCGGGCTCCCACGCGCCGGCCGACATGCGCTCGACCGTCTGGCGTGTGGTATCGGGCGTGACTTTGAGTCGCATCGTCATCACGGCCGGCAACTGGCTCGGGTCCGCGAGCTCGGATTCCCACCGAACGAGGCGGCCGAGCATTCCGGGGCTGACGCGCTTGCCGAGCACGCGGCGGGAGGTGACGGCGCGGCGGCCTCCCTCGTGGCGCCGGAAGGCCATCGAGACGTAGACCTGGCGCTCGATGCCCATGGCCGTGAGTGGTGCCACGCGCCGTTCGGCATCCGCTGGATCGACCATGCCTTCGGAGACGAGCTCCGAAATGCGCTCCTCGGGCACCGAGGATCTGAGGACGACCATGACAACGTCCAGCTCGTCCCCCGCGGGGCCGAGCCACCCACGGATCCGTGACTCGAGGGGTGCACCGACCCGGTCGGTCGCGACACAGGTGCAGTAACACACGCCGCCAGGCGCGAGATAGGGGGGCAGATCTTTGATCACTCGACGGGTGATCGACTCGCCGTCTTCGCCCCCATCCCGGTAGATCACCGAGGTATCGGCGGTCGGCACGTACGGGGGATGGGCCGCTATGCGATCGAACGTCGACCCGGCGACCGGTTCGTACAGGTCACCCGCCACCGCGGTGAAGTTGTCGAAGCCGTTGAGTTGGGCGTTGAATCGAGCGAAATGAGTGGACCGTTCGGTCAAATCGGCCGCCCAGGCGTGCGCGGCATTGGGCGCGGCGAGCAAGGCGGCAATGCCGCTGCCGGCGCACACCTCGAGAAACCGGCCGCAGGGTGTGCGCGGCAGCGAGGCGAGGAACGCACGCGTGTTCTTCGTGATCGCCGGGTAGACGGCGTCGTCAGGCAGTGGGTCCTGGTCGAAGCCCGGGAGGTCGGACGCGACCAACAGCGACTCCGTCGGGACCATGAGCGCGGTCGCCCCGCACAACGTGGCGTCGACCGGGCGGACGAGATCCAGACGTACGAGAGACTCCCACAGAGACGGGCCGAGCAGTGATTTCGCGGCCGCGATCGGCACACGGCGAGAGTCGAGAAAGAGCCAGATCAGCGCGTCCAGCGCGTTCTCCAGTGGCGCGTCGTCCGGGATGGCACGCCCCCAGGCATCGTAGATGCTCTCGCGACCCACGCGGGCGCACACGTGAGGGACCGTGTAGCCCGCATCGAGCAGCGCGTCGCGGACGGCGCGCGTATCGTCGGGCCGCTCCAGGCGTGGCAGGGCTCGAAGGCTGGTCATAGACTATGGCGACGCATGGCCGCCTAATATTGCAGATCGGGCTCACTATGAGACAGATGCAGCCGGTGCTCTGGACAAAAGGGTTGGTCCTCAGTCCGCAGCACTTGCAGATCCAGGATCGCTATTACGAAGACCTGATCGATTTCCGGCTGAACATGTTGACGTTCAGCCCCTGGGGGTTCCAGCGGCTCGCGATCGACCGCGAAGCGCTGGCCTCCGGTGTGTTCGCCATCACCGAAGCCGCCGGCTCGTTCCCGGACGGCCTGCCGTTCGACGTGCCGGCGGTCGACGCGCCGCCCCCGCCCAAGCCACTCGAGGGCATGTGGGAGCAGGACAAGGACAGCCTCATCGTCTCGCTGGCCGTCCCGGAATACCAACCGGGCGGACACAATGTCTCGGTGGCTTCGGCCTCCTCGAGCGATGCCTTCACCCGGTTTCGGCCGGACGTCGTCATGCGGCGGGATGAAAACACCGGGCTCGCCGAGAAGCCGATTCAGGTGGCGCGGAAGAATCTGCGATTCTTGTTGGAGGGCGAGTCCACCGATGGCAGCATCGCCATGCCGGTCGCGCGGCTGCGCAAGTCGGCCAGCGGTGAGGTAACGGTCGATCCGTCGTTCATCCCTCCCCTGCTGGACGTGGGAGCCAGCGAATCGCTCTCCCTGATCGTCGCGCGGCTGGTCGAGATTCTCGGGGCGAAAAGCACGACTTTGTCGGGCTCCCGTCGCCAGAAAAACCAGACATTGGCAGAGTTCAGCATCTCGGACGTCGCGAATTTTTGGTTGCTGTACACGATCAACACCCACTATCCCTCGCTGCGGCATATACAGGAGATCAGAAGGGGGCATCCCGGCGAGCTCTATTCCGCGATGCTCGCGCTGGCCGGAGCGCTGACGACGTTCTCGGGGACGATTCACCCGCGTGACTTGCCGACCTACGCGCACGACGATCTCACGACGTGCTTTGGAAAGCTCGACGTGATGCTGCGCGAGTTGCTCGAGACCGTGGTGCCGGCGCGCTATGTATCACTGCCCATGAAGCGGGTGCGGGCGTCCGTGTACGCTGCCGCGTTGGACCGCGAGCAATACGTGCAGGCGCCCCAGTTCTATCTGGCGGTCAAAGCGGGCGCGTCGCAGGCCGACATCATCCGGCGCGTTCCGCAGGTCGTGAAAGTCGCTTCGGCCGAGCGGATCGACCTGCTCGTCAGGCAAGCGCTCACGGGGCTGCCGCTGACGCATACGCCCTCGCCGCCCTCCGCCGTCGCCATCAAGGTCAATTCGCAATACTTCCAGATCACGAAGGGCGGCGCCGAGTGGGATGCCGTGATCAAGGCGCGCAATCTGGCCGTGCACGTGCCGGCCGATCTGCCGGATCCCGAGCTGGAGCTCGTCCTGGTGCTGCCGTCTAGTGGCGCTTAATCAGGGCCATCACCACCAGTCCGAGGGCCGCGAGCAGTAGGGCTCCGAAGGCTATGAGCACGGCGCCGATCTTTTTGCCCGCGGCAGCGACGGGCGCAGGCGTTGGAGCCGGAACCGGGGCGGCTGGCGTCACGGGGGCGACCGGCGATGGGCCCGCGGCGCCGATTATCCGCGTAAAGTCGCTCTGGACCGGCTGGGCGGGCATTACTGGTGCCGACGGGGGCAGGTTGATATTTGCCCCCGGCATCGGGGTCGCCGAGGCTGACGGGGATGGCGGCAGCGGGACGACCGGCGGCGGACCCGACCAAGGGCTCGACGGCGATAGCGGCGGTGGTGGAGGGGGCGCTGACGGCCGTGGCGACGGGGCAACGACACGCTCCATGGCCGATGTGGCACTCGGCGCGGGTCCGCTACTGCCCGAGGGCATTGATGGTGGCGGCGGCATGAACTGCGGTGCCGGCGGCACGGGGTCGGGTTCGGACCGGGTGGCGCCGAAGATCCTCGTGAACTCCCCGGGAGCCGCCGGCGGAGCAGCCGGCGCCTTGGGAGGAGGCGGAGGAGGCGCCGCGGGAGGCTTTGGCGGCGGTGCGGCCGGCGGCTTTGGGCCACTACCTGGTTCGCGAAACCTGACAGAGATAGCCGGGGCGTGTGGCTTGGGCTCTGATTTGGGTTCTGGCGGGGGTGGCGGTGCCTTTGGGACCGAAGGCGGAGTCCACGACACCGTCTTGGAGTCAATCTCGGCCACCGGTGCCCCCCGGGGGGTGCCAGACGCGACGAAGATATCCGTGAATCCCCCCGACGGCGGGGGAGAGACGCGATCCAGCCATTTCCCGAATGAATCGAAGTCGAGAATCATGCGCGTGACGACCACCGGCGCGCCATCGACGTTCTCGACGGCCAGCACGCGCTCGCGCGCGTCGGCCGGAAGACGATCGAGGCGCGAGAGCATCGCCGCACGGTCCGTCGCGCTCAGTTGATCGAGCCAATGGACCATGACGGCCCGACGCGTAGACTGCTCTTGCGCGACGAAGGACCGCACTGCCCGCTGGTCGAGGGGCTTCAGGACAGTGTATCTTGACGCGAATTCTGCACCAGTCACCTCGACACGATAACCGGCAGCCGATGGACGGCGCAATCGCGGCGAAGATCCTGTGGCGTGAGGGCATGCAT
This sequence comes from Gemmatimonadaceae bacterium, assembly GCA_035570055.1. Lineage (GTDB taxonomy): Bacteria > Gemmatimonadota > Gemmatimonadetes > Gemmatimonadales > Gemmatimonadaceae > DASRDS01. Next base: position 15,566 of record DATMLM010000098.1, read on the forward strand.
TTAGCCCAGCACCACTTCCAATCACAAAGCCGCTACGTGGAGGACTGCATTGCCACGGCGTTGTCGCACTCGTTTTTCACGCCGTACGGCCTTGCAGGCTGCGAACTGGACAAGGATGCGCTCCGGAATGGAACCGCGGCGCTGTTGTTCGCGCGCGGCCTCATGGCCGATGGCACGCCATTTCAGATGCCCGATGGCGACCCGCTCCCGGCCCCTCGGGACATTCGGGACGCGTTCTCGCCCGCGACGGACAGCCACAAGCTGCTCCTGGCGCTCCCCCCATACCGGGCTACCGGCGCGAACCTGGCCGCCGATGGCGATAGCGCCCGGTTCCGCGCCATCACTCGCGTGCAGCGCGACGACCTCACGGGAACTGATGAACAATCGGTGACCCTCGCCGGTCGGAATTTCCGATTGGTCCTCGATAGCGAGGTGACCGAGGGCGTCCTCGCGTTGTCGCTGGCGGTCGTGCGCCGCGACGGCAAGGGCGGATTCCAGTACGACTCCGACTACATCCCGCCGTCGCTCCAGATCGGCGCGAACGAGACGCTGACCGCGCTCGTGCAGCGCATCGTCGATGTCCTGGACTCCCGGGGCGATGCCATTGCCGCGAATCGCGGGTCGGCGGCGCCGTCCGAATTCGCGTCGCGCGAGGTGGCGAATTTCTGGCTGCTGCATGCGATTCAGTCCGCGGTCGCCGTGCTGCGGCATCAGGCGGCCGCCAGGCGCATCCACCCGGAGCAACTGTACGCGGAGCTCGCGCGGCTGGCGGGCGCGCTCTGCACCTTCTCGCTCGAGTCCCACCCGCGCGATCTGCCGCTCTACGACCACGAGGATTTGGCCGGGTGCCTGGGGCGACTCCACGATCATATCCGCGCGCATCTGGAGCTGATCGTCCCGACGTCGTTGGTCACGGTACCGCTGGCGATCACCTCCCCATCGCTGCACACGGGCTCGATTGCCGACCGACGAGCGTTCGAGGATGCCTCGTGGGTCCTAGGGGTCCGGTCGAGCGCTGGCGCGGCTGACACCATCTCGCGGGTGCCCCGCCTCGTGAAGGTGTGCTCGGCGAAATTCACGCTCGAATTGGTCAAGCGGCAGTTTCCCGGCCTCACGCTCACACACCTGCCGGTGCCGCCATCGCCGATCGTGCCGCGCGCCGAGACGCAATACTTCTCCGTGACGCGCTCGGGACCGTGCTGGGATACGTTGCGCCAGACGAACGAGATCGGCGTGTACGTGCCCGACGCACTGCCGAATGCGTCCGTCGAGTTGTCGATTCTCCTGGGGTCGGCATGAAGCACGGACGACTCGCGCTCACGTTGCAGGAAGTCATGACGGCGACCGTGCGACTCAGGGCCCAGCGCCAAGTCGCCGCCGACGCCGCCTCATTCCGCGAGCACATCCGGCATCTGCTCGGCATCGCCGAACGCGAGGCGCTCGATGCCGGGTACGCCGGCGACGACGTCCGATTGGCGCTGTTCGCCGTCGTCGCATTTCTCGATGAGTCCGTGCTGAACTCGGCCAATCCAATGTTCGCCGAGTGGCCGCGACGACCGCTCCAGGACGAGTTGTTCGGCGGCAATGTGGGCGGCGAGGCGTTCTTTCAGCAGGTGCGCCAGCTCCTCGTGCGGCAGGATTCGGAGCAGCTTGCCGATCTGCTGGAGATCTATCAGCTGTGCATGCTGCTCGGATTTCATGGGCGCTATAGCGCGACCGAGAGCAGCGACATGCAATCACTGATCGCGCAAGTCGGCTCGAAGATCCGGCGTGCGCGGGGCTTGGTCGGGCGGGAAGGCTCCGTCGAGCTCTCGCCCTCGTGGCGGCCACCGAAGGACGTGATTCCGGCGAGAGCGACTGATCCCTGGGTTCGGCGTCTCAGCTTCACCGCCGCGATCGCCGCGGTGATCGCCGTGGCGCTCTTCGTGGTGTATGTGGTGGTTCTCAAAGCTGGCGGACTCAAAGGGTGATCAAGCCGCGAACGCTGTGGATCGGGACGATCGTTGGGCTCCTCATCTATCTGGTGTTCGCCTGGGGCCTCGGCATACTGCTCAAACTGAAAGGCGCTGATCTCGCCATGCTTGGCGGCGGATTGTCGCTGCTCGGCATTGCCGCAGCCGGTCTGCTGCTCTGGTTCCTACTCCCGAAGACGAGTGCCACGTCAGGCACCGCAGGCTCCGCTGAGGATCTCGACGGAGTGGTCGCGGCGGCTCGAGCGCATCTGGCCGCATCGCCAATGGCGAAGCGCGCCGACATGAACAAGCTGCCAATGGTCGTGGTGCTCGGGCCAACCGGGTCAGCCAAGACGACTACGGTGGTGAGGTCTGGACTGGAGCCGGAGTTGCTGGCTGGAGCGGTGTATCGGGGCGACGCGGTCATCCCGACGGTATCGGCCAACTTGTGGTACGGCGCGGGCACGGTGTTCTTCGACGCCGGCGGCGCGGCCGTCGCCGATCCCGCTTCGTGGGCGAAGATCACGGACCATGCGACGCCGCGCACGTTCGGCGCGGCGTTTACAGGGCGCGCGCAAGCCCCCCGCGCGGCGCTCGTGTGCGTGTCGTGCGAAGAGATTATCAAGCCAGGAGCCGCACCGGCGGCGATGGCGAGGCCGCTGAGTGAGAGACTCTCGGCGCTGGCCAAGAAGCTGGGCGTCAAACTGCCGGTCTACGTGATTTTTACGAAGGCCGATCGACTGCCGTATTTCGCCGATTACGTTCGCAATTTCTCCGCCGACGAAGTGCGCGAGCCGCTGGGCGTCACCCTGCCCGCGGATAGCGGCGTGGCCGGGTCGTACGCCGATCGTATGAGCCCGCGCCTCACGAACGAGTTCCAGACGCTGTTCCAGTCGCTCGCGGCGCGGCGTGTGGAGCTGCTCCCGCGGGAGCACGGGAACGAGTACAAGCCAGGCGCCTACGAATTTCCGCGCGAGTTCCGGAAGCTCGGGCCCCCGATCGTCGAGTTCCTGCTGGAGTTGTGCAAGCCGAGCGCGCTGCAGGTCAATCCGTTCTTGCGCGGATTCTATTTCACGGGCGTCCAAGCCGTCGTGATCCAGGACGTCGCTCCCGCCGCGATCCCGCAGCAGGCGGCATCGCAGCCGGCGCTGGCGGCGAATGCGACGAATGTATTCGCGCGGCAAGCCGCGGCAGCGGCCGTCGCCCCCGCGGCAGCGGCGCGCGGCGCGCGGCGGGTGCCGCGATGGGTGTTCCTCGATCGCCTCCTGCGCGACATCGTGCTCGCGGACGACGCGGCAATGGCCGCGACGCGGGCCGGGGCGCGCATCGATACGCTCCGGCGTACCGCGCTGGCGCTGGCCACCGCGGCGTGCATTGTGTTCGCCATTGCGTGGACAGTGTCGTTCTCGGGGAACAAGTCGCTGGAGAACGGGGCCGCCGAAGCCGCCAAGGCTGTCGCGGTCTTGCCCGCCGTGGGGTCAGACCTCGCGAACGTGGACGCATTGTCGCGACTGGACACGCTCGGCGAGTATCTCATGGAACTGAGTGATTACGAGCACAACGGCGCGCCGTTGCATCTCAAATGGGGGCTCTACACCGGCGGATCGCTCTATCCCGCTGTCAGAGCCGCGTATTTCGACGGGTTTTCGAAGATCATGTTTGATGGGACCCGCACTAACCTCGCCGCCTTTCTCCGGAATCTTCCCGCTGCACCTCGTCCGACCGACGATTACGCGACGATCTATAACGATCTCGAAGCGTATTTGATGACGACGAGCGAGTGGAAAAGGAGCACGTCAGAGTTTTTGACGCCCGTGCTCATGGCCACATGGCTTTCAGGGCGCACGGTGGATACGACTCGGCAGCAACTGGCGAAGCGACAGTTTGATCGCTACGCCACGGAGCTGGCTTTGGGGAATCCGTATGCGGGCGGCGGCGATCTGCAGGTGGTCTCGCATAGCAGGACGTTCCTGTCGCAGTTCGCCGTGGCTGATCAGATTTATCAATTCCGTGTCATTGAGGCTTCACGGGTTATTCCTGGGGTGCAGTTCAATAAACAGTTTCCAGGATCGGCCGGCGCCGTGGTTGATAATTACGCGGTGCCCGGTGCCTATACCGCCGCCGGCTGGGCGTCGATGCAGAACTCGATCAACAACGTCGACAAGCTGCTGGCCGGCGACGCATGGGTGCTCGGCAACGATACGGCGGCTCGCGTGGATCGAGCGAAATTGCGCGCCGACCTCAAGGCGCGATACGCCGCCGACTACGTCAAGCAGTGGCGGACGTTTCTGGGGACCGCCGCCGTGCTCCATTTTGACGGGCTGAGTGACGCGTCCAAGAAGCTCTTGCTCCTGGGCGGCAATCAGTCACCGCTGCTGCAGTTGTTGCAGGTCACGGCTCAGAACACGACGATCGATACGGGGATCGCCGGAATATTTCAGCCGGCGGCGACCGTGACCCCACCGGGGACGGCAGACAAGTTGGTCGGCGACAAGAATGCGCCCTACATCAATGCCCTGCTCGCGCTGCAGAACAACGTGCAGACGGCGGCGACAGCGCCCGCTGGGCAGAATGGACCCGCCGTCGATCAGGCGCGCCAGAGCATCGGCCCGGCGAGCTTGGCGGCGACGCAGATCGCTCAGGGATTCCGGGTCGGCGGCGATGCGGCCGTGGCGGGAACCGTGCAGCGACTGTTGCAGTCGCCGATCGATTACGCGAATTCGTTGCTGCGCGTGGTTGGCAAAGGCCCCGCCAACGGGGCGGGCGCCACTTTCTGCTCGGTAGCCAAGCCCGTGCTGGCGAAATTCCCATTCAATCCCGCGGGCACCAGTCAGGCATCGGCCGCGGATGTGGCGGCGATTTTTGCGCCGCAAACCGGCGCCCTGTGGAAGATGTACGACGGCTCGCTGCAGTCGCTGCTGATCAAGCAGGGGGCTGAGTATGCGCAGGCGCCAACGTCCGCGGTCCAGATCTCGCCGGCGTTCGTCTCGTTCTTCAATAGAGCAGCTGCGGTGTCGGCGGCCTTGTTCAAGCCGGGAAGCACGACGCCGGAGCTCGACATGACGCTGCGACCGGTCGCGATTCCCGACGCGCTGCCGGCCGTCAGCGTGATCATCGACGACGCCACGGTCCGGTTCACGAAGCGGAACCCGGGCCCGTCGCCGTTCGTGTTGAAACCCGGCGCCGAACGCATCGGGCGGGTGACGGCTCTCGTGAACAATCAGGAGTTGACGCTGGCCGAGGCGTCGGGACCCTGGGCCGGGTTCCAGCTGATGCAGCAGGCGGACGCGTGGCGCGCGGTCGGCACGTCGCCGAACTTCGACTGGGCGCTGCACTCGGGACCGGGCACCGTCGCGCAACTGCCGAACGGCACCCCAATCAAGTTCACCTTCGAGTTATCCGCCGGCGACGCACCGGCGATCATGAAGCCTGGCTACTTCTCGGGCTTCACGTGCGTGCCGGTCGTCGCACCGTAGCCTTCGCCTTCGGCTTCAACGCCGGCGGCCGCTTCACCACGCGCGCGCCGCCGCCCGGTGTGAGCCCGGCTGCCGCGGGCTGGCCGACAACCTGCACCGGCACGCCCGAGCTCTGCGTGCTGGCGTTGCCGAGCTGCCCGAACACGTCGAAGCCCCAGCAGTAGGCGATGCCGGCCGTAGTGAGACCGCACGTGTGCCATCCCCCGACGGACGGTGCGATCGACGCGAACACGAGCCCACCGCTGACGACGGCCGGCGTCCCGAACGATCCCGTGATCTGACCGTTGCCGAGCGCGCCGGCCGAGTCGCGGCCCCAGCAGTAGGCCACGCCACCGGTCGTGAGTCCGCACGTGTGCTGATACCCAGCGGCGATCGACGCGAGTTGCGGCACCAGGACCGCCGCCGGTGCGATCTGATTGGCCCCGGTCGCGCCGAGGCCGAGCTCACCGTATGCGTTATCGCCCCAGCAATACGCCGCGCCGGCGGTCGTCAATGCACACGTGTGGAAACCGGCGGCCGTCACGGACGCGTACGAACCAACGGTATGCGGCGCCGCGTACATCGTGCCGGTCGAATCGATGCCGAGCTGCCCGTACCCGTTGGCGCCCCAGCAGTAGACAATCGGCGCATTCGAGTCGAGCACCGCGCACGCATGGACGAGACCCGAGCTCACGGACACGAACGTCTGACCGGTGTTGACGGGCGTATCCTGCGAGGCGCCGACGGAGCCGGTTCCCAGCTGGCCTTCCGCGTTGGTCCCCCAGCACGACATCGCCGCTCCGTAGGGCGCGACCGGCGGATACCCGATCGCGCAGGTGTGGAAACCGCCCGCGCTGACCTGCGACGCTTGCAGCCCGGAGACGACGATGGGCGTGGCGAGGGTGTCGCTCAACGTGCCGGTGCCGGTCTCGCCATCGACGTTGTACCCCCAGCAATAGACTTGCTGCGACGACATGAGGGCGCACGCGTGCTCGTAGCCGGCGGAAATATCGATGACCGGCGTGCCGTTCAATCCGGCGTTCGGGATCGCCACCGGCATCGGCTGCGCGTACGGGCCGCCGCCACTGCCCAGCCCGAGCTGGCCGATGCTGTTCGACCCCCAGCAGTAGACCGTGCTGCCGGTCGTGAGTCCGCAGCTGAAGACGCCGCCCGCGACCACCTTCGTGAACGTCGCTGAGACGTTCAGTTGCACGACCAGCGTGGCCGTGTCACCGGCCCCATCCTGTACGAGTACGTTCCCTTGCAGATTGCCGAGAGGCAGGTGCGTGGTCAACGGGTTCAGATAGAACGACGTGCTGCCCAAGCCGCCAAAGGTGAGCCACGCCGATGCGAGGCCAATGTAGTTGGTCCCCGTGATCGAAAGCCCGGGTTGCGAGCCGGTGATCGTCACGGACGTTGGCAGGATCGTGCCGCCGCCGTATTCCTCGAACGTGACGGTGTCCGGCGTGAGCACCAGCGGGTTGGACGCGACGGCGCTGACCGTATATGTGACCGAGAGATTGACCGGCGTGGCGTTCGTCCCCGTGACCGTCACCGTTGCCGTGTACGTGCCGGCGGCGAGGTTCGTCGTGTTGGGTACCACGTCGAGTGTCGCGGGCGTGGTCACGTTCGACGCTGCTTTCGCGTGCACGGTGGGCAGCGGACGTTTGACGACACGCGATCCAAAGCCACTGTCGCTGACGTAGGCGAGCAGCCAACCGGTCGACCCGCCCGCGCCATACGTGATCGTCGCGGTCAGACCCGTCACCGTCGTCGTGTCCGCCGAGGTTACGGCGATGTACCCGTTCGTGGGCACCGTCCCGCCGACCGGCGCGGAGAACGACACGGCGTTGATCGCGAGCACGAGCCCGGTACTGGAGAGCGACGACACGACGACCGGCACCAAGGTGCTGTCGCCGCCGGATGACGCGGTCACGTGCGTGGTGCCCGCGGCGACGCCGGTCACGGCACCCGAGTCGTTCACGCGCGCGATCGTGGTGTCGGCGCTCGTCCACGTGACCGACGCGTTGGGGATCACGGCGTTGTTCACGGCGAACACGGTATCGCGCAGGATGCCGATCGCGCCGGGCGTCAACGACAGGCTCGTCGGATAGACATCGATCCGTCCGACCGACGCCACCGACGTCGTCGCGTGCACGACCTGGCCGGGCGTCACCACGACCGGACCGACCGTCGTGCTGTCGACCACCGTGCCGCCCTGACTCAGCGCGATGGTCACGAGCAGCTCGCACGTCGATCCCACGGAGAGATGGTTGGGATCGGCCAGACACTGCGTGAGATCGATCGTCAGCGGGAGGCTCTGCGTCGCGCCGCTGACCGGGACGGTCTGTTGGAGCAGTTGGACGGTGGTGTTGCCCCGGTCGAGATACGCAACCGTGATGGCGAGCGACGAGCCGCCGGTGACCTGGGCACTCAGGTCGAACCGGACGTCGTTCGCGCCGAGGCTGGTGGGCGACGGGCCTTTGAGGCAACCAAAGGCCGTCGCCGCGATCATGAGCGCCGCGAGGGCGCGCCGCCGGTACACGAGTCGCTGGCTACTGGTGGCGCTTCACGACGGGCCGGTGCGGCACCACGCGCAGAGGACCGACGCCCGCTGGAGCGGGTTGGGCGGTCATCGCCGTTGGATTCGGTACGGCGCTCACGCCTGGCGTACCGAGTCCCAGTTGGCCGTTGCTGTCGAGACCGAAACAGGACACGACGCCGCCCGTGATATAGCACGCGGACTGCGACCCTTGGCCTACAGTGAACTGGGTGAACAGCGCGCCTGAGCCGATAACGGCCGTCGGCGTCGGCGTGCCACTGTTGGCCGTCGTCCCGTTTCCGAGCTGGCCGTAGTCGTTATAACCCCAGCAGTAGTCGGCGGTCGAGGCGATGCCGCAGACGCTGGAGTAACCCATGCTGATCGAGGTCCACGAGTAACCGCCTGGGATCAGGGTCGGCGTGACCACCGGTGTCGTCGACGTCGTGCCGTTGCCAACCTCGCCATTGCTGTTGTCACCCCAGCAGTAGCCGTTGCCGCCGACATCAGTCGCGCATGTGGTGATATATCCCGGGCTGACACTGGCGGGCACAGGCGGTGGGCCGGCTCCGATCGCGAGTGTGACTAATTGCGGCGTCGAATAGTAGGTCCCCGAGTAGCCGTTCCCGAGTTGGCCGAAGTTGTTCTCTCCCCAGCAGTAGAGGCTTCCGTTGACCTTGTTGTTGATTCCGCACGTGTAGCCGTTGCCGGCGCTGACCGTGTAGAAAATGAGACCAGTGTTGAGCGGCGTGGTTTGCGGGGTGCTGGTCGGCAAGTTGTTGCCGAACTCGCCGGCCGAGTTGATGCCCCAGCAGTCGACGTAGTTCGCGCCGGCCAGCGGCGGTGTGCCTTCGATGGCGCACGTATGGTATGCGCCGAGCGTGATCACGCCGTAGGTCTTGCTCGGGATGGCCGTCGGCAGTGGGATCAGGCCGGCCGTGCTCCCGACGCCGACCTCTCCCTCGAGGTTTCTGCCCCAGCAGTAGACCGTGCCATTCTGGGTCAAGGCGCACGCGTGGTACGAGCCCGCTTCGATGTCGATCACGGGGTTCGTCGATGAGTACGGGATCTGGGCGCGGACCGGTGTCGTCACGCCCAGGTCGGCGCCGCCATCGCCCAGCTCATCTTGTCCGCTACCACCCCAACAGTAGACGGTGGACGCCGTGGTGAGGCCGCAGCCGTAGCTCGCGCCGAGGACGACCTTTGTGTACGTCACGTACGTCGACACGAGGATAACGAGCGTATCGGGATTCGCGGCGCCAGTCGCCGTGAATCGCATTCTGGCGGTGTCCGTCACGAGACTGAGCGAGTTCAATCTCGGTTGCAGCGCAACGGTGTCGGGACCGACGCCGAGCACGCTCAACCAACCCGTGTCGGGACCGGTGTAGGTGATGGTTCCGCTCTCGGCGATCGCGCCGAGCGTGCCGCCGGTGCCGGTGTTCTCGGCGAACGCGGTTTGTTCGGGGGCCCTGGCGCTTCCGTAGGCGTACTGACTGAAGGACACCGGGTTCGGCGAGAACGACAGGACCGGAGCGACAGCCGTGATCGTGTACGAAACCAAGACCGTTGTCGATGCGCTGCCGCTGCCCGTGACGGTGATGGTGGCGCTATAGGTGCCGGCTGGCAGGTTCGTCGTCGTCGGATGGACGTCGAGCGTCGCCGGTGTCGAGACGCCGGTGCCGCCCGTTTGGCGGCGAATTGATTGCGCGTGCAAGCCGGGCTTGCGCTTCACCACGCGGGAGCCGAACGAGCTGTCGCTCACGTTGGCGACGAGCCAACCCGTTGTCGCGCCGCTGTACGCGATCGACGAGGCGAGGTTGCCGACGCTCGATGTGTCGGTGGAGTTGACCGGGAGATACCCTGGAACCGGCAGCGTGCCGCCCGCGGGCGCGGAGAACGATATCTCGGCCGGGTTGATCGAGAGCCCGCCGCCGCCGGTCGTGACACCGGTGACAATGATCGTCGCGAATCCGGATTGGCCACCGGCACTCGCCGACACGGTCGTGGTTCCCGCGCCAGCGCCCGTGACGGCGCCCGACGCATTCACCTTCGCGATGTTCGTATCGGCGCTCGCCCACGTCACCGCGGTGTTCGGCAGGTAGGCGTTCGTTGGGCTGAACACCGAATCGCCGAGCGGCGTGATGGCTCCGACCGTCAGAAAGGCGGTATCCGGGAACACGATGATGCTGCCGACCGGGACGAGTGATGCGTTGGCGTTCACGGTCTGGCCCGGTGTGACCGCGATCGGTCCGACGCCGACGCTATCGACGGCCTGACCGTTCTGCTCCAGCACGACGCCGGCCTCGAGCTCGCACGTCGATCCGCTGAGGTGCAGCGGATCCGCGAGGCAGCGCGTGAGGTCGATCGTCAGCGGGAGGCTCTGGGTGCCGGCGGCCACATTGATCCGTTGGTCGAGCAGGATCACCGGCACGAGCGTCTCGCTGTTCGTCGGCTGGTCGAGATAGACGACCGTGATGTGCAGGACCGAGCCGCCGCTGACTTGCGCGCTCAAATCGAATCTCACGTCGCTCGCGCCGGCGTCGGTCGGAGAGCGACCTTTGAGGCACGCGAACAGCAGCGCCAGCACGATCAGCGCGATCGGTGAGCGCCACCGTTGGGAGACCGAACGCGTAGGCATCAGATGCGAAGCCGGAACACCACGCCGCCGCCCAATGTCGCGGCGGTTGGGTTGTGATTCCCCATATCCAGCTTTCCGTATCCGCCTCGCACGAACGGCTCGAGGCGATACGCGCCAAAATCCTGGGCGAGTCCGAGCGTCACCGTTCCCGCGGTAATACCGGCCGTGGCGAACGAGTTGTCGATCGAAAGGCCCGTCTGGTCGACGAAGCCGAGGGCCACCGTCCAACTGGTGGACTCGCCAATGGGGAGCGCGGCCCGCACTCCCGCGTCGAGATAGTTGCCGCTCGTCCCGGCGATGGCGGGTCCGCCCTCGTCGTACTTCGTCCGATAGCGATCGACCGCATAGAGGCTCAGATCACGGAATCCCGGCGTCGCGAACGTCCACTGCCAGGTCCCTTGGAAGCTCGGGCCCAGGTGGACATTGGCGGTGTATTTCGCGCCGCCAGAGTCCGTGGTGGTCAGGGCATCGTGCGCGTAGACATTGCCGGTGAGTCCGAACGTCATGTCGCTCGAGCCGATGTAGCCATCGGCGCCGAGCTCGAAGTGGGCCGTGTTCCCCGGCTGATAGTTGGGCGCGGCCGCGAACGCGGCGTACGCCTCGATCGGCACGTAGCTCCCGCGGATCTCGTACGATCCGCCGACGGCCCATGACCAGCCCGCGATGTGTTTGGCGAGGACAATCCCAACGACTCCGCCGGGGCCCGTGCCGAGCGTCGCGTTCGGCAGCTCCAGCGCGGGGGCAGCGAGAATTCGGAGGGCTTTGTATTGCTCGGCGTTGAGATTCGTGGTGCCGGTCGGGGCGTTGACGCCGAGGGTCAGCAACACGTTATCGCCAATCACCCGGGCCACCATCCGGAGCTTGATGTCCGTGATGCCGCTCAGCGTGTAATGGCTCGTGTGGAGCGCCGTATCCGGGGCGGCCAACTGCACCGTACCCGTCTGATAGGCGCCGCTGGCGTCGATCGTGAAGCGATCGCCGATGGGGATCGCGACATCGATGGGGATCGAGAACTGCCACACGTGGGCGACACGGACGCTGTCGCCGCCGAGTTGGTCGGGCTGGACCGCGCTCGCGGATGAGAACGACCAGTAATTGATCTGTGGCGTGGCGTCGCTGTTCGTCACGCCCGTCAGACGTCCCTGCGCGCTGGCGGCGACCGGCAGGAAGCCCAAGAGCAATAATCGGCGCATCATGGGACGTTGGTGATCGTGAGGATCACCGTCACCGGCTGTGGGAACGAGGGATCAGCCGCGCCGCCGATGTGATTCACGTCAGAGGGGTCCGTGAGGCTAGGATTGAGGCCATCCGCGGCGGTAAGTGACGCGCGAGACAACGATTCCTGGTCGCCGCTCAACTGACGGACCGCAGCCAATCGCGCACGGGCCCGCGAGAATGACGGGTCGATCTGGAGGGCCTGCGCGTACTGCTGCGATGCAGCGCCGTACTCGCCGGCCGCTTCGTCGCGCACGCCGCGTCCGTAGGCCAAGAGGGCCGAGACCCGTTTGGTTGGACGCTGCTCGATCGCGGTGCGCTCCGCCGGGGTCAACGTCACGCCAAGCGCATCGAGGACCCGAAACGCCAGCTCCTTTTCGGCCGCGAGAATGTCGGCCGATGTCGCGCGGGATTGCACCGCCGGGGCGACGGACGACGACGCCACGTCGGCGATGCGGATATTGACGTTGATCTGCTGACCGCCGTTCAACGTGGTGAGGCGGCCGATGAGTAAGCGGCGTGCTTGGATCAAGCGGCCGACGCGCGGCGCGGTCGTGGTGTCGACCCGGCCCGACGAGACGAGATGCAGCTCTCGGAGCATCGCGTCGAGTCGAATGCGATCGACGACGACCACTTGATGACTCTGTGCCAGATCCGCCATGAGCAAATCTGGCAACGCATATGCGAGGGGTCCGGCGACCGGATCGCTGGAGTCGGCCGCGAGCGGCGCGACGCCGACCGATCGGGCGGCGAACGAGTTGACATCTATGGACCGCTCGTTGGCGATGGCAGTACGAGCGGCGCTATCGGCGGCGGCGCGCGCAGGCGCCACACCAGTTGCTGGGTGGCAGGCGGCGGTACAGACCAGCAGCCCTGCGCACACAATCTTGTGCTTCAGACACTCCCCCCGGACGCTAGGGCCAGCGCCAATGTACGGACACCCAAACCGAAGTCAACTAATGTCGCGAGAACAGGTGCAAAAGGGCCGTGCCGGGGTCCCGATCGTTGAACTGCATCGCCGCAGCGATCAGCGCTGAGACAATTGACAGCACACATACGACGCGATCGTCGCGCGGCAACCATTGCCGCATGACAATCAATGCGAACGGAATCGAGACGATCGCGAAACGAGGAAAGGCCCATGCGCACGGCTGGCAGTTCAACGTGATCAGAAAGCACGACGTGCCGAGGGCGAAAAGATTCTCAACCCAACGGCCCTTCTGCTCTCCGGCAAACCCCACGAACGGCGCCATCACGACAACGGTGATAGCGCCAACGACGAGAATATCGCGCATCGGGCTCACCTCGCCCGCGATGAGGGTGCCCCACACCGTTCCCCCCGTCATTTGCGGCGCGTACCAATGGATGTTTCCGAGGACATCGCCGGTGAAGGCGAGCGGCACGCCATACAGGCCAACCACAATGGCCGCAATGCCAAGGCCCAGCAGCACCTCGGTGGGTTTGCGTCGAACGAGCACCGCGCCGAGCGCGAAGATGCCTATGGGCCGGACGATCGTCGCCAACGCTGCCCAGAGAACGGCTCGGCGCCAGTGGGCGTTTCGATTTGCCCAAAAAGCGGCCAACACCAAAGCCATGAACAGCGGCTCGGACCCGCCGAAGGCCTCGCGCTGTACCCATTGCCAGCCGACGGCGGTCAGGTACACCGCAATCCAGCCCCCCCATAA
>DATMLM010000099.1:0-81924 GCA_035570055.1 Gemmatimonadaceae bacterium
CGCATCTACGGAAAATGTATCGGTACCGATGTATCTTCTGCTCATGAACCGGACGAGTGGAGCCGAGGTCCGGGCGACGCTCGACGCCATCCGCCGTCTCGTGCAGGGCATCCGGTCGCCATCCCGGCGGGATGCGGCCGCGGCCGGGCTCACGGCGGCCGAGCTGTTCGTCCTGCACGCGTTGCGCGACGCGCCGGCCCACTCGCTGAACGAGCTCGCCGCACGCACCTACACGGATCAGAGTACCGCGTCGCCGGTCGTTGAACGGATGCGGCGCCGGGGACTCGTGCGACGCGAACGGTCGGCCGAGGACGCCCGCCGCGTCGTGATCGCCTTGACGCCGGCCGGTCGGACGGCCGTCGAGCGCGCGCCCGAGGCGCCGCAGAGCGCCATGATCGCCGCGCTGTCGCGGCTGTCCGTGCGCGACCGGCGCGCCCTGGCGCGCGGACTCACACGGCTCGTCACGGAGATGGGCCTGGGCCACGAGAAGGCTGGCATGTTCTTCGAGGACGCGACGGGCTAGTGTATTTCCAACGCTTCTTCGAACCCAAGCTCGCCAGTGCGAGCTACCTCGTCGGCTGTCAGAAGTCCGGTGAGGCCATCGTGATCGACGCCAACCGCGATATCGATCAATACGTCGACGCCGCGGCCGCGGTCGGGCTCACCATCGCGTATACGACCGAAACGCATATTCACGCCGACTTCGTCTCCGGCACCCGCTCGCTCGCGGCCCGCACCGGGGCACAGGTCCTCCTGCCATTGGCCGACGGCGACCGCATCATGGTGGGGAACGTCCGATTGGACGTCATGCACACGCCTGGTCATACGCCGGAACACGTGATCTTTATTGTGACAGATGCTGGCGCCCCCCGGGCATGGGGCGCGCTGACGGGAGATTTTGTGTTCGTGGGCGATGTGGGCCGGCCTGATCTCCTCGAGCGAGCAGTCAAAGTACAGGGAACAGCCGAGAGCAGCGCGCGGGATCTATTTGCGTCATTGCAACGGTTCCGGGAGCTACCGGCTGACCTGCAGATCTGGCCTGGACACGGCGCCGGATCAGCCTGCGGCAAAGCCCTGGGCGCGATGCCATCGACGACACTTGGCTACGAGCTCGCCACGAATTGGGCGCTGCACATCAGCGATGAAGCGACGTTTGTGCGCGAGGTCCTGAAGGGCCAGCCGGAGCCGCCTCGCTATTTCGCGATCATGAAGCGCGTCAACCGCGGCGGCCCGGACCGCGAACCGACGCCAGCGCGCCCGCCGCGGATGCCGGACGCAGCGCTCGGCCCCCTGCTCGACGCGAACGCCACGATCGTCGATCTGCGTCGCGCGGATGCCTTTGCGGCGGCGCACGTCCCGGGCACGATCAACATCCCGCTCACGCGCTCGTTCCCGACGTGGGCAGGCTCCGTGCTCCCATATGACGCCGACATCTATCTGATCGGCGACGACGAGCGCGCGACGATCGAGGCGACGCACGACCTCTCGCTGATCGGCCTCGATCGGGTCGCCGGGCGATTCACGCGCCAGGTGATCGACCGCTGGCGCGAAGCCGGCGGGGCGATCGGCACGGTCGCCCAGATCGACGCGCGCACGCTGGCCGACGCGCTGCGCACGGGCGCCGTCGCCGTCCTCGATGTTCGAGACGAGAGCGAGTGGGACGAGGGGCATCTCGCCGAGGCGATCCATCTGCCGCTGGCGACGCTCGCCTCGCGGCTCGGCGACATTCCACGCGGCCGACCGATCGTCGTCCACTGCCAGGCCGGATCACGCTCGGCGATCGCCGCGAGCGTCTTGACCGCGTCCGGCATTCCGGACGTGCGCAACCTGACCGGCGGCATCGCCGCATGGGCTGGCCCCCTAGTGCACGGCCGGAGCGACCCCTGACGCGATGAGATCGAGGACGGCGATCGCTTCGTCGTCCGAGCTCTCGGGTGCGTCGAGTGATGAGGTCGCGACGACGACGAGTTGTTGGTCAGGGACGATATAGATGTATTGGCCCCGGAATCCCCAGGCCAACCATACCGTGTGACCCTGGACGTTCGTCAGCCACCACAGATACCCATAATTCAGGCCGGTGACCACGCCGTACTGGTTCTCGATCGCCTCGTGCACTTTGAGTGCAGTGGTCAACCAATCAGCCGGCACGATCTGAGCGGTCGCCGTGCGTCCGTTCTGGAGCACGAGTTGGCCGATCTTGGCCAAGTCTCGCGTCCGGAGTTGGAGTCCGGCGGCGGCGTTATTGTAGCCGCGGTTATCCGTCTCCCACGCCAATGTGTTGATGCCCAGCGGCCCCAAGAGGTGCGTGAGCGCGTAATCCTGCTCGGCTACGCCGGTGGCCACACTCAGCCCCACGCCCAGTAAATGGACCGCGGCCGAGTTGTACGTATACGCGGTCCCTGGCGTGTTCACGAGCGGGCGACCCAGGAGATAGTCGATCTGGTCTGGGGCGAGCGCCCAGAGGTTATAGTCGTTGGCGGTCCACTCATTCCACTGCCATCCACCGGTCATGGTCAACAAGTTGTCGACGGTAATCGCGGCTTCGTCGGGGCGCATCGTCGCGATGCGCGGCGGAACGAGTTGGTCGAGGCGCTCGGAGACGCCGGGAAGGTCGCCACGATTGATCGCGATGCCAATGAGCATCGACGTAATGCTTTTTGTGACTGAGCGAACGTCGCTCAGGCTATCCGCTGTCACGGGCGAGTGATAATACTCGGCGATCAGAAAGCCGTTTCTGGCGACGAGCAGCGTGCGAAGACCGAGGGTATTGGGCGCCTGCGCGAAGGCGGCGGCCAGCGCGGCGCTGTCGATGTGCTGGGACGATGCCGAGGCGGTGCGCCAGCCGCCCGTGAGATCGATGGGCGCGGGCCGCGGCGCGGTGGCGTCGGTACAGGCGCAGAGCAGTGCGACGGCTGCGCATGACCACGATGACAAGCGAGAGGGAGACACGACGGTGAACGCTGCCGACTCGCTCGGCCGGCCGCCAGACCTGGGACGCACTGTCCCAGGGCGCTGGGGACTATATACTGCTATTCACGTGGCCGATCCTCTCTCGCGGGCGCTCGACGACGTGGTGTCACGTGCCGCCGCTGCTGTCCGGCAAGCGGGGTGGCGCTTCGGTCTCTCTCCGGATGAGGTCGACGAGGTCTTTCAGGACGTGCGCATCCGCCTCTGGAACGCCCGAGGGAGTGAGCAGATTTCCGAGACCAGCACGTCGTACGTATACAAGACAGCGGCAAGCGCGGCGCTGGATTTGATACGCAAGCGTCGTGGCGGACTGCCGACGGACTCCCTCGACGTAGTGGATGCGCCTGCTCCAACGCACGATCCGGAACAGTCGCTCGCGGCGAAGGAGTTGGGACGAGCCGTCAATGCCGCGGTCGACACCATCCCGGTGACCCGCCGCCCGGTGGTGCGCATGTATTTGATGGGCTACCCGCGGGAGGAGATCGCTGCGCTTATGGGATGGACCGAGGCCAAAACACGCAATCTGTTGTATCGCGGCCTGGCCGACTTGCGCCAAGCCCTGACCGCCCGCGGCATTGGGCCGCGTACCGCATGACCGACGCCGAACTGCGCGATATCTACACGCGCTCCCTCACCTCGCGCGCCCAGTCGCGGGCCGGGTGTCCGTCGCCCGAAGCCCTCGAGGCACTCGTTGCCCAAACGGGCAGCGAGGAGTCGCGCTTGGCGACGCTCGACCACGTCATGTCGTGCGTCCCATGCAAAGAGGAGTTCGAGCTGCTGCGCGCGATCCATGCGGCCGATCGCGTCAACGCGGGCGCCGCTCGGCCTCGCCGATCAGTGGCGCCTTGGCTCGCCGCGGCGGTCGTCGTCATCGCTGCCGGCGCACTGACGCTCACGCAGCTCCAGCGTTCGGGCACGAACCCCACGCGCGGCGCATCCTCGTCCGACATCGCGCTCGTCGGCACGGCCAATGGGTCGCTCGTGTGGCACGCGATCCCCGATGCGGTGCGCTATGACGTCGAAATGGTCGACGCGTCTGGCGCGACCATCTTTCACGCCCGCGTTGCCGACACGACAGCGGCTCTCCCGTCTACGCTTCCGAGTGCGCCTGTGAGTTGGTGGGTCCGAGCGACGCTACGCGACGGCAGCGAGCGTCGCTCGGCGATCATCCCGCTGCGCTAAAAGAGTCCGAAGGCCAGTCCGAAGGTGACCGGGACGACATCGATCTGCTTGGCGCCCTGAATGAAGCCGCCGTTTTTCGTGTAGACATTTTGCACGCGGCCTTCGGCGAACGCGCTGACTCGGCCGAGGGTCACGGCCAGCCCCGCGCCGGCGTCAATCCCAAAATTGATTTTCGATGACAGGTCGAACGCACCGACGCCAGCGGTGAGATACGGACGGACCGGCCCATGCAGCAGGTTGATCTGCAAGCCGCCCACGCCGCTGAGAATCTCCTGCGCACCCGACGGCGTGTTGAGCACATTCTGATACTCGAACTTCTGATAGCCAAAGTTGAATCGCAGGGCGAGAAACCCGGGGAGCTGGACGAGCGCATACGCCTGTCCATTGAACCCGGTCTTGACGGTGTTGCCGCCGTTGCCGGTCGGGATGCTCGCGCCCCCGCCGACACCAACGCTCAGGATGTAATTCGTGGTTTGTGCGGAGCCACGACTCGCGCAGATGATCGTGGCGCCGACCAGAAGCAACCGGCGCATGAGACGTCTCCATAGAGGTTGTCTTGGAGACGTCTCATGCGCGTTACGATTCTCACCGCTGCTGCAGCATCTTCACCGCGGCATACGCGTTCACGATGCCGCCGGTCCGCGACAATGACCCGAACGCAACCTTCTCGCCGTTGGCGGCACCGGGCCGCACGACTGGCTGGTTCGTGTAGCGCGTGGCCGATTCGAGGATGATGCGCTTGAGATCCCCCGCGGTGAGGTCGGGATAGTAGGATAGCAAGAACGCCGCGAGCCCCGTCACCACCGGGGAGGCCATGCTCGTGCCGCTGTCTTTCTCGTACCGATCGCCAGGCACCGTCGAGAGAATGTCGACGCCGGGCGCGAAGACGTCGACTTGATCGCGCCCATAGTTGCTGAACGAGGCCGCGAGGGTGTCGCCGCCTTGCCATGACGATGCGCCGACCTCGATCCAGTTTCGCGCGTGCCCGCTGTCGGCATACGCTGGCGTCGGGAAGTTCGGGTACGAGGTCAAGTCCTTCCCGTCGTTCCCGGCCGCGTGCACCATGAGGACGTTGTGCGCGTCGGCGTATCGCACCGCCGCGTCGACCGCGAACTTCTCGGGCGAGTACCCTTTGCCGAAGCTCATGTTGATCACGCGCGCGCCGTGATCGACCGCGAACCGGATCGCGTTCGCGATGTCCTTGTCGCGCTCGTCGCCGTCGGGTACCGCGCGGACCATCATGATGCGCACGGCCGAGGAGTCGATGCTGTGGACGATACCCGAGACGTGGGAGCCGTGCTTCGCATCGGGACCCATGACGTTCGCGTTTCCATAGTTCGACTGATGCACATCGGCGTAGTCGTCGCCGACGATCGATCGGGGGTCGTAGTCGGTATTGAGCTCGTAGTCGAGCCGCGCCTGGATCTCGCTGAGCGCATCGGCAATGACCTCTGGCGTCGCGCCCCGTTGCATCAGCACGAGGTAGAGCTGCTTCGACCGCGCGGTCGCGCTGTCGGTCGGATCGAGCGCTTTGACGCTCTCTTGTGTGAGCGGGGCGGAGCCGAGCGCGCTGTGGAGCACGGCGGTCGCCCGCTCGAGCGCCTGCGACACGTCGCGAATCCGCTCGACCTGCTGCTGGGCGTCCGCGCGGCGCTTGGTGAGGTCCGCGTCCATCGACGCGCACTGCGCCACATACTGCGCGGGCGCCGTGTGCTTGCGGCAGCGGACGACGAGTCGTGTCTGCTCGTACGTGTCCCAATGCACATCACGGCCGTCCGGGCCACCTTGATAGTCCCAACCGAACCGGAGGTTGTCGCCCATCCAGAGAATGGGCCGGAGATCCTTGTGCGCGGTGTCGACGCCGCCGTCGATGACCGCCACGAGGACGGTCTTGGGTGTCTTCCCCGCCAGCAATTCGCGGCGCGCCTGGCCGAGGCTGATCCCCGGCACATGATCGGCCGACTCGTCCATCAACTGCCAGCCGTCCGGCGCCGAGGTGAGACCCGATGCGGGTGCAACACTCGGCGCCGGCGTGGCAGACGGAGCGGGCGTGACCGGAGCAGCAGACGGCCGGCAGGCCGCCGCGATCAGAATGACCAGCAGAAATCGACGGGGCATAGTGCCCCAAATATACCCCAGCGCCTTAGGGGCAGCTCAACGCGATGTGCCCTCCCCGCCCGTCGATCTCGGTTTCCTCGATGGGCAGCACGGTCGTGTGGAAGTCTGTCGGCTGGGTGCCGGTGCTCGTTTTCACGCTGGCGACGCCCGCCGCATCCGGACCCGAGGTCGCTTGCCATGTCGTGTCGGCGACCGCCTCCATATGGTACATCCGAATCGAGATCATCCGGTCGCCGCTGGCCTCGATCGCGGTCGAGATGCGCTGCTCCTTGAGGAGCGCGTTTCTCACGTCGAGGTAATCCGCCGGCACGACGAGCGGCGTCGTGTATCCGCCGGCCTGTTGGTGGACCATGTTGATGAGATTCATGGCGTTGCCGTACGCGCCAAGGCCGAGCTGAATCTGCGCGTCGATCAACGTCAGCTCCTCGTTGCGCACGATCGGTATGGGCGTGTAGACCTGCGGGTAATAGTTATAGATATACGGCGAGGCGACCGGCGCGAACGTGGCCTGTTGGACCGCATTCCCATTGACAGCGAACTTGGCCTTCCAGCGCAAGTCGTTGACGGTATCCACATCGGCGACAAAATCCCACAGGACGGCATACGTGCCAATGATGCCGTTGACGTAATTGGTCAGGTCGCCGGACTGCGCGCTGAACACGTGGTAGACACCGTAGGCATCATTCGTCGAAAATCCACCGGGCGGCGGCGCCGTGATGGCCGAGGGGTTGAACAGCGCCGATGCTTTGATCGCGCTATCCGCGCGGGTCAACGCGGCCACATCCGGTGTGCCCGCCGTGTTCGACGTCGGACCGGCGCCACTCTGACGCGCGATCGCGTACGCCAGCTGCAATCCCGCCTTCCCAGCCAGCGCGCGGTTGAACGCGGCGAACGCGCCGCCCGTCGTGCTCGGACCCGCGCTCAAGCCCACCGCACCGAATCCGCTCGGCAGCATGACAGGAATCGCGATGGCGCCAGCGGTATTCAAATCTCCGTTCGCCGAATCCAACAACGCGACGATGTACTGCCAGACATCCCGGTTGCAGTAGATCGCCTGCGGGGATGACGCACCGGCTGAGTACAGCGAGACGCCCACGGTGTCGTGGGTCTCGGCGATCATCATGAACTGCAGGGCTTTGATCGTCCGCACGACGCCGCGGATCGCCGATGCCTGCGCGCTGGAGTACGCGGGTGCGACGTTCGGGATCGACGCGATGATGTTGTTGGCGAGCTTGATATTGCTGTACTCCTGGTCCCACTCCCACTGCGACCAGAAGAAATCGTTGAACGCGATCGGCGTGAGCCCGAGACCTTCGGTGATCCACCGCGGCTCGGTGTTGGTGAAGTTCCCGGCATCGCGCCCGAACGCGCTCGAGGCAAAGATATAGTTCCCGACATCGAGCCGGGCGGCGAAGAAGAGCCCGGTCACGACGTTCTGTATGCCCGTCGGCGTGCTGGCGACCGAGGTCGGGCCCGAGAGGTCGGGCACATTCGAGTCTTTGCACGCGGCCAGCACGGCGAGCAGGAGAAGGAAGCGGCTCCTCATGTTAGAATCCCAGATCGAGGGAGATGAAATAGCTGCGCGCCGGCGGGTAGGGGGTGACATCTTGGCCGCGCTGCACTTGTTGGTTGCCGACGAAGTTCACCTCGGGATCGAGCCCCGTGTACTTGGTCCACATGAGCAGGTTGCGACCGGTGAGCGAAATCGTGGCGTTGCGCAACAACCCGCGCGACAGCCCGACGAGCTGTGACGGCAGTTGATAGCTCAACGTGAGCTCGCGCAGCTTGAGGTATCCGGCCGGTTCGGCGTACGGGGTGAGACCGTTGTTGGCCGCGATCGTGCGGCGCGCGCTCAAAGCCGTGTCGGCCAAAGTGCCGGGGCTCACGTCGAAGAGGTTGTCCGTGAAGTTGCCCGCCAAGCCGCCATAGCTCCATTCGAGCAGACCCGAGGCGTGGAGCGGGCCCCATGAGAATTGGTTCGAGAAGTTCATCACGAAGTTCGGCTGCGCATCGCCGACCTGGATCGGCTGGCCATCCGGGCCGTTGGAGTTGCCGACGATCTGCGTGACCGAGCGCCCCACCTGAACCCGGTACGTCCCGAGCGACCCACCACCGCCGTTGTTCAGGTTGAACGCCGGCACCGGCAGCGAGTTCACCACGCTGTAGTTCCGGTAGAAGCTGGTCGTCGTGATCCACTGGAAGCCGTTCTTGAACTGGATCGGCGTCGCGGTGAGCTGGAGCTCGATGCCCTGGTTGGTGAACTCGCCGCCGTTGATCCATTGCTCGTTGGCGCCGAGTGACGGCGAGATCGCATCCTGCAGGAGCAGGTCGGTCAACCGCTTCTGATAGATCGTGGCGCTGAATTGGGCGCGGGAATTCAAGAACGTCGCATCAAACCCGAGTTCTTCCTCGACCTCCCGCTCGGGCCGCACCACCGAATCGCCTTGGACGAGATTCCCATACGCACCGATCGCCCCACTCGATACGCCGATATTGAACGGCGTGTACTTCACGAGATAGTTCGGCTGTGTGCCGGACTGGCCGTACGCGGCCCGCACCTTGAGCTCGTTCAAAAATCCGACGAACTGCGGAATGCGGTACGAGCCGGAGAACCGCGTGTACGGGTAGAACTTGCTGATGTCTCCGTCGTTGCTGGTCCGCTCGGCCGTCACGCCGGCGGTCAACGCCAGACGCTCGCCGAGCGTGAGGATTTGCTCTTGAACGTACAGCGACTGATCCTTCGCTTCGGTCGCGTTGTCTTGCAGCGTCTGCACGGCGCCGAGTTGCGGGTTGTTCGCGCCGGCGAGCAACGCTTGACCGGCGGTCAACGGATTGTCCAGGCTCCGGATCTCGCGAACGAATCCGAATGACGTCGTCGCGTCCAGGAACGACAGCCCAGTGTAATGGTGGATCAGGTTGAGCGAGTAGTTGTAATACGTCGTCCGGCCGAACTGATCCTGGGCGACGCCCGGAAGTCCCGAGGGAATTTGTTGCTCGACTTGCAGGTCCGGCGGAGCGTAAAACTTGTCGCTCTGTGTCGTCAGGTCCGCGCCGCCCTGGAATTCGAGCCGAACGCTTTGGATCGACGACCGATACGGCGTCCAGTCGACGTTGCCGCCGCCGATGAACCGGTTCACCTCTTCCGGCGTCTGAATCTCCCACGCGTCGGCGAACGGGTTCGCCGGCCCGTACGGATTCCTGGGCCAGGCGAGATTCGACTGGCGGTCGAGCAACACGAACTGCGGCGTGTAGGAGAAGACGTCGTACGGGCTGATCCCGATATTGTCGTTGCCGGTCACCCCGCGCCGTGTCGTCGAGTTCGCGTACGTCAGGTTCGCCGTCACCGACAGATTGTCGGAGAGGTGCTGCGTCACGTTCGATCGAACGGTCTGCTTGTTGTAGCCGGTGTTCAGCTGAATGCCGTTGTCGTATTTCGTCAGCCCAGACAGGAAGTACTGCGTCTTCCCTGACGTACCGCTGACGCTCAGATCCGTCTCGTAGGACGCCTGCGGGTTGCCGAAGAGCTGGTCTTGATAGTCCTGCGGTCCGGCGTAGTACTTCCTGACCGTATCCGGCGACTGCCCGTAGGTGTTGGCCCAATTCAGCGCCGACTGGAGCGTCGGGAACTGGGTGAGATCGTACGTGTTGGCGAGCTCGAAGTGACCGAGCTTCTGGGAGAAATTCCACTGCGGCTTGCCCGGCGCGCCTTTCTTCGTCGTGATCACCACGACGCCGGATGAGGCCTTCGAGCCGTAGATGGCCGAGGCGCTCGCGCCCTTGAGGATCTCGATACTCTCGATATCGTCCGGATTCAGATCAGCGATCCGGTTCGGGCTGTTGTCCTGGCTGTTGCTGCCGACGCCGCCGTTCGCCTGGCTGATCGTATTGAGTCCGCTGTTCAGCGTCTCGTTGTTCACCATGACGCCGTCGACGACGTAGAGCGGATTCGAGTTCGCGTAGATCGACGTGACGCCGCGCACCTGGATCTGCATGCCGCCGCCCGGCGCGCCGCCGTTGTTCTGTTGGATGACCGCGCCCGGGACCTTGCCTTGGATGGCATTCTCGACCGTCGGCGCTGGCACTCTCGACACCTCATCGGCCGAGATGACGGCCACGTCGTTGGCCGAGTTCGCCGACGAGATCGTCGTCGCCACGCCCGTGACCACCTCGGCCTCGAGCTTGAGCACGTCCTTCGTCATCGTGATCGTGATATCGGTCTGATCGCTCGCCAGCGAGTCCACGGTCTGGCGATAGCCGATGCGGCGCACGGTGACGCTCTTGGCGTTGTCCGGCAGTCGCAGCGCGAATGCGCCGCTGTCATTCGTCAGTGTACCGACGTTCGTTCCGGTGACGACCACTTGGGCGTTGACGACCGGCTCGCGCGAGTCGGCATCGAGCACCCGACCCGTGAGCCGGCGCGGCGGTGGGGGTTGAGCAGGACGACGAATCAGCGCGATCTGGTCGCCGGGCAAGACCTCGACATCGACTTGGGTCTCTTGCAGCACTTCGGTGAGGGCGGCGACCACCGAGATGCCATCAGCCTCGAGCGACACGCGCGCCTGGTCGGGCAGCTCGTTTGGGCTGTACGCGATGTGCAGGCCAGCTTGGCTGCCGATCGCGTCGAGGACTTCGGAGATCGCGACATCCTGTAGATGGATGCTGACCCGTCGTCGCATCACGGCGACGTTGCGCGCGTCGACGCGTCGGCCGTCGGAGCGCATGAAGACGAGCAATGAGGGTTGGGCGTGAGCCAGATGTGGCAAAGCGGACAGAGCCAGAACGAACGAGAGTCGACGCATTAGTGCTCCTTGGAACGTCTGACGAGGATCACCGTGCGGCCGCTCCAGCGGACGCGGGCGCCCAAGGTGACCGCGACAATGTGCAGGACCTCATCGACCGGCTCGTCGCGGAACGAGGCCGTGAGGGGGACCGCGGCGAGCGTGGAGTCGCCGAGTCGGAGGTCTACGTCGTACCAGCGCGCGAGCGCGCGGACGGCTTCGCGCGCCGGCGTGTTGTGCAGCTCGAGCCGACCGGTGGTCCACGCGCCGATGTTTTCGACGCCACGATCGACGGCGGCCTCACCAGATGGCGTGACCGTGGCCGCGTCGCCTCCGGCGAGCGCGATCGCCGGCGTGTTCGCTGCCAGGACCGCGGTGACGGCGACCTGACCTTCGTCGACGGCAACGCGGACCGTGCTGTCTTCGGGATACGCGCGGACGTCGAACCGCGTACCCTTGTCCGTCGCCACCACTCGGCCCGCGTGGACCACAAACGGGGTGCGCGGATCATGGACGACCGTAAAGAATGCCTCGCCATCGAGCGTCGCCGACCGGCCGTCCACCGTCAGTCGGCTCGCCGGGGCCAGCACGACTTGCGTGCCATCATCGAGGCGGAGCGTGGCACGCTGGCCTCGCGCCGTCAGAAATACACGTGGCGCTTCGCGCCTCCGCGACCGCGTGCCTATTGCCAGGCCGAG
The DNA here is from genome assembly GCA_035570055.1 of Gemmatimonadaceae bacterium. GTDB lineage: Bacteria > Gemmatimonadota > Gemmatimonadetes > Gemmatimonadales > Gemmatimonadaceae > DASRDS01. The sequence goes on from DATMLM010000099.1 coordinate 11,744, forward strand.
ACTGATCGCGACGACCAATCCGGCGGCGATCGCCGCCAAAGGCCATCGGTCGCTGACCCGCCAGCCCGTCCTTCTATTGAAACGCTTTCGCGCGCGAGTGAGACTGGCTGCGGCGTCGAAGTGTGAGGCAGCGCCGAGGTGGCGGGTAGCGGCGGCGATGCGCGCGATCTGATCGAACAACCGCCGGCGGTCGGGATCGGAGCCGATCCATTGCTCGACGGCCGCGCGATCGGCGTCTGACCCCTTGCCGACGGCGACGCGCTCCAACAGGACCCAGTCCGGCTCGCTCACGACTCAACAACAATCGGCGGCGGCGAACCCCCTACATGTCAAATGCGATAAGCGCGGATCTCAGTGCCTTGAGCCCTCGCGTCAGCAATGCCTCGACGCCTTTCTGCGTGATGCTCATGGCTTCGGCGATCTCGGGATACGTCAGGCCATATCGCCACCGCAGGACACAGGCTTGGCGACACCGTGGCGCCAAGTCGGCGAGTGCCCGGGCCAGCGCGGAGTCGAAGTCGGCGGCTTCGGCGTCGTGCTCGGGCGTCGGGCCGTTGTCTTCCGCCGGAGACAATTCGGCGGCTCGCGCCTCGACGCGTTGTCGTTTGAGATGGTTGAGCGCGCGATTTCTGGCCGCGCCAAACAGATAGCGCCGGACGCCGCCGTTCGTCGGACGCCAGGTGGCGCGGCGCTCCCAGATCCGACATAACAGATCTTGGACGATATCCTCACCCTGCGCTGCGTTGCCGACGATTGTCGCGACGAACGCGCAGAGGGGGGCATAAAACGCGAGGTACAGCGCCTCGAATGCCCGACTGTCACCCTGACGGATTCGCGTGACCCATGCATCCGTCGCGGGCTCCGCGAAATCCGTAGCGACCGGCGGAGGCGGTCGGTCGAGCAACCCCGGGTACATCACGAGCGACATGATTGTCGGGGTCGTGTGTTTTATCAAGCAGGCAGTTTCGATCGCGGCAGCGCTAGGGTGAAGACGGACCCGGTGCCGACTTCGCTCACCGCCGTGAGCTCGCCGCCCATGGTTCGCGCGAGCTCGCGGCTGATGGCCAAGCCGAGCCCCGTGCCTTGCCCAACCGTGGTGCGATCGCTGCCGAGCTGAACGAAGGGCTCGAAGACCGCTTCCAGTCGCTCCAGTGGAATCCCGACGCCTGTATCGGAAACCGTTATCGAGACCGTCTGCGCCTCGGCGTGCCAGCCGAGCGTGACGCGACCACCGCGCGCCGTAAACTTGGTGGCGTTGCTCAGGAGATTGAGCAAGATCTGCTGCACCTTGTCCCGATCGGCGTGCACCGCCATCGCGTCGCCGCCGAGCGGGGGCAGCTCGAGGGTCAGCGCTTTGCCGAGCATCTGCGGGAGCACGAGCGCGCGAACGTCGTCGAGCACGCCTTGGACATCGAAGTCGCTGATCGCCAGCGGCACGCGACCCGCCTGGACCTTGGCGAAGTCCAACACGGCGTTGATCAGGCCGAGGAGCAGCTCTTGCGCGCGCTTGATCCGACGGAGCGCCTCGGTTTGTCTCGGCTCGAGCGGACCATAGATGCCGTCGGCGATGAGTTGCGTGAAACCGCCGATCGCGTTGAGCGGGGTCCGCAGCTCGTGGCTCATCGTCGCCAGAAACTCGCTCTTCGCGCGGTTGGCCGACTCGGCCTGCGCCCGCGCCCGCTCGGCGTCCGCCCGCGCCCATTCGAGCGCCGCTTGGGCGGCTTTCCGATCGGTGATATCGCGCAATACGACGACCGAGCCGAGCGCCGCCATCGGCGCCGTCGTGCCCTCGGCCCGGTCCGCCCGAATGCGAGCGAGGCGAACGTCCACGGACACGCGTCGCCCTCCGGGTCCGCGCAGCACCATGTCCGCTTGCGACACGACCGAGTGTCCGCCCAGGACCTGTTTCAGTCGCTCGTCGAGCGGCAAGCCGTCACTATCTGGAATGACGTCGGCGACATCACCGAGCAGATGACCAACCGCGCTCGCCGAGGTCCAGCCGGTGAGCTCTTCGGCCGCGCGATTGAGGAACGTGATCGAACCCCGCGCATCCGTCGTGATCACCGCGTCGCTGATGCTGCGCAGCGCCGTCGAGGCCCATGTCTGGCTCGCTTTGAGCGCGCGCTCCGCGCGATGCAGTCGCACGGCGCTGCCAATGGTCGCGTCGAGACGATCGTCGCTCGGTCCCGTGAGTATGACGACGGGGACATCGAGCCCGAGCCGGCGCAGCTCCCGGAGCATCTCCAAGCCGCCCTGCCCCGAGAGCTCCTGGTCGAGCAACACGCAGTCGAACGCGCGCGAGCGGAGCCTCGCGACGGCTCCGTCCGTGCTCGGCATTTGCTCCACGTCACCCGTGAGCGTCATGTCGCTGAGCGCTCGCTGACTGATGAGGAGAATCGACAGCGCGCGCTCACCCGGCGTCGACTGCGTCTCGCCAACCCACACATGTCCACGCCCAGTCGTCGTCACATCACGAGCCATACGAGCACAGCTATGCAAGAGCCGAACCCCAAGGCGCCCAAAGGGGTGGCCCGGAGCGTCCTAAACTGTAGACTTTCGTCGTGATACAAATGCGTCAAATTGTCGGTCCGGCGGTGCTCGTCATCGCGGGCGGCGTTGTCGCCTTCGCGTCGCAGTCAATGTCGGCACGCATCCTCACCGCGTGCCTTTTGACAGCCGGTGCCGCACTCTCCGCCTACGTTGCGGTCACATTGACCCGCGAGCTCGAGCGCCGGGCGGCCGAGCAGGAAGCAACGCACGCGCAAATGCGCGAGTCGTCGGCGACGGCGGAGCGCTCACGCGTCGCGCTCACGGCCGAACGGCGATTCTTGCGGCAGGTGATCGACATCAATCCGAACTTCGTGTTCGCGAAGGACCGCCAGGGCCGTTTCACGCTCGTCAATCAGGCCATCGCGGACGTCTATGGAACATCGATCGATCAGCTCCTCGGCAAATCCGACGCCGAATTCAACAGCAACGAGGACGAGGTCGAATTTTTCCGTCGCATTGACCGACAGGTGATCGAGTCCGGTCGGCCACTCCTCATCCCCGAGGAGCGTATTACGGACGCATCGGGTTCGGTGCGGTGGCTCCAGACTGTGAAATGCCCGATCATCGGCGATAGTGGCCGGGCCGAGCAGGTGCTCGGCGTTTCCACTGATATCACCGACCGGAAGCGCATCGAAGTCCAACTGCGCGCCGAGGGCGTGCGCGTCCGGGCGATGCAGCGCGTGACCGCGGGGCTCGCGGCCGCGGCGTCACCGGCGGAGGTCGCGCACATTGTCGCATCCGAAGGCGCGAGCGTCGTAGGGGCCCAAGCCGGGGCGGTTGGCATCATGGCGGCCGACGGGCATTCGTTCGAGCTACTCGCCATGACTGGCGTGAGCGAGGCCACGTTCCGCGAGTGGCGCGTCTTTCCGAATACGCCCGGGTTGCCGTATCCGGACGTCGTCACGACCGGTGAGCCGATCTTCATCACGAATCGAGCGGACTACGAGGCGAGATTTCCGGCGTTGGCCGCGACGTTGTCGGCGCACCCGACGCTCTCGGCGTTCGCGGTGTTGCCGCTGACGATCGAAGGGCACGTGATGGGTGGGCTCTCGTTCGATTTCACTGCCCCGCGTGAGTTCGACGAGAACGACCGCGCGCTGCTGACGACGCTCGCGCGGCAGTGCGCGCAGGCCATCGAGCGGGCCCGGCTCTATGACGAGGCCAAACGGGCGCATCGGGACTTGCTTGGGCTCATGACGCTGCTCGTGCACTTTGCGTGAAGTTCTGGCGTTTTGCCTGTAGGGACAATACGACACAAACGCCTGGCTGCGTTGCGGCGTAAGGAGTTACCGAGCTCGACCAATGGGCGTGCCGATTGCCACATCCTGTGCCAACTCCTGGGCCCTAGATGAGGAATCGCTAATGCAGCAGCGCAAACTCCCGTACCTCACAGCTCTCATTCTCGTCAGCGCTGCCCTTTGGGCGTGCGGCGGCGATAGTCCTACACAACCTCTTGCCCCGACGTCGGCGGCGCCGACGCAGAGCAAGAATGTCGTCGGCGATCTCCTCGGCGACCTCGGGCTCGGCGGCCAGCCGAATCTCTTCGTCTGCCAAGGCAACGGTGGCCCGTATACGGGCTCCGGCACGGTCGGGATCTGGGGTGGCCAGATCCAGATCGGCCCGCACTCGCTGAGCGTCCCGCCGTTCGCGGTCTTCAAGCCGGTCACGATCACGGCCCAGACGGTCCCGGGTGATACGATCGGTGTCGTGTTCGGCCCCCAAGGCCAGCAGTTCCTCCTGCCGCCGACGCTGTCGCTGGATTACTCGCACTGTCAGAACAAGCCGAACGGGCCGCTGACGATCGACCTGCTCGACAACCTGCTGCAGACCATTCTGGATCTGCTCCCGTCGCTCGACAACGGGAACGGCAAGGTGACGGCGCCGATCTGGCACTTCTCGGTGTATGCGGCGGCGGAGGGTCGACGCTAATCAGCGACACGCTGGCCCAGGCCAAGGAGCGCGAGCGCGCGGGACGGTTGGACGCGGCGATCGAGGACTACGTCGCGATAGCGGCAGGCGCAGGGACCGACCTCACCGACATCGAAGCACGGTGTGAGGCCCTGCGCCGGCACGCGATGATTCGCCGGCGGCGCCAGGAGTATGGCGCTGCCGTTGCGTTGTGTGAACAGAGCTACCACACGGCGATGGCGGCCAACCTCGGCCTCTCTGCCTCGTACGCGCTCAACGCCCTCGGTATCGTGCACAACGACCGTGGCGCGTGGGACTCGGCGATGGATGCGTTCGAGCGCGGGCTCACGCTCGGCGGGCACCACCCGCCACTGCGGGCGCTGATCGAGGTGAACTGCGGGATCGTCGCCAACATCCAGGGCGACTTCACGACGGCGCTCTCCCGCTACCGGCGCGCGCTCGCGGCGTTCGAGGCCGCCGGCGACGATCGCGGCCGCGCGGTCGTCAATCACAACCTCGGCATGATCAACGCCGACCTGCAGCATTGGGAGGAGGCCGACGCGCACTTTGCGGCCAGCCTGGCACTCGGAGAGAAGATCGGCGATCTCCAGCTGCGCGCGAATGCCCTCCTCCAGCGCACGGAAATCCACCTCGCTCGCCAGCGGTACGAGGACGCCCGCCAGGGCGCCGAGGAGGCCCTTCGCATCTTCGACGAGCTCGGCGTCCGCCAGGGCCGCTCCGAGGCCTATCGTTTCCTCGGGATGATGTACCGCGAAACGGGTGCGCCAGCGCTGGCCGAAGCGCGTCTGAGATCGGCGATGAAACTCGCGTCAGACGCGGGAACGAACGTCGAGGAGGCCGAGGCCACGCGCGAATTGGCCGTGTTGTATCAGCAGCTCAATCGCAATCAGGACGCGCTGACGCTGCTCAACATGGCCCACCGCCAGTTCCAACGCTCGGGCGCTCAGGCGGACCTCAAAGACGTTACCACGAAAGTCGCCGAACTCGAGCGGATCTACCTCGACCTCGTCGCGACCTGGGGCCGGTCGATCGAATCCGCGGACGGGTACACGCACGGTCACTGCGAGCGCGTGGCCCAATATGCCGCCACGGTGGCTACTCGATTGGGACTCAACGAGTCCATGATCACCGCCGTGCGGGTCGGCGCGTACCTGCACGACGTCGGCAAGGTGCGCGTGCCGCACGAGATCCTGAACAAGCCCGGCCGGTTGACGCCGGAAGAGCGCGAGATCATGGAGCAGCACACGATCTACGGGATCGAGCTCCTCGCGTCGATCGAGTTCCCGTGGCCGGTCAAGCCGATCATCCGGTCGCACCACGAGAAGCAAGACGGCTCAGGCTACCCCGATCGTCTCCGTGGCGACGAAGTGCCGTTGACGGCGCAGGTCATCGGCATCGTCGACATGTACGATGCGTTGACCACCACGCGCAGCTACCGCAAGGCGATGTCGCACGACGAGGCCGTCGCCGAGATCAACAAGTGCGCCCACTGGTGGCGCCCCGACGTCGTCTCGGCGTTCCTGAGCACGATCAGCTAGCGCGCGGCGATCGCCGCGATCTCGACCAGGAACTGCGCCCCCGCCAGCGGGGACCCAACGGTGGCGCGGGCGGGCGGAGACCCGGGGGTCACCCACGCGTCCCAGACGCTGTTCATCGAGTCGTAAAAGGCCACATTGGACAGCCAGATATTCGCGGCGAGGAGTTTCGACTTGTCGCTGCCCGCGTCGCGGAGCAGCGATTCGATTTTCGCGAGGATCTGGCGGGTTTGGCCGATAATGTCCGCCGTCGTATCGCTGGCGACTTGCCCGGCGATGTAGATCGTGTCGCCGTGCACGACGGCCTGGCTCATGCGCGGGCCAACGTTGATTCGCTGTATGCTCATCGGGTGAAGTCCACGGCAACCGTGTTGCCGCCGCTAATGATGATGCCGACGCGCTCGGTTGGCGCCGGCGTGTACACGCCGGAAAGTATCGCCGCCATGGTGCACGCGCCCGCGGGCTCGGCGACGATGCGGGCGTGTGACCACAGGTGCCCTTGCGCCCGTCGGATCGCGTCGTCGGTCACGAGCACGACGCGGTCGACCCACTGCCGGGCGACCGGAAATGCGAGCGCGCCAACGCGGGGCGGAGACGTCGCGTCGGCGGCGATGCCAACGCCCGTCTGTGTATCGACGGGATGGCCAGCCTCGAGCGCATTGTACAGCGTTGGCGACAGCTCGGGCTCGACGCCGATCACGCGCACCGATCCCTGGTACCAGGCGCCGACCCCGGCGATGAAACCGGCGCCGCCAACCGGGACCAGCACCGTGTCGAGGCCGGGTGCCTGCTCCTCGAGCTCCAGCGCGACGGTCCCGGCGCCCAGCATCGTCTCCAGTTGGTCGAACGAGTGCACGACGATCGCACCGGTCTCGGCGGCCCAGGCGTCCTGTGCCGCGAACCCCTCCGCCAACCCCGGCACGAGCGTGAGGTTCCCCCCATAATCGCGGATCCGCTGAAGCTTCGCGGGCGAGGAGTACGCCGGCGCGAAGATCTTGGCCACGCGGCCGACGGCCCGCGCGGCATAGGACACGGACGCGCCGTGATTCCCCCCGGTCGCGGCGACGACACCGGCCGGCGGCACATCGCGCATCAGCACGTTCGCAAAAGCGCCCCGTGTCTTGAACGACCCGGCGTGTTGGCAGAGCTCGAGCTTTGCCGTGATCCCGTCGAGCAGGAGCGTTGGGGTCCGTCGAATATACGGACGGATCTGTTCATGGGCGGCGGCCACGCCATCCCGATCGGCCGCGAGCGTCATCAGCATGGTTGACAACATACTTAGTCAAATAGCTAATTATCAATATGGTGACCGATCGCGTGCTGCGCGCGCTGGCGAGTGAGCGACGGTTGCGCATCCTCGACTGGCTCAAACATCCCGTCGCGCATTTTCCGCCGCAGGTCGACGGGGATCTCGTGAAGGACGGCGTGTGCGGCGTGTTCATCGCCCAGAAGCTCGGCGTGTCGCAACCCACGGCGCACGAGCACTTGCGCATTCTCTCGGCGGCGGGGCTCATCCGCGGGAAGCGCATCAAGCAGTGGACGTTCTATAAGCGCGACGAGGCTCGCATTCGCGAGCTCAAACGGGGCGTTTTGAGCCGGATTTAGGCACACAGGCGCGCTTCGCGCGCACCGTGCCCATCCCGGAACGACCGACGGCGCCCGGGCCTGTGATCAGCGCCGGACGCCGTCCTGGAGAGTTGCGCGTTCGCGCGAAGCGCGGCGCGCACTTCGGGCGTTACATGCAGCTCGCCGATTTCATGGCCAGCTTGGTCGCCTCGAACGTGCCGTCCTTGTCGGCGGCACCCGTCAGCGTCACGGTGTGCCCGACGTGCCCGTCGAGCTTCACCGACTTCGACATCACCGGCCACGTTTTCCCGCCGGCCGCGATCGAGTACGTCCCGGCCTTGTCGCCCTTCGACAAACACCCGCTCACCGTATCGGCCGGCGCGGGCGCGGCCATCATCATGATCGCTGCGATAGTGCTTATCATGCTCATCTCCTGTCTTGGGGGTGTCGAGAACCTATCACCAACTCGACGCCGAGGCGAGCGCGACCAGACGGCCAACGGTACGCCAGGCTCGTGCGTTATTTTTCTAGCATGTGGATAGTCCGCCTGGCGCTCCGCCGCCCGTACACGTTCGTCGTCGCCTCCCTCCTCGTCATCATCTTCGGGATCGTCGCGATCCGCCGCACTCCGGCGGACGTATTCCCGGAGATCAACAGCCCAGTCATTAACGTCGTCTGGGTCTGGCCCGGCATGAGCCCGCGCGACATGGAACAGCGGATCGTCGGGCCGAACGAGCGATTCGCCACGACGGTCGTGAACGACATCGAGCACATCGAGTCGAACTCGCTGTTCGGCGAGGGCGTCATCCGGATCTTCTTCCACCCGGACGTCAACATCGGCGCGGCCAACGCGCAGGTGACGGCCTACTGCCAGACCGCGCTCCGCGGCTATCCGCCGGGCACCGTCCCGCCACTCATCATCCAGTTCAACGCGACGAACGTCCCGATCCTCCAGCTGGGCATCAGAAGCTCCGTCCTGTCCGAGCAGCAGATCAACGACAACGCGTCGAACTTCCTGCGCGTCGGCCTCGCGACCGTCCAGGGCGCGCAGCTGCCCGGTCTCTATGGTGGCAAGCCACGGCAGATCATGGTCGACCTGGACCCGTCGGCCCTGCTGGCGAAGGGGCTGAGCCCGGCCGACGTCAGCCTGGCCATGAACGCGCAGGTCGTGACGACGCCCTCCGGCAGCGTGAAGCTCGGCTCGCGCGAATATCAGGTCGGGCTCAACTCGAACCCCGACGTCGTCGAGACGCTGAACGACATGCCGATCCGCCAGGTGAACGGCGCGATGGTCTACGTCCGCGATGTCGCGCACGTGCACGATGGCTACGCCGTGCAGACGAACATCGTCCGCGACAACGGATCCCGCGGCGCGCTGCAAACGATTCTCAAGGCGCAGGGGAACTCGACGCTCGACATCGTCAAGCGCGTCAAAGAAGCGCTCCCGGCCATTATGGCGACCCTGCCGCCGTCGATGCAGATGCGCTACGTGATCGACCAGTCGATCTTCGTGCGTGCGGCGCTCGACGGCGTGTTGCGCGAGGCTGCTATTGCGGCGTGCCTCACCGCGCTCATGATCCTGATCTTCCTCGGCAGCTGGCGCAGCACGCTCATCGTCGCCATCTCGATTCCGCTGTCGATCCTGGTTTCCATCATCATCATGGCCGCCCTCGGTCAAACGCTGAACGTGATGACCATGGGCGGGCTGGCCCTCGCGGTCGGCATCCTCGTCGACGATGCCACGGTCGAGATCGAGAATATCCATCGCAACCTGGGCCAACGAAAAGAACTGACGCAGGCCATTCTCGACGGCGCCTCCCAGATCGCGGTGCCGGCGTTCGTGTCGACCTTGGCGATCTGCATCGTGTTCGTCCCCGTGTTCTTCCTCGGGGGTATCGCGGGCGCTCTCTTCGCCCCGTTAGCCATGGCCGTGATCTTCGCCATGCTCGCGTCGTACGTGCTCTCCCGCACCATCGTGCCCACCATGGTGCAGTTCTTATTGAAGGACGAGGCCGAGATGTACCGCGAGGGCGAGCACGCCGAGGGCGGGACCGGACCGGTGTGGCGCATCTATCACGCGTTCAACCACGTGTTCGAACGCGCGCGCGACCGGTATCACGCCGCGCTCAAAACAGCGCTGGGCCATCGCCGATTGGTTGCGGCGGCCGCGGCCCTCTTCTGCGTCGGGTCGGCGTGCCTGGCGCCGTTCATTGGCGAGGATTTCTTTCCGAAGGTCGACGCGGGCCAGATTCGGCTGCACGTGCGCGCGCCGGCCGGCACGCGTATCGAAGAGACCGAGCAATTCGTCGCCGCCGTTGATCGGACCGTCCGTGAGATCATCCCGCCGCGAGAGCTCGCGGGCATCCTCGACAACATCGGACTGCCCTATAGTCAGATCAACCTGTCGATGAGCGACACGCCGACCATCAGTGCCGCCGACGCCGAGATCCTGATCTCGCTGGCGCCGGAGCACCGCACCTCGACCTGGCAGTACATCAAGGTCCTGCGCCGGCGATTCCACGACCTCTATCCGCAAGGCACGTTTTCGTTCGGCGCCGCCGACATAGTGAGCCAGATCCTGAACTTCGGCATTCCGGCGCCGATCGATATTCAGGTGGTCGGTCGCGATCCCCGAAATTACGAGATCGCCCAGCGACTCGTGAATGAGATCCGCAACGTGCCGGGCGCCGTCGATGTGCGCATTCAGCAGGAGATGGCGGCGCCGGAGCTCATGTTCGATGTCGACCGCTCCCGCGCCGCCGAGCTCGGTGTGTCACAGCAAAGCGTCGCGTCCAGCGTCCTCACGTCGCTGTCGTCGACCGTCCAGGCCGCGCCCAACTTCTGGCTGAATACCGAGAACGGCATCCAGTACAGCCTGGTCGTCCAGACGCCGCCACTCAAGTACAACACGCTCGACGACATCAACGCGACCCCCATCGGCTCGCCGGCATCGGGCGTCCCCGGACTCACCGACCTGCCATCCCGCGCGGTCCCGATCACGAGCCAGGAGGCGCCCCTGGTGCTCGGCAACGTCGCCAGCATGCATCGCACGACCGTGCCGATGGAGATCAGTCACTACAACGTCCAGAACGTGTTCGACATCTTCGCCGCGCCGCAGGATCGCGATCTGGGCGGCGTCGCCGCCGATATCGATCGCATCGTCGCCCGTGAGAAACCGAACCTCCCGCGCGGCACGCAGCTCGTCGTGCGCGGCCAGGTGCGCAGCATGTTCGCCTCGTTCGCCGGTCTGGGCGCCGGTCTCGCTTTCGCGATCTTGCTCGTCTACTTGTTGATGGTCGTCAACTTCCAGTCCTGGTCCGACCCGCTGATCATCATCATGGCTCTGCCAGGAGCATTGGCGGGGATTTTGTGGGCGCTCTTCGCGACGAACACCGCCTTTAGCGTCCCGTCGCTGATGGGCGCCATCATGGCCATGGGCGTCGCGACCGCCAACAGCATCTTGCTCGTCACATTCGCCAACGACCGCCGGCACGCGGGCCGGACGCCTCTCGAGGCCGCGGCTGACGCAGGGTTCACGCGCTTGCGTCCCGTGATCATGACGGCCCTCGCGATGATCATCGGCATGCTGCCGATGGCCCTCGGCCTTGGCGAGGGCGGAGAACAAAACGCACCCCTCGGTCGCGCCGTTATCGGCGGACTCGTTGTCGCGACCATGTTCACGCTATTCTTCGTGCCTACTGTGTATAGTGTCATCCACGGACGGCGCTCAACCGCCCGATGATCATATGAAAGCTGCTCTTGGTACCGGCGCACTGGTCCTGGCCGCGCTCCTGGCGTTCGGCATCATCCCGCGCGTGCAGCGCTCGCGCGAGCTCGAGGCCGAGTCGGCGTCGGTGCACAGCGTGCCGAAGGTGAATGTCGTCACCGTCGGCAAGGCCGCCCCGACGTCTCAGCTCGCGCTCCCCGGTTCGATCGAGGCGATGCACGAGGCGCCACTCTACGCCCGCACCCCGGGCTACATCGCGCGCTGGACCACGGACATCGGCGCGTATGTGACCGCGGGCCAGCTCATGGCGCAAATCGAGTCGCCCGAGGTCGATCATCAAGTCGATCAAGCCAAAGCGGACTTGATCCAACTGCAAGCCAACCTGGATCTCGCCAAACATACGCTCGACCGGTGGCAGGCCTTGGCGCACGATTCGGTCGTGACCGCCCTCGATGTCGATACGAAACAGGCCACCTACGATGCGGCCGAGGGCAATTTGAGATCGGGCCAGGCGAATTATCGCCGGTTATTGCAGCTCCAGGATTACGAGCGCGTGGTCGCTCCGTTTGCTGGTGTCGTGACATCGCGAACCATCGATAACGGCATGTTGATCGACGCCGGCGCCGCATCGAGCAAGCCGCTCTTCACGGTGGCGGGCACGGATACCGTCCGGGTGTATGTCGACGTGCCGCAAAGTGCGATGGCGATGGTGCAGCCAGGGCAAAAGGCGATCGTCGTGATACGAGAGCTCCCGCAAACGGCGTTCGAGGGCACGGTGGTCAGAAATGCGAGGGCTCTGGATGCCGCGTCGCGGACGCTGCTGACCGAGGTCCAGATCGTGAACCCCAAGCGATTGCTGCTGCCGGGCATGTACGCCGAGGTCCGGTTCCAGATCAAGGGTGACGGGCAAACCCTCTTGATACCGGCAAACGCACTGGTGGTTCGCACCGAGGGCCCCGAAGCCGCGGTGGTCAAGAGCGACAACACCGTGCACTATCAGAAGCTGGAATTGGGAAGGGATTTCGGCACGGAAGTTGAGATTACCAGTGGCCTGGACGAGGGCACGCGAGTCGTCGTCAATCCCTCGGACGACATTCGCGAAGGCGTCGCGGTCACCGTGCTGTCACCGGTTGGTGACGCGAAGCCAACCCGGTAACGCGAACGTCGATGAGAGGGTCCCTCATTTTGGGCCTGCATGCGACGAGGTATCGTTCTGATCATCTTCGCCGCCATTTCCGCGTGCTCGGCGGATAATGGGGTGACGACTCCCGCGCCGGGGACGAAAATCCGGCACGTGATCATCATCATGCAGGAAAACCGCTCGTTCGACACGTACTTCGGAACGTTTCCGGGCGCGGACGGGATCCCCATGCAGGACGAGCTGCCGCGCGACTGCCTGCCCGACCCGGTGCACAATACCTGCATCTACCCGTATCACGACACCGCCGATGTCAACGTCGGCGGCCCGCATGCCGCCCCCGATGCGGTGGCCGATATCGACGGCGGGAACATGGACGGGTTCGTGGCGCGCGCGCTGAGGGTCAAGGCGACGTGCGTCACTGCCCAGGATCCGAGCTGCCACGGCGGGACGGACGTCATGGGCTACCACGACGACCACGAGATTCCGAACTACTGGGCTTACGCGCAGAACTTCGTGCTCCAGGACCGGCTGTTCGAAGCGGCGGCGACGTGGAGTCTGCCCGCGCATTTGTTCATGGTATCCGCATGGTCGGCCTCCTGCGAGATCGACCAACCGATGACTTGCCGCAATGCGCTGCAATCGCCCGCTGGGGGCATTCCCGTGGGAGGCGCGTGGATCCCCGCGAAATCCGGCGCGTACGCGTGGACTGACATCACCTATCTCCTGCACAAGGCCGGCATCAGCTGGAAGTACTATGTCGCGAATGGCTCGCAGCCGGATTGCGACGACGACGGCGCGAAATGTCCGGCGGTCCCGCAAAACAGCGCGACGCCCTCGATTTGGAATCCATTGCCGAGCTTCACCACCGTCCGGATCGATGGAGAGCTTGGCAACATCCAGGATCTCGAAAACTTCTACGAGGACGCGAAGCAGAGTCGCCTCCCGCAAGTCGCCTGGATCGTGCCGAATCAAAAGGACGGCGAGCACCCGCCGGCGAAGGTGAGCGATGGCGAGAAGTACGTCACCGGGGTGATCAACGCCATTATGCAGTCACCGCAATGGGATTCCACCGCGATCTTCCTGAGCTGGGATGACTGGGGCGGCTTCTACGATCACGTCGTGCCGCCGAAAATCGACGAGAACGGCTACGGGATCCGCGTCCCGGGACTCGTGATCAGCCCGTACGCGAAACAGGGCTATATCGATCATCAGCTCCTGAGTCACGACGCCTATCTCAAGTTCATCGAGGACGTGTTCCTCGCGAATCGGCGCATTGACCCGCGGACCGACGGGCGCCCCGATCCCCGCCCCACCGTGCGCGAGTCGGTGCGCCTCCTCGGCGACCTGCAGAACGACTTCGATTTCACGCAGCCGCCGCGCGCGCCGATGATACTACCCCCCCGGTAAGGGACGGCCTATTGTTGGGCCATGCGCCCAACCTGGCTTGCCGTCCTCGCGATCATCGGCCTAACGCCGCCGCCCTCACTGTCCACAGAGGTCGACCGCCTCGCCTCCCAAGTGACGCCAAAAGTGGTCGCCTGGCGGCGCGATATTCACCAACATCCCGAGCTCGGCAACCGCGAGTTTCGCACCTCGAAACTCGTGGCCGCACATCTCAAGTCGCTGGGCCTCGAGGTCCGCGAGGGTATCGCGCACACCGGCGTCGTCGGGATCCTCCGCGGCGGCAAACCGGGACCCGTCGTCGCATTGCGCGCGGACATGGATGCCCTGCCGGTCACCGAGCCGTCCGGTCTGCCCTTTGCCTCGACGGAGCGAACGACCTACAACGGTCAAGACGTTGGTGTGATGCACGCGTGCGGGCACGACAATCACGTGGCGATCTTGATGGGCGTGGCCGAAGTGCTCTCCGGCCTGAAGCAGCAGTTGCCGGGGACCGTGATCTTTTTGTTTCAACCGGCCGAAGAAGGCGTCCCCGAAGGGGAGCAGGGCGGCGCGAAGATGATGCTCGAAGAGGGCGCTTTTGATAATCCGAAGCCAAGCGCGGTGTTCGGACTGCATGTCTGGCCCGGACCGGTCGGCAACATCTCATACTCGCCTCACGCGTTCATGGCGAGCTCCGACGCCTTCACGATCATCGTGCACGGTCACGCCACGCACGGCGCGATCCCATGGGCCGGCATCGACCCGATCGCGATATCGGCGCAGATCGTCACCGGGTTGCAGACGATCGTGAGCCGCCAGGTCAATCTCACGACCGGCGCGGCGATCGTCACGGTGGGCAGCATTCACGGCGGCGTGCGCAACAACGTCATCTCCGATAGCGTCGTCATGACGGGCACGCTGCGGGCGTTCGATTCGACGACCCGGCGCATCCTGCGCGAGCGCGTCGTCCGCGAGGCCGAGTTGATCGCGCAGAGCGGCGGGGGGACGGCCGATGTGAAAATCGGCCAAGGGTATCCGGTGACGGTGAACGACCCGGCGCTGGTCGCCCGGATGCTCCCGACGCTCCGGGCTGTCGTCGGTGACACGAACGTCGTCGAGATTCCGCCGGTGACCGTGTCCGAGGACTTCTCGTACTACGAGCAGCGGGTGCCCGGGTTCTTCTTCTTTCTCGGCGTCACGTCGCCGGATATCGACTGGCACACCGCGCCCGTGAATCACTCGCCCAAGTTCACCGCGGACGAGAGCGCGCTGCCGATCGGCGTGCGAGCACTCTCACACCTGGCCGTCAATTACCTCACGGCGAGCCCAACAGGATCTTCTCGACTTCCTCGCGCCGGCGCCGGCCAATAGGGAGAACGGCGCCGCTCGCCAGCACCGCCACGCGCTCACCGTTCGTCAACGTCTTGAGCTCGCGCACGTACGCGATGTTCACGATCGCGGTGCGGTGAATGCGAATGAACCGCCCAGGGTCGAGGCGCTGCGCGACGCTGGCAAGGGACTCGCGCATCACGTACTCGCGGTCACCGACCGAGACCCGGACGTAGACATCGTCTGACCTGATGCAGTGGATATCGTCGCACGGGACGAGGATATCGCGATTACCGATCCGGACGGCCAGCCGGCGGACCGGCGGCGTTGCCCCATCGGCGACGAGTGCCGCCAGCCTGCGCGTGAACGTCAGGTCCCGCGCCTCGCCCACGCGCCGGCGCGCGTAGTCCGCGGCGACGGCGAAGCGCTCGGATGTGACCGGTTTCATCAAGTAATCGATCGCGTGCACCGTGAAGGCCTTGAGCGCGAACTCATCGTAGGCCGTGACGAAAATGACCGGTGGCATCCGCTCGACGCCCCATTCGCGGACGACACCGAATCCATCCAGCTCGGGCATCTGGACGTCGAGGAACACGAGATCCGGCTCCAGGGTCGCGAGGGCGCGCAGGGCCTCTTTCCCATCGCGGCACTCGCCGATGGGCCGCAAATCCGGATGCTCGGCGATGAGCTGCAGCAACGCCCGGCGCGACAGCGGCTCGTCGTCCACGACGAGCACGCGCAGGTCAGGCATAGGCCAGCGGCATCGTGATGGTCGCTATGGCGCCCGGCTTGCCTTGGCCGAGCTCCACCGTGGCATCACCATAGAGCCGGCGCAATCGCTCTCGCGTATTCGCCAATCCCACGCCGCCATTCCCGTTCCCGTTTGGACCCGGACCATCGTCGCTGACGGTCAGGACGAGGCGGTCGCCGACCTGCCGGGCGGTGATCTCGATGCGCCCGGCCTCTGTCCGCTTGGCAATCCCATGGCGAATCGCGTTCTCGACTATCGGCTGCAGTACGAACGTCGGCACCCGAGCGCCACGCAGCTCGGCGGGCACATTCCACGTGACCCGAAGGCGATCAGAAAAGCGCACCTCCATAATGCCGAGATATTGCTCGATGAATGTTATTTCGTCCCCGAGCGAGACCTCGTGCGCGGCATCGGCGGTCAGCACCGAGCGTAAGAGATCGCTCAGTCGCGCGAGGGTCGCGAGCGCGCTCTTGGTTTCTTGATCCCGCACGAGCGCCGTGATGGCGTTCAACGTGTTGAACAGAAAGTGCGGCTGGATCTGCGCGCGGAGCGCGCCGAGCTGGGCGACCGCCAGCTCCTCGCGAAAGACGAGCGCGTACCCGATGCCGAGCACGCCGAAGTAGGACAGCATGATGAGCGGCAGGCCGCTCAGCCACCAATCCAGGATATAGACCGGCAATGCCAGCCGGGCCCGTCCGGTGGCCACGGACAGGAACGCGGCGACCGACGCGTAGAGCGTGCCGGCCACCAGGGCGGCGACCACATGGACGGCGACCGCGCTGGGACGAAGACCGCGATCCAGCGGAAACCGCCGTCCCAGGCGGAAGATCACCGGCGTCAATGCAGCCCATACGTACCATGGCGGGACCTCGGACAGGAGGACCCGCCACAAGGCCGTGCCGTGACCACTTTGCGCCAAGAACATTTCCGTTTCGAACACGGAAAGGAGCGCAGGCACCGTCCAGATCGCGAGCACGACCCGCCAGCGGAGCATACTGAGAAGATACACTTGCGCCCGCCGTCCCCTAGTCAAATACTGGGGGTCCCTTGACTACCGAGACTGACCAGGAGTTCTGGTCGCCGCTGACCCCGCGCGATCCGATCACTGGTTTCCCTATCGCCTGCCGGGCGGGCCCGCTGGTCTTCGTCGCCGGCGTATCGGGCCTCGACACCCGGGGATCGGGGAGACCCCCGCTGGATACGCGCGGCCAGTGCCATCACGCGCTCGAGACACTGCGTTTGGTGCTGGCCACCGTCGACGTGTCCCTCGCCGACGTGTGTCTGATGACGATCTACATCGCGAGCGAGGCGGACCGCCAGGAAGTCGTCGTGACCATGCGGGCCGCCTTCATCCCACGGCTCCCGGCGGCCACGTTCTTCGTCGTCCCACTCAAACCCGATGAGCGCGTGCGGATCTCCGCCACCGCCGTCCGGGGCGAGGTCGTCGCCGGTGCACGCCGCAAACGCGTGCTCGGCACGCTCACGTAATCGGCGCCGTGGTGACGGACGCGCTGGTGGTGCTCATCCATGCGATTGCCACGCGCGCGCGCGCGGCGGTCGGGGCGGTCCTCTCCGTCGTTGCCGCGATCGGCCGCCTGGTCCGCAGCGCGGCGGCACCGTCGAGCGCGGGATGGCTCATGCGGCGCGTCGCGCTGCAACAGTTGCGGTTCACGGCCGTCCAGGCGATCCCGCTCGTCGCCGCCGTCGCGGCGTGTCTCGGCGCCACGGTGACGCTGGAAGCCCACGCGCGTGCCGCCCAGCTGGGATTGTCAGAGACCGTCGCTCGAACACTGGGCGTCCTCGTGGTGCGCGACGCGGGGCCGCTGCTCGCCGCCGTGATCGTCACCGCGCGCTCCTGCACCGCGATCGCTGCCGACGTGGCCACGAGCCGATTGCTCGGCGAGACCGATGCCCTCGCCGGCATGGGGGTCGATCTCGTGCAGTTCTACGTGATCCCCCGCATCATTGGGGTCGCCATCGCGACGGCGCTGCTCACGGTGTACTTCGTCGCGATCACGCTCGCCGTCGCCGTGGCGATTGCCTCGCTCAGACACATCGCGACCATCGCCGCGTACACCGACACCCTGCGCGGCGTGCTCCGGCCCGATGATCTCTTCTGGTCGGCGGTCCGCGGCGGCGCATTCGGTGCGGGCGTCGCGTGGCTGAGCTCCGCCGTCGGCCTGCGCGCGCGTGGCGGACAAGCGGACGTCCCACGCGCGGTCACGCACGCCGCGGTCCGCTCCATCATGCTGCTCGCCATCACCTCGGCCGTCCTCGTCGCCATCTGGTCATGACCGCCATCCGGCTGCGCGGCGTCTGTCCCACCGGCGACACGGAGTGGTGCCAGACCACCGACATCGCGATCGCCGACGGCGCGTTCTTCGTCATTCGAACCACGCCGAATCGGGCGCGACGCCTGGCGCGATTGGTCCTCGGCCTCGATGCGCCGGCCGAGGGGACGGTCGAAGTCCTCGGGCTCGAGTTGCAGACGGCGAGTCGCGCGGCGCTCGATCAGGTCCGCCGCTCGGTCGGCAGCGTCTTGCAGCCGGACGGGCTCCTCGGCACGTTCACGCTCGAGGCCAACCTCGCGCTCGCGGCGTCCGTACGCGGAGCGCTGCACGCGGGCCCTTCGCGCACCGCGGCCCGCGAGATGCTCACGCGCTGCGGCCTCGGTGGCTCGGCGAGACAGCGGCCCGGCGCGTTGCCACCCGACGTGCGAGAAACAGCCGCCTTGGCGCGGGCGCTCGTGTGTAGACCGGCGATCGTCGTGCTCGACGATCCCATTTCGGCCGTCAAGTCTCGCACGGCGTTCGAGCTGTATCAGCTCTGCCGGGAAATCGCGCGCACGGTCGTGATCCTCACGCATCGCCGCAACGACGCGCTCTATGATCTCGCGGACGTCGTCGCGCTCTGGGACTCCGAGGGCTTCCGGACCGATGCCGCGGCTTGATAAGGGCGATATCGCCGTCGGCCTCGCGGTGCTGGTGGCGTTCGCCCTCGCCGCTGGCGCCATGGTCTGGTTGTCCGCGCCCCTGAGGCGCGATACGGGAGCCGGCGCGTTGTACACCGAGTTCCCGGAGTTGTCGGACCTCGCCGTGTCGGACGAGGTGAAGATCAAGGGCTTCAAGATCGGCACGGTGGACGAGATCACACCGCGCATATCGTCCGATGGCAATCTCGTGTTTCGCGTCCGGATGAGCATCCAGTGGCGCCTCGCGGACAGCGCGCGATTGCCGCTCACGACCGGGACGCTGGCCCATCTGGAGCCGCCGCCAGTCGTGGGGCAACCCTCGATCGTGCTCTACTTGCCTCCGAGCGGCGGGCAGCCACTCGCCCCTGGCGCGACCGTCCAAGGGTCCGTCGGGACGTCGCCTATTACCGAAGTCGTCGCGCTCGCCGACAGTCTCGAGAGCCAGCTCAAGCTCACGCTCGGCAAGACCCGCGGCGTGCTCGACTCACTCTCGATGGCGGCGGGCCTCGCCGCGCACGGCGTGCGGTCGACCAATACGGCGATCCCGGTCGTCGTCGCGGGCATCTCGCGCGACATCGCGACGCTGGACAGCGCGATCGCCAGCCTCCGTGGTGTCATGGGCCCGACGGCGGCGACGGCGGACTCCGCCCGCGCACTGCTCGGTGCCTCGCGTCGCGCGATCGACCAGCTATCGGGGTCGGTGCAGGGTCACGATGCGAACATCGCCCGCATCATCGCCAATCTCGACACGACGTCGGCGCTGCTGCAGGACTTCGTGCGTCAGATCGAGGCCAAGCCCACGCGCTTACTGACTGGCGTGACGCCAGCCCCGAAGTTCAACCGGCCGATCCACTAGGTCCGTTCGACCGTGATCGCCGTCCCGTAACACAACACTTCGGTCGTCCCCCGCATCACTTCGGTGGCGTCATAGCGCACGCCGATCACCGCGTTGGCGCCCACGTCGTCGGCGTGCCGACACATGATTTCGAACGCCTCGATGCGGGTCCGTTCGCAGAGCTGCGTGAACAGCGTGATGTTTCCGCCGACCAGTGTCTGCAACGAGCCGCCGATCGTGCCGAACACCGACCGGGACCGGACCGTGATGCCGCGCACGATGCCGAGCGTGCGCACCGTCCGGAAGCCTTCCAACGAGAACGCGGTCGTCGTCATTTGCACATCCATGTCGTCACCTATCGAATGCGAGACGCACCGGTGCGAGGCGACCGCTCATGGTGATCTCGACTGCTGGCGCGGGATCACCACCGGCCGCGATTTGGGCTGCCGTATACTCGCCGATGATGCCGAAATCGAACCCGGAGAACCACAGGTTGCCACTGTCGTCGAACGTCACGCCGGTCACCAACGCGTAGAATCCGTGTGGGCCACGAGGTGGCGTGAACCACTTGGCCGCCGCCGGCGACCCTGAGGTCGTCAGGGCGCTCGCCGCGACCTCGTAGACGCCGAGGCCCGAGATCCACAGGTTGCCCTGGCTGTCGAACGTGAGACCGATCGGGGCGACCACGGAGCTGTCGCTCGACGGGTTCGGGAGCGTCGGCGTGAGTGTGACGGCTGGCGTCGGACTCCCCGACGTCGTGAGTTGGGTCGCCGTATACTCGATCACGTTGCCGCGCCACTGTGATGCG
This sequence comes from Gemmatimonadaceae bacterium, assembly GCA_035570055.1. Taxonomy (GTDB): domain Bacteria; phylum Gemmatimonadota; class Gemmatimonadetes; order Gemmatimonadales; family Gemmatimonadaceae; genus DASRDS01. Next base: position 32,269 of record DATMLM010000099.1, read on the forward strand.
ACCCAGAGATTGCCCGCGGCATCGAACGCGAGCCCCTCCGGATTGTTGCCGCTCGTCTGGAACGAGTGCTCGGGCGGACCGTCTTGAATCGTCACGGTGGGCGCGGCGGTCCCACTCACGAGCTGCGCGGGCGTCAGCTCGATGATCGTCCCTGCCCACTGGTTCGCGATCCAGAGATTGTGATGCGCGTCGAAGCGCAGCGCGATCGGCCCGGCGCTGTCGGACGGCATCGTGATCGTGACCGCCGGCGTCGGACTGCCCGATCCGGCGAGTTGCGTTGGCGTCAGCTCGATGACGTTGTTCGAGTTCTGGTTGGCGATCCACAGATTCCCGGCGCTGTCGAACGCCGCATCACTCGCGTCGGTGTTGGCGCCCGCGGTGGTGGTCAGGTTCACCGTCGCGACCGGCGTCGGCGTACCGGTCGCGCGCAGTTGCGCGGAGGTAAACGACAAGGCGGCATTCGGCACCACGTCATTCACGAACGGGAAGCCGCCGACGACCCATGCGGCGCCGCTCCCCGGTCGGACGGCATAGGTCACGGTGGCCGTCGCCGTGGCGCTCGCGGTGACCGACGACGGGTTGCCCGTAACGGTCGCGACATACGCGGCCGGAACGATCGAATCGTGGCCGAGTACCGTCGCGGCGGTGACGGTATAGCTGCCGGCAGGCAGCCCGGTCAACGTCGTGGTCGATGTGACAGTCTTGCTATACGACTGCGGTCCGGTCACGACGACAGATGGCGTCATGCCCGTGGGTCCGGCGATCGTCAGCGTGAGACTGCCGGATCCGGGACTCGTGCCGTTCGATGATGAGCACGCGGCAAGGAGTCCACACAACAGAAGAGTATGGCGGCGCATGTTTTCAATACTGGCGCCGCTGTGTCCTCATCGCCAGCTTCCGTTACATGACCTCCAAGACGAGTGCGACCTGGTTTCGCTGGAACGACATGCCGAAGGAAACGCTGTCGGACACCCTCGCGCGCCGACTGATCACGGGCGATCAGATGATGCTGGCGCACGTGTACCTGAAGAAGGGATGCGTGGTGCCGAAGCACGCGCATCACAACGAGCAACTCACCTACATTCTCGAAGGCGCGCTCCAGTTCACGCTCGGCGAGAATCAGGACGAGCAGGTGCTCGTCAAAGCAGGCGAGGTTCTGCTGATCCCGTCGAACCTGCCGCACATGGCGGTCGCGGTCGAGGATACGCTCGACGTCGACGTCTTTTCGCCGCCGCGGCAGGACTGGATCGACAAGACCGACTCCTATCTCCGCCGCTAGAATCGCCTTTGCCGCCCCGGCCAGCGGGTCGGGGAAAACCACCGTCGCGGTCGGAGTGATGCGGGCGCTTGTCGCTCGCGGGTTGTCTGTGGCTCCGTTCAAGATCGGGCCGGACTACATCGACCCATCGCACCACCGCGCGGCGGCGGGGCGACCATCGCGCTCGCTCGACACCTGGCTCCTCTCCGGTGATGCGGTCCTTTCCGTCTTCGCCCGGGGAGCAGCTGGTGCCGATATCGCGATCATCGAGGGCGTCATGGGCCTGTTTGACGGACGCGCGGGCCCACCGCCCTCGGGATCGACCGCCGAAGTCGCCACGCTGCTGCAGGCACCGATCATCCTGGTGCTCGACGCCCGCGCGATGGCACAGACCGCGGGCGCCATTGTCCTTGGCCTGACCAGCGCCGCTCCCGGTGTCCGCATCGCTGGCGTCATCCTCAATCGCGTGGCCGGCGCGGGGCACGCGGCCATGTGCCGCACGGCAATCGAGGATATGGCGGGCGTACCCGTTCTCGGATGGCTGCCGCGGGATCCCGCGATCGGCGTGCCCGAACGGCATCTCGGGCTCATGCAGGCTGAGGAGCAGACCGTCGATTTCGATCGGCTCGTTGGTCTCGTCAACGCGCACATCGATCTCGATGCCCTGCTCGACATCGCCCGAACAGCCCCCGCGCTGAGCGTCGACCTACCGGCCGCGGTCGTGTCGGGCCCGCGCGCGGTGATCGGCGTCGCGAGGGATGCCGCGTTCAGTTTCTACTACGAAGACAGCCTCGATTTGCTCCGGGCGCACGGCGCCGAGATCAAGTTCTTTTCGCCGCTGACGGACGCCGCGCCCCCGGAGGATGCCGGCCTGCTCTATTTCGGCGGCGGATATCCCGAGCTGCACGCGGCGGCCCTGGCGGGCAACGCATCGATGATCGAGGCGGTTCGCGCGTTCCGCGGCAAGATCTACGCGGAATGCGGAGGCCTCATGTACCTCTGCGAAGGCATGGCGGGAGTCATTCCGGCCGTCGCCGAGATGAGCCCAAAGCTGACCCTGGGATATCGCGAGCTCGAGGCGCTCGGTGATTCACCGCTCGCCGCCGCAGGCCAACGGTTGCGCGGGCACGAATTTCACTATTCGACGATTACGAGTCGTCAACCCTTGCCACCCGCCTATCGGCTCAGCGACGGCCGCACCGAGGGTGTGCTCACGGAAAACGTTCTGGCATCGTACGTTCACGTGCATTTGGGCAGCGATCCGGGGCTCGCCGAACGGTTAGTTAACGCCGCGGCAGCGCGTTAACGCCGCGCAAAGAGCGGTCGTCTGAAGGGGAACATCACCCTTCAGGAGACCCAAGTGCTGAGGAACCTGTGCGCTGTGCTCGTTGTGATCGCCGTTGCGGGTTGTAGTGGAAGTACTGGCCCCGCGGGCCCCGCTGGGCCGGCTCTGACCGGTGCGTGGACCGGCTTCGTGTCGCTCCACGACGAGTACGGCGGGCCGCTGGCGAGCGACTCCGGGGTCACGGTGACGGCTTCGCCTGGCACCGCCTCCAGTATCACGACGGCGGATGGCGCCTGGACCCTCTCAGGTCTCAAGACGGGTGTCTATACCGTGACGTTCGCGGGTTCGGGCATGGGCACGTTCATTCGTGACGCCGGGCAGTTCGTCGGCGGCGGCACCATCGAAATCGCGACCGTGAACTTCTCGCAACAGTCGACGGGTGTCATCATCAACCTGGCGCTCGCGTTCAATGCGGCCCAGGACACGTTGTACGCCACGGGAACGGTCAATCAGCCGGCCGTCACCGGCTATCCGCGATACATTCGCCTCTTCTATAGCGGCGCGGCCAGCGTCGGCCCGGCCGTCGCGAATTACACCGTGACCGGCCCAGTCGCCGGTACCGCGTACCGTGTGGTGCACACGAACTTCTCGATCGCGATTACCGGCGCCGACCTCGCCGGGTTGCAGCACGCGTTCGCGTCGGGCTCGACGGTCAATGCGGTCGCCTACGGAGACAGTTTTTACAACAACTCGTACACCGATACGACGACCGGCAAAACGGTGTACCCGAACGTCGGCCCCACGGCTTCCAACGTAGTCCAGTTCGTGATGCCCTAGTACGTTTCGGATGTGATACAAGAAGGCGCCTGGTTCGACCGAACATGGACGTTCGAGTTGCCAGTAACGGCGTTTCCCGCCGTGCTGGAGCGCCTGCGAGGGACGGCAGCGAGAATGGCGGAGCTGATCGTTGGGGCGACCGACGATCAGCTCCGCTGGCACGATCCCAACGCCTGGTCCGCGAAACGCCACTTGGGCCACCTCGACGATCTGCATGCGCTCGACGAGCGTCGCCTGCGCGAATACGTATCGGGCGCCGCAACCCTCTCGGCAGCCGATCGCACGAATCGTCTAACCTACGAGACCGATCACGATGCGATGCCGGCCGCGGCAATCATCGCGCGCTTTCGTGCGCATCGCGCCGGGTTGGTAGCCGAGATGGATGCGCTGTCGGAGCCACAGGTCTCGGCTACCGCGCTACACCCGCGGCTCCAACGGCAATTGCGTCTCATCGATTGGGCGTATTTCGTGGCCGAGCACGATGACCATCACTTGGCGGCGGCCAGGCAAGCGCTCAGTCGCCCTTCTCGTACTTGAACGAGAGCCGCACTTTCGCGCGATAGCTCTCGATCTTCCCGTCCTTGAGGTGAATGTCGAGCTCCGACACTTCGGCCACGCGGAGATCGCGCAGCGTCTCGCTTGCGCGTTCGATGGCGGCTTTCGCGGCTTTCTCCCACGATTCCGTCGACGTGCCGATCAGTTCGATGACCTTGTAGACGCTCTCCGGCATACGTGCTCCTCCTCAGGTTATAGGTCCCACGACGCGACAGCCTGCGCGAGCTCGCCCATTACTTCGTTATCGGTCCGACCCGAGCGCTTGAGCACGTGAAATCCGTGGTCGGCGCCGTCGATCACATGGAGTGTCGCCCGCGAACCAAGCGACTCGCCAATCGGCCGCAGCAGATCCAGCGGAGCGAACTCGTCGCGCGTGCCCTGGAGAAACAGCATCGGCACGGCGACTTTCGCTAGATGGTCGGCACGTGCAGTGCCAGGCCGGCCCGGCGGGTGCAGCGGGAACCCGAAAAACACGATCCCTTTGACGTCCCTGAGCACGCCTTCCGCGGCGGCCTGCGACGTCATCCGTCCGCCAAAGGACTTCCCGCCGGCCAACAATGGCAGCTCCGGCGCGGCCTGCCGCGCGACCTCAGCAGCGGCGGCCACGCGCTCGTGCAGTACGGGCGCTGCATCCTGACGGCTCTTCCGCTGCTCCATGTACGGGAACTCGTAGCGCAGTGTCGCGACACCGACGGTCGCGAGCAGCGCGGCGAGCTTCTCCATAAAGGGATGTCGCATCCCCGCCCCGGCGCCGTGCGCGAGCGTCAACATCCGGTGCGCGTTCGGCGGCCGCACGAGGAGCGTCTCCATGGCAGGAGACTAGTACGCTAGTTCCCCGCGTGAAACAAGTACGTCGCCTTGACGAAGAATCCGTCCGACGTGCGGTGGAGGCCCGTGAAGTTGAACGAATACGGTTCGGTATACCCGCTGCCGTAGCCGACGAAGAACACCGTGCCCGGCGTTGGCTGATAGGAGAACAGCCAACTCCCGCTGACCACGTTCGAGGTCGTCTTGAGCTGCGGCTCATAGACCCCGGCCGAATTCTTGATCAACAGCGGATCATTGGTTCTCCCATCATCCCGAAGCGCCGCCACCCAGGACGCTTCGTACTGACCGATAAATCGCACAAAAATGGGCCGTGAGATCTGGTACGCGGCCTCGATGTACGGCACGCGCTGCACCGCGACCTGCGTGTTGTCAGACCGCCGGACGAACTGCAGCTGCGAGTAGATGAGCGAGATGCGGCCCTTGGAGGTCGGCCGCCAATCTATCGTCGAGTTCACCACGAAGATCCAGGCGGACGACCACTCGTAGAAATTGTCGTCGTATCCCGTGACCGTCGAAAAGGATGCATCGAAATGAGACCACCGGGGTGTCGTAAACCCCGTGACGATATCCAGGTTCGGGATGTGCGGCGTTCCGACGAACGGCACCGTGTCGATCCCGGTCGGCGTCCGTTTCGCGACATAGTAATTCGCGTAGAGCGCGGGATCGTACCCGAAATTCTCGACGAAGGCGTCGGCGTTCAGCGTCCAGCCACCGTGCAGCGTGACGTTATTGCTGAAGTGCCACTTGATGTCTTCGGCCCGGTGCCCGCGCAGGAATTGGGGATACTCCCACACTTGAATCGGCGAGAAGTCGAACGTGTAGCTCTGGATCAGCGCCCCCGGCTTCCCATAGAACGTGAGCGCATTGTCGAGCGTGCTCGACACGATACCCGTGCGGGGAATGAATCCGCTCTGGTCGACGAAGCTCGAGTCGATGCCCGACAGCTCGTAGCGGAGCGACCAGTGCCGGCCGTTGCGCTCGAAGAGCCCGTCCCAGAGCGGCGCGACAGCGTGAATGCTGTCGGACCGCGTGCTGCTCACGACACCCTGGAGCCGGATATCATAGATCTTGCCGAACACGATGCGCGTGTCGGCGCCCACCACGTGATTGTACCACGGGCCGTCTTCGCGGTCGGTCGCAATGAGGCCAACCGTCGAGCCACCACCCAGGTTGTGCTTGACGCGCAGGATATCGAATACGGGATTGTCCTTCCCGTTCGCCGACTCGTTCCCTGCATCGACCGACGACAAGAAGCCGATGCTCGAGCCGGCGACCTCGCCGGTGAGCTTGACCGCTGCGTCCGGCTGAATGATCGAGCGCGTGTACACGAGCGTGTTCGGCGTATCGAACTGTTCCAGGCCGTCGAAGAAGAATGGCCGCTTCTCGGGGTACGACAGCGCGACACGCGGATCGAATTGCAGCTGCGGCACGTCGGACTCGATCTGCGAAAAATCGGGCTTGATCGTCCCGTTCAAGGTGAGATTATCGGTCACACCCCAACGCACGTTGCCGCCGGGCGACAAGGGCTCGACGCTATACTTCCAACCCGTCGGCGTCGGGTTCCCGTTGATGTGCGAGGTCAGCTCGGGATTGAGATCGAGCACCAACCCTCTCGTAATCCCGGCGAGGCCCTCCAGCGTGCCGAACTGCCCAATAAACGACGTATTCGCGAGCCGCGCGGGCGCCCACGTGTCTTCGTCGCCGGAGTGCTGAACCTGGCGCACGATATTGATGCCCCAGCGCTGCTGGCTGCCCGAGCTGAAGCTCACGCTCGCGAACGGAATGCGCACCGTCACTTCGTACCCGAACGGCGTGACGTGGCCCTTCGACTGGTACGTGTAGTCGGTACTCAGGCTGACCGTATCGCGATTGGTCACCGCGGCCGCCCCGGTCGAGGCCAGACTGTGGATGCCCTCGCTCAGAATGCCATCGGCCTGAATCCCAAGCGGATTGACCCCGAATACGTAGGCGCGGTGGTGATCGTGCGACGTGTCCAGAAAAATCTGGACATAGTCATCGGCCGTGATCTTGTCACGATCGGCCAGCGTCGCGTGCACCGCGCCGTGGGCCTCGTACGCGCGAATGCCGAAGTACAACGCATCGCGCGTGTACATCACGAGCACCACGGTCGAATCCGCCGCCGGAACGCCGTCGACCGGGAGGTATTGGGAGAAGCCACGAAGGCGTGCCGCGCGATCCCACGGCGGTGCGTCCAGAGACGCCTCGAGTGGAACCGGGACCTCGACTCGTGGCACGCGCACGGCCAACTGGCCCGCGCGGCCATCATAGATCTGCAGTAGCAATAAAAGTGGCGCGATCATGCCCGGGGAACGGATACCGGGCTGATCGATGTCCTACAAGCGCCACTTTGTGGCCAAATCTAGCTGTTTAGGAACACCACCACTTGGCCGCATCCGCCGCGTAGCCGACGCGCGGCAACACCTGCGCGGCCACGAGAGCGATCCCCCAGAGGACCATCACCATCGCCACGGCATGTCCACGCACCATGCGATGCTGCCAGGTCCACGCCACTGTCCACAGACCGCCGACGATGATGAGCAGCTCGGCGAACAAGTACGTGAACAGCCCGAACCCACAGGCGTGTCCGTACGGCCAGAAGTTGATGGCCGTCGCCAGCGCGAACACGAGCACAAATCGGCCACCCGTGCCGACGAGCATCGCGGTGCGTTCTTGCCGTTCGAGCGTCCGCTCGAGCGTGCGCCGCTCACTCGTGCGCCGAGCTTTGAGCTGGGCCGGGGACGGGACAGGGGGGAGGGGAGGAAGGCCGTCGAAGGCCCGCTCGATCTTTCTGAGCTCACTTGTCCAATTGATCGCCATTTACCTCTCCACGAGCATGCTCTTACTGACGACTGGCGCGCGTGGGAGGTCGCGCGATTTAGCGCTGATCGGACATCATGACTGCGACACCATACTGCTCCAGATGTACGGTGCTCATCCGCCGTTTTTCGAACACCGACCACATTGACCGAGGCAAAGTGACCTCCCGCGGGCGCGATGCGAAATTGATCAGCACAAAAACCTGCCTGCCATCCGCTCCCACGCGTCTCGTGACCTCAACGCTGTCTGGCACGGGGCCGAAGACCGGCTGGACGTGACTGACGCGCGCCATCCACTTGGCCGCGGTGTCAAGAGTGCTCGCATCGAGCACGGTACCGATATATGTGATACGCCCCTTCCCGTATACCCGCGTCACCATTGCCGGCTGCCCATCGAGCCATCCGTTCGCGCGGCCATATCGCAACAGCGCCTGGTCCCCTGACAAGTACTCGGCCCAGACACTCGCCTTTCCGGAGGGCCGTAATGGCACCTCGTGCTCGAGCGCATAGTACTGCTCGACCCTGGCGCCCAGGGCCTCGCCGAGGAGTCCCGGCTGCCGCTGCGGCAACAACGCGTTGTATTCGTCCTTGAGGCCCGATCGGGGTCCAAGCACCAAATGGCCGCCACCGCGCACATAGTCCATGAGATGGCGCGCGAGCGTGTCCGGGATCACGTTGAGGCTCGGCGCGATGACGAGCCTGTAATCAGTCAACGGTGCATACGGGCTCACGACATCCACCGACTGCGCCATGTGCCGCAGCACCCGATAATAGTCGCGGGCGACGAGTAGGGTGTTCCATTTATCCGTGTGCCTCTGCCACTCGATCGCCCAGCGACTCTCGTAATCGTTGAGCAGCGCCACAGGCGACACCACGCGCGTGTCACGAAATGCGTCCGACGCGTCAGCGAATTCTTTCGCGGTCCGTGCAACCTCGGCCAGCAACGGCACTGGGCCGCCATCAGGACCGACGAGCGTTCCGTGAATCTCCTCTTGACCATTGAGCGCGCTGCGCCATTGCCAGTACGAGACTTCATCCGCGCCGTGGCCGACGGCATGCCAGGCCATCGCGCGGACCTCACCCTTGTCCAGTGAGTTATTGAGGTTCGACCAGTTGACGCTGCCGGGTTGTGTCTCGATCTCCCAGAAGTTCTGACGCAAGAGGCCCCGCATGGCGTCGTGACTCAGGCCATTCGTGATGGGATCGAGATGGCCCGAGCCGACATAGTCATCCCATGCGACGAGCGTCAGCGGCTTGCTCACCACATAGTGATCGAACGCATCGAACCCGAGCCCCATGAAATTCCCCGTGACGAACTGCCGCGGATCCACGTGCGCGCGAATCACGTCAATCTGATTGGTCACATAGTCCCGCCAGGTCGTCGTGACGAACCGCTTCCAGTCGAGCATGAGGCCGGGGTTGTGCTCGCCGATGGGTATGGGAATCTCGTCCCATCGATCGTACGTCTGGCTCCAGTACGCGGCAGCCCAATGCGCATTCAATGAGTCGATGCTGCTGTACTTGCCGTGTAACCAGTCCTGAAATTGCCGTCGTGTCAGGCTGTCGTACGACATGAACCCATAGCCGAACTCATTGTCGATCTGCCACCCGACGACATTGGGATCATGCCCAAATCGCTCGGCCATCACCTCGGCGATGCGCCGGCACAATTCCCGATACTTCGGCGAGCTCGACGACCCGTGCGCGCGATTCCCGTGCGTTGCGCGGATGCCGCTCTCGTCAACGCGCAACACCTCGGGATACTTCGCCGTCAACCAAGCCGGCGGCGCGGCCGAGGGCGTGCCGAGCACGACGGCGATATGGTGCTTCTCGAGGACCCGAATCGCGCGGTCCAGCCAGTCGAGCTCGAACTTCCCCTCGCTCGGCTCCATCGCGCTCCACGCGAATTCGCCGATCCGCGTCACGTTCATGTGCGCGTCTTCCATCATCCGCGCATCGGTCTCCCAGCGTACTTCCGGCCATTGCTCCGGGTACCAGTCGGCACCCATGAGCAACGCCGGCTGCATCAAGAGCATACGATGCGGTGGCGGTCGATCCACGCCGCCCATGGGATGAAGAGCCACAGCACGAGCGCGCTCCACGCCAGCATCGACACACTGGGCGGCGGGCCGGAGCCGACCGTGTACAACGCGACTTGCACCGCGACGAGCGACCAGAGACCCCATCGGCCGATCGCGTCCTTCGCCTTCGTGGTCCGGAGGTATATGACCAGGCCGCCGACGTAGAAGATCGCCTCGAGCGCCCACGTCAGCGGCACGGAGTTCCATGCGCCGAGGCCGACGCGCGGGCCGCCCGGATACAGCGGGAGATCGGGCCGGTGCACAAGCACATCGAGCACCCAATGGCTCAGGACCAACGCGCCGACGACCCACGCCCCGCGCGGTCGGTGTCGCACCAGGAAGTAAGCGACACCGATGATCACGCTCCAGCCGACCGCGGCCAGCAGGCTATGCGAGATGGGATAACTGACAAAGTCGAGGTCCGACGCGGCCATCAATCCCGGCGCGATCTTGACGTGCTCGACGCCGAGCAGAAGGAGAATGGGCCAGAGCTCGTCGAGCCACTGGGCCGCGAAGGTGAGCGTGCCGAGGGAGGTCTCGGGGCTCGCGCGTTTGGCGGCGAATGCCAGGCCATAGTGTCCGAGAAACACGCCGCGCAATATAAAGCGTCGGACGATAGATTGACGCGCATGATCCGACGCTTCCTGTGCGCCCTGATACTGGCCCAGCCACTCGCCGCGCAGCCCGAGCTCGTCACCGCGCGCGGTCTCGTTCACGCGGTCCCGGGCGAGCTTCCGACGTCGATCGGATATCTCATCATCGTCGACGACTCGAACCCGCTCTCCCAGGCCGTGGAGAACGCGCCGCAGACGATGGTCAAATCACCGGACCCGGTGTTCCAGGTGAAGTACCCGCACGGCTGGATCATGGTCGACGCGGCCATGGATCGCGAGCTGGCGACGGCGCCGGGCAGCACCGGCAAGTTCCTCGACGACGCGTACACCCGCATGGTCGCGGCCCTGCGCGGCGCCGGGTTGATTGTCATCACGCACGAGCACGGCGACCACATTGGCACGGTCGCCCACTCGTCCGTTGCTGACGAGTTGGCGCCGAAAACGCTGCTCAATCGGCAAGAGATGGAGTCGCTGCTGCACCGGCCGAAGGTGACCTTCACGCCGTTCGACTCGACGAAGGCGAGTCGCTACATCGTGATCGACTACGACCGCGTGCTCCCGATCGCGCCTGGGGTCGTGCTGATCAAGGCGCCCGGGCACACGCCGGGATCGCAAGTCGTCTACGTCAAGCTCGCGTCAGGTCGCGAAGTGATTCTCTCGGGCGACGTCGCATGGCACCGGCTCGGCATTGAGACCGGCAAGGAAAAGCCGGACTCGGCGAGCAAGCAGATGGGCGAGGACCGCGCGGCCATCGCCGGCGAGCTGGCCTGGCTCCATCAGGCCGAGCAGGCCGGCGTGAGCGTCGTCGTCAGTCACGATGGCGAGCAGCTCAAGACATTCGCCCGGCAAGGGATCCTGACCGAGGGTCTATCCACTCGATAGCACGAACTGATTGCCGTCGGGGTCTTTGAAGACGGCCGAGGTGCCCCAACTCTCCTTCTTCGGCTCTTTGGAGAACTCGACGCCTTTCTCCCGCATCTCTTTCGCCGTGGCGAAGACGTCGGTACACCAGAACGAGATCGGCTGAAAGCCGCCAATGCGATCCTCGAACCCGTCGGGCGTGAACAACACCAACTTTGTCTCGGCGCCCGGGATCAGGAGCTCGATCCACCGCTGCTTGGCGCTAAACGGCTGATCGGTCGCGACTTTGAAGCCGAGTTTCTCCGTAAAGAAGCGGAGAGAAACATCCTGGTCGCGCACAGGAATGCTGGTGAATTTGATGCCTCGAATCATGTGGGCAACGATAGCCACCACCCGTCGCTCGACGCAATCAGTCAGTCGACGCTATACTATTCATTGATATAGCATGCCTTCCGTCGACGACTACGTAATCGATGTGCTCATGCGCGATCTCGTCGGCCACGATCGACGGCCGGCGAGTTTTCTAGTCTATTTGTGGTTGATGGCCGAGCAGCGCCGCCGCCGCGTTCCGGTGCAAGTCAGCTATCAAGAGCTGGCCGAGTCGATCGGCGTCTCGAAGAGCGCGGCGCAAGCGGGCGTGGGGTGGCTCATTCGGCGCAAGTTGCTCGCGGCGACGAAAGACACCACAACGTCTACGCCGCGCTACAACGTACTGACACCGTGGAGGCAGTGATGCGATGTGCGCTTGTCGTGGCGATGGCCCTGGCGGGGACCGCAGGAGCTCAATCGCCGTTCACCTGGTCCGAAGTCATGGTGCCGGTCCGCGACGGCGTGCATCTCCAGACGGTCATCCTCACACCGGCGAATCAAAGCGGCCCGCTGCCGATCCTGTTCCGCCGCACGCCGTACGGCGTGCCGGCCAAGGCGCCGGATGCCATGCCGCAGAATCTCAAGGAGCTCGCGCAGGACGGCTACATCTTCGTGATTCAGAATCTGCGCGGCCGGTTCAAGTCGGAGGGCACGTTCGCGCTGAGCTCGCAGGTGAATCTCGCGGACTCGACGTCGACGAACGAGACGACCGATGCCTACGATAGCATCGAGTGGCTCATTCACCATGTCCCGAACACCAACGGCAAGGTCGGCATGTACGGCGTATCGTACGACGGCCTCACGACGGGCCTCGCGCTGTTGCACCCGCACCCCGCGCTCAAAGCCGTGAGCGAGCAAGCCTCGCCGGTCGATCAGTGGATGAACGACGATGATCATCGCTATGGCGCGTTGCGTGAAAGCTACGACTTCGAGTACGCGGTGCTCGAGCAGGCGGACAAGAACGCGAACACGCACTTCGCCTTCGAGACGTACGACACGTATGAGTGGTATCTGAAACTCGGCCCGCTCTCGAACATCAACGCGCAATATCTCCACGGGAAGATCCCGTATTGGAACTCCACGGTCGAGCACCCTGATTACGACACGTTCTGGAAGAAAGAAGCGTGGGTGAATCAGCTGCACGCCTCCGCCGTGCCCAACCTCAACGTCGCCGGATTCTGGGATCAGGAAGATCCGTGGGGACCATGGCAGATCTTTCGCCGCGGTGGCGGCCTCATGGTCGCCGGGCCGTGGTATCACGGAGAGTGGCAAGCGCCGAAGGGCGACAGCATCGGGTTGATCGCCGCGGGCGGGCACGAGACCTCGCGCGAGTTCCGCGAGAACATCGAGGCGCCGTTCTTCCGTTACTATCTCCACGATCAAGGCTCGGCGCCCGCGTGGCAGGCATCCACGTTCCAATCCGGCTCGAATACGTGGCACACGTATGATGCCTGGCCGCCGAAGACGTCAAAGCCTACCAATTTGTATCTGCGCTCGGATGGCACGCTGAGTTTCGAGCCGGCGACGACAGCGGGATATCGGCAGTACGTATCCGACCCGGCGAATCCAGTGCCCTACAGACAGCGGCCGATCTCGCCGACATATCCCGCTGGAGACTGGCGGACATGGGAGGTGGCCGACCAGCGATTCGTCGACAACCGGCCGGACGTGCTCACCTACGTCAGCGCCCCGCTGGATCATGACATCACCATTACCGGCCCGGTCGCCGCCGAATTACTCGCCTCGACGTCTGGCACGGACGCCGATTTCATCGTCAAGCTGATCGACAAGTACCCGGAGGATTTCCAGCAGCCGGCGTGGGACCCGAACGCGGGCCCGAGGCCTGGCGAGTATGCGCGTTCGATGAACGGCTACGAGTTGCCGATCGCCATGGAGATCCGCCGCGGGCGGTATCTGACGGACTACGAGCACCCGCACGCGTTGGTCGCCGGTCAGGAAACGAAATGGTCGTTCTCACTCCGCGACCACGATCACGTTTTCCTGAAAGGGCACCGCATCATGGTGCAGGTGCAGTCGACGTGGTTCCCGGCGATCGACCGGAACCCGCAGAAGTTCGTGCCGAGTATCTACCAGGCCAAGGCCGAGGATTTTGTCAAAGCCACGCAGCGCGTGTCCAGCGCCTCACATATTATCCTGCCCGTGATACCGTAGCCTTTGGCAAGATGTGCCGGAAGACGTCCATAGCGCGGTGCATATCGTCCATCGTGCCGATGGAGACCCGGGAGTACGTGTTGAGCGGCGGGAATGGCCGTCCGACGAGGACGTTCTGCGCTTTGCACGCCTCCCGGAACGCCTTCGCGTCCTGTCGCACGTCGACCATGATGAAGTTCGTGTGCGACGGGACGGACGGATACCCGAACGCGGCGAGCTCGCGCTGCGTCCACTCGCGCGCGTCCTTGTTCTTGGCGTGCTCGCGCTCGATGTGACTCTTGAGGCCCAGGCTCGCCAGCGCCGCGACGGCGCCCATCCGGTTGACACCGATCGCCAGGCGTTGCGCTCGGATGTGCTCGAGGGTCTCGGGCTGGCCGATCGCATAGCCGACGCGGAGCCCGGCCATCCCGAACACTTTCGAGAACGTGCGCGAGACGATCACGCGTGGGTTCTGGAGCGCGAGCGGGATCATCGTCGCGTACTTCGGGTCCTCGACGTACTCGTGGTACGCCTCGTCGACGAGGATCGTCGCATCCGGCGTGTCGGCGAGGATTTTGGCGATGCACGCCTTCACGTCGTCGCCCGAGTGGACCGTGCCCGTTGGGTTGTTCGGGTTGCAGAGATAGACGAGCCCGGCGCCATGAGACGCCGTCGCCATGGCGGGCAAGTCGAGCGCGATCTCTGACGTCACCGGGACGGCGACGACGGGCGTCTTGATCCGCTGCGCATCGTTGCCGGGCGATTCGTAGCTCGGCGCGGCCGTGACGAGTCCGCGCGTGGGCGACGTGAAGCCGTAGACCGCGCTCCGAATCACATCGGTCGATCCGCACGTGAGCACGACATTGAACTCGGCCACGCCAACGGCGTCCGCGACCGCGCGCGTCAGCTGCATCACCAGCTCATCCGGATACCGCGAGGACTCGGCGGCCGCCAGTGTGATCGCCTGGATCGCCTCTTTCGCGGGACCGTTGGGGTTTTCGTTTCGGTCCAGTCGGACCGCACTGGCCGGAGCGGTAACCCACTCGAGCTCGGGCAGGTGCAGCGGAGCAATAAGGGAGCTGGCGGCGCTGGCTCCCAGCGTGTGCACGAAGTGCCGACGGGAGAGGCTCATCAGGATATCATAATACAGATATGACCGACCAGGAGTTTTATCGGATATCGAAGGTGCTGGCCGACCCCCGGCGATTTCGGGTGCTGCAGCGGATCATGGGGACGGGAGAGGAGGTGTCCTGCCAGCTGCTCCTCAAGGAATTCCCTATCGCGCCAGCGACCATGTCCCACCATCTCAAGGAGTTGGAAACCGCGGGGGTGGTCGAGTCCCGGTTCGACGGCGTCTGCAAGTACCTGGTGCCGCGCCCGGAGGTGATTCAGGGATATGAGCGCGAGCTGGTCCGGCGGCTGGGAACCAAGCGCTAATGGCCCGGCTTCCTGGTTCGTTATTTCGATAATCATAGAAATATCGAACCCAGCAGGAGACGGGTACTCATGGGCAAGTTGTCAGGCAAAGTGGCCGTCGTAACCGGCGGCAATAGCGGTATCGGCTTGGAGACCGCGAGGCGATTCGTCGCCGAGGGCGCGGATGTCTATATCACCGGACGGCGTCAGGGTGCGCTGGACGAAGCGGTGAAGTCGATCGGCAAATGCGTCACCGGCATCCAAGGCGACGTGTCGAATCTCAAAGACCTGGATCGCCTCTACGCGGCGGTTCAACAGAAATCCGGACGCATCGACGTATTGTTCGCCAACGCTGGCTTGGGGCAGTTCGCTGCATTCGGCGGCGTCAGCGAGGAGAGTTTCGATCTCCAGTTCGACGTCAACGTGAAGGGCCTCTTCTTCACCGTCCAGAAAGCCCTCCCCCTGATCGTCGATGGCGGGACGATCATTCTCAACGGGTCGATCGCGGGTGTGAAAGGCCTGGGCCCGGCGAGCGCGTACAATGCCACGAAGGCCGCGGTGCGGTCATTCGCGCGTACGTGGACGAATGAGCTCAAGGACCGCGGGATCCGGGTCAACACGCTGAGCCCGGGACCGATCGAAACCCCCATTTTTGGCAAAGTCGGGTTGACCGAAGCCCAGATTGCCGACTTCGCGACGGGGATCGTCGGGCTGGTCCCGCTGGGTCGCATCGGCACCGCCGATGAGATCGCGAAGGCCGCCGTATTCCTCGCGTCGGACGACTCGAGCTTTGTCACGGGTATCGACCTGCAGGTCGATGGTGGGCTAGCACAAGTCTGATGGCTTATCGTTAGGGGGTGCCGGACCCCCTAGCGATGACCCCCGACGTGGTCGAGCTCGCCGAGGCGTTGAAAGACCAGTACGCCTTCGAGGGCGAGATCGGCCGCGGTGGGATGGGCGTCGTGTATCGCGCGCACGACCTCAAGCTCGATCGGCCGGTGGCGATCAAGGTGCTGCCGCCGTACTTCGAGCGCGACCCGGCCATTCGCGAGCGGTTCCTGCGCGAGGCTCGCACCGCGGGATCGCTCTCCCACGCCAACATCGTACCGGTCTATCGCGCCGATGAATTGGGCGGCCATGTGTTCTTCGCCATGGCCTATGTCGACGGCGAGTCGCTCGGCACTCGACTCGTCGACGGCCGCACGATCCCGCACCCGGCGCTCGTGCCCCTCCTCGTCGATGTCGCGCGCGCGCTCGACTACGCGCACGCCCGCAAGGTGATCCACCGGGACGTCAAGCCCGAGAACATCTTGATCGAGGGCACCACGGGGAGAGCCCTGCTCACGGATTTCGGGATCGCCCGCGTCGCCGCCGCGGGATCGGTGACCGCGACCGGCCAGGTCCTCGGCACGGTCTGGTACATGAGCCCCGAGCAGGTCATGGGCGAGCCGCTCGACGGGCGATCCGACCTGTATGCCCTCGGCGTCGTCGCGTTCCGGGCGCTGAGCGGCCTGTTTCCGTTCGACTGCGACGTGCCCGCCGCCATCCTGGTCGCGCACGCGACGCGACCCGCTCCGCCCTTGAGCTCCGTCGCGCCACGCGTACCCGCGGCGCTCGCCGCGATCGTCGACAAATTGCTGTCGAAGACGCCGGCCGCGCGCTATCGCACGGGCGCCGAGTTGGCCGACGCGCTCGACGCGACCTCGCGCGAGCCGGTCGAGGATGCCGCGCCATTGCCAGCGACATTGTCCGAGACCAATGCGCAGGCGCTCTGGCGGCGCGCCGCGGAGCTGCAGTCCCAGACGGGGCGCGAGAGCCGGCCGCCGATCGCGACCAGCAGCCGGCCGCTCCCGACGGGCTACGCGATGCGCGATGTCTTGAGCGCGGCAGCCGAAGCGGGCATTGGCGACGAATACATGGCGCGGGCGGCCGCGGAGTTGGGATTCGTCTCGGGACCCATCGCATCTCCCGACGTGGCGCTCACGTCGTCCTACGAGAATCGCTCGCGCCTCTCGTGGTGCGGACGACCGCGAGAGATAGCGATCGAGGCCGTCGTGCCGCGTGAGGTGCCCGACGCCGAGGTCGATGCGGTGGCGGAGTACATTCGTCACGTGCTCCGCGTGAAAGGGAGCGCGACCCGGTTCGGGCGCGCATTGACCTGGACCTCGCGAAGCGTCAATCGGCAGATCGACATCACGATCACCGCGCGCGGCGGCAAGACGATCATTCGCGCCGACGAGCATTTGGGCACGCTCGCGGGCGGCCTGTACGGCGGTCTCGTCGGCGGCATGGGCGGCGGCGGCCTCGCCGTCGGCATCGCCGTCGGCGTCGGGGCGATGCATTCCGGGCCGGTCGCACTCGGGATAGCACTGGCCTTTGTCACCAGCTCCTACGGGCTCGCGCGGACCATCTTCACGACGTCGGCCGAGTCGCGCGAGCGTGAGTTGCGCCGACTCGTGGAGCGCATCGCGGAGCAGTTCCGCTAGGCGTTCCCGCGAGTGACCGTAGCGTATACGGATCGTCTTTCCCCGGACAACAGTAGTCATTAAGGAGAGATCCGGTCCGATGCGCTTTTCATGGTGCGCTGCACTTGTTACATCCTTCGCGACGGCGCTGACGGCGTCGGCGCAGGCCGCTCAGCTCGCGTCGGGTCCCGGCGCCAACGGCCAAGCCTATTTCGAATTCCAAGTGGAGAAGCCCGTGTCCGCGCGACCCGGGAATCCCCGCGCTCAATATCCGGACGATTTGCGCGCCCGCGCGCGCGGCGGTGAAGTCACTTGCCAGTTCGTGGTCGATACGACCGGCAAGGTGGACATGGGGACCTTCGAGGTGGTCAAAGCGTCCGAGGCATCCTACGCGGCAGCGGTCAAGCGTGTGTTGCCCCAGATGCGGTATTTCCCCGCCGAAGAAGGCGGGCACAAGGTCAGACAACTCGTCGAGCAGGACTTTCGCTTCGCCCCAGCAGAGTAAAAGAAGGGTAGCGTGAACGCGATCGTCGGTCGGTTCGCGAAGCTGAGCTTCGCGCAGAAAATCATCGTGCTCCCGGTTCTCGCCGCCGTGGCCCTCCTGGTCGTGGGCTGGTTCACGTATCGACTCAACAGCACGAACCGCGAGCGCCTGGCCTCGATCCGAGACGGGTACTACCCGTCGGTGCAAGGCAGCCGTGGCCTTCAGGACCTCATCGTCGCGCTGCAACGCAGCAACGACGACGCGGTCACCGAGGGCAACGGGCTGCGGCTGCGCCAGTCGGACCAGATGGCGCAGAGCTTCCAGCAAAAGTTGGCGGAGTTGCTGAAGAACCCGGTCGCCGACCACTCGGCGCTGGTGGGGATCGGCCAGGACTTCACGAACTACACGCGCCGGGCGAGCGAGATCTCCAAGCGGCGGATCGCCGGGGATCATAGCACGGCCGTTCTCGCGGGCCAGGACTCAGTATCCGAGCAGTATACAGCCATCCGCCGGGCGCTGGGTGATCTCACGCAGCGGGACGACAAGGCGATCACGGCCGCCTTCTTGGAGACCGAGCACCTGCAGAAGATCATGTTCACGCGCATCGCGATCGTCGGCTTGGTCGCCATGGTCGTGCTCGTGGGCGTGGCCGTGTTCTCGGTCCGCTCCTTGACCCAGCCGATGAAAGAGGCGGTGCGCACGGCCGAGGCGATCGCGCAGGGCGATATGACGGTGTCGATCAGCGTCACGCGCGAGGACGAGATCGGGCAGTTGCTCAAGTCCATGCAGGCGATGGTCGCGTACCTGCACGAGATGGCGGCGGTGGCCGACCAGATCGGGCGCGGCGACCTGTCGCGGCAGGTCACGCCGCGGTCCGAGGCCGATCGCTTTGGCCATGCGTTCGCCAACATGGGTGCGTATCTGCGCGACGCCGCGAAGGTGGCCGAGCGCGTCGCGGGCGGCGATCTCGCCATCCACGTCGAGCCGCGGTCGGCGGAGGATCAGCTCGGCAGGGCGTTCGCGCGCATGTCGGGGTATCTCCGCGAAATGGCGAACGTTGGGCGGGAGATTGCCGACGGAAACGTGGGCGTGCGTGTCATGCCGCGGTCGGACGCGGACAGCTTTGCTCACGCCTTTGTCGGCATGACCGAGACGCTGGCGCGCACGGCGCAATCGCTCCGTGGTTCGGCGGGAGCGATCGCGGCCGCGGCGACCCAAGTCGCCGCATCGGCCCAGACGCTATCGGGCGGTACGCGCGACGAGACGGCCGCCGTGCAGAGTACGCTGGCGCATGTCGAGCGGATGAGCGAGATGGCCACGCGCACGGCTCAGCATGGCGCCGACCTCAAGACCATGGCCGAGCGCGATACGCGCAACATGGACGAGGGCTCCGGCGCCGTTCGCGAGACGATCGCCATGATGCGCAACATTCTCGCGCGTATCGCGGTCATCGACGAGATCGCGACCGAGACGAACGTCCTCGCGCTCAACGCCTCCATCGAGGCCGCGCGCGCCGGTGACCACGGCCGCGGTTTCGCCGTCGTCGCCACCGAGGTCCGCGCACTGTCCGAGCGCAGCCGGCGCGCGGCCGTCGATATCCGCGAGATGGCGTCGACCAGCGAGAAGATCACCGCCCGGTCCGGCGCGATCCTCACCGAGTTGTCGCAGTCGATGGCGCAAACCATGACCATCGTTCACGACGTCTCGGCCGCCTCGGCCGACCAGTCCGCCGGGATCTCCGAGATCAGCGCCGCCATGCAACAGGTCAACAGCGTCGCCACGCAGAACTCGAGCGCCGCCGAGGACCTCGCCGCCACGGCCCAGGAGATGTCGGCGCAGGCCGAGGCTATGCAGGCGCTGGTGCAGTTCTTCCGCGACTCGGCCCGCGCGGCCGCCTAGCACCCGCTGTACACAGGGCGCTTTCGCGCCACTGCTTACACCGATCGACGTGCCGGCCAAGCAGACGTGATAGGCGATGTGACGACGACTGGGCGACGTGGTGCTGCACACAGGGCGCTTCGCGCAACCGCTCACCGCCTCAACTTGCCGGGGTGCACGGTGCGCGAAGCGCCTGTGTACATCTACTTCATGATCGAGATCACGACGCTGTTGGCCGGCGACAGTATCGTCGAGTACTGCTTGTACACGTTCGAGCTCTGCAGCCACGCCATGTTGTGCGTCGCATCGCTGTAATACGTGGTCTGCGTAGTCCCAGGCAGATAACTGACCTGGATCTGCTTACTGCTGCTCGTCGTGTTGACGATCTCGACGACCGCCTCCGTACCCCCGGGATTCGAGAACCCGATGAGGTTCACGCGCGCCGTGCACGGGTCCTGGGTACCCAACCCTACCTGAAGGGAAGGATCCGTGGTCGTCAGCCGGTTGACGTGCCACCCTGGCCGGACAGTCTGGAAGAGCTTCTGCAGCGTGTAATAGCGCGTCGAGTAGATAGGCGTCGTCGTTCCGCCGAGCAACTGCCCAAACGGCGGCGCGCCGCTCGTGGGGGCCCATGCCTCCCACCAGAACCAGTAGTTGTGCGGGATGATGACGAGATGCGCGGCCATCGCGCTCATCATGTCGAGCGTCCACTGCAACTCGGTGCTCCCGAGGGGATTCCCGAACTCGGTCATCCACATGTCCTTCGGATGCGCCGCGATAGCATTCTGCGTCTGCCAGATGCTGCACTCGGCGTACGTGTGGAACGAGTACGCGCCGACCGCATGGTCGAGGTACCCTGACAGCGACGGATAGCCGAGCCCACCGAAGTACCCGGGCGAATCCGTCGTGTAGTCGTAGTACGTGGCCGGCGTGTACTGACCAGTCTCGGGTCCCATGAGGACGATGCTCGTCAGCCCCGCGTAGTCGAACGATCCACGCGTGTCCATGATGAGCTTCTGCCATTGGGCAGGCGTGTACTCGCACCCCGCATACGGCGCGAGATGCGCCGGCTCGTTCTGGACGCTGAGCGCGACCGGAAGGCCGATGCTGCTGGACTTGAGCGCGAGCATCACCTTGGTGAGGAACGCGACCATGTACCCCTCGGCCCACGGCTGCAGGTACCCCGTGACGCCGTTGTACGACCCGAGGATCGAGTGGTTCGTCTTCCAGAGCGCGGGCGGGGTCCAGACGGCCAGGATGTACGCCGTCGCGCCGTGCGCTTTCGCGTAGGCGATCTTCGCGATGTACTGATTGAGGAGCGAGGTGTTGAGCACCATGTTCGAGAGCGTCGAGCCGCTCACGTAGAGCGCGGGGTCGACCTGATCTCGAATGTGCGTGGCGCCGAGGTTGTACACCGCGGTCTGGACGCTCGGCGCATTCCAGAACGGGTTGGACCCACCGCTGGGATACACGCCCCAGCCTTTGACCTCCTGCAAGGCCGGCCAGATGAACGTCGCGGTCGCCGTGTGCGAGACGTCGAATCGGGCGATCGTGCTGTTCTTTGGAGTGACCGGGTCGGTCTCGCTTGACGTACAAGCGACCGCTAACACCGCGGCCAGCGCCGCGGTGGCGTACTGCGTCCTACGATACACGGAAAGCCTCCCAACTAGACCGTTCGGCGGCCCGACCAGCGTGGCGCCACTGGGCTAGCAACCCATCTGGCGCGGTAGCTTCGAGGCTTTGCGTCGCCGGCTTTCGCCGGGTATGCCGTTGTCGCTGGCTCTCCCTGCTAGGAGGCCACGCATGCTAAGACCTCGGCCATACTGCCGAGTCTGGCCCGGAAAACTAGTGACGCGTTCATCGACAACAAGCGAGTGCGTCAAAGTGACCGGCAACAATTTTGTCATGTCGATGTTATCGACAACAACTGTGGACAACCTCGACAGTGGCTGACGCGCGGACATCACGCGAAGGGAGGCCCTGACACGACGGGTAGCTCTGACGCGACGGACTCGGATAGGGAGGAAGTACCCTGAGGTCGTGCGACGGACTCGAATAGGTCGACGCATTTTAGCGGCTGTTGGATTGCACTTTTGCGCGCACGGCGGCAAATCGCGCCATCACGGCTCCATAGTCCTTCCGGGCAGCGGCGCACGCCGCGACCTGGTACTGTGCGCGGTGCCCGAAGGACCTGTGCGCGGTGCCCGAAGGCCTGTACACGGTGCCCGAAGGGGCTGCGCGCGGCGCCCGAAGGACCTGTGCATGGTGCCCGAAGGGCCTGTGCGCGGCGCCCGAAGGGCCTGTGCGCGGTGCCCGAAGGGCCTGTGCACAGAGACCCGTACGTTGTTAGATCGTCAGTGCTTTGAGTGAACAGCGAAGCACATCTCGTGGTCAACACTCGCGCACCGCGGGAGATGATGTCCCCTCCACCGGTAGCGCCCCGCCGCGGCCCACCATGGGCCGCCATTGGCGTTGCAGCCGCCTACCTGCTCGGCTGGATCCTAATCGGCGTCGCCCTCGAAGGCACCAAGTATCGCGACACCGCCCTCGCGATCTACTTCCTGCCGAATCACTTCGTCGCGACAGCGCTGGCGTTCTACGCATCCCGCCGCCCAACGCTGGATCCGCGCACGCGCCGCTCCTGGCTGCTGCTCGCACTGGCTGGCGCGTTCATGGCCGCGTCCGACGGCCTGTGGTTTTTCTATGAGGTCGTCCGCGGGACCGAGAACACGCCAGTCTGGATAGACGGCGTCGCGCTCTCGGCGTTCCCGCTCTGGGTCGCCGGCCTCCTGCACTTCCCGTCTGCCCCTCGCGCCGCCACCGAGCGCGTGAAGTACTGGCTCGACATCGCGACCGTGCTCGTCGGCGGCACGATGATCTCATGGTACTTCGCGCTCCGCCCGATCGCGGTCGCGTATCACAGCACCGTTGGCGACTTGATGCTGGCCGCCGCGTTCCCGATCGGCGATCTGGTCGTTCTCGTGACCGTGGCCGCGATCCTCTCGCGAGCCCCAGCCCAGGTCTCGCGCGTCCCCCTGCGCCTGCTCGCGATCGCGCTGATCGGCGCGTTCGTCGCCGACTTGATCTTCGGCAACATGCGCCTCGCCGGCACCTATCACACGGGCGACGCGATCGACTGGATCTGGCTCTTGAACGGCGCGCTCTTCGCGCTCGCCGGCTGGTGGCAGGCGTATGGCGCGACCGGCCCGAACACCGGCGCCTCGAGCTTTGGTCCGGCCCCGCGGCTGACGCTGATGCCGTACGCCGCGGTGGCCGCCGGCTTCGGGCTCCTCGTCTTCGTCGTCTTCGTCGCGCTCCCCTACGAGACCATCGAGCTCAAAGTCGTGGTCCTCGGCGCGCTCACGCTCACGCTCCTCGTCGTCCTGCGCCAGGTCCTCGCCGCTCGCGACAATCTCCGCCTCTTGGCCGAGCGCGCCGCGCAAGAGGAACGATTCCGCCACGAGGCATTGCACGACGCGCTCACCGGGCTCGCCAACCGGTCGCTGCTGCACGATCGCGCCGAGCACGCGCTGATCCGCGCCCGACGTCAGCAGCAGTTGCCGCTGGCGCTGATCTTCCTGGATCTCGACAACTTCAAGACCGTCAATGACAGCTTGGGCCATGCGACCGGCGACGCGCTGCTCGTCGAAGCCGCGCGACGACTCCTCGCCTGCGTCCGCGCCACGGACACGGTGGCCCGGCTCGGCGGCGACGAGTTCGCGATCCTGATCGAGGATCCCGTCGAGACGTACGGCTGCCGGCTCATCACCGAGCGCATTCTGGCGACCCTCGCCCACCCGTACGTGATCGAAGGCCGCCACATCTTCGCCGGCGCGAGCCTCGGCGTCGCGGCCGTCGGCGACGCCGACACCGCCGACGATCTGCTGCGCAACGCCGACGTCGCGATGTACATGGCGAAGTCGCACGGCAAAGGCCAGTGCGTCTTCTTCGAGCCGGCCATGCGCACGGTCGCCCTCGAGCGGATGGAGATCGAGACCGACCTCCGGCGCGCGATCGAGACCGGACAGTTCGTCCTGCACTATCAGCCGATCGTGATCCTCGAGACCGGCGAGATCACTGGCGTCGAAGCGCTCGTCCGCTGGCAACACCCGCGGCGCGGACTCCTCATGCCCGGCCAGTTCATCGCGCTGGCCGAAGAGAGCGGTCTCATCGTCCCACTGGGCGCGTGGGTCCTGCGCGAGGCGTGCCGCCAAGCACGGGTCTGGCACGATCGCTTCGCCAGCCGCGATCCCGGCACACCGCCGCTCGCGATGACGGTCAACGTCTCGGCCCGCCAGTTGCATACGCCACAACTCGTGGTCGATGTCGGCATTGCGCTCGAGGAGTCGCGGATCGATCCGCATGCGCTCATTCTGGAGCTCACGGAGAGTGTCCTCACGGAACAGACTCCCGCGGTGCTCGCGACGCTGCAATCGCTCAAGGCGCTCGGCGTCCGTTTGGCGATCGATGATTTCGGCACGGGGTACTCATCGCTCTCGTACTTGCAACGCTTCCCCATCGACATCTTGAAGATCGCCAAACCATTCGTCGACGAAGTCGGCAAAGAAACCGGCCGACAGGGGCTCGCTCAGGCCATTATCAACTTGGGCTCGACGTTGGCGGTGAGAACGATCGCCGAGGGCATTGAGCAACCCGATCAGCGCTCGCAACTGCGCGCGCTGGGGTGCGAATTGGGCCAGGGCTATCATTTTTCGCGCCCCGCCACGGCCGCCGAACTGGACTCCCGATACTTCGGCGTCCGCCGCCGCTCGACAGCGGTGCCACTCCAACCAGCCGGATCGACCATCGTTGCGCCGCTCTAGCCCCTTGCCGTGCCGTTAAGATTCGCGGCATGGATCTCGGACTCAGTGGCAAGGTCGCGCTGGTCACCGGCGCGTCATCTGGATTGGGAGCGGCGATTGCCCGCGAGTTGGCGGCGGAAGGTGCAGCCGTCGCCCTCGTCGCGCGTCGCGCGGCGGAGCTCGAGCGGGTGGCAGCGGAGATCGCGCGGCCGACACTCGTAATCCCCGGTGATGTCACCGAACCGGGCACCGCGGAGCGCTGCGTGCATCTGGTCGAGGACTCACTCGGCCCCGTCGATATCCTCGTCGCGAACGCCGGCGGCCCGCCCTCAACGACGTTCGACACCACGACGGATGCCCACTATCACGCGGCGTTCGAGCTGAATTTGCTCGCCTCGATCCGTCTCGCCCACGCCTGCGTACCGGGCATGCGTCAGCGGCGGTGGGGCCGCGTGATCTTCTTGACGTCGATGGCCGCCAAGCAACCGGTTCCCGGCCTACTCCTGTCGAACACCGCTCGCGCCGGCCTGCTTGGGTTTGCCAAGACACTGTCGAACGAAGTTGCCAGGGACGGTGTGCTGGTCAACACCGTCCTGCCGGGCCACTTCGACACCGCCCGCGCGATGGAGCTGGCGCGCATGCGAGCGGAGCGCACCGGGAAGCCCGTCGATGACCTCCTCAAGGAACGCACGGCGGACATTCCGTTGGGACGTTCTGGAGATCCGAGAGAGATGGCCGCGGTCGTCGCGTTCCTCGCCTCGGAACGCGCGAGCTTCGTGACCGGAACCGCCATTCAGGTCGATGGCGGACAAATCGCCACGATTCTTTAGGCGACCCGCCGCAGTCCGCTGTCCAGCACCGCCCGCACGCGCTCGACGAGCGCGGTCATATCAAACGGCTTCTGGATCAACGGGGTCTCGTCGACATCCTCGAAGCTGTAGCCGGACATGAGCAGCGCCCGGAGCTCGGGCTTACTCCGGCGCAAGCGCTCGACCAGCGGCCGCCCACCGAGCTGCGGCATGACGACATCGCTCAACAAGAGATCGACACGATCGGCGTTGCGCTCGAACGCGGCCACCGCGTCGAGCCCGTGGGCCGCATCCAAGACCGTGTAGCCCTGGCGCTCGAGCGCGCGCCGGATCGATGAGCGCACCGGCGCCTCGTCTTCGACCAGCAGCACCGTCTCCGTTCCCGTCGGCAGGGCACGGACGGGTGTGGCCACCACGGGTGCGATGCTGACGGCATCGCTGTACGGCAACCGAATCGTGAACGTCGTACCGTGTCCCACCGCGCTCGCGACTTCGATCGTGCCACCGGTTTGCCGGACGATGCCGTAGACGGTCGCGAGCCCGAGTCCCGTCCCCTTCCCCGCGGGCTTGGTAGTAAAGAACGGCTCGAACATACGCGACCGCGTGGCTTCGTCCATGCCGTGGCCGGTGTCGCGCACGACGAGACACAAACCGTCGGCCGCGTGCACGGTCTCGATGCAAATGAGCCCGCCCTCGGGCATGGCATCCCGAGCATTGACGACGAGGTTGACGAGCACTTGCTCCATCTGCCCCCGGTCGGCCCGAATCGGCGCGGCGCTCGGATCGAGCTTGGTCGAGAGCCAGATGTGCTCTCCGATCACGCGGCGCAGCATCTTCTCGGCGTCCCGCATGACGTCGTTGAGGTCCAGCGCCTCGAGGCGCCCCGTGCTGCCCTTCCGGCTGAACGCCAGCAACTGTCGCGTGAGCTCGGCCCCGCGGCGCACCGTCTGCCGGATCTCGTCGAGCTCCTCTCGCGCCGGATGGTTCTCTTCGAGCTCGAACCCCATGAGCTCGGCGTTCGCCGAGATCGCCGTGAGGAGATTATTGAAGTCGTGCGCGACGCCACCCGCGAGCTGGCCAATCGCGTCCATCTTCTGGGACTGCCGCAGCTGCTCTTCCATGCGCCGGCCGTCGCTGACATCGAGAACGGTCGCTATGATCCAGCCTTCGACGCGGGACACGGTCAGCGCGACCCAAATGATGGCGCCATCGGTGCGCCGTAACTGCTTGTCGCCAGGATTCAGCTCGTTGAGCCCGAGGTCCGTGTGATGCTGACCGTGCAACTCTTCACCGCTCGCGCCCATCAAAGTTTGAAAGGCCGGGTTTGTCTCGACGACGCAACCATCGGCCGCGAACAACACGATGCCGACGGCCGCATGATCAACAACGGTGCGAATATCGAGCGGACCCATAAGTTAGAGTATCGGGGTAAATTCTCCCCGGCTTTAGCTGCATTTACGCTTCTTTTCGCATGAATCTCCGATTGGCGTTGCGCGACATGGTGAGGCGCCCCACGTTCGCGGCCGCCATCATCCTGACGCTCACGATCAGCCTCGGCGCGACGATCGCGGCATTCGCGTTCATCGATGCCGTATTCCTGACGCGACTCCCGGTTCGCGACCAGGACCGCCTCGTGGTGATGACCGCCAAAGACGCCAGCCTCGTTGGTGAATTTGGGGTCACCCCGGAGACGCGCACGCAACTCGTCCAACGGCGGCGCGCGTTCAGCGACGTCACGGCGTTCATCTCGTGGGGCCCCTACCCGTTCGCAGTTCGCGACGGAAACCACGTCGCGCATCTGTCTCGCTCCGCCGTCGCCGGCAATTTCTTCGATGTCCTCGGCGCCCGCGCGGAGCTCGGACGGCTCCTGCGCCCCGAAGACGACATCATAGGCGCACCCCAGACGGTCGTGTTGAGCGATCGACTGTGGCGACGCGATTTCGGCGCGGATTCGACGCTGGTCGGACGGGTGCTCTACTTCGCCCGTGAACCCCATCGCGTCGTCGGCATCGCGCCGCCGGAGTTTGCCTACCCAGCGGGGACCGATGCGTGGACCGCCGCGGTCCCGGAATTCGACACCCGCTTCGGCGAGAGCGTGGACAGCCTGCCGTTCTTTCTCGTCGGCCGACTGCTGCCGGGCGTCAGCCAGAATGCGGCGCGGGCCGAGCTCGAGGCGGTGCTGCGCCTCGTCCTGCCGACCAGCCAGCTCTTCGCCACCTGGAAAATCCGCGGACTCCCGCTCCCGCTGAATGGATCGGTGACGCCGTTCACCGACATCGTGCTCGGTACGGAGCTCCGACCGGCTCTGATCGTGCTCTTCGCGGCGGTCCTCCTCGTCCTCGCGATTGCCTGGGCCAACATCGCCGGGCTGCTGTTGGGCCGCGGCCTGGCTCGCGCCCCGGAGTTGGCCATCCGGCGCGCGCTTGGCGCGAGCCGCCGGCAGATTGCCGAGTACCTGCTGGTCGAATCGGCCTTGCTCGCTGGCATTGGTGGTGTGCTCGGCTTCGCGTTTGCGGTGTTGCTGATCCACGGCGCCATCGCGTTCGCGCCTTCCGGTCTGCCGATGATCAGCACCGCGCACATCGACCCGGTGGTTTTGGTCTTCGCCTTGGGCATTACCTTGCTTGCTCCGATCGCATTCGGTCTGGCGCCGGCGATGCGCGGCGCGACCCGGGCGGACACGAACCGGTCGGTGATCGGTGGACCCGTCACGCGACTGGCCCGGCACGCGCTGGTCGCCGCCCAAGTGGCGCTGGCGCTGGTCGTGCTGTCGGGCGCCGCGCTGCTGGGACGCACGCTCGCCAGACTGGAAACGACGTCGCTGGGATTCGACCCGACGCATCTCCTCTTCTTCAAGCCCGACATCCTCGCGGCCGCCGACAAGAGCGACACGGCGATCAACACGCGTATGGGTCGCACGATCCAGGACCTGAATTTGCCGATCACGTCTTCATACGTGCTGCCGTTCTCGGGTGCCATCCCGGGTGCGCCCTACACGCTCGACGGACAGTCGACTCCTCCCGCGGGGCAGAGCCCGGAAGTGCTCTGCACATACGCGCTGGATGACTACTTCCGTCTCATGGGCATTCCGCTCCTGCGAGGTCGGTCCCTCTCGCGCACGGACGATCGCGGCGCACTGCCCGTCGCTGTTGTGAATGCAGCCTTCGCCCGCAAAGCATGGCCCGATCAGGACGCGCTCGGGCACCGCATCCATTTCCGCGGTGACTTGCAGCGGGATCGTTGGTGGACCGTCGTGGGTGTGGCGGCCGACACGCGATTTACCGATGTCTCCGGGCCGCCGACCGAGACGGTCTACCTCAATCCCCGACAGATCGAGTGGGACCCTGACTATTGGTACGTGTTACGGACGGATCACCCGGAGCGGGCCGAGCGGCCGTTGCAGCAGGCCATCGAGTCGGCGAACCCCGCCTTTGGCATTAGCCGCGCGGTGACCGGTTCACGTCTGCTCGATACGCGCCTCGCCCGGCCACGCGCGCTGGCGGCGCTGTTCACCGCGCTGTCGGCGACCGCACTCTTGCTCGCGGCCGTCGGTCTGTTCGGCGTGCTGTCTGGCTACATCCGCGAGCGCCGCCGCGAAATCGCCGTCCGCTCGGCCTTGGGCGCGAGCCCGGCGCAGCTGGGCGCGCTCGTGCTGGCGCAGACGCTCACCATGAGCGTGGCCGGCATTGCGTGTGGGTTGCCGTTGGCGCTCGGCGGCTCGCGCGCATTGCGGGCCATGGTCAGCGACGTGCAGGCTCCCGACGTGCTCACCATCATCGCCGTCGCCATCGTGCTCATCGGCATCGTCGCGGCCGCGGCCTATGGGCCAACCGTCCGGGCGTCGCGCGTCGATCCGAGGACCGCGCTCGCCGAGTAGCTAGAATGCGCTCCCGGCGTTCGTCATGACGACGCCGAATACTTCGATCGCCGCCCAGAGGTTCGCCAATCGCGTATTCTCGTTCGCCGCGTGCTGATTGTTGTCGTAGTTCACAGTCGGCAGATTGATGAGCGGCTTGTGGAGCACGGACTCGAATTCGCTCATCGGCAGACTGCCACCCATGGCGGGGATGACCACGAGCGGCTGATCGCTGGCCTCGGCCACGAGGTGCTCGATCGCCTTCGAGATCGGCAGATCGAGCGACGTGCGCTGGGCCGCGTAGCCGTTCCCCCACTGGAGGCGGATGACCTTCGGATGCGCGAGCCGCATCTCGCGATCGACGCTGTCGTGCACGATGAAAAATCCCTGCCGCCGGATGTGCGCCTCGACGAGCTCGCGCACGTGCGGCGGCGTCTCGTTCGGCACCAGCCGGAAGTCGACGGAGGCGCGCGCCTCCGTCGGAATCGCGTTGGCCGCCGTCGCGCCGACGGCGCCAGACTGAAATCCGCGGAAGTTGATCGCGGGGAGCATGATGCGCTCGGCGAGCCGCGCATCGTTGGCCTCGGACGCGCCGAGCGCCAGCGTCTGTCGCAAGAGCGAATCGGGTCGCGGCAACTTCGCGATCGCCGCTCTCTCACTCGGCAACAATGGCCTGACGTCATCCGTGTAGCTCGCGATGAGAATGTGGCCGTCCGGCGCCCGCATGCTCGCCAGCAGCGACGCGAGCTGCGAGATGGGATTGGGCGCCCAGTTGCCATAGTGGCCGCTGTGCAGCGCGCGGGCAGGACCGTACGTCGTGAGCTCCAAGCTCATCGCTCCGCGCACGCCGAATCCGACAACAGGGCGGCCTGATTGGTCTATCGGGCCATCGCAGAACAGCCATACGTCGGCCTGGACCACGTCCTGGTACTTCTCGAGCATGGCCCTCGCGTGCGTGGAACCCGCTTCTTCTTCGCCCTCGAAATAGAACTTGAGATTCACGGAAGGGCGAAGACCGAGAGAGTGCAACGCGTCGAGTGCCGCCAGCATTGACATAATCGGCGCCTTGTCATCGCTGGCCGAGCGGCCGTAGAGGCGTGCTTCGCCAGGGACGGTGTCCCCATCGGCCGGCACTGAGATGACGTCGGCGCCGTTACGAAGCACCGGCTGCCACGGCGGCGTGGCCCAGTCCGCCAGGGTCACGGGCTGCCCATCATAGTGCGCATAGAGCATGACCGTGTGCGTTGCGCCGGGCGATGCCAGCTCGCCGTACACAGCGGGCGGGCTGCCGGGTAACTCGAGCAACCGGGCCGAGACACCGCGGCGCTGGAGCATGGCCACGAGGGTGTCGGCGTTGTGTCGCACGTCGGCTGAGTCTGACGCGACGTTTCGGAGGGAGACGAGAGTCGTAAACTCACGGAGGACGCTGCCTTCGTGAGCGAGGCGCCAGGCGTGTATGGCCGGCCGCGGACCCTGGGCCTGAGCGGCCTGCGCCGCGAAAAGGGCCCCAATGATGAGCTTCCAACGATTGGGGTAGTTCGTGCCACTCAGATGCATGCAGGAACTTACGCCAAAGATCGAGGTCCGAATCCGGCGTGACACCAAGCCGACCCGTGCGAACATTTCGGCCGTGTTACCCAGTCCGGATATTTGCGAGCGCGCCCTCGCCGCGCGTGATGCCCGTTTCGACGGCGTCTTTTACGTCGGCATCACCTCGACCGGCATCTACTGCCGCCCGGTGTGCCCCTCCCGGTTCGCCACGTCCGAGAACCGCCGGTTCTTCGCATCGGCCGCGTCGGCCGAGCACGCGGGGTACCGCCCCTGCCTCAGGTGCCGTCCGGAGCTCGCGCCCGGTCGCGGGCAGATGGAGGCCCTGCCTCGTTTGGCCGCGGCAGCCGCAGAGCGGATCGCGGCTGGCGCGCTGAACGGCCGGGGGGTGACGGAGCTAGCGTCCGACCTCGGCGTCAGCGAGCGCCACCTCCGGCGCGCGGTCGAGCGCGCGATTGGCGTCTCTCCGATAGCGTTGGCGCAGACCCATCGACTGCTGCTCGCCAAGCAGCTGCTCGTCGACACCTCGCTGTCGGTCACGCAGATCGCTTTCGCCAGCGGCTTTCAGAGCCTCCGCCGGTTCAACTCGGTCTTTCGCGAGCGGTACCGGCTGAGCCCCACAGAAATTCGCCGGACGCGGGACGGCGCCCCCGAGCCGCGCCGAACCGACCTGATTCGACTCACGCTGAGCTATCGCGCACCGCTGGCGTGGGAAGCGCTCATGGCGCTGATCGGCCGAAGCACGCTCCCGGGCGTCGAAGTGGTGAGCGGGAACCGATACGCCCGAACGGTGCGCATGGGCGACCGGACTGGGGTCGTGTTCGTCGAGGATTCGCCCACGAGCAAGGCGCATGTGAACGTTGACGTGTCTCCGTCCTTGTTGCCGTCATTGATGCCGTTGCTTGCACAGATTAGACGCCTGTTTGATCTCGACGCCGAGCCGAACGTGGTCGATGCGCACCTGGCGCAGGGCGGTTTGGCCGACTTGGTCGCCGCGCGGCCGGGCCTCAGGGTTCCGGGCGCGTTCGACGGGTTCGAGGTTGCTTTGGCGCTGCTGCTGCGCGAGAGCCCCGAGGGTGAGGCCCGCCGCGTGGTGGCCAGCCTGGGCGAGCTCTGCGAGACCGACACCCCGGGCCTGACGCACGTCGCGCCCTGCGCCACCCGTGCGGCGCAGGCACCCGGCGCGGTCGGGGCGCTGGCGCGCGCGGTCGTGAGCGGTGCCCTGCGATTGGCGCCGGGCGCGGACGCGGTTGCGGCGCGACGTACGCTCATGACGATTCCTGGGGTCGACGACCGCCTCGCGACCACCATCGTCATGCGCGCGTTGCATTGGCCCGACGCGTTCCCGGCATCGGATCGCGCCAGGGCAGAATCATGGCGCCCCTGGCGCGCGTACGCGGCATTGCACCTCTGGTCATAGGAGGTCCCAGCCGGCTAGTATCGTGGCCATGCGAAATGCCATGGTCGCTCTTTGCGTCGCCGCCATCCCCGCCACCGTAGCGACGACCGCCGGCGCGCAGTCTCCCGACCTCTCGTCCGCCATGCACTGGCGCCAGATTGGCCCGCCGCGGGCCGGTCGCGCCCGGGCGCTCGCTGGGATACCGAGCCAGCCGAACGTCTTCTATATCGGATTCGACAACGGCGGGGTGTGGCGCTCGACGGATTACGGCTCGACCTGGACTCCGCTCTTCGATCAAGAGCCCACGGGTTCGATTGGCGCGATCGCCGTCGCGCCGTCGGATCCGAACGTGATCTACGTCGGCAGCGGCGCCGGAATTATTCGTCCGGATCTCGCCGTCGGCGATGGTGTGTACAAATCCACGGACGCCGGCAAAACATGGACACACCTCGGCCTTCGCGAGAGTCAGATGATCGCGATGATCGACGTCGATCCGCGCGATCCCAACCGGCTCTTCGTGGCCGCGCTCGGTCACCCGTATGGCCCCAATCCCGAGCGTGGGATTTTCCGCTCGACCGATGGCGGCCAGACGTTCGAGAAGGTGCTGTATAAGAACGAATACCAAAGCGGCAACGACGTCCGCATAGATCCCACCAATCCGAGCGTCGTGTACGCGGCGCTGTGGCAGCAACAGCAGGCCTATTTCGAGGGCGGGTCGTTCGATACGACCGGTGGTGGGATTTATAAATCGACGGACGGTGGCACGACGTGGCGGCAGCTGACGAATGGCCTGCCGAGTGTCATAGAAGCCAACTTGGGGCTAGCGCCGAGCAATACCAATACGCTGTACACGATGGTCGCTGGCGTCGCGGCCGGCGATACGACCACGAATGGCGGGCGCGGCAAAGTCTTGTTCTACAAGTCGACCGACGCCGGCGAACACTGGCAACTCGCCAGTAGCGATCCGAGGCCGCTGACCAGAATTGGCGGCGGCGACGTCCCGACGATCGCGATCGACGGCAAGAACGAGAACGTGGTGTACAGCGCATCGATCGTGTACTGGCGCACCGAAGACGGCGGCTCGAGTTGGACGCCGATACGAGGGTCCCCGGGTGGCGATGACTATCAAAAGTCGTGGGTGAACCCGGCCAACTCCGATATCATCCTGCTCGTCGCCGACCAGGGTGGCGTGGTCTCGGCCAACCGCGGCGCCTCGTGGAGCAACTGGTACACGCAGCCGACGGCCGCGATGTATCACGTGTCGACGGACATGGCATTCCCGTATCGCGTCTGCGGCGGGCAGCAGGACTCGGGCTCGGGCTGCGTCGACAGCCGCGGAGATGACGGCGAGATCACGTTCCACGATTGGCATCCCGCCGACATTCAAGAATACGGGATAGCGGCGTCGGACCCCCGCGATCCCGATCTCGTCTTCGGCTCCGCGCGAACGAACGTCTCGCTCTACAATCGCCGCACGGGACAAACCACGCTCCTGGGCCCCGATCTCACGGGCTACAAGCGGAACGTGCGCACGATGCCGATCGAATGGTCGCCGGTGGACCCGTCGATCATGTTCTACGTCTCGGACGCCGTCTGGCGGTCCGCGGACCACGCGCACACGTGGACGCGCGTGAGCCCCGATCTCGCGCGGCAGACGTGGGATCCGCCGGCGAGCGCCGGCCAATATGCAGGGCGCATCAAGCCCGGCCCGCGCGGCGCTATCACCGCCCTGGCCCTCTCCTCACGCGACATCAACGTCATCTGGGCAGGCACGGACGACGGCAATATCCAAGTCACGATGAACGGCGGCACGTCGTGGTCGAACGTCACGCCGGCGGCTATCAAGCCGTGGACCAGAATATTCAACATGGACGCGGGTCACTTCGATCGCCTCACCGCGTATGCGGCCGCGAATACGCTGCGTATCGACGATCTGAATCCCCACCTTTGGCGCACCCACGATGGGGGCAAGACGTGGACGGAGATCGATAACGGCATCGCGCCGGGCGCCGTCACGAACGCGATCCGCGAAGATCCACGAGTCAAAGGCCTGCTCTACGCGTCGACCGAAAGCCAAGTCTGGGTGTCGTATGACGACGGCGACCACTGGGAATCGCTGCGCCTCAACATGCCGGCGATATCGGTTCGAGACATCCGGGTGAAGGATGACAGCACCTGCTTGTGTGCCG
The DNA here is from genome assembly GCA_035570055.1 of Gemmatimonadaceae bacterium. GTDB lineage: Bacteria > Gemmatimonadota > Gemmatimonadetes > Gemmatimonadales > Gemmatimonadaceae > DASRDS01. Next base: position 66,791 of record DATMLM010000099.1, read on the forward strand.
ACCTGGTCGCCGGAACGCACGGTCGCGGCTACTGGATCCTCGACAACCTGACCCCGCTCCGCCAGGCCGCGGCCGCGAAGGCCGCGCACGGCGCGTACCTGTTCAAGCCGCACGTCGCGGTGCGCCTGCGCACGGGGACGAACGAACCCACGCCTTGGCCGCCGGAGCTGCCGGCCGGGGAGAACCCGCCGCCGGGCGCGGTGATCGACTACTGGCTGGGCGCCGACGCCTCCGGACCGATCACGCTCGACATCCTCGACTCCGCTGGCGCGGTCGTCCGGTCGTACGCGAGCACGGACTCGCTGGTGACGCCGGACGCCGCGCGGTGCCACGAGAAGCCGTCGTCGACGTATTGCGACCTGCCCTTCTATTGGCCGGCGCCGCCGATGCCGCTCGCTCCCACGGCCGGGATGCACCGTTTCAGCTGGGACCTGCGCTTCGGTCCGATTATGCCCCAGGACATCCTGTGGGGCGGCAGCCCTGACGGAACCGGAGCCGTTCCGCGGCGTACGTATCCTTTCATTAATGCGCCGTGGGCTCCGCCGGGCCGGTATACGGTGCGGCTCACGGTGAACGGCACGCGCTACACCCAACCCCTCGTGGTCAGACTCGATCCTCGCATCAAGACATCGGCCGCCAGCTTGACGCTGCTCGCCAGCCTCTCCCGCGAGATGTACCGGGATGCCGAGACCGCGCACGCGGCCTATCGCGACGCGCGCGCGATGTTGGACCGCGCCGGTGCCCTGCGGGACGAGATCGAGGCGCTGGCGCCGCCGCCGGATACGAGCACGCAACGGCGCCGCAACACGAACACCGAAGAGGAAGACAACGTCATCGACAACGACGAGGCCGCGGAGTCCAAGCCGACGCTCGAAAGCACGAGCCGTGCATTGCTCACCGCCGCGATGGACATGCAGCGCGCCGACGTGGCGCCGACCGCCGTCCAGGTCGCGGCGTGCGCCGCTGCCCGGAAGGACTATGGAGCCGTGATGGCGCGATTTGCCGCCGTGCGCGCAAAAATGCAATCCAACAGCCGCTAAAATGCGTCGAGGAGAAATCCACGTGAAGGTCAAAAGTCTGTGTTTCGTTGTGTTGGCCATCGTTTTGGGTGCCTGTAAGGGGCCGGCCGGCCCGGCGTTGGGAGGCACGTGGCAGGGGTTCGTGTACCTGCACGATGAGTACGGCGCTCCGCTCGTGACCGACTCGAACATGGTGGTCACGGCCTTGCCGACGGCGACGACCAGTACGACGAGTGACGTGGGCTACTACAGCTTCACGAGCCTGACGACCGGCGTGTATTCCCTGCAGTACATCCTGCCAGCCTTCGGCACGTACTTCCTCGCGAACCAGCAGTTCGTGGGCGGAGGCACCGTCGAGATTCCCGGTCTCAACTTGGGCAGGGTGTCCAGCGGCGTGATCACCAATCTCGCGTTCGTCGCGAGTGCCACCGGCGATACGATCATCGCCATGGGCAATATCAACCCGCCCCCACCGGGCATCGCGCGCTACGTGCGCTTCTTCTTCGACCTGCAGCCCACCGTTGCCGGCACCTCGGTCACCACTTGGACGGTGACGCTGCCCGCCAGCGGACCGCCGTACGCCGTGACGGGCGCAACGTTCTCCATCGTGATCACCGGTCAGGACCTGCGGGCATTACAACACGCATTCGCCACGGGCGTCACCGTGAACGCCATCGGGTACGGCGAGAGTTACTACGAGAACTCCTACCCGGATACGATCACCCAAACGGGCAAGCCGGTCTTCCCCAACCTCTGCAAGGTGGCGTCGAACCTCACGACGTTCGCGATGGTCCCGTCTCCGTTCTAGGGTCGAGCGGCGCTCACCGAATCCGCGAACAACTGATCCGCGGCGCGCGTGCACTTTTCGGGGTCAGCCGACCCCGAACGCACCCCGGTCGGAGAGTGTGAGGAGGATCCAGTAACTGGCATCTACTGATCGGCTCCACGCTCACGGTGGCCCCATTGAGCACCAGGGCGACATGCTCGTTCGGGCGCAGGAACCCCTGACCGCAGCTCCTCAGGCAAACGGCGGTGAGCGAGTGGGTGCCGGATAGTCTCTACGTGCTGACCGGTGCCACTTGTGCCGGTCCGCGCCATGGACTCGCGAGGGCCGCGATAGCTCCCATTGCACCGAAAACGCATCGCGCGTTACGCACGAATTGGCGGCCCGATCCAGCGATTACAGTCTGCATGACCCCGAAGGACTTCGATCGCGACGTAGGGAAAGCGCGATTGTGTCGCCGGGCCTTGCAGCGCGTTGATTCTCATCTGCACGGTGTATGGCTTCAGGATAGGGTGCACCCCAGACTGGGTCGGGTGGGCAGGTGCGTCCACCGCCGAATGACCCATCGAACACCACTTCGATGGAATCCGCGAACGGCATCAGACGCGCGGCAAGGAGATGAAATTGTCGGCCGACGACCAGCGTATCGTGTTGGTCGTTGCGATACGTGTAGGTCTCCGAGCCATGATCGTGGGAGACACAAGCCTGAAGCAGTCGCCTGTCGCCGAACTGGCGCTTGAACGGCGACACGGGACGACAGGCCGCCGAAGGCCATCGCGCTCGATAGACTCAGCCATCGAACGGAACTCCTGCAGCGGCGTATGCGATGCATCGTACATCTCAGAGGGCGTTCGCCATTTGCGGACAGCGGCGCCATCGCTGTGACCCGCCGTACCTGTATCCGTTTGCCATGCGCTAGATAGAGTCAGGTCCGCCCAACGTCGCGGCACTCAGGGTGTCTTCGTCACGGACCGTGTGGTTTCATCGCCTTGTCGGGCGCAAGTTACACCATGCTGAAGAGACCGCGCCGGAGTTGGTGGCCAGCCGCTATCCCGCTCGTCCTCGGTGTCGCTTGGACATATGCGAACCTCGATGAGCTACGACAGGCGATCGGGCCCAGACACTGGCCGACGACGCCGGGCGTCGTGACGGAGTCCCGCATTACCTATGATACGGAACCGGCGGCCCCACGATTGAGCAGAGTGCATCGACGCATCGTGACCCGGTTCCACATTCGCTATAGATACACGATAGGCGGCCGCGAATACTCTGGCACCCGCCTCAATCTCCGTCCGCGGACCGCCCGTCCGGACGCGCGATCCCTCGTCACACGCTATCCCGAGAACGCGGCCGTGACGGTGTACTACGACGCCGCCGACCCCACAACCGCGGTCATCGACGCATCGGTCCCAGCCGGGAGCGTGGCGGAGATGATTCTTGGCGGTGCCGTGGCGGCTTTCGGCCTTTGGCTCTTGATGCGACGACTCGGTCGGTGAGGCAATGCACATGTGCCCACATGTGCTGAGGGCCATACTCAGCTACGACGCTCCTTGTCCAGCACAGAACTCGACGAAGCGAACCAGCCACGCCGGCGCGCCTTCACGCTCGAGCGACGCGGCCGCCGCCCGCAGCCGCTCCCCCCGTGTCCACCATGGACGCGCGAGCCGTTCCCGCTTCCCCGCAGCCCAAGCCTCGTACTCGGCTTCACTGGTGCGGGGAAACAAATTCACGAACGCGATCTCCTCCTCGACGCAGCGACGCTCGACTCGGGCGGCGATCTTCTTTGAGTAGGGAATGGCGGCATGTGCAAATCGGGCGTGCGTGCTTTCGTGGACCATCACGCAGGCCGCACCGGCAGCCGTAAGCGATGACAGTTGAGTCACATCTAACACAATCATGTTCGCAGACTCTGAATACGAACTCGTCCCCTGACCCGTCGCAAGGAGCAGCGCCACGCGGTCCTTTTGCAATCGTGCGACCCGACGTGGCTCGAACCGCTGCACGAGTTGCAGCGCCTGAGTCACCTTCAGCGCGGCGTCGCGGCAGCGCGGTTCGTCGATTCGACCACAGTACACGCGCAAGCCGCAGATCTCCTCCTCGTGAGTTATCTGCTGTCGTAGTACCCAGCGCTTAACGAACCACTGCGGTCCGTGAATACTCCGGCGCGCTCGTTTCAGCCGACTCTCCTCACCAGTAAAGATTGCGTCCCGTCGTTCGCGCGGACTACGCCGTCGCTTACGTTCTGAAAAATGAACGAAATTCGCGATCGTTCGGAAGTGGCCACCAGGGGCACCCGTACTCTTGGATGCCCCTGGGAGGAAAGCCCGGCGTCGCACGCTCGACTGCACTCTGCCCTAGAAGGCGAAGATGAGCCACCAGTAAGCGACTACCGCAGTCACAACTACACCGAGCCCTCCCACAAATCCTGGACTTACTTTGGCGCTCGACGTCGGCGGCCAGGGCTCCTCATTGCCACAGGTTTGTATGATGACAATGCACTCTGTGCTACTAGGGTCCTGTGTCGGCGGAACAGCGGGATTCTCAGGTGCGTTGGGCGGACCCATGCCGGATCCCGGAGGAACTGGGGGATCCATCATACACGACAGGGCCAGGCAAGCCCCCCAGAACGCCCTCTGCCAGTCGTCGGGCGGTCCAATCAAGTCAGACGCGTCCGCAACGGTTAGTGACGCCACGCCGAGGTTTCCTACGTAGTAACTCGACGGGAGATACGCGGCGAATGCGCTTGGAACGAATGAACTAGAGGAAGGGAAGGGATTCACATAGGTGGACGAACCCGGGATTCCCGAAAGAATGTCGTTGTTGTTGCACGGCAGGAGGATCGAACATGTCACGCCCGCAAAGGCGCTGGACAGCGCCCCAGCGGTCGTGCCGAATCCGCCGCCACCGCCACCACCCCCTCCTCCGCCCTCGAGTGGGCAATCTCCGCCGCTGTCGGGGTCCTCGCACAACATGCCGCTGGGGTCACTGCCATTGATCGGATCGCCACCAGCGAACGCGTACTGATTGATCCCCGCCGACAGGCCCGACGGATCCGGCGAGATGAAGCGCCGCGTCACGGGGTCGTACCACCTGGCCCGCACGTAGTAGAGTGACGTGACGCCGTCCTCGTACAGCAGACCCTTCCAGCGCAGCTGCGTCGTGTCGCCGGTGGTCGTTGTAATCCGTGCCGCTCCCCACGGGTCGTACTGGAGCCCCTGTTCGAGCGTCGAGCCGCTGAACTGTCCGATGATGTTGCCCATTCCGTCACGCGCATAGAAGTGCACGCTGGACGAACCTTTGGGACCCGTGATGCGAACGAGCGGCAGGTCGACGCTGCCAGGGTTGTACGCGAACTCCGCGACCCGCGTGTTGGCCGCGCTATCGAGAATCGCCAACAGCTGGCCGCCACCCCAGAGGTAATAGCGGTCGACCGTCCCATTCGTAGTGCGCCGCGCGAGTTGGCCGAAGTTGTCGTAGTCGTACACGCGCGTCGTGCTTCCGGAGACCACGGACAACAGCCGCCCGTCGGAGCTCCAGGTATACTGGGGCCCGGCCGACGTGCTCGTACGATTCCCGTCCGAGTCGCCCGTGAAGGTCAAGCCCGTCCACGCGGCCAGCCGGTTTCCTGTCAGGAGGGTCGCAGCGGTGTCGGCCGACCCGACCTTTAGCGAATCCAGGTTCCCCGCGGAATCCCATACGAAGTTGCCTTGCGCCAACGTCGTGTATGTGCGCTGCTCACCGGCCGAGCAGCCGTTCCCGCTCAGTTGGTTATTCCCGCACGTATGGAGCGAGTCGGACCACTTGCCGATGATGTGTTGCGTCAGCTCGCCCAGCGGATCGTAGTTGTAGAACTCCACCGAATCCGGGGTGGGCAAGCCACTCACGCCGTGGTCGACTTCGATCACTCGGCCCGTCGAGTCGTACCCATAGCCACGATACAGATTGAGTCCGTTCCACGTTGTGGTAGACACCGTCCCGATGCTCGTGTACGCATCGTTTCGGGTGACGGAGCCCCCGGTATACGTGATGGTATCCGGTCTGAACAGCGCGTCGTACCTGAATCCGACACTCGCGGTGCCTGTTGCGACGCTCGTCAGCAATCCCGTGGTGTCACTATAGTGGTAGGCCCGTGCATACGGGTCGATGCCCGTCACGTTGCTGCTGGGCGTAATCGCGATGGAGTCGACGCGCCCACGGGAGTCGTAAAAGAAGTTCCGCTTGAACGAGCGATTGCCTTCGAACAGATAGATGGTCAGCGCTGAGTCGGGATACCCGGTCGCCTGCGAGCGATAGAAGAATTCGCGCGTGACCGGGTTCCAGGCATTCACGGTGTCACCCAGGCGCGACGTCGTAATGATCTCGAGCGTGTCGAGCTCGCCCGTCCGGTTCGGCGGCCGGTGCACATGGCTCAGTCGGAAGAGGTTGTCGTAGGTGTACTTCGTCAACTGCCCACGACGATTCATCACCGTCGCCAGTTGCAGGCTCGACGTGTACGTCGTCGCCACCGTCCGGTTCGTCGGATCGGTCTGCGTGACGGGCAGGTTGAGTGCGTTGTACGTCGTCGTGTACACCTGCCCCTTCGAATCGGTCAACTGGGTCACGTTGATGCCGTCACGATGATAGATCGTCGGCAACGAATGCACGCCATCGAACACGGAGTCCGGACGATTCAGGAGATCGTAGAGTGTCGTCGTGACGACCGTCGGACTGCCCGTCCCGCTCGTGCGCACCACCGAGTCCCGGCCGTAGCGATCGAACCGCTTCGACGTGTACCGGTAACTCGTCTGCGTGGCACTCCTCGCTAACGAGCTGACCGTATCCGTGTTGCCGGTGAAGCTCTCGTAGTGATAGCGGGTCGTATCCCCCGCTGCGTCCACCATAGAGGTATCGCGCAACAACGCATTCGGAAAGAATTGGGTCCTGGAGCCATTGACCGTGCTCGAATCGACGTGACCCCGACTCCCCAGGTGGAAGGTTTGGGTCGGAATATTGGGGCCATAGATGGAGGTCACTTGGCCGAACGCACCGTACGTGTAGTTCGTCGGCCCCTGGCCGGCGGGCTGCGTCATGGTAAGGAACGGCCCGCTGTACGAGGCGGTGTCGTGCGCCCCGATGGGCCGCGTCACCGATATCGTGAACCCGTTTACGTCCCGACCGTACTTGGTCCTGATCGTGTCGTTGCCGGTCACGACGAGTGGCTGGCCCCAGCGGTCGACCGTAAAGCGGCTCGTGTCGCCCGACGTGGTCGTCACCACGCCTTCGACCGTGTCGGCCTCGACCGGCGTCCACGGCGTCGAGCTCGTGAGACTGGTCGGCACCCCGACGACCTGCCACGGCTGGTATGTCGTCACGAGATGGATTGTGGCGAGCGTGTCCGTCGAATGGAAGTCGAGCGCCACCAGCGGGGAGCTGATCGAAGTCAGCTTGGAAACGATCGGCTCATACGTGTACGTCGTCACGTTCCTATTGCGATCGACCAGCGAGTCGAGCCGGCCCAGCGAGTCGTAGCCGAACTTGGTGCTGTCGCCGTCGGGGTCCGTCCACGTCCGCAGAAATCCGTTCGCGTCGATCGAGACGAGCGTCACGCGGCCGCTGTCCGGCTTGTTGTCGGTCCCCCGCGGCTCAACGATCTTCGACAGGTGATTGTTGCCGTCGTACTGCAGCGTGATGTACGTGTGGGCGCCATTGAAGATTCGCTGCGGATCGGAAATCGTGACCGTCCGGGCGCTGACGCTCGTGTCGGTGGCCACAAACGAGATCGTGTCGGCCTGCGTCCGGCTGATCCACGCGGATGCTCCATGGCCGTTCAGGCTGCCGGCTTGATAGAAAAAGAAAGATGAATCGGGACTGATCAGCCGAACGCCCTGGAAGTTGCCATGGGCGTCCAACTGCAGGGTTTGCGTCGTGAAGACGCCGGCGGGTAGGTTCGGCACGCATACCGGTAGGCAGCCGTTGGTCGTCGTGTACATCACCGCCGACCCGTTACCGCTGGCCGAAACCTGCTTCAACGCATCGACGTTCCCATTCGCCAGGAAATGGTAGTACACCATCGGCATGCCGGCGATCGTCCACCCGCGCCCGACCGTCGACGACCGGGTGTTGACGACCGTCAGGGTGTGCGTGGTGTCGATGACCTGCTCCGTATGGCCGTCGCTGTAGAGCGCAGTCACCACGAGTTGCATGTCATATGCACCCGACGGATAGTTTGCCGGGAGCGTCGCGTCGACATTGATCGCACCGGCGAGCCGGAACGGCTTGACTGAGCCGTTCACGGGCGACCCACTGAAATTGAGCGTCGTCTCACCGTTGGTGAACGTCGCCCACGTCCCGTGGACCTGCGCCTGCAGCTGGAACTTGGTGACGCTTGGCGCTCCGCTCGCCATCGTCACATCCGCGTACACCACCGGCCGCACGGCAACCCGGTCCCCGTTGTACACGAGGGTGACGCCGCGCCCCGCGTTGCGCGAAATGTACGGGACCGTCGTCCTGCTGGCCGTCGCGGCAAAGCAACTCGAAGCACACCGGCCGTAGTCCTGATCGTCTTGGTTGGTATAGGCCGTCGACACCGTCATGTGCCCCAGCACGGTGTAGTCGTACCAACCCGAGTCGGCCGCCCCGCTCACCGACGCCTTGAGTTGGATGATGCCGGTCGCGTTCAACGTGTCCGTCACGCCCTCCGTCACCGTCACTGTGTCGGTCGTCGTCGCCGGCACCGTCACGCTCGACGGGGCGCTGCAATTCGCCACCCCGGACCCAGTACAGGTCACGGTGAGCGTGAATGTTTGCGATACGTTCATATTGTTGCTGACGCCGAATTTCTGCGTCCCGTTGGTGCGCGCGGTCAACGGAGCCGCCGTCCCCTTCGGTCCCATCGTGACCGACGGGTGTGTGATCGTGGCGATCTGGACGACGCACTGCCCTTCGAAGAGCGTCGTCGTATCGCTACACCCGCGGACCCGGAATGTGTTGGTGCCGGCCACGAGCGTCTCGGTCGGCGTCGTTAAATTCTCGCAATTGTTCGAGCCCAGCGAGAACCCGGAGAGCAGCGTGCCATTGAAATACGCCGAATCCGAGCCCGGATTATTCGGCGTCGTACAGATGGTGATGATCTCACTGAGCGTGGTATTGAGATCGGTCTCGGATCCCTGACTGAACTGGATCGTGATCGGGTTCGGCGGACACTGGCCTGGCACACACGCGAACGGGCGTGGGTGCGGCGGCGTCGGATGCGCGCTCGGTACTTGCGCCGCGGCGAACGTGGGAAAACCGAGGATGAACGCCAGGCGAATGAGAGTGACGACCCATGCACGCATACGTATGCGCCTCCGGCGATGAGACAACCGTGATCAACAACCGCCGGACTAGATTATGATCGGACGTTGATTCGACCAGCGCGCAGCGGGCAACGGCCCGCACTCAGCGGGCAAATGCGCCTGCATTCGCGTAACAACTTGCGCGGAACGCCGCGATCAATCGCGTGAACCCGTCGGACTGTCGCAGCTCGCGCGGCGTCATCGCCGCATGCCGCATCAACATCCCCCGGAGCGCGGACTCGGACGCGAACCCCAACCACGACGCGACCGACGCCACCGTTCGGTTCGGCGCTTGGAGCAGGGACGCCGCAACGAAGAGACGGGTCCAGCTGATGACCTGCTCCGGCGATGGCAGGCTGGCGGCGCGCAACCAGTTGCGCACCGTCTTGCGGTGCACACCGAGATCGCTCGCCAGCAGATCAATGGTCAGACCCGTCGTCGCCACACGCTGCACGCAGTGCGCGAACACCCGCGCCCCCGGTCCGGGCGGCAGCTCCAGTTGTGCCAACACGTCGCGAGTCGCGCGGGCGACGCCCCGCTCCCGCAGCTCCCGCCGAATGGCGTCGCGTAGGTCATCGTGCCCGCGCAGCAGCAGCCGATCGATGCCAACCCGCCCCGCGGCGATGAGGAGCGGGGCTGTCGGTACGCTGACCTGGCAGTACGCTACCACGGCGATCTGCGTCCACCGCCGCCGCACGCGCTCCAACGCAATCAGGCACGCGTCGTCGACATCGCCAGTCGCGCCCAAATGCCACAGCACCAGTTCGGCCGGCTGTCCCGCGTCCGCGCTCAGCGCCTGGAGCGTGGGCACAAACCGCACGGTCGTCCACGACTCGAGGGCGGCACGCACGTGGGCGCACCACTCATGGTCAGAGACCGCCGCGACCACGACCGAATTCGACACGCCAACGGGCGTAGCACCTTGGGTGCCGGACCCGCATGGTGTCGAACGTGTTGTCAGTCAAAGACTTGCGGAGCTAGCGACATCAACCATTCGCATTTTGTCGCACGACGTGATGCGAAATTCGCGCGAAAACGCGCGAAACTCAGGGCGCGTTCGCCAATTTGCGGACAGCCGCCGCCATCGCCGTCACGCGCGGCGCGTCGGTCGCGGTTCCCGCGTCCGCGTCCAGTTGCGTCGCGAGTTGCGTCAGTGCGGCGCTGCGCGCCTGCCCCTGAAGCTTCTCGGCCGCGTCCAACGAGTGCGCGATCGCTGACCGACGGGCCGCCGGCAAACCATCATCTCGGGCGAGTTGGTCGAGATACGCGCGCGGCACGGCGAAGATCGCGGGCCACACGAGACGTGGTTGGTCTTGGACGTTCAGCCACGCGAAGCGCACGGACTTCGCGGCGTCGATCTCGCTCTGCGAGATGAACGCGCTCGGCTTGAGCTCGAAGAGATCGAGCCCCCGCGTGATCTCGGAGCCCACGATCAAGCCGTTGTACCAATACACCGACCAATACCCGGCGAGCACGAGCTTCGTGGTATCCATCGGCCCACGATCGAAGTACGCGATCTCCCGCGGGTGCGACGGGTCGGTCCAGTCGAAGACCGAGAGACCGCCCTGGTACCAGCCCTGGACCATCACGTCGCGCCCGGGAATCGGAATCAACGACCCGTTGTGCGCGACGCAATTCTCATTGGGCGTCTGCGGCGCCGGCATCTTGTAGTAGCTCTTGAACGCCATCTCGCCGGAGCTCGTGAGCGTATAGATCGCGTCCGCGCCCCACTTCATACTGTCGCCCGGCCGGCAGCGGGGCTGCACACCGCCGCCCCACTCGTCGGAGAAGAGAATCTTCGTGCCGTCGTTGTTGAACGTCACCGAGTGCCACGCGGCGAAGTTCGTGTCGGTCACCGCATTGATGCGGCGCGGATGCGCGGGATCGCGAATGTCGAGCAGGATCCCGTACCCGCCACACGCACCACCCGCCAACCCAATGGCCGGATACGCCGTGATGTCGTGGCACTGCGTCGGGCCGGATTTTGGCGGCAGCTTGATCTTGTACTTCGCCAAGAGCGCGGCGAACGCGATCGAATCGGGCTTGGACTCGCTATGGTGATCGGCCGCGGCGAGATCCTGGAACACACGCGGAGAGCTCACGATGGCCGCCTGCTCGGGATGCGCGACCGGCACCTTGATGACCTCGAGGCGGAACTGCGCGGTGTTCGGATTGTCCGTCACCGTTCCGCCCGTGCAGCCGGGCAGCTCGCTCGTCGAGCGCACCGTCGACGAACCCGACACGTAGATGTAGACGTTGGTCGAGTCGTTGGGGTCGTTGACGAGGGTGTTCGTGTGTGAACCACGACAGGTCTGGACGATCGTGATCGGCTTCGGGTGCGCGATGTCGCTGATATCGAAGATCCGGATACCGCGAGCGCGCTCATGGCTCACCGTGTCCTCGACGCCCTGCTCGCCACAGTCAACGCGGCCATTCGTCGCCTCGGCCGAGACAAACAACAAGTTGCCGTAGACGGTCTGGTCGCTCTGCGAACCAGGACAGACGACCGAGGTGGCTAACGTCGGTTTGCGCGGATTGCTGATATCCCAGACCTGATATCCAGCGTAGTTGCCTTGGAATACGTATGATCCCAGGAAGGCCAGGTCGGAATTGACCAGGCGATCAGCGCCCGGGTCGTTCCGGTCGATGAATTGCGCCGACGGTGGCGTACTGGAGACCATCTGGAGATTCCAGATCGCCTCCTGGGCATTGAACCAGCCGCCCTTGAGTCCAACCCGTGGATCCGGGCTCGGTGCGGCCGCGGTTGATACCTGCTGGTGAGAGGCACAGCCGGCCACCACCAGGGCGAGGGCAACTGGAAAGGCTTTCATCACGGGGCTCCAAGCATTTTGGCCATGCGGTCGATCTCGGCCGTTTGGTCAGCGTTCACATCAGAAGCAAACTTGAACACCACCTCGTCCTGCGCCGCCCCTTGGGTCTCCATCAACTGCTTGACCATGGTCAGCGCGCCTTCGTGGTGCTGGATCATGTACACGAGGAACAACTTGTCGAAATCCGGCCCCCTCGCGCGGTCGAGCTCCGCCATTTGATCTGGCGTCAACATCCCCGGCATCATAGGCATCCCAGGCATGCCGGCCATCCCCGCCATACGGCCAGTCGAGTCGGGTACCATTTCATGGCGATCGCCGAGCCAGCGCTGCATGGAGTGGATCTCATCGCGCTGCGATACCGCGATCCGCGCACAGAGCACCCGCACGTTGTCGCTCGCGCCATGGCTCGGCGCCCAGCCCGCCATCGTGATCGCCTGCGCGTGATGGCTGATCATGCCCTGCATGAACTGCACGTCCGCCGCTACATAGTGGGGCTGCTGCGCGCCGAGGGAGCTGGCCAGGAGCAGGCAAACGATTTGTACACGAGCTACTGTCATAGCGTGGAGGACAACGTAGCGATGCTCCAGCCCCAACGATAGGTTTGAACTGTTGAACGATGAAACACGGCGCTCGCTCCAGCCGTACACCCCCAGGAGTCTTCGACCGCCATGATACTATCTGTTTCCCGTCTCGTCGCGGCAACGGTCCTGTTTGCCGCGACCGCTCAGGCCCAACAAATGGGCCAAGAGGCCGCCATGGCCAGGGCGCAACGCGATAGCGCCCGGTTGCCGTGGACCACGGCCGATGTGCAGTTCATGCAGGGCATGATTCACCACCACGCACAAGCGATCGAGATGTGCAAGTGGGCACCGACGCACGGCGCGTCACCCCAGGTGCAGACGTTGTGCGGCCGCGTCATCAACGCCCAAGGGGACGAGATCGCGCTCATGTCCCAATGGCTGCGCGACCGGCGCCAGGATGTGCCGGCGCCCACCGCGACCACCATGAAGATGATGATGAACGGCAAGGAGATGGACATGCTCATGCCGGGCATGCTCTCCCCCGAACAGATGCAGCAGCTCGACGCGGCGCGCGGTCAGGCGTGGGACAAGCTGTTCCTGCAGGACATGATCCAGCACCACAAGGGCGCCGTCTCGATGGTGCACGATCTGTTCGAGACCCAAGGCGCGGGTCAAGATGAGACGGTGTTCAAATTCGCGTCGGACGTCAACGTCGATCAAACCACCGAGATCACGCGCATGGAAAAGATGCTCTTCGCTCTCACCATCGAGGGGAATGGTCAGTGACCACTGCTTCATCCAGACTCATATTGAGTGTCGTGAGCGTCATCGCTGTCACAGCGTGTGCGCGCTCCGTGTCGACGAATGCGACCACCGGCGTCAGTCCGAGCAACGCCCCCTCGGCGCCGAACCCTGATCCTCGCGTCGGCCTCAAGGCCGGGCGTTTCGATGCCGCCGAAGCGACGTGGAACATGCGCGTGCTGTCGGAGACGAAGCCGTCGGCGAAGTTCATGGAGGAAACCAATTCGGACCTCGCGTTCAGCGGGCCGTACGCGATCCAGGGCAGCTACGCCGGCTACCAGATCTGGGACATCTCGAATCCGAAGAGCGTCTCGCTCAAGTCCTCCTTCTACTGCCCGCAGTCGCAGAGCGACGTCTCGGTCTACAAGAATCTCTTGATCACCTCCGGCGAGGACCGCGCGGGCCGACTCGATTGCGGCGCGGGCGGCATCAAGGATACGGTCAGCAAAGACCGCCTCCTCGGCATCCGGATCTACGACATCACGGATATCGCGAACCCGAAGGCGATCGTCCAGGTCCAAACCTGTCGCGGCTCGCACACGCATACGCTGGTCGTCGATCCGAACGACCACGACAACGTGTACGTGTATGTCTCCGGATCGCAGCCGTCGCGGTCGCCCACCGAGCTTGCCGGGTGCATCTCCTCCGACCCGACCACCGATCCCAACTCCGCGCTCTTCCGGATCGAGGTCGTGAAGATCCCGCTCGCGCATCCGGAGCAAGCCGCGGTCGTGAGCAGCGGCCGCATCTTCGACAACCTGGCGAAAGAGCCGCACCACGGAAAAGCACCCGACGACATCAAAGAGATTGCCGAGGCCAGGGCGAAGGGCATGTTCATCGTGAACTTCGAGGGCGAGGACTACATTATCCCCGAGCGCTACTCCAGCCACATACTCGACTCGCTGGTCAAGGTGCGCGGCGGCAGCGGCACGCCCACGAAGGCTGACAGCGACACCTTCCGCGGCGTCCTCGACGCGATGGTCAAGCAAATGAGCGGCAAGGACAACCCGAACGCCTACGCGACGAGCCGTCAGTGTCACGACATCACGGTCTATCCAGCGATCGGTCTCGCCGGTGGCGCGTGCGAAGGCTACGGGATGTTGCTCGATATCCACGACGTGCAGCACCCCCGTCGCCTCGATGCGGCCTCGGACTCGAATTTCTCCTACTGGCACTCGGCGACGTTCAACAACGACGGCACCAAGCTGCTCTTCTCCGACGAGTGGGGCGGTGGTGGCGCTCCCAAGTGCCGCGCGACCGATCCCAGGGACTGGGGCGCGGACGCGATCTACACGATCGACAACGGAAAGCTCCACTTCCAGAGCTACTACAAGCTGCCGGCACCGCAGACGAAGAATGAGAACTGTGTCGCACACAACGGATCACTGATCCCGATTCCCGGCCGCGACGTCATGGTGCAGGCGTGGTACCAGGGCGGCATCTCGGTCTTCGACTGGACCGATGCGGCGCACCCGAAGGAGATCGCGTTCTTCGACCGCGGACCGGTGGACTCGACGCGGATGGTCTTGAGCGGCCAGTGGTCGGCCTATTGGTATAACGGCGTGATCGTCGGCTCCGAGATCTCGCGTGGTCTCGATGTGTTGGAGCTCACGCCCAATCCGCTCCTGACGCAGAACGAGATCGACGCGGCCAAGACGGTGCATTACGCCGAGCTCAACGTCCAGGGTCAGCCGAAGATGGTGTGGCCGCCGTCGTTCGCGCTCGCACGGGCGTATCTGGATCAGCTCCAGCGCAGCGGAGGCTTGAGCGCCGACCGGCTCGCGGCCGCGCGCGCGTCATTGGCGACGGCCGAGAAGGCGTCGGGTGCCGCACGGCGTGATGCGTTGACCGGACTGGCGACGTCG
>DATMLM010000100.1:0-2094 GCA_035570055.1 Gemmatimonadaceae bacterium
CGACGTCGCCAGTCCGGTCAACGCATCACGCCGTGCGGCACCCGACGCCTTCTCGGCCGTCGCCAATGACGCGCGCGCGGCCGCGAGCCGGTCGGCGCTCAAGCCTCCGCTGCGCTGGAGCTGATCCAGATACGCCCGTGCCAGCGCGAATGTCGGGGGCCACACCATCTTCGGCTGACCCTGGACGTTGAGCTCGGCCCACTTGACGCTCTTTGCCGCATCGATCTCGTTCTGCGTCAGGAGCGGATTAGGCGTGAGCTCCAACACATCGAGACCGCGCGAGATCTCGGAACCGACGATCACGCCGTTATACCAATAGGCCGACCACTCGCCGCCGTTGCCCATGCGCGTCGAGTCCACCGGTCCGCGATCGAAGAACGCGATCTCCTTCGGGTGTGCCGCATCGGTCCAGTCGAAGACCGAGATGCCGCCCTGGTACCATGCCTGCACCATGACGTCGCGGCCCGGGATCGGGATGAGCGATCCGTTATGCGCGACGCAGTTCTCGTACTTCGTCTGCGGCGCGGACATCTTGTAGTAGCTCTGGAAGTGGAGCTTGCCGTTGTCGATCGTGTAGATCGCGTCGGCACCCCAGTCATGCGGGTCCGTGGCGCGGCACTTGGGCCCGCCACCGCCGCCCCACTCGTCGGAGAAGAGCAGCTTCGTGCCATCGTTGTTGAACGTGGCCGAGTGCCAGTAGGAGAAGTTTGAATCCGAGATCGCGTCGAGGCGCCGCGGATTTTTCACGTCGTGGATATCGAGCAGCATCCCGTACCCTTCGCACGCGCCGCCGGCGAGACCGATCGCCGGATAGACCGTGATGTCGTGGCACTGCCGGCTCGTGGAGTATCCCGTGGGACTCGGCGTATCCTCGCCGATCATCTTCCGCGCCATCTCGGGCAGGTCGCGGCGGAGCTGATCGCTGTCGGCCTTCGTGGCCTCGCCGGTGCCACCACGCGCTGTCACAAGCGAGTCCAGCAAGTGCTTCGAGAACCGATCCGGGAGGATAAAATCTTCGCCGATGATGTCGATGTGCACGGTGAACTGACCCTTGGCCTTCGCCTCGGCGATAGCCTTGATGTCGTCGGGCGCCTGGCCGTGGTGCGGCTCTTTCGCGAGGTTGTCGAAGATGCGGCCGCTGCTCACAACGGCGGCCTGCTCCGGATGCGCGAGCGGGATCTTGATGACCTCGATCCGGAAGAGGGCCGAGTTGGGGTCCGTCGTGGGGCTCGTGGAGACGCAGCCCGCGAGCTCGGTGGGTGACCGGAGACCGGCCGAACCGGAGATGTACACGTAGACGTTGTCGTGGTCATTCGGGTCGACCACGAGCGTGTGCGTGTGAGAGCCGCGGCAGGTCTGGACGTTGACGATGGCCTTCGGGTTCGCGATGTCGCTAATGTCGTAGACGCGAATGCCGAGCAGCCGCTCTTTGCTGACCGTGTCCTTGATGCCGTCCTTTCCGCAGTCCAGTCGACCGGCCCTGCCCTCGCCCGACGTGATCAGGAGGTTCTTGTAGACCGAGACGTCGCTCTGCGACTGCGGGCAGTAGTAGAACGACTTGAGCGAGACGGTCTTGGGATTCGAGATGTCCCAGATCTGGTAGCCGGCGTAGCTGCCCTGGATCGCGTACGGTCCGCTGAAGGCGAGGTCCGAGTTGGTTTCCTCCATGAACTGCTTCGACGGCTTTGTCTCCGACAGCACGCGCATGTTCCACGTCGCTTCGGCGGCATCGAAACGCCCGGCCTTGAGGCCGACGCGAGGATCAGGGTTCGGCGCCGAGACGGCATTGCTCGGACTGACGCCGGTGGTTGCGTTGGTCGACACCGAGCGTGCGCACGCCGTCACGGCCATGAGCGCGGTGGCGCCTGCTAAGAGTTTTGACGGAACACTGTTCACTGGCATTTCCTCAGTGGGTGGAACCGCTACGCGACGGTCGCCGAGGCGAGGTCGCGAACGGCGTTCTGCAGCTTTCTCACTTTGTTCGCATCGTTGGAGCTGGACGCGTCGTTGTCGAGCGACGTCGCCAGTCCGGTCAACGCATCACGCCGTGCGGCACCCGACGCCTTCTCGGCCGTCGCCAATGACGCGCGCGCG
>DATMLM010000101.1:0-41456 GCA_035570055.1 Gemmatimonadaceae bacterium
CAAAATCCGTGAGTATGGTTTCGTCCGGCCGCGCAACGTGTAACTTGCGCTCATGAAGATCCTCGTAATCGAGGACGATCCAACGGTCGGCCAGTTCGTGAAGCGGGGACTCGAGGAGCAGCGCTGGGGCGTCGATCTCGTCGGTGACGGCGAGGAAGGGGAACGCCTCGCGAGCACCGACAGCTACGATCTCGTCATCCTCGACATGCGGTTGCCCGGCAAACCCGGGCTGCAGGTCCTGCACTCACTGCGCGCGCGGGGCATCGTGGTCCCGGTCTTAGTCCTCACCGCGCAAGACGCGGTCGACGCCAAAGTCCAGACGCTCCGCGCCGGCGCGGACGACTACGTCACGAAGCCGTTCGCGTTCGAGGAGCTCCTCGCCCGGGTCGAAGCCGTCTCCCGCCGGCCCCGCGCCCTCACGACCCCCGCGCTCCGGATCGATGACCTCGTGCTCGACCGCGACACCCACGAAGTGCGGCGCGGCGATGCGGCGATCGAGCTGACGCCGAAGGAATACGCGGTGCTGGAGTATCTCGTGCGCCATGCCGGAAAGGTGATGAGCCGCACACTGATCACCGAATACGCGTGGGGGTATCACTTCGATCCGGGCACGAACATCGTCGACGTCGTGATCAATCACTTGCGCAAGAAGATCGACGCCGGCCACGACCACAAGCTGATTCACACCGTCCGAGGCGTCGGCTACGTCGTAAAGGTCGGATAACGCACCATGGCGAGTATTCGGGCGCAGCTGACAGCGGCGTACGCCGCCGCGCTCCTCACGACCGTCGCGGTGTTTGCCGCGATCTCCTACGCCACGACGCTGTCGGCCGATCGCACCGCGCGCCAGCACGCGGTGGAGCAGTACGTCGCGTCCGAAGCCGACCTCTTGCTCCGCACGGTGGAGCAGGCGGAAGCGAGCGGCGAGCCGCTGGTGACGTACACGACCGTCATCATTAACAAGAAGCTCGACAGCATTCCCAACGTGACCCCGAAGCTCCGGACCGTGCTCGAGGGCGTTCCGGACTACGCGCTGGTGCTCGACGCCAAGGGCCGCACGCTCTACAACTCGTTCGCGTTTCGCCAGCTCGATCAAGATGACCAAGTCGCGCTGAGTCAAGCCGCGCTCGCGCTGCGCGCCGACACGTTCCCGCCCGCGACCGTGCAGCTGCGCTCCCGCCAACTCCTGGTCATGGCCCGCAGCGTGCCCTCCGCCGGCCCGATCACGCGCGTCGTCGCGGGATCGGAGGCCAAGGACGAGGGCGTCGCGCCGATCGCGCTCGGCAGCGCGATCTTCATCGCCGCACCAATCATTGTCTTGATCTCGATCGGCGCCGCCTACGTGATCGCCGGCCGCGCGTTCCGCCCGGTCGATGGGATCATCAACGAAGTCGAGGCCATCACCGACGGCCGCAGCTTGCATCGCCGCTTGGCACTCGACGGCTCGGGCGATGAGCTCACGCGATTGACCCGCACGCTGAACGCGATGATCGAGCGCCTGGAAACATCGTTCGCCGCGCTGCGGCGCTTCACGGCGGATGCCAGCCACGAGCTCAAGACGCCGCTCACGGTCATGCGCGCGGACGTGGAGCATGCGATGGCCGTCCCGAACGCATCGACGGAGCAGCTCGAGCCGCTGGAGGAAGCGCTGCGGGAAGTCAGGCGGATGTCAGATCTCGTGGACAGTCTCTTGACATTGGCGCGTGCCGATGAGGGACGGTTCGATCTCATCCGTGAGCCCGTCCCACTCGAACCGTTGGTTCGCGAGGTGTACGAGACGGCCGTAATCTTGGGTGAAGACGCCGGGATCAGTGTGTACCTGCCGGTGTTGGAAGACGTGACCGTTTCCGGCGATCCCACACGACTCCGGCAGTTGTTTCTCAATCTGGTGACCAACGCCATCAAGTACACGCCGCGGGACGGACGCGTCGACTTGAGTCTCAGCAAACGGCTGGACGCGATCACGTTCACCGTGCGCGACAGCGGGATCGGCATCGCCGCCAACGACTTGCCGCACATCTTCGATCGGTTCTGGCGCGCCGACCGCGTCCGTTCCCGCGCGTCCGAACGCGGCGGGTTCGGGCTGGGACTGGCCATCGCCCAGTACATCGCGCACGCGCACGGTGGCTCGCTCACCGTCAGCTCTCGGCTCGGCCGTGGCAGCGTGTTTACTGTGACGTTGCCGATCGATTTAAGCAACTCTTAATCTCATAGTCATTCCGCCACTAATGCCGATGGCTAGCTTCTGGCCTTACGTGATCGAGTCTCACGCCGCCAGGAGTCCCAATTGTTCAACACGCTGTTGGAGTCGAGGCCCAAGAAAGAGAAGCGATCGGGCGGGACAGTCTTTAGCGTCGTCACGCACACGCTTTTGATCGTCGGGGCCGCCGTCGCCACCGCCAATGCGGCCATCCACAACGAGAAGACGAAGGAAGAGAAGATCCAATTCGCCGAGGCCCCGAAGCCGGAGCCGCCGCCGCCGCCGAAGCAGGCGCCACCGCCCGACGTGACGGTCGCTCCGCCGCCGCCAAAGGGCTTCCAGGTGCTCACGGCGCCGGTCAACATCCCCGACGTGCTGCCGAACGTCGACCTGTCGAAGAAGGTGACCGACGAGGCCGACTTCTCTGGTAAGGGCGTGGCCGGTGGGAACTCGAAGGGCAAAGAAGGCGGCACAGGCGTTGTGACGGACCAACCCTACTTCGACTTCCAGGTCGAGAAGCAGGCGGGTCCAGTGCCGGGCAGTCCCACGCCGGAATACCCGGAAATGCTCCGTTCCGCGAACATCGAGGGCGAGGTACTCGCGCAGTTCGTCGTCGACACGAGTGGCAAGGTCGACATGGTCACGTTCAAAGTGCTGAAGTCGACGAACGATGCCTTCACCGATGCGGTGAAGCGCGCCATGCCCCGCATGAAGTTTTTCCCCGCCGAAATCGGCGGCCGCAAGGTGAAAGAGCTCGTGCAACAACCGTACGCATTTAATCTCAGTAAGTGATGGCGCAAACGCCTGTGGCGTTTTGCGAAGCGAAGCGAGCGGCGCGCAGCGCCACTCAGAACCTGTAAGCAGTTCAACCCTGAGGCGTCGTCACAATGAATCTCTCGCTGGTAGACCTCTTCGTATCGATGGGCCCTTTCGCGAAGGGGATTGTCGTGGTGCTAGCCATCATGTCGATCTTCTCGTTGTCGATCATGATCCAGAAGTGGTGGAACCTCCGCTCGGCACAGGTCGAGACCCGCAAGTTCGCCCCCGAGTTCTCGCAGTTCCTCGAAGAGGACAACCTCGGCGAGGCGATCAAGCTGGCCGAAGGCTACAAGAAGTCGCACGTCGCCCGCGTGCTCGGTGGCGCCCTGGGCGAGATCAAGCCGCTGATCCAGGAAGGCTCGGTGACGGTCGCCGACATTAATTCGGCCGAGCGCGCGGTCGAGCGCGAGATGCTCATGAACATCGTGCTCCTCAAGCGCGGCCTGGGCGTGCTGGCGACGGTCGGTGCCACGGCGCCGTTCGTCGGACTGCTCGGCACGACGATGGGTATCGTGAACGCGTTCACGGGTATGGCCGCGTCGGGCTCCGGCGGTCTGTCGGCGATCTCGGCCGGTGTCGCCGAGGCGCTGATCACGACGGCGTTCGGTCTCTTGGTCGCGATCCCGGCGGTGTGGGCGTACAACTACTTCCAGACGAAGATCGACAACCTCACGGCTGAGATGACGTACTCCTCGAAGGAGATGATCGACTATCTCATCAAGGGCGTCTCGGGCGAGTTCGGTCGGTCGCGCTTCACCCGCGAGTTCAACACGGCGTCCGGCGCCAACGCGCCGATCGCGCAGTAAGGAGTAGTTATGGCGATGTCCATGGGAGGCGGCGGAGTCAAAGCCGAGCCGAACGTCACGCCGATGATCGACGTGATGCTCGTCCTCCTCATCATCTTCATGATCGTGATTCCGGCCATCAGCGCCGGATTCAACGCCCAGCCTCCGAAGGGTGTGAACCTCAAGGCGCACCCCGAGGAGTCGAGCGATCAGGTGCTCGGCATTGACATCAATGGCGTGTACTATCTGAACAAGAAGCCGATCCGCCACGAAGATCTCGGTCCAGCGCTCAAGCAGATCTACGATAACCGGACCGAGGACAAGGTGCTGTTCCTCAAGGCGGACGCGGGCCTCGAGTACTCGAAGGTGATCGATGCGATCGACGTTGCCGCGAAAAACGGCGTCCGCATGACGGGCATGATCTCCGATCAGCGGCCGGGCACCGTCTCCGCCGTCTCCGGCGACAACCCGATGGAGAAGTCCAGTGGAGGGAAGCCGTAATGGCGATGTCCACTGGAGGTGGCAGCGGTCTCTCGAACGAGCCGAACGTCACGCCGATGATCGACGTGCTGCTGGTGCTGCTGATCATCTTCATGCTCGTCGTGCCGATGGCACGGAAGGCGATCGACATCCAGCTGCCTGATCCCACGCCGCAGCCCGTGCAAGTCACGAAGTCTGACCAGATCGTGCTCGAGGTCTGCAAGAACAACAGCTACTCGATCAACAAGCAAGCGGTCGACCCAACGCCTCAGGCGCTGGCCGCGAAGATCAAAGAGATCTACGATCCCCGTCCCGAGAAGATCATTTTCGTGAAGGGGTGTCCGGAAGCGAAGTATCAGGACATCATCACCGCGATGGATATCGCGCGTGGTGGCGGCGTCAAGGTCATCGGCGTTCCGCCCAAAGATACGAAGTAGCGGTTAGCTTTCATTCCGTGAGCGATCACGGACCAACCGGCGGCCGACGACCCTATCGGCCGCCGGTAGGCATTCCGGAGGGCAATGAGCGGCGATGGCGCGGCCTCGTCGCGTCTATTGCGATACACGTTGGCATTCTCGCGCTGCTGCTCATCCCTCCGATCGCCGCCCTCCTTGTCCTCGATCCGCGCACGGCCGGCTTCTTGGGCCCCCGCGGCGGCGGAGGCGGCGGACGCCGCGCACCCGAGGCCCTCCACTACATGGACGCCGCGCCGCCGGCGCCAGCAGTGACAAAGCCAAAGCCGCCGCCTCCGGTCCCACCACCGGTCCCTCCACCACGCGTGCCGCCCAAGGTGCCTCCCCCGCAGACGCCCCCTCCCACGCCAGCGGCTGCCGCACCGAGCGCCGACACCGCCCACTCAGCTTCTGCCGCTGGTGCAGGGGGACCAGGTGCAGGCCCAGGCACAGGCGGCGGCATTGGTGCTGGAACCGGTACCGGCATTGGGAATGGCAAAGGGCCAGGCACTGGCGGTGACGGTGCCTCGAAAATCAAGGCGACCGCAAAGCTCGTCACCGCCTACTCCGTCGACCCCCCCAAACACCCGCGCCCCTTTCACCTCGTCGCGGTATTCGAGGTCGCCGCCAATGGAATCGCCCGCCTCCTCACTGTGAACAAGGCAGATGACGGTGACTTCAATAAGAAGATGCACGACCACCTCCTGGAGACCGAATTCCGCCCCGCCACACTCGCGAATGGCACCCCGGTCGTGGATACGGTGGTCGTAACTGCCGACTATTGAGCCAAAGCTGGGGAGCGAAGGCGATATGTCGTTGAAGTCGACGTGCTTTTCCAGGCGAGCTTCAACGACATATCGCCTTCGCGACGACACTGTACCGCTAGCCAAGCGATGCCCACCGGGGTAGTTTTGCCAAGCTTTTTCTCGCCCGAGGTGGAATGACGAGCGTCGCCGCGCATCCGGACGCGACACGAGCTGAAGACTCACGACCGCACGCGGACTTCGTCAGAGCCTTGACCCTCACCGACGCGACCATGCTGGTCGCCGGCTCGATGGTCGGCTCGGGTATCTTCATCGTCTCTGCCGATATCTCGCGCACAGTCGGATGGCCGGTCTGGCTCCTCGCGGCCTGGCTGATGACCGGCATCATCACGCTGCTCGGCGCGCTCGCCTACGGTGAGCTCGCCGCGATGTTCCCAAACGCCGGCGGCCAATACGTCTACCTGCGCGAATCACTCGGGCCGCTGATCGGATTCCTCTACGGCTGGACGATGTTCGTCGTCATTCAGACCGGCACGATCGCCGCCGTCGCCGTGGCCTTCGCGAAGTATCTCGGCGTCATCATCCCGTCGCTATCGCCCGATGCGTTCACCTGGCTCCCGCACGCGGCAATCAAGACCCCCGACGGATCGATCGAAATCGGCCTCTCATCTCAGCGCATCGTCGCCATTCTGTCCGTCTGGGCCCTGACCTGGATCAACCTTCGCGGCATTCGCGAGGGCAAGTTCATCCAAACAACGCTCACCGTTATCAAAGTCACGGCGCTCGCCGCCCTGATCCTGTTGGGCCTCACGGTCGGTCGCAACGCCACCGCCCTCGCGGCAAACTTCAGCCCCGGCCACTTCGCGCCGGATCTGTCCTCGCTCGCCCCCGCCTTCGCGATCGTCTTCGCCTCGGCCATGGTCGGCTCACTCTTCTCGAGCGACGCCTGGAACAACGTGACGTTCGCCGCCGCCGAAGTCCAAAATCCCCGGCGCAATCTTCCACTGGCGCTGGTGCTCGGCACGGGCCTGGTGATGGTCCTGTACGTGTCGGCCAACATCTCGTATCTCAGCGTGCTCCCATTGCACGCCATCGCCACGGCGCCGCAAGACCGCGTCGCCACCGCCGCCGTCGCCGTGGTCTTCGGCAGCTCGGCCGCCGTGATCATGGCCGTCGCCATTCTGATCTCGACGTTCGGCTGCAACAATGGATTGATTCTGGCGGGCGCCCGCGTCTACTACGCGATGGCCAAGGATGCGCTGTTCTTCAAGCGCGTCGGGACCTTGAGCGACCGCGGCGTGCCCGCGGGCGCGCTCATCGTCCAGGCGGTCTGGACCACGCTCCTCTGTCTCACCGGAACGTACAGCCAGCTCCTGACCTATGTGATCTTCGCCGCCCTCGTCTTCTATGCGCTGACGACGGTCGGACTCTTCGTGCTTCGCGCACGCCGCCCGGACGCCGAGCGTCCGTACCGGGCGATCGGGTATCCCGTCTTGCCGGCGCTCTACATTGTGCTCGCATCAGCGATTTCGATCGCACTGCTGATTGCGGACAAGACACGCGCCCAGTCGCTCATCGGGCTCGCGCTCGTCCTCATCGGCGTGCCCGTGTACTACGCGTGGCAGCGCCTTTCCCACTCAAACTGATATCATGAATCCATCGCAGTCCCAACTGCTCGGTCTCGTCTTGGGTCTGAGCGTTCTCGCGCTCGGCTTCGCCCTCTGGCTCTCCCGATGGGTGCTCGCCCGCCAGCGCGGGAAGCCCGAGATGCAAAAGATCTCCGATGCGATCCAGCAAGGCGCCGAAGCATTCTTGGCGCGTCAGTATCGGACCATCACGCTCCTCTCGATTGTCGTGGCCGCAGTCATTTACGTGGGCTACGGCTATTTCCGCACGCCGAACGCCGCTGACCCGGTCGGCGACCCGAAGTCGCTGGCGCTCTACATCACGGTGTCATTTCTCCTCGGCGCCCTGTCGTCAGGGATCGCCGGCTACATGGGAATGTGGGTGTCGATCCGCGCCAATATCCGCGTCGCGGCCGCCGCCCTGTCATCGCTCAACGATGCGCTCCAAGTCGCGCTGCGCTCCGGCGCGGTCGCCGGCCTGTTCGTGGTCGCGATGTCGTTGCTTGGCGTGGCCGGCCTGTTCTGGATCCTGACCCTGCTCGGCGTCGGCTCGAAGCAGATCCCGTTCCTGATCGTCGGCTTCGGCTTCGGCGCGTCGTTCGTCGCGCTCTTCGCCCAGTTGGGCGGCGGTATCTATACGAAGGCGGCGGACGTTGGCGCTGACCTGGTCGGCAAGGTCGAAGCTGGTATCCCCGAGGACGACCCGCGCAACCCGGCGGTGATCGCCGACCTCGTTGGCGACAACGTCGGCGACTGCG
Organism: Gemmatimonadaceae bacterium; assembly: GCA_035570055.1. Taxonomy (GTDB): domain Bacteria; phylum Gemmatimonadota; class Gemmatimonadetes; order Gemmatimonadales; family Gemmatimonadaceae; genus DASRDS01. Next base: position 7,884 of record DATMLM010000101.1, read on the forward strand.
CCGGCCGCGGCGCCGATTTGTTCGAGTCGACGGCGGCCGAGAACATCGGCGCGATGATCTTGGGCGTGCTACTGTTCCCCTACTTTGGAGTGTCGGGGATTCTGTTCCCGCTGGTCGTCGGCGCCATCGGCCTGGTCGCCTCGATCATCGGCGTATTGAGCGTACGGACGCGGGAAGACGGCGACCCGATGCAGGCGCTCAACCGCGGATTCTATCTGACGGCCGTGCTGGCATTGATCGGATTCGCGGCGGTCAGCCGCCTCCTGCTCAACACGCCCCAGGCGCCGAATGCCTGGTGGCACTTCTTCCTCTGCGGGTGCATCGGCCTCGCGACCGCGTTCTCGTTCCTGCTGATCACGCAGTACTACACGGCGTATCAGTACAAGCCGGTCAGGGACATCGCCGAAGCGAGCCAGACGGGACCGGCCACGAACATCATTTCGGGCCTGGCCGTCGGCATGCAAGCGACGGTGCTCCCGGTGTTCACGATCGCCATCGCGATCGTGCTGAGCTATTTCCTCGGCCGGTCGAGTGGTCTCGTCAACGCCGCGGGTGAGCAGATCGGCGGCCTCTATGGTACGGCGTCGGCGACGATGGGGATGCTCGGCGCCTGCGGTTATATCCTGGCCATGGACGTCTTCGGCCCGATCACCGACAACGCCGGCGGCATCATCGAGATGTCGCAGCAGCCCGAGTCCGTGCGCACGATCACGGACCGGCTCGACGCGGTCGGCAATACGACCAAGGCGCTGACCAAAGGGTACGCGATCGGGTCGGCCGCGCTGGCCGCGTTCCTGTTGTTCTCTGCGTATCTCGATGAAGTGTTCAACTACACGCACCAGCACATCACGGTCAACGTCGCGCGTCCCGAGCTCTGGGTGGCTGGCCTCCTCGGCGCGATGCTGGTCTTCTGGTTCACGTCGTTGGCGATCAAAGCCGTCGGTCGCGCCGCGTATGCGGTGATTACCGAAGTGCGGCGCCAGTTCAAAGAGAAGCCCGGTATCATGAAGGGCACGGAACAGCCCGACTATGGCAAGGCGGTCGACCTGGTCACCAAGGCGGCGCTGCGCGAGATGATCATTCCCGGTGTCCTCGTCGTCGGATTCCCGATCGTCGTCGGCCTCGGTTTCAAGATGGTGGGCGCCGGCGCCGAAGCGGTCGCGGCATTCTTGATGATCGCGACCATCGCCGGCATTCTCATGGCCCTCTTCCTGAACACGGGCGGCGGCGCGTGGGACAACGCCAAGAAGTACATCGAGACCGGCGTCTACGGTGGCAAGCGCTCGGACGCGCACAAAGCCGCGGTCGTCGGTGACACGGTCGGCGATCCGTTCAAGGATACCGCCGGCCCGTCGTTGCACGTGCTGATCAAGCTCCTCAGCACGATCACGCTCGTGCTCGCGCCGCTGTTTATTTAGTCGATGGCGAGCGTCGTCCAGGAGTGCTTCGAGCGAAAGCCGATCGCCGAGCTCGTCGCGGAGGGGGAAGGGAAGCTCAAACGCGCGCTCGGCGTCCGCGATCTCATCGCGTTGTCGATCGGCGCCGTCATCGGCGCGGGTATCTTCGGATCGATCGGCACCGCGACCGCGGGGCAACTGGACGCGGCCGGCCACGTGATACGCAGCGGGGCCGGCCCGGCGGTCATCTTCTCGTTTATTCTGTCCGCGTTCGCGTGTGCGTTGGCGGGCCTCTGCTACGCCGAGCTGTCGGCGATGATCCCGCAGGCGGGCAGCGCCTACGCGTACTCATACGCAACACTCGGGGAGCTCGTCGCCTGGATCATCGGATGGGACCTGATCCTCGAGTACGCGGTCGGCAACGTTGCCGTGGCGATCAACTGGGCGGGCTATTTCCGGTCGTTGCTCGGCGGCATCGGTCTCGCGATGCCGGAATGGCTCTGTACGGGATACCGCACGGCGCTGCTCTCGCCCGATCCAGCCGTCCACGGCATGCTCAACACGGCGCCGCACGTGCTCGGGATACCCATCCTGCTGAACATCCCGGCGTTCGGCATCGTCGCGTTGATCACATGCCTGTTGCTGCTCGGTGTGCGCGAAAGCGCCCGCGTAAATAATGTCCTCGTCCTGATCAAACTGATCGTCCTCGCGCTGTTCGTGTTCGCGGGCTTCTCGCATATCCATGCCGAGAACTACCATCCGTTCGCGCCAAACGGATTCACGGGCATCCACCACGGCGCCGCGATCATCTTCTTCGCTTACATCGGATTCGACGCGATCTCGACGGCGGCCGAGGAGACCAAGAACCCGCAACGGAACATGCCGCTCGGCATCCTGCTCGGACTTGGATTGTGTACGGTGATTTATATCATCGTCGGTACGGTCCTTGTGGGCATGGTGCCGTCGTCGAAACTCGGCGTCGATGATCCCCTCGCCGTGGCGCTCCAGGCATCCGGGATGTCGGGCGCGGCCAACCTCGTATCGCTGGGCGCCATCTTCGCGCTGGCCGCTGTCCTGCTCGTATTCCAGTATGGGCAGCCGCGCATCTTCTTCTCGATGGCGCGCGATGGCTTGCTCCCGAAGTGGGCATCGCACGTCCATCCGCGATTCCGCACGCCATGGGCAACGACGATCGCGACCGGCATCTTCGTCGGTCTCTGGTCGCTGATCGGCGATGCCGGCGAGACGTACGATCTCACCAACATCGGGACGCTATTCGCCTTCGTCCTGGTCTGCTTCGGCGTCCTCGCGCTCCGGTACAAAGAACCCGAGCGCCCGCGGCCGTTCAAAGTGCCGTTCGTCTGGCCCGTCGCGCTCGGCGGAGCGGCCGCCTGCGTCTACCTCATGGCCGGCCTCCCAAATGTGGCCTGGACACGGTTCGGCGTCTGGTTGGTGATCGGCCTCGTGCTCTACTTCCTGTACGGCATCCGGAAGTCGGCGCTCCGCCGGTAACGCCATGCGCAAAGGCCTAACGCAGGCGATCGTCATCGCATTGATCGTCGGCGTTGCCATCGGGGCGTGGTTTCCGTCGGTCGGCATCGCGATCGAGCCGCTCGGGACCGTGTTCCTGCGGATGATCAAGTCGCTCGTGGTCCCTCTGATCTTCGCGACGCTGGTCGTGGGGATCGCGGGACAGGGCAGCGACATGCGCGGAGTCGGCCGCCTCGCCTTGCGGTCGATCATCTACTTCGAGGTCGTGACGACGCTGGCCCTCGTCATCGGTCTCTTCGTCGTCGACGTCATGCGCCCTGGCGCTGGTGTATCTCTGACCGCGGTCACGTCGGAGCAGGGCACTGAGCTCGCGTCCAAGATGACGACGTTCTCCGGTTTTCTCGAGCACGTCGTGCCGCAGAGTTTCGTCGACGCCGCCGCGCACAACGAAGCGCTCCAGATCGTCTTCTGGTCGATTCTGTTCGCGGTCGCGCTCACGCGAGTCAAACCGACGCCACACTCGACGATGCTCGCATTCTGCGAGAGCCTCGCGGAAGTCACGTTCCGCATGGTCGACCTCGTCATGCTCTTCGCGCCGATCGGGATCGGGGCCGCGATCGCGGCGACGATCGGGCATCACGGGCTCGGCGTGCTCGGCAGCCTCGGCAAGCTGGTGCTGACCCTGTACGTCGCGCTGGTGCTGTTCGTCGTCCTCGTCCTGCTACCAGTCGCGGTCGCGGCACGCGTACCAGTCCGCGCCTTTCTCAAGGCGATTCGCGAGCCCGCGCTGATTGCGTTCTCGACATCGACGTCCGAGGCCGCGCTCCCCAGCTCGCTCGAGCAGATGGAAGCGTTCGGCGTTCCGCGCCGCATCGTCGCATTCGTGATCCCGACCGGATACTCGTTCAATCTCGCGGGCAGCACGCTCTATCTCGCCGTCACGGCGTTGTTCGCTGCCCAGGCGGGCGGAGTGGCGATGCCGCTCTCGCGTCAGGTGGTCATGATGCTGACGCTGATGCTGACGAGCAAAGGCGTCGCCGGCGTGTCGCGCGCCGGGCTCGTCATCCTGGCGGGAGCCCTCGCGGAGTTCGGCCTTCCCGTGCAGGCGGTCGCGCTCATCCTGGGCGTCGACGTGTTTATGGACATGGCGCGCACGACGGTGAACGTCGTCGGCAACTGCCTGGCGTCAGCCGTTCTCGCCCGTTGGGAGGACCGCGGTCAGATAACGGAGGGAGTGCCGCACGGCGCCCCTGGCCGGGACGACCTCGCCAGCCTTTAGGAGGGCACCAGGCACCGCGGTCGTCAGCCGACGCTCGAATCGGCTCCTGAAGGAGCCACGCGAAAGCAACCCGCCCACGACGGCGACCGGCGTCGCCGCCCGCTCGTCGGTGAAGAGGTGCCGCGCCAAAGCCCTCACGTGCAACACAAGCTCCTCAATCGCGAATGCGACCAACGTCTCGGCCCTCGCATCGCCGGAGTCGGCGCAGTGAATGACCGCCGGAGCGAGCGCAGCGAGATCCGCGGGAGTGGCCCTGGCCGCCCATGGGATGAGCGCCTCGACCGAGTCGACGACCGCCGCCGTCAAAATCGCGCCGGTGAGCGCCGTCTCGGCCTCCCGCCCGTCCGCCGCGGCGCCGACGATGCCGAGCGCTCTCCGGCTCAGCCAGACGCCGCTTCCCTCGTCGCCGAACACAGGCCCCCACCCGCCGCACCGCGCCAGCACACCAGTCGGCCCGCGGCCGAGCGCCATCGATCCGGTGCCCGCGATGAGCAGCACGCCGGGCCCCTCGCCGAACGCGTCCTCGAGCGCAATCGTCGCGTCCGCGTGCACCACGACTTCGTCGGCCACATCGCGCGCGACCAGCGCCTGCCAGAGCGCGTCCCGCTCCGACGGCCGCCCGCCACCGGCCACGCCAACGACCGCGACGGCCGGCATGGCGTCCACTTCGGCCTCGATCAGCGCCTGGCGAATAGCCCCGGCGATGATGTCGGCCGAGCGTTCGATCTCTCCGGGTTGGATGGCGCTGGGGCCGGCATCGAGGCTCCCGATCTCGGTGCCCTTGGCGTCCGCGACCAATACCCGGGTCTTGGACCCACCCCCATCGACGCCGACGACGATCTGATTCAAGTATGACTCCACGAGGAGATGACGCCGCTCGCCAGCGTGATCGTCGTGCCGATCAACACGTACCACGGCCAAGCGATGTGCCGTGCTACCGGCGGATAGAACACGACGACGGCCATCGTGACAAGCCCGACCGCCATTCCGATAATCGCGTCCCGCTGTTTCGCCCGCGCCCACACGAGCGCCAGAAAAAACGCCCCCAAGAGGGCGCCGTACGTAAAGCTGGCTATACTGAGGGCGACGGCCACCACCGGCGTTCCTTGGGCGCGGTACAGGAGTGCGCCACCGGTGAGCACGACGCCCCAGGCAAGAGTGAACAGTCTCGCCATCTTGAGCACGTGAGGATCTTCCGGCTTCCGCCCCGTCATGGGCAGATAGATGTCGTGCGTCGTCGACGCGGCCAACGAATTGATGGCCCCGGAATGCGTGCTCATCGTCGCCGCCAATATCGCCGCCACGACGAGCCCGACCAGTCCGGGTGGCATGTGCTGCAAGATGAAAGTCGGGAAGACGTCGTCCGGTCGGTGAAAAACACGCCCCTGGTACACGGCATATAACCCGGTACCAATGATGAGAAACAGCGTGAACTGCACGAGCACCACGAACCCGCTCCCAATGAGCGCTCTCCGTGCATCCCGCAGCGACGAAGCGGCCAGGAGCCTCTGCACGATGAGCTGGTCAGCCCCGTGCGATGCCATGGTCAAGAACGCCCCGCCGAACAGCCCGGCCCACAGCGTGTACGGCTGCGCGAGATCCATGGATGTATTGATCACCCGCAGTTTTCCCGCCGCGGCCGCGTGAGCGAAGATGGTCGACCAGTTGCCGATGAGCATGACGGCCGCGATGCCGCCGATCAAATACACAGTCGTCTGTATGACGTCCGTCCAGATGACGGCGCGCATGCCACCTTGGTACGTGTAAAACACGGTCAACGCGCCAAGGATGAGAATCGCGATGGGCATGACGAGCCCGGGCCGCAGAGTCGTAGCCAGGATGAGCGAGATCGGGATGGCGGTCGCGAAAACCCGTACCGAGTCGGCCAGCCCGCGGGTGACCATGAAAACAATCGATGCGAACCGCCGCGCCCCGAGCCCGAATCGGCGTTCGAGGAGCGCATACGCGGTAACCAGCTCGCCCTGGAAATAGCGCGGCAGGAGCGTGTAGGCGACGACCGTCCGGCCGATGACGTAGCCAAACGCGAGCTGCAAGAACGAGAAGTCACCGAGATAGGCGACGCTCGGGATAGAGATGAACGTGATCGCGCTCGTCTCGGTCGCGACCACCGAGATGAGCACAGCCCACCACGGTATGGCGTGATTGGCGACGAAGTAATCTCGGGAATCTTTCTGGCGCCGGCCGAGCCAGAGCCCGACGGCCGTCGTGCCCGCCAGGTAGGCGAGCAGGACGGCCAGGTCGGCGGGAGTGAACGCCGAGCGGGTTATGCGGAGAAGGAGCTACCGCAGCCGCAGCCGCCGGTCGAGTTCGGATTCTTGAAGACGAACCCCGAACCTTGCATGGACGACGTATAGTCGATCGTCACATTTTGCAGGTACTGCGCCGAGAACGGGTCGACAAACACCCTGAAGCCCTCGGCCTCAACGATGAAGTCATCCTCGGCGCTCTGATCCTCGATCAGCAATCCATAGCGGAAGCCGCTGCAGCCGCCGGGTTGGACGCTGACGCGAAGCCCACCGACCTCGGGCGACACGCCCTCGGTCTCCATGAACTTCTTGACCTCGGTGCAGGCCACGGGCGTGACCACGAGCGCCACATCGGGCTGTTGCGTTGTGCTCATCCTTCACTCCTCCTCGTATCCTCTGAATATATCCGAAACGACCGTCCGATCCAAGCAAAAGCCGCTATGGCCAAAGCAATTAACCCCAGCCCAGCCCCAGTTTCCTTGAAGACGAGCTTCCCAATGCCAAACAGGGTGGCGTACACGGCCACAATGCCGGCCACCCAATTCGCCCATGCCGGGCCCCATTGGGTATCGTAGGGCCTGACGCGCTTGATAAAAGCGTCCAGCACGGGGGCCGGTTCCTTGGGCGTCAGCAGGGTGACCGAGAGCCAGATGACCGTCGTCGCCCCGACAGTCACGATCATGACCCAGGCGTCGGCATTGGGGTCCCCGGGCGCGAACCTCGGAAAGATCGTCTGCATGGCAATGGTGGAGACCACGAGCGACCCGATCATCGCACTGAGCTCGGACCAGGCATTGATCCTCATCCAATACCACCGAAGAATGAGCACCAACCCGGTCCCGGCCCCGATAGCCAGCAAGTACTTCTGCACCCGCTCGATAGATGAAAGTTGCGTAGTCACGGCAATGGCGACCGCAAACAACCCGATAGTAGCGAGGCGGGAAGCGGCCACGTAATGCTTGTCGCTGGCGTCGCGGCGAATAAAGCGCTTGTAGAAATCGTTGACGAGGTAAGACGCCCCCCAGTTCAACTGGGTCCCGATCGTCGACATATACGCCGCCGCAAACCCGGCCATCATGACCCCGCGCCAAGGCGTTGGCAGCAGATCGACGTACGCGTGCACGTAGCCCGATTCTTTGTCGACCAGATTCGGATACAAGATGACCGTAGCGAGCCCGGTGACGATCCAGGGCCACGGGCGCAGCGCGTAATGCGCCACTTGAAAGAGCAGGGTCGCCAGCACCCCATCACGCTCGGTCTTCGCCGCAAAGATCCGCTGCGCAACATACCCGCCGCCGCCAGGCTCGGCCCCAGGATACCACGACGCCCACCATTGGACGGCGATGAACACGCTGATGGTGAGCAACGGCATCCAGGCATAGGCCTGGAAGCCGTGAGGACCGTGCGCGATTGGCAGCACGGACAGCGCGGCCGTCTCGCTCCCGAAGTGCGCGGTCACGCCTGCCTTGAGCTTGTCGATGCCGCCCACGGCATGCACCGCATACACGGCGAGCACAATGACCGCGCCCATCTTGATGATGAACTGCACGAGATCGGTCCACAGCACGGCCCACAATCCACCCGCGGCCGCATAGAGCACTGTCGCGACAAAGCAGATGGCCACGGCCGTGATCGGATTGATGCCCAGCGAGATCGTCAGGATCTTGATCATGGCGCGGGTGACCCAGCCCATGATCAGCACGTTCATGAGCAGTCCCAGATACAGCGCTCGAAATCCGCGCAGCACCGCGGCGGGCTTGCCCGAGTAGCGAATCTCGGCGAACTCGACGTCGGTCATCACGCCGGAGCGACGCCAGAGCCGTGCGAAGAAGAACACGGTCAGCATGCCGCTCATGACCATGTTCCACCAGAGCCAGTTGCCGGCCACGCCGTGATTCGCGACCAGGCCGGTGACGAGCAGGGGGGTATCAGCCGCAAACGTGGTGGCGACCATTGAGGTCCCCGCGAGCCACCACGGGACGTCCCGGCCCGACAGGAAGTACTCGTTCAGGCTCTCGCCGCCGCGCTTCGTGAAGACGAGGCCGACGATCGTCGAGAACGCGAAGTACGCGGCGACGATGGCCCAGTCCAAAGCGTGTAGATTCATGCCCGAATGACGACCAAGGCGGGGACGGCGATATTAGCCATCGTGATGGCCGCATGCATTGGCCACGGCCCGGGGGAAGACCCACCTCCTGCCCGTCATGGCTCTCGCGTCCGGCCGGGGATTACCGTGCTGCTGCAGGATAGCATGGCGCTCGTCCGTGGCAAGCGCATCGCGCTGATCACGAACCAGACCGGCGTCAACGAGCGCGGCGTGTCGGATATCGATCTCCTCGCCCGCGCCGATCTCCATCTCGTCCGCATTTTCTCCCCGGAGCATGGGCTCCGTGGGCGAGAAGACCGCTCGTTTGTGGGCAACACCGTCGACTCGTCAACTGGCATTCCGGTGTACTCGCTGTACGGAAAAACGGTCCTCGCTCCCCCCGACTCATTGCTCACGGATCTCGACTTCCTCGTCTTCGACCTCCAGGATGTCGGAGTGCGCACATGGACGTATGTCGGCACCCTGATGAAGGCCCTCCGCTCCTGCGCTCGACTGCACGTCCCGATCATCGTGCTAGACCGCCCCAATCCCTTGACTGGCTCACACGTCCAGGGAGCCATGCTCGATAGCGCGATCGCCGACACGGCCGGCCCGTTTGCGCTCTACCCGATGCCGCTCCGGCACGGCCTGACGATGGGCGAGCTGGCCCGTTTTTACAACGACACCCTGGCGCTCCACGCTGCGCTGCACGTCATCCCGGCCCGTGGCTGGCGTCGAGATCTGTGGTGGGACGAAACCCATTTGGTTTTTGTTCCTCCCTCGCCAAATCTGCCCTCGCTGGAAAGCGAAATCGTCTATCCGGCAGTCGTGCCGTTCGAGAGCACAAACCTGTCCGTTGGGCGAGGAACGCCGGAGGCGTTCCAGCAGTTGGGAGCCCCATGGCTGGATGCGCCAGCAGTAGTGAGCCAACTCGCGAGCCTCGGCTTGCTGGGGGTGCGGTTTCGTCCGACCGAGTTCACGCCGGACCACCCGTCTGATGGGAAGTACGGAGGCCGCCGCCTGAGCGCCGTTCGCATCGAAGTAACGGATCGCGATCGCCTGGATGTCGGGCGAGTGGGCGCGGCACTTTTGTGGGCGGTAGCCAAGGTGAACCGGGATTCGCTCCGCGTCGACACGCTGGGCTTCGACCTGAGGTTCGGCAGCGGCGCGCTCCGGGCGAGTCTCATGCAGGGCGCCGATCCGGACGCGGCGCTGGATAAGACGATCCCGGCCGACTTAGCGTTCGAGCGCCGCTCCCGGCGCTTCTGGTTGTATCATTAGTCTCCCACTATTCGAGAGGACACAGGAACATGCGCAGAGCTCTCGCCATGTTGGCGCTCGTCGCCGTGGCGGCATGCCATCGGAAAGTCGATACGACCAGTGCCCCGGCGGCGCAGCCGACGGGACCGACCTACACGCTGACCGTGACCAACAATCTGACGAAACCCGTGAACGTGTTCGTCACGAACGCTGGCGTCGACACATTCCTGAGCCAGGTCCAGGGCACGAGCACGGCGCAGGTGCCGGTGAAAGGCATTCCAGCGAACACACAGGTCACGCTGAAGGCCACGACGTCCGACGGCTCGAGCACCTACTCGAAGGCGAACGTGAACCTCACCAACAACTACACGTGGGTCCTGCCGTGAGTTAATTTTTTCGAGGGGCTCCAGCATGAAACGTTTGTGGACCGCCATCAAGGCCGGGTACGTACGACTGCTGGAGCCGCTCGCGGCGTTTCTGGTCCGACATGACGTCCACCCCAACCTCATCACCACGCTTGGCACGGTCTGCTCCATCATCGGCGGCTGCATCTACGGCTCGGGGCACATCCGCACCGGTGGTTGGTTCCTCGGCGTCACCGCGCTGTTCGACGTGCTCGACGGGACCGTCGCCCGTCGGACCGGACGCACCTCGGCCTTTGGCGCCTTTTACGATTCGACGCTCGACCGTATCGCCGACGGCGCCGTGATGTCGGGCCTCGCCTTCTTCTACGCGACCAGCAAGCAGCACGGCAACGTCCCCATGATTGCCGTCTGCCTCGTTGGCTTGCTCGGCGGCTTTCTGGTCTCCTACACACGCGCGCGCGCCGAGGCGTTGGGCGTGGACGCGAAAGTGGGCTTCATGCAGCGCCCCGAGCGCGTCGTTCTGCTCTCGGCTCCCCAAGCCTTCTTCGGGCTCGCGCTCGATGGCTGGGTCCTCGCCGCCATTATCGTGTCTCTCACCGTCACCTCGTGGGCTACCGCCATTCAACGCATCGTCGCCGTGTATCACGCCACTGTTAAGTCCCCGAAGCCGATTCCGGCCTCCCCAGTATCCGCCGAGCCGCCGAAAGCGGCGAAGGCTCTCAACGTATGACGAGCCCGATCCGCCCGGTGACGGGCAAACTCGGAGTCATGACGGTCGGCCTCGGCGCCGTGGCGACGACGTTCATGGCCGGCGTAGAGAGCATTCGCCGCGGCAAGAGCCTGCCGATTGGCTCGCTCACGCAGATGGCCACGATTCGCCTCGGCAAGCGCACCGACAACCGCTCGCCGCTGATCAGAGACTTCGTCCCGCTCGCGGGCCTGGATGACTTGGTCTTCGGCGCCTGGGACCCGATCCCGGATGACGCTTATCAAGCGGCCATCAAAGCGGGCGTACTGACGCCGGCTGATCTCGCGGGCGTGTCCGATTTCCTGCAGACCATCACGCCGATGCCCGCCGCGTTCGACCAGCACTACGTCACGCGAATCAACGGGACGCACGTGAAGAAGGGCAAGACGAAGCGCGACCTGGCCGAGCAAATCCGCCAGGACATTCGCGATTTCAAGTCTCGCCACCGCCTGGACCGCGTCGTGATGGTCTGGTGCGCCTCGACCGAGATCTACATCAAGGCCGGCGCCGCCCACGCGACCCTCGAGCAGTTCGAGAAGGCGATGGAGCGAAACGACGAGAGCATCGCGCCGTCGATGCTCTACGCCTACGCGGCGTTGATGGAGGGCGTGGCGTTCGCCAACGGCGCGCCGAACCTGACGGTCGACATGCCGTGCCTGATCCGGTTGTCCAATGAACGGGCCGTCCCAATCTCTGGAAAAGATTTCAAGACCGGCCAGACCTGGATGAAGACCGTCATCGCCCCGGGCCTCAAAGCCCGGATGCTCGGTCTGGCGGGTTGGTACTCGACAAATATCCTGGGTAACCGGGATGGCGAAGTGCTGGACGATCCAGCGTCGTTCAAGACGAAGGAAGAGTCCAAACTCAGCGTCCTGCACACGATCCTGCAGCCCGATGTCTATCCGGCCCTGTACAAAGATTTCAGCCACGTCGTGCGAATCAACTACTATCCGCCACGCGGTGATAACAAAGAGGGTTGGGACAACATCGATATCGTCGGGTGGATGGGCTACCCGATGCAGATCAAAGTGAATTTCCTGTGCCGCGACTCGATCCTGGCAGCACCGCTCGTCCTCGACCTCGCCCTGTTCTCTGACTTCGCCCAACGCGCCTGCCTGAAGGGCATTCAAGAGTGGCTCTCGTTTTACTACAAGAGCCCGATGGCCGCGCCGGGCCTTCAGCCCGAGCACGATCTCTTCATCCAACAGACGAAGCTCAAGAACACGCTCCGCCACTTGATGGGCGAAGAGCAGATCACGCACTTGGGTCTGGAGTACTACGCGTGAGATGGATCGTCGCGGGACTCGCCCTCTTGGCCTGCAGTCAGCAAGGGCCGCCGCCGCACCGCGAATGGACCGACGATATGGCGTTCATCATCACATCGGATCCGGTCCCGCCCCACGCGCGACAGGACGTGAAGTTCACGGTGATCGCGCGCGACAAGTCCTCGGGCCAGCCCATCGAGGGCGCCGACGGCCGGATTTACGCCGAGGTGCGTGAAGGCGCGAAGACGTGGGACGGGCTCGTGCCCGGCACCAAGCCGGGGACGTACACGGGGAAACTCAATTTCGTGGTATCGGGCAACTGGGCGATGGGCCTGCAATTTCGCCGCGATACCACGACCAACAAGATCGAGAAAATGGACTGGACTCAAGAAGTGCTCTCGGCGTCCGACACGAACCAGGTACGCTGACCGTGCTCCTCTTCTATCGCACGTCGCTCGATGCGGCCGACGTCCTCGCGGCCGCCGACGCCTTCTTCCCGGCGCCACCACTCAGCCTCGTCCCCACGAAGGACGGCGGTGGCCCGCGCGAGCGCTCGTACGCCGGCACGCTCGGCGCCGTGAAACTGCGCGTGCGTGCCGAGGGCGGACACTACACGTTCGTCGAGGTGCGCACCGATCAGATCGGCGAGAGTCGGCTCGACAAGAACGTCAAGCGATTCTTCGTCTCGCTCCACCGCGTGACCGAGCCGACGCACACGATCGAGGCCGCGTACTGATGGCGACTGCTGTTCGTCGTAAAGCCGCCGCCGAGTCTGCCGAGCTCGATCGTGCCAAAAAGCTCGAGCTCTATTACTACATGCGCCTCACGAGGTCGCTCGAAGAGCGACTGGTGAACTTGTATCGCCAAACAAAGGTCGTAGGCGGCCTCTTTCGCTCCCTAGGCCAAGAAGCAGATGCCGTTGGCAGCGCCTATGCCCTCGATCGCACAAAGGGCGACATTCTTTCGCCGTTGATCCGCAATCTCGGCTCGATGCTAGTGCAGGGAGCCAGTCCCTTGGAAATCATCCGCCAATACATGGCAAAGGGCGACTCCCCGACCCGCGGCCGCGAGCTGAATATCCACTACGGCGATCTCGTGCGCGGGTTCGTCGGCCAGATCTCGCAGCTGGGCGACATGGTCCCCGTGATGGCCGGCGTCACGCTCTCGTTCAAGATGCGCGGCCAAGACCGTGTAGGCCTGGTATACGTTGGCGATGGTGCCACGTCGACCGGTGCGTTCCACGAGGGCATAAACTTCGCGGCCGTCCAACAGTGCCCGCTCGTCGTGATCGTCGAGAACAATGGCTATGCCTACTCGACGCCGCTCTCAAAGCAGACGGCCGCGCGAGACCTGAAGGACAAGGCGATCGGCTACGGCATCCCCGGTGAGCAAGCCGACGGCAACGATGTGCTCGCGACGTACGCCATCACGAAGCGTGCGGTCGACCGCGCTCGCAAGGGCGGGGGCCCCACCCTGATCGAATTGATCACGTATCGTCGTAAGGGACACGCCGAGCACGACAACCAATCGTACGTTCCGTCCGGCGAGATCGACCGCTGGGAAAAAGAGAACGACCCGATCGATCGCTATATCGCCGTGCTGAATGCCGATGGCGTGACGAGCGCCGAGCTCGGCGCGATCGACGATCGCATTCGCACCGAGATCGATGCGGCGACGGATGAGGCGGAGAAGTCGCCCATGCCAGAGCCGACGGATGCACTCGTCGGCGTCTACGCTGAACCTTCGATAGTCCCGCCGCTCTGGTTCCGCGAGGGCATTCGCTCAGCGGTCACAGCGCACGAGCGCCCAGCCTCGTGGGGTACCCACGATGGCTGAGACGACGTACCTGGAGGCGATTCGCGAGGCGCTGTTCGAGGAGATGGAGCGCGATCCGAACGTATTCTGTTTGGGCGAAGACATTGGGGCCTACGGCGGCGCGTTCAAGGTCACCGACGGCCTGGCCGCGCGGTTCGGCGATGCCCGAGTGATCGACACGCCGATCTCCGAGGCGGCGATCGTTGGTGCGGCCGCCGGCGCGGCACACATGGGCATGCGCCCGGTGTGCGAGATGCAATTTATCGATTTCATCTCGTGCGGGTACGACATGCTCACGAACTATGTCGCTACGGCGCGCTACCGCGCGATGCTGGGTTGCCCGATGGTGGTTCGGGGTCCAAGTGGCGGGTATGTCCGCGGCGGCCCGTTCCACTCGCAGAATCCCGAAGCCGCGTTTCTGCATACGCCGGGTCTGAAAATTGTCTACCCGGCCACGGCGTCGGACGCGAAGGGTCTCTTGAAGTCCGCGATTCGCGACGACGACTGCGTGCTCTACTTCGAGCACAAGTATTTATATCGTCGCATCAAGGAAGAGCTACCGACCGGTGATCATCTCGTACCGATCGGCAAAGCACGTGTCGCCCGTGAAGGGAAAGACGTGTCGATCATTACCTACGCTGCGACGGTGTGGAAGTCACTCGAGGCCGCCGAGCGTCTGGAGAAAGAAGACGGCCTGTCGGTCGAGGTGATTGATTTGAGGTCGCTCCTGCCGATGGACGACGAAGCCATCGTCGCCACCGTGAAAAAAACAAATCGCGCGCTGATCGTGCACGAAGACACGCGAACAGGTGGCGTCGCCGGCGAGATCACGTCCCGGATCAACGAGCTGGCGTTCGAATGGCTCGATGCCCCGGTGCTGCGGATCACGGCGGCCGATGTCCCGCTGCCGTATTCGCCGCCGCTCGAGGACTACGTCCTGCCGCAGACGGCGGATATCATCGCCGGCGTCCGCCGCCTTGCCCAGTACTGATCCGGGCGGGCCGCCTCAGCTGGTGCTCGGATGTCTCATGACCGTCGCCGGGTTCTTCAGTATGGCGATGGTTGGCGTCCTCGTGGCGCGAGTGTACAGTTGGATAGAGAAGTGTCCGTATATGGAAGGAGTGCCGGCGTGCAATTGGTGGATATTCGCCGGCGTCGGTGGACTGATCGGAGCAATCACCTTGCCGGTGCTCGTGTTGCGCCGGTTGAAGAAGCGAGGATAGAACCGTGGCTCGTATAGATGTGCCTATGCCGCAGATGGGCGAGTCCATTGCCGAAGGGACCGTCTCCAAGTGGCTCAAGAAAGTCGGCGACGTCGTCAAGCGCGACGAACCCCTCTTCGAGATCTCGACCGACAAGGTCGACGCCGAGATCCCGTCGCCGTCCGCCGGCCGCCTGTCCGAGATTCTCGTCGGCGAAGGCTCGACCGTCGCGGTCCAGACCGTCGTCGCCCGCATCGAGACGGATGTCGCCGCCGCCGTCCCGGCTGCTGCTCCGGCTGGTGCTCCGGCTGGTGCACCGGTCTCTACCCCCGTCTCGACCCCAGCTCCTGCTGTCGCGGCCAAGTCGGTCGCAGCGGCACCGGCTGCGGTCGGCAATGGCAATGGCGCCTCATTCGAAGAGAGGGTGAGGACGAAGTCCTCCCCGCTCGTCCGAAAGATCGCGGCCGAGCACGGGATCGAACTGGCGTCCGTAAGCGGCTCGGGCATAGCGGGCCGAGTGACGAGACGCGATATCGAATCCATGATCACCAACCGCGCGGCGAAGCCGCCGGTAGTCGGTCGTCCAGCCGTACCGCACGTGACCGCGGAGGGTCCGCTTCCGGAAGCCTGGCCGGGCGATGTCGTCGAGCCGATGTCGAAGATGCGCGCGCTGATCAGCGACCACATGGTCCTGTCGCGCCGCACCTCCGCGCACGTGACGTCGGTCTTCGAAGTCGATCTCACGCGCGTCGCCCGCATCCGCGCCAAGAAACGCGCCGAATTCGAAGCCGCCTCGGGCCAGCGTCTCTCGTACATGCCGTTCATCATCAAGGCCACCGTCGACGCCCTCCGCCAATTCCCGGCGGTGAACGCCTCGGTCGCCGGCACGGATGTCATTTATCGCAAGCAATACAACATTGGCATCGCCGTCGCGCTCGACTGGGGCTTGATCGTCCCGGTGATCAAACACGCCGACGAGCTGAGCATGGTCGGACTCACGCGCGCACTCAACGATCTCGCCGCCCGCGCGCGCGCCAAGCGCCTCAAGCCCGAAGAGGTCGAAGAGGGCACGTTCACCATCACGAACCCAGGCGTCTTCGGCTCGTTGATGGGCACCCCGATCATCAACCAACCCCAAGTCGCGATCATGGGCATCGGCGCGATCGAGAAGCGCCCAAAGGTGATCGAGGGCGACGATGGCGAAGACACGATCGCGATTCGCACCTGCGCCTACTTCTCACTGTCCTTCGACCACCGCCTGATCGATGGCGCGGTCGCGGACGAGTTCCTGGCCTTCGTGAAGAAGCAACTCGAGACCTTCCCAGAGGCCGCCCTCTAACCCGTGTCCCGCGCGCTGACGCTCAGTCGGACGATCGTCCCGTTGCCCGACCGCGAGCGCTTTTTCACTCGCGTCCGTGAGCTCCGCGCGCACTTCCAATCGCGCGGCTGCCAGTACTGGGTGTTCGAGGATGCAGCGCTCGCCGGTGCATTCATCGAGTTCGCCGAGTGCAAAGACGTCGACGCGCTGCGTCGGGCCTACTCCGAGGCGCCTGAATCTGGTGTCGATCCCGAACGTATTTATCGCGAGGTAACGCTGTAACGATGCCCGAACGATCGATTACCGTGAACGGCCAGACCTGGCGCGTGGCACCGTCGGGCTACGTGACCCAATACGACCGCGACGAGTTCGGCCTGATCTTCACGCGCACGACCCCATCGCGCGAAGTGCGCGTGACGCGCTACTCGCCCCTCGGCGCCCGCTCGCGCGAGCAATCGTTCGCCGAGCTCTCCGAGGCCGACCTCGTGCGGCTCTTCGCCCAGTCTCAACCTTCAGCGACGTCCCCAGAGGCGCACTACGCCGGTTGACCTTCACGCCCACACGACGGCGTCCGATGGCTCGGCGTCCCCCGAAGCCCTCCTGGCGCAGGCCGCCACGCTTGGCCTCACCGCCGTTGCGGTCACCGACCACGACACGGTCGCGGCGGTAGCGGCCGCCAGCGCCGCGGGCGCGGCGAATGGCGTCGCGGTCGTCGCCGGCGTCGAGCTGAGCGCGATCGATGATCGCGGCGTAGAGATCCATATCCTGGGCCTCCATCTGGACGATTTGTCGCGCATTGAGGCACCGTTGACGCGATTCCAGGCCGACCGTATCACGCGAGCCGAAGCGATGGTTGCCGCGCTGAACAGGGGAGGCGTCCCGGTCACAATGGAAGCCGTCATGGCTGAGGCGGGAGCAGGGGCCGTAGGCCGTCCGCACGTAGCCCGCGCACTCGTCGCCGGAGGCTGGGTGCGAGACCTGCGAGAGGCGTTCGACCGCTGGCTTGGCGCCGAGCGGCCAGCGTATGTCGAGAAACCGCGCCTGGAGATTGCGGACGCGATCCGGCTGATCCACGACGCTGGCGGCGTCGCGATCTGGGCGCACCCGGGCCGCGACGGCACACGCCAACGCGTCGAGGCGATGGTCGCGCTCGGTCTCGACGGCGTCGAAGTGTCCCACCCGGGTCATTCGATGGACGACATGAACCGCCTCAACGCCCTGGCCCGTCACCGCGACTTGCTGCGCAGCGGCGGGTCCGACTGGCACGGCGCGACCGATGGCCCACGGGTCCTGGGCGTCATGAAGGTGCCGGACGACTGGAACGAGGCGCAGGCCGCGCGCGCCGCGCGCTATCGCCCCGCGGACGTATGGAGATCGCCGGCCGCATCGCGCTCGTAACGGGCGCCGGCAAGCGCGTCGGTCGCGCGCTCGCGCTCGGGCTGGCCCGCGCGGGCGCCCGCGTCGCGGTGCACTTTCACGCGTCGACCGCCGGCGCGCTCGAGACCGTCGCCGCCATCCGCGATGCGGGCGGCAACGCGCGGGCGTTCTCCGCCGACCTCGCCGACCCGCACGCCGCCGGCACGCTAGTCGACAGCGTGGCCGACTCGCTCGGCGGCTTCGACATCCTCGTCAATTCCTCCGGCATCATGCAGCGCGTCGCGCTCGCCGACGTGACGCCCGCGAATTGGGATACGACGTTCGCGGTCAATCTCCGCTCACAGTTCTTCACGTCCCAAGCGGCCGCCCGCCGGATGGTGAACGGCGGCGTCATCGTGAACATGGCCGATTTGGCGGCGTTCGAGGCATGGACGGAGTTTATCCCGCACTGCGTCAGCAAAGCCGGCGTCGTCGCGCTCACCCAGGCGCTGGCCCACGCGCTCGGCCCCCGCATCCGCGTGAACGCCATTGCGCCGGGTGCCGTGCTGCTCCCCGACGGGTTCGACGGCACGCGCCTCGTGAGCACCACGCCACTGAAACGCCTCGGCTCGCCGGACGACGTGGTGCAGGCCATGCTGTACTTGATCGCTGCCGATTACGTCACCGGTGAGACGATCATCGTCGACGGTGGCCGACATGTCAGAACGTGACCGCTACGCCACTATTGTCATTGTCGGCGGTGGCTGCTACGGCTCGTTCTACCTCCGCCAGCTCTTTCGTGCCCGAGCCGCTGGTGCGCTGACCTGGGACCGAGTTGTCGTCGTGGATCGCAACCCCGATTGCGCCGCGGCCCAATCATTGGGTGATGCTCAGCTAGCCGTCGCCGACTGGACGTCGTACTTCCGGGAATATTTGGGTTCAGCCGACGAGGCGGACGCGATAGTTCCGTCGCCGCTCATGCCTCATTTGATGTACGAATGGGTCCGCGATCGCGCAAAAGAGCGCTGGCCAGATCGCGAAATCACCACCCGTCCTTTGCCGTCGGCGCCCCCGACGCCATGGGAACGCGCGGCTCCAGATGGCGTCCACTACGTGAGCTTCGCCACCTGGATGTGCCCAATAAATTGCATCGAGCCAGCGACGTGCCCGCATACAAAAGGCCCTCGCACGTGGACGATGCCGGCAACCATTCGGGACTATGTCACCCAAGAGAGAATCGCCGGCCCGGCTCTATTCCACGTGACCCACCGCGCTTACGGCGTCGGCATGCTGAACGTTGCCGATGTCCTGGCCGCGGACCGGTTGGTAGAGGAGGTAGCCGAGGACAAAGCGGCGCAAGTACTGGTCGGTACAGTCTCGCATTGCCACGGGGCGCTCGCGGTCCTGTCGATCGGCAACCCGGTTAGATTTCAGGGATGGCGATCATTCGCGACTACGACGTCGTAATCGTCGGCGCCGGCCCGGCCGGAATGACAGCAGCCCTCTACGCCGGCCGCGCGATGCTCCGCACGGTGGTCCTCGAAGCAGGGCTTTCCGGCGGCGAGCTCCTCCGCACCGAATACTTGGATGACGTGATCGGCTTCCCGATGATCAAGGGCGATGACCTCGCCCAGCGCTTCGAGGAACACGCCAAGAAATTCGGCGCGACCTTCGTGAACTTCACGAACGTGAGCTCGGTGCAGAAGGTCGACGAGATGATGTTCGCCACCGAGACCGACTCGGGCGACGTCTACATGTCGCCGACCGTGATCGTCACGTCCGGCGGTACGCCAGTCAAGCTCGGAATCCCGGGCGAGCTCGAGTTCGCCGGCCGCGGCGTGAGCTACTGCGCGATCTGCGACGCGAATTTCTTTAAAAAGCACACGATCGCCGTCGTTGGCGGCGGCGACGCCGCGTGCGAAGAAGCCGACTATCTCACGAGATTCGCCGACAAGGTCTATCTGATCCACCGCCGCCACGAATTCCGGGCGTCGAAGGTCGTCCAGAAGCACGTGTTCGCGAATCCCAAAATCGAAGTGGTGTTCAATACGGTCGCCGAGGAAGTCATCGGGAAGCCAGGCGGCCTGATGACGGGCCTTCGCCTGAAGAATGTCCTGACCGGTGACCGTTCCGTGTTGGATGTCACCGGCCTGTTCGTGTTCATTGGTTTCAAGCCGAACACCGATATCATCAAGGCGCACTACACGCACGACGCGCTGGGGTACGTCGTGACGGACGGCGCGATGATGTCCTCGATCCCGGGCTTATTCGTCGCGGGCGACCTCCGGTCGCAACTCACCCGTCAGGTGACGACCGCCTCCGGCGATGCCACGACCGCGGCCATCGCCGCCGACAAGTACCTGAAAGACCTGCGCGAGGCCGGCGGCTCGACCGACAAAGACGTCGAAGAGGCCGTCCAGACGTCGCACTTGAACCTCGGCGGCTGGACGTGAGCCCGCTCACGGTCCGACCCGCACTCGTCGGCCCGTTCGAGGAGAACGCGTATCTCGTCGTCGACCCCGAGACGCGCGATGCCATCTACATCGATCCAGGTGACGAGGGCGATCGCCTCATCGAGCTCCTGCGCGCCTCCGATGCGACCCTGCGCGCGATCTGGCTGACGCACGGCCATGTCGACCACATCGGCGGAATCGCCGCGCTTCGCCGCGTCTACGACGTGCCGATCCATCTGCACCCCGCCGATCGCCCGCTCTACGATGACGGTGCGAAGTTCGCGGAGAATTTCGGCTTACCATTCGACGAGCCCCCTCCACCCGATGTCGAGTTGGCGGAGGGTGACAAGCTCCAACTCGGCCGCACGACGTTCGATGTCGTGCACGTGCCCGGTCACTCGCCCGGTCAGGTTGCGTTCCTTGCGCCCGGGATCGCATTCCCAGGCGATCTCATTTTCGCCGGTTCGATCGGACGCACGGACCTCCCATTGGCCAACCCTGCGGCCATGCTCCAGTCCCTGGAGCGCGCATCGGGCTGGGATCCCGCGCTCGTCCTCCACCCGGGCCACGGTCGCTCAACGACTGTGCGAGAGGAGCTCAGCTCCAATCCGTTCCTGAGCGGTCTCGCCAGGCCCTTGGCGCGCCGGTGATCACCGTCGCCATGTCCGCTTGGCTCGGCGCCGCGATCTTCTTCACGGCGGCCGTCGCGCCCGCGGTGTTTGCTGTCCTTCCCTCGACGACGTTGGGCGGTGCCCTCATCGGCCGGGTGCTTTCGGTTTTGTTTATTGCGGGCCTCGCCATTGGTCTCGGCGCGGCGCTCGTCGAGCGCTCGTGGCGGCGCTGGGCCGGGTTCGTGATGGCCGGCGCCTGTGCGATCGATCAATTCAGTATCGGTCGCCGGATCCATCAACTGCAGGCTGGTCCGGAGACTGACGCCAGCCGCGTGGCTTTTGGCCGGCTCCACACGCTGAGCGTCACGTTCTTCGGCATCGCCATGATCGCTGCGTTGGCCATCGTTATCGCTGCTTGGAGGTCCTATGGACAGTACAGCCGTTGATGCCCCGCGTCTCCCCATGGTCGATGTCACGGCAAATGTGCCCGACGAGACTCGGGAGATGTTCGACAAGTTCATCGGCCAACGGGGCCGGGTCCCGAACCTGTTTCGCATTGCCGCGCTGCGGCCGACCATCGCCCAAACGCTCGCCGCGCATCTCGATGCGGTGATGGGTCCGGGCGAGGTGAGCGGGCTCCTCAAAGAGCTCATCGCCTGCCGCGTCTCACAGATCAACAGCACGCCGTACTGTCTGGCGTCGCACAGCAAGCTCGCGCGGAAGCAGGGCGGCACGGACGCGCAACTCACCGCGCTGGCCGAGCATGATTACTCGGGCTTCGAGCCGGGTTGGTCGGCTGCGTTCGCCTATGCATCCGAAGTCGCGGCGCCTGGCGGGTACGTGAACGACGCGACGTTCGCGGCGCTGGCCGAGCATTGGACCGCGCCACAGATCGTCGAGATCACGGCCGTGGCGACCGCCTTCAGCCTCTTCAATCGTTTCGCCGACGCGCTGAACATTCCCATCACGACATGACCACACGCAGCGAGAAGGACCCACTCGGCCCCCTCGACGTTCCCGCCGAGGCGCTCTACGGCGTCCAAACGCGCCGTGCGGAGCTGAACTTTCCCATCAGCGGCCTGCGCGCCCGCCCGTCGTTCATCACGGCGATTGTCCAAATCAAACGGGCCGCCGCGCTGACGCATAAGGAAACCGGACGCCTGGAGCCCCGCCTGGCCGACGCGATCATCGCGGCCGCCGACGAGATCCTGAGGGGCAAGCACCGCGAGCACTTCGTGATCGATGTCTATCAGGCCGGTGCGGGGACCTCGCTCAACATGAACGTGAACGAGGTGCTCGCCAATCGCGCCAACGAGATGCTGGGGGCTCCGCGTGGTTCGTACGCGCCGGTGCACCCGAACGATCACGTGAACATGGCGCAGTCGACGAACGACGTGATCCCGACCGCGATACGCCTGGCGTCCCTTCACGAATCGGCTCACGTCCTGGCCTCCGGGACGGCCCTTGCCGATGCACTCGGCGCGAAGGGCCGTGAGTTCGACGGCATCGTCAAGGCCGGCCGGACGCACCTGCAGGACGCGATGCCCATTCGCCTCGGCCAGGAGTTCGTGGCCTACGCCGGAACGCTGGAGCGCGACCTTCGTCGCATCGAGGATGCGGTCGACTACCTCCGCGATCTCGGCATTGGCGGCAGCGCGGTCGGCACGGGCGTGAACGTCGAGCCCGAGTATCCAGCGCTCATGGTCAAGTACTTGTCCGAGATGACGGGTGAGCGACTGCGGGTCGGCCAGGATCGCGTGCAGTTGATGCAGAGCATGGGCGATGTCGCGGCCTACAGCGCGCAGCTCAAGGTGCTGGCCCTCGACCTCAGCAAGATCGCCAGCGATCTCCGGCTCCTCGCCAGCGGCCCCCGCACGGGACTCGACGAGATCCGGCTACCGGCTGTGCAGCCGGGATCCTCGATCATGCCGGGCAAGGTGAATCCATCGATCCCGGAGATGGTCAACCAGGTCTGCTTCCAAGTGATCGGATGCGACGCGTGCGTATCAGCGGCGACCGAGCACGGTCAGCTGGAGCTCAACGTCATGATGCCGGTGATCGCGTTCAACGTGCTGCTCGAAAGCGAGATACTCGCCAATGCGATGCGCGTGCTCAGCGAGCGCACCGTGACCGGCATCGAGGCCAACGCCGACCAGTGCGCCTATTGGGTCGAGCGCTCGGCCGCGCTGGCCACTGCCTTGGCCCCACAGATCGGCTACGCCCGTGCCGCGGAGCTCTCGAAGCAGTCGGTCAAAGAGAACGTCCTGATTCGTGATCTGGTCAAGCGCGAGCACGTGCTCCCGCCGGCCGAGATCGACGAGGTGTTGGACCTTCGCAAGCTCACTGAAATCGGCGTTCCAGGCGGTGCGCACGGAGGGGTCTCCGCCGGGTAAGCCTCGCCTTGGGACCTAGCGGTTAGCAGCACAAGGCGAAGCGAAGCGAGCCGACGCGAAGCGTCCATCAGAACCAGCTAGCCCGAGGCTTGAAAAAGAGTTACAGTTCGAATCGTGCGCATTACGACGTGGGCAGAGTACGGCCTGATCTGTGCTTTGCACTTGGCCAAACGAGCGGCTGAGGGCCCGGTGACCGGCCGTGATTTGGCGGCCCGCGAGCGGCTCCCGGCCGACTATGTCGAGCAGATCCTGCTCCGTCTCCGCCGGGCCGATGTGGTGCACTCGTCGCGGGGCGCGCACGGCGGCTACGTGCTGGCCCGTCCGGCAGACGAGGTATCCGTCCGGGACGTGATCGCCGCGTCCGAGGGCGCGACGTTCGACCTCCACTGCGTGAGCCACCCGGTGGAAGAGTCCCGCTGCTCGGAGTCGCACAGCTGCTCGATCCGTCCGGTCTGGCTGCTGCTGCAGAGCAAGATCGACGACGTCCTCGAGAGCGTGCACCTCGCCGATCTGCTGGAAGAAGAGGCCGTCGTTCGCCAGCGCGTCGGCCTGCCCGTCCTGCACGCGTAAGTTTCTTCAGGTGCTCCCGCCGAGCCTCGCGAGCCTGTTTCGTCGCTGGCGGGATGAGCACGCGCTCGAACGCCGGGCCACTGCCGTTGCCCGGGCCGCCCTCGCTGAACCAGACGAAAGCGACGTCCGCTGGCTCGCCGAGCGTGGCTCGCACGGCGACGAAGACCACGCGCGCTGGGAATGGCGCTATGCCCGCCGGGCGTTCGCGATCATCGTCGCCCAGCGCGATGCGTTGGACGACCGCACGGGTTCGGCCGTTGCCGCGGCCGTCGGCTCGGCCCTCGCGCGCGACCCGATGATCGATGCCTCGAAGCGCCGCGTCGCCACCCGCCAGTTCAACGACCGCCTGGCGGGCTACAGCGCGATCCTTCGTGACCGCGATCCGTCGACGCCAACGTCCGAGCGCCTGGCCCGCGCGTTCTTCGGATTCGCCGGCACGCTCGACCCCTCGCCCGCCGACATCTTGCGCGGGGCCACGGCTCTATCATCGATGCTGACGGACACGAATGCGACGCTCGCTTTGCATTTCGGCGCCGTCGACCTGCCAGCCGACGTCGCCCCGTCCGCGCTCAAACCTTCTCGTTCTTGATCTGATTCCAGCCGCCGACAACCGCGGCTCCGGCGGTGCCGTCGATTTTCTGCGGCGTGTAGGTGACGCTCAGGGCGCCATACATGAACCCGAGATTCTCTGACGGCGTGTCGCCGGTATCCGTGTCGCCGGTCCACTGCACACTCGACAGCGCGACGAGTTGGAACTCGAACTTGAGATAGTTGACGGAGCTGTTGCCACCCGCCTTGTTCAGCACCAGCGTGACGTTCTCCCACGGGGTGCCGGCGGCGCACGCCTGGAACAGGAGCGGGCTGGAGGAGTCGGGCTGCTTTCGCACCTGAAAGGCGCTGAACGCCACCTTGCCCGCGCCGGCGCCAGTCGACTGCGATCCGATGTTGAGCTTCTGCTGGACGTCGAAATCGAAGAAGTCGATCTCAATCCAGCCCTCGAATCCTTTGCGCGTGGATTCGCCTTTGATCGCCGGGCCGTACTTCCCGCCAAACGAGATATACGCGTCGTACGCCATGGTTGTCCTCGTAGAGGGTTCCAATAGCAACGAGCCGGTATACCTGGCGTTCTCAACTGCGAGCCGACTTTGGGATCGCTCGTCCCTCTAAGGGACCTGTATGCCGAAGGGGGGACTCGAACCCCCACGGGCTGTCGCCCACTGCACCCTGAATGCAGCGCGTCTACCAGTTCCACCACTTCGGCAAGAACGCGAATGATACCCTAGGTCAATGGTGACCGCCAGAAGAACTCGCCGACGACGACGAGCTGGCGCTGGACGATGCGCGGCTCGGCGCACTGGAACTCGGTGCACTGGAGCTCGGCGCGCTGTAGCTCGCGCGGGTGGCCGCCTCGTGATAGCTGGACGTATACCCCGCGCCGCCGCCGGTCGAGTACTCGACCCTCGGAGCCCCTTGCGATGAGAAGCCTCGCGAGACGGAGACTTCAGCCGTCGCAATGCGCCCGGTCGGCTCCATCACCAGCGCGGTAGTGCCGTGCACCGACCCGACGTTGCCATTCACGATCGCTCGCACCTCCTCGTGCGCATTGCCCAGTAGCGCGGTCCCCCATCTCGGTACCCACACGCTGCCGTACTGGACGTACCCCAGTGCACGCGGCAGCTCGGTGCCCGGCTCACCGTTGTGCGTGATCGCGTGCCACTGGTCCTTCGCGGCGTACCACCGCAACGCGCGTTGGTCGCCCCGATCCAGGTGAGTCCCCGGTTTCGGCACGAGCTTCGGCGGCTTGTATCCGGGAGGCAGGAACTTGTGCGTCGTGAGCGGCTTGCCTGCCTGCATCGCGAAAAATTGCCTGCCAGCCGCCGGTGCGTACCGCTGTCGCTCGAAGTGATGCTCCAAGTAGCACTTGGCGTATCGCTCCTCGTCCTCGTACGTGCGCTTGGGAACGTTGCTGACGATCGTCCGCCGTACGAGGGACAGTCGTCCATCCTTGCACCGGAGCGAATCCAATCCAACCGTGTCAGCCGCGTACGCGTCGACCACGTTGGCGCCGGCGACCGCGTCATCGAGTGAGCCCGTCAGATCGATCGGTTCGTGCGAGGCAATCAGGTAGACCCGGTCATACCCCGCGTCTCCCTGCGGCACATAGACGTACCCGCTCATCGGCACGCCTTGGAGCGCGGTCTGCTGATAGAGGACGTCGGCGCCGCGCTCTTGCGTCGTGCCGATGACCGCGAAATTCGTTGGTTGATTCACCCAGAGGGCGAGCTGCCCGTCGACCGGCGGCAGCAGCATCGCATCGATCTCCGCCGGCGCCGGCGCCGTCGTCAGACGGGACCCGGCGCACCCGAGGCACAGCAGCATCGCCAGCCACATCGCTCTCGGCATCGTTACCCCCGTATACTGGCTATACGCACGGCGCGAGAAATCGCTGCCAGCCATATTATCTCGTTATATTGTGACGGTTTACGCCCCTCAAGTGTCCACCTGATGACGAAGGCTGAGACCGACTCCGAGCCGATTGCGCGAAACCGCCGTGCCCGCCACGACTACCACATTCTCGAAACGTGGGAGGCTGGGTTGGTGCTGACCGGTACCGAGGTCAAGGCGCTGCGCAATGGCAAGGCAACGATCTCGGATGCCTACGGTGTAGTGAATGGAGAGGAGGCGTTCCTTCTGAACCTCCACATCGGCCAGTACGATCAGGGTCATCAGTTCAATCACGAGCCGACCCGCACGCGCAAGCTGCTGCTGCACAAGAAGGAGATTCGCAAGATGATCGGGGCCGTCGAGCGGCAAGGACTGACGCTGATCCCGCTCGACCTCTACTTCAAGCGCGGTCGAGCCAAGGTGCTCATCGGCTTGGCACGAGGGAAGAAGCTCCACGACAAGCGCGCGGACGAGCGGCGTCGCGATGACGAACGCGAGATCGCGCGCGCGGTGCGCGTCCGGTGATCCTGCCTCTCGCCCTCTTGCTCCAGATCTCCTCGCTGTCGGTCAAGGCGGGAGGGGGAGAGACGCAGGTCCCTGTCGAGGAGACCGAGGCGGGCCTCAGCATTCGCGCCGACCTCTTATCAAGTGCGCTCGGCGGATCGACCAAGAGATTGGCGAACGATCACTTCTCGGTTGCGCTCCCTGGCCTGACGTTGATCGTTTCCGACCATAACCCGTTCGCCAAGGTCGACTCGGTCGTGGTCCCGCTGGGCGGCGAAGCGTACGTGTCCGCGGGGCACGTCTTTCTCCCGTTCACCGTCGTCACCGATGTCGTGCCGCGGCTCGGCAGCGGCGTATTCTATGACACGTCGCGGGTCGAGCTGCGCGTGTTCGGATCGGTTCCGGTCCATCGCGGCTCGGGCGACGTGCTCATCACCGATTCGACGGACCTCGAGGAGAGCGCGACGCCGGGTCGCCCGCACCTGGTCGTCGTCGACGCCGGCCACGGTGGGCCCGACAATGGGATGAGCGGTCCGATCGGGTCCTCGCACCCGATCTACGAAAAGGACATCACCCTCGCCGTCGCACGAAAAGTCGCCTCGGCGCTCCACTCCCGCGGGATCGACGTGATCATGACGCGCACGCGGGATACGCTGATCGCCCTCTCTGACCGCGGGAAGATCGCCAACGAGCACCATGGCGACCTCTTTCTCTCGATCCACGTGAATGCCGCCAACCCCGAATGGAAGGATCCGGCTGCGGCGCGCGGGTTCGAGACGTATTTTCTGGCCGAGGCCAAGACCGAGGACGCGAAGCGCGTGGCGCAGATGGAGAACGAGGCGGTCCGGTTCGAGACGAACGCGGATGGAACGAAGAATGACCCGCTCAACTTCATCTTGAATGACATGAAGCAGAATCAACACCTGCGCGAGTCGAGCGAGCTTGCCGATATCATCCAGCGGCGACTCGCGAAGATTCATCCCGGCCCCGACAGGGGTGTCAAGCAGGCCGGGTTCCGCGTGCTCGTGACCGCGTACATGCCCGCGGTACTCGTCGAGATCGGCTTTGGCACGAACGCCGCCGAGGCGCGGTTCCTCAACAATCCGACCGACCAGCGGGCCATCGCCCAATCGATCGCCTCCGCGACCGCCGCATACCTCGCGCGTTACGAGCGCCGGGTTGGCACCGGCCGCACCGCGAGCACCGTGGCCGGAGTCGGTCCACAGTGACGGCCAACCTCGCGGTCGACGCCGCGGGGCTCCGCTTTCAGAATCCGGTCTTACTCGCCTCCGGCACCGCCGGCTACGGGCGGGAGCTTGCCGGTGTCATGGACTTGGACCGCCTCGGCGGTCTCGTCACCAAGGCCGTGAGCGTTGAGCCGCGCCACGGCAATCCTGCGCCGAGGGTCGCCGAGTTTCCTGGCGGCATGCTGAACGCAATCGGTCTGGCGAACCCGGGCCTCGATGCTGTCCGATCCGAGGCCCTCCCGTGGCTCGCTCAGCACCTCCACAAGGCTCGGGTGCTCGTGAACGTCGTCGGCAACGCAATCGAAGACTTCGTCGCCGTCGTATCAGGCCTGACCGCCTCTCGAGGCTTCGACGCCTTTGAGCTCAACGTCAGCTGCCCGAATGTTCATTGCGGGGGACTGGAATTTGGCGCTGATCGGGTGATACTCGGGCAGTTGGTCGCCGCCGTCAGGCGAGCGACACAAAAACCGATCTTCGTGAAGTTGTCCCCGACGCTTCCAGAGATTGCCGAGACCGCGAAGGCCGCTGTTGGAGCGGGCGCGGATGGGATCACCGTTGTGAACACGATCCCGGGCCTGATCATAGACGTAAAGAGCCGGAAAGCCGCGCTGGGTTTTGGGACGGGCGGCGTCAGCGGCCCGGCCATTCTGCCGATAGGCGTCCTCGCGACCTATCGCGTCGCCAAGGCCGTGTCAGTACCGATTATCGGAGTCGGAGGCGTAGCCAGACCCGACGATGTCGTGCAGTATTTGTTGGCCGGCGCGAGCCTCGTCGCGGTCGGTACCGCGGCTCTCAAAGATCCGCGTGTGCCGGAGCGCCTGGTTCGCGGGCTCGCGAAATGGTGCGAGCGTCAGGGAATCGAATCACTCGCGGAGATCGTGGGGAGCGTGCGGCTGTGAAAACAATCCCGATAGTCGCGCTCGATGTGCCGAGCCAGGAAGCCGCGTCGATCATCGTTTCGGCGATCGGCGATCAGTGCCGGTTCTACAAGGTGGGCGCCGAGCTCTCCACGTCGGCCGGCCCCGGCATGGTGCGCTTTCTCCGCGATCATGGGAACGAGGTCTTCCTGGATCTCAAGTGGCACGACATCCCGAACACGATCCGCGGCGCGGCCCGGAGCGCGTCCCGCCTCGGCGCTCGCCTGGTCACGGTCCACGCCACCGGCGGGATCGCGATGATGCGCGCCGCCGTCGAGGGCGCCCGCCAGGGCGGCTCCGAGACCAAGGTCTTAGCGGTGACGGTCCTGACCTCCTTCGACGCCGACCGCCTGACCCAGGCTTGGGGCCGCCCGAACATCGTCGTCGCGGACGAGGTCCTCCGCCTAGCCGGCCAGGCCCTAGAGGCCGGCGTCCAGGGCATCGTTTGCGGCGGCGCCGAGGCCGCAGCGGTCAGGAAGCGCTACGGGGACGCCCTCGAGATCCTCGTACCGGGCGTCCGCCTGGACGGCGCCGCCTCCAACGACCAGGTCCGGATCGCCACTCCCCAGGAAGCCGCCGCAGCCGGCGCCAATTACATCGTGGTCGGCCGAACCGTCACGGCCTCTCCAGCTCCTCGGGATGCTCTGCGTCGAGTTATTGACGCAGTTTCCTAAGCCAAGTAATATTAAAAGCTTGGCTGGAAACCCAATAGGAGATTTATCGTGAAAGTTCGTAGCAGCGTCAAGCCGATCTGCGAGCACTGCAAAGTGATCAAACGAAACGGCGTGATGCGAATCATTTGCAAGCGCAACCCGAAACACAAGCAGCGGCAAGGATAACTCATGGCGCGCATTGCCGGCATCGATCTCCCTCGTGAGAAGAAGGTTGAGATCGGGCTGACGTACATCTACGGGATCGGTCGCGCCAACGCGCGAAAGATCATGGAATCGACCGGGGTCAATCCCGCCCTCCGCATTAAGGAGCTCTCGGACGCCGACGTAAACCGTCTGCGCCAGGCGATCGAGCGCGACTTCCGCGTCGAGGGCGCGCTCCGGACCGAGATCGCGATGAACATCAAGCGCTTGATGGACATCGGCTCGTATCGCGGCATCCGCCATCGCAAGGGACTCCCGGTCCGCGGCCAGCGGACGCACACCAACGCGCGCACGAAGAAGGGTCCGCGCCGCGCCATCGCCGGCAAGAAGAAGGTGACCAAGTAACATGGCAACTGCGAAGAAATCGAAACGCATCGTCGAAGCCGAGGGCATCGCCCACGTCAACGCGACGTTCAACAATACGACGGTGACCATCACCGATGCCCGTGGCAACACGGTCTCCTGGGGCTCGGCCGGCAAGGCCGGGTTCAAGGGCTCGAAGAAGTCGACGCCGTTCGCCGCGACCGTCGCGGCCGAGCAGGTGGCGCGCGAGGCGATGACGCTCGGCGTCCGCCGCGTGCACGTGCGCGTGCAGGGCCCCGGCTCGGGTCGCGAATCGGCGATCCAAGCCCTCGCAACCGCTGGCCTTCAAGTCAAGTCGATCAAAGACGTGACCCCGATCCCGCACAACGGTTGCCGGCCGCCCAAGCGGCGGAGGGTCTGACCGTGCGTTATCTGGGCCCCAGCTGCCGGCAGTGTCGGAGAGAAGGCACGAAGTTGTTCTTGAAGGGCACGAAGTGCTTCACCGAAAAGTGCCCCGTCGAGCGGCGCCCGTACGCCCCTGGCCAGCACGGCCAGAACACGGCGCGGCGCCGGAAGTCGTCGGAGTACGCGAAGCAGCTCCGTGAGAAGCAGAAGATCAAGCGCATCTACGGCGTCAGCGAGCGCCAGTTCCGCAACACATTCCAGCGCGTCGTCTCGCTGCCTGGCATCACCGGGCACGAGCTCCTCGCCTCGCTCGAGAGCCGGCTGGACAACATGGTCTACCGAATGGGCTTCGCGTCGAGCCGCAAGGCTGCGCGCCAGCTCATCCGTCACCGTCACGTCGAGGTGAACCAGAAGACCGTCGACATCCCGAGCTATCTGGTCAGACCCGGTCAAGAAGTACGCGTGCGCCCGAAGTCGCGGGAGCAGGTGTCGATCCTCACCGCGATGGACCAGTCGTCGCGCGGTGCGCCGCTCTCCTGGCTCGCGGTCGACCGCGAGTCGTTCAGCGGCCGCATGCTCGAGCGTCCCGCTCGGGCGAACATTCCGATCAACGCGCAAGAGCAGCTCGTCGTCGAACTGTATTCGAAGTAGCGCGGTCGGGACCCTAACTCCCGTACGAGCCTACCGCGCGTTAGGGGCGGGGTAGGGCGTTGCCGGGGCGATTCGCCCGGTATGACCAATCAGAGGTGAATTGAGAACATGGCACAAACGATCGATCTCCGCGGGTTAGTCCGCCCGCAGCTCGTCGAGGCGACGAAGCGCGAGGACAACCCGAATGTCTCCGAGTTCCGCCTCCAGCCCCTGGAGCGTGGATTCGGCCATACGCTCGGCAACGCGATGCGTCGGCTCCTGCTGTCGTCCCTCCGTGGGTCGGCGGTCTGGGCGTTCCGCGTCGACGGGGTCGTGCACGAACACCAGACGATTCCGGGAGTGGTGGAAGATGTCCACCAGATCATCGGCAATCTCAAGACGTTGACTCTTGTTTTGGATGAGGGTCTGGAAGACGCGACCCTGAGAATTCAGCGCTCAGGCGCGGGAGCCGTAACGGCGGCCGACATCAACGTCGGCTCGGGCGTCCGCATCATCGACCCGTCGCACCATCTCTTCACGCTGCAGGACGATCGTGACATCACGATGGACCTCTACGTGAAACAGGGCCGTGGCTACACCGAGGCCGACCAGCACACGTTGGAGCGCGGGATGCCGATCGATGTCGTCCGTATCGACGCGATCTACAATCCCGTCCGCCGCGTGAACTTCTCGGTCGCCGAGACTCGTGTCGGCCAGCGTACCGACTTCGACCGCCTCACCCTCACAGTCGAAACCAACGGGACGATCAGCCCCGAGGAAGCCGTCAGCTACGCCGCGGCGCTGGCTCAAACGCACTTCCAATATTTCGTCGGCTTCGGCTCGCACACGTCGGCGCCCGTCGGTACCGGCGCTGACCTGGGTGGTGGCGACAGTGTCCGCCTGCAGGAACTCCAGACCCCTATTGATGATCTGGAGCTGTCGGTCAGGTCAGTAAATTCCCTGAAGAACTCCAATATCCGCTCTCTTGGTGATCTGGTCCGCCAGACCGAGAGTCAGATTCTGCAGGTGAAGAATTTCGGCAAGAAGAGCCTCCAAGAGATCGCCGATCTCTTAGAGAGAAAGGGTTTGAATTTTGGGATGCGTTACGAGGAGACGCCGGAGGGTGTGCGTATCACCGATTGGGGAACGCCGCCGAGCCGCGCTGCCGCGAACGCGCCGGATGACGACGAGGAGTAAGACCCGTGCGACATAGAAAAGCTGGGCGCCAACTCCGGCGCACGAGTGAGCAGCGCTTGGCGCTCCTCAGGAATCTCGCGATCTCGCTGATCGAGAAGGGCGCGATCGAGACGACCGAGGCCAAGGCCAAGGAGCTGCGGCCGTTCGTCGAGAAGCTGATCACCAAGGGCAAAGCCGGCACGCTGCACGCGCGCCGGCTCGCCGCCCGGCACGTGCACAAGCGCGCCGCGGCGGATATGCTGTTTCAGGAAGTCGCGCCGAAATTCGCGACTCGTCAGGGCGGATACACCCGGATCCTGAAGACCGGCTTCCGCAAGGGCGATGGCGCCGAGATGGCCCGGATCGAGCTGATCGGGTTCAGCGAGGTTCCGTCATGACGCCGATCGCGCGCAATCGGTGCTACGCCTGCGGCCGGGGCGTGGCGTTCGGCAACAACGTCTCGCACGCGAACAACAAGACGCGTCGCGTGTGGAAGCCGAACCTTCAGGTCGCTCGGATTGTCCTCGACGGGACAATTACGAAGGTGAAAGTGTGCACGCGATGCCTGCACGCGGGTAAGATCGAGCGCGCCCCTCGCGGGGGCGGCGTCCCCACCGCGTAAGTCCGCTCGCTGCGCGCCTCGACCGGGATGCCGACCGCGCTGATCACCGGCATCACCGGCCAGGACGGGTCCTACCTGGCCGAGCTGCTGCTGGCGAAAGGCTATCGAGTCGTTGGAATCGTACGGCGGAGCTCGACGACGCCGTACGAGCGGATCGGCCATCTCGTGGACCGCGTCGAGCTCGTCTCGGCCGACCTCCTCGACCAACACTCGCTGGTCGACGCGATGGCGATGTGCCAGCCGGACGAGATCTATAACCTCGCGGCCCAAAGCTTCGTCCAAACGTCCTGGACGCAACCGGTTCTCACTGGCGAATTCACGGCGATCGGGGTCACCCGCATGCTGGAAGCCATGAGAAAAGCGGCGCCGAAGGCGCGCTTTTACCAGGCGAGCTCCAGCGAGATGTTCGGGAAGGTCATCGAGACGCCCCAGACCGAGACCACGCCGTTCTATCCGCGCTCGCCATACGGTGTTGCGAAGGTCTACGGACACTGGATCACCGTGAACTATCGCGAGAGCTACGGCCTCTACGCCGTCTCCGGGATACTTTTCAATCACGAGAGCCCCCGGCGA
>DATMLM010000102.1:0-59101 GCA_035570055.1 Gemmatimonadaceae bacterium
TTTGCCGACGACTATCTGCGCCCCAAAGGCGCGCCGCTCGCCCGGGACGATGTGCATTTCACCCCGCTCGGCGGCGCGGGCTTGCGCGGCTACGACCCGCGCCTCGCGGTACCGGGCATCGTGGCCGTCAACGCCGAGGCCACGACGCGTCTCTTCTCACTCGCCGATAGCCCCCGCGCGCTCGGTGCATATCTGGGCGCGTTCGCCGATGCGGGGACGACATTCCACGGCGGGGTGATCGAGACACCGGCGCTGGCGGCGATATTGCCGGGCGAGACGGGGCACGACGTGGCCTCGCACCTGCTCGCCGACGCGGGTGTCGGCGTGGCCCTTCGGGGATATGTTTATGACCAGGATGTCACGCTGCGCGTCGATATCCCGTTCCTCGTCGCGCAACCGGTACTCGCCGCCGGACGAGCCGGCGGGTCGCAAGCCGCGGCGTGGCGATGGACCTTCTCGTTCAAAGACCTATGGTGAGTGGCCGACATCCCATCCGTACCGTCCCGAAGCCCTGGGGCCACGAGACGATCTGGGCGCATACCGACGCCTATGTGGGCAAGATCTTGCATATCAAAGCCGGACATGCGCTCTCGCTCCAATATCACAACCTGAAAGACGAGACCATCTACCTCCTGTCCGGCGAAATGATCTATCGCGTCCAGATCGACGGTCACCTGCGGGACGTCAAGCTCAAAGTGGGGGAGTCGTATCGAAACCTCCCCGGCACCATCCACCAGATGGAAGCGATCACCGATTGCGACGTGCTCGAAGCGTCGACCGCCCACCTCGACGACGTCGTGAGGCTGAAAGACAACTACGGTCGCGAGGGAACCTCGAATCCATGAAAGTCATCATTCCGCTCGCCGGCAAAGGCACGCGCTTGCGTCCGCACACGTACGTCACGCCCAAGCCGATGCTCAAGATCGCCGGCAAACCCGTGATGTCGTACATCATGGACGACTTGGCCCGACTCGGGAATATCGACGAGGTGATTTATATCACCGGCCACCTCAAGGATCGCGTCGAAGCCTACGCGCGCCAGCAATACCCGATGCACGCCTCGTTCATCGAGCAGACCGTACAGGACGGCACGGCGGGCGCCGTGGCGCTCGCGAAGTCGCACATTGACCAACCCGTCCTGATCGTGTTCGTCGACACGATCTTCGATGCCGACCTGTCGATCATCAACCGCTCGACCGACGACGGGATCATCTGGACGAAAGTCGTCGAGGACTATCAGCGGTTCGGTGTCGTCGTCACGGACCAGAACGAGTACATGACGCGCATCGTCGAGAAGCCCTCTGAGCCGATCTCCAAACGCGCCAATATCGGTCTGTACTTTATCCGAAACTGGAAGCTCATGTACGAGGGCATCGACTGGGTGCTGACCCAGCCAAAAAACAAGGGCGAGTACTACCTCACCGATGCGTTCCAGTACATGATCGACCACGGCGCAAAGATCAAAGTCATCGACGTCGCGGCGTGGTACGACGCCGGAAAGCTCGACACGCTGCTCGAGACGAACCGCGCGATGCTCGAACGCGGCCACGCGCGCCGTCCCACCGGCAACACCGACGGCTCGCGGATCATCGACCCGGTCTACATCGAGGACGGCGTCAAGATCACGAACTCGACCGTCGGCCCCAACGTCTCGATCGGAGCGGGAACCGTGATCGACGGCTCCACCGTGCGCGACACGATCGTCGGCAACAAGGCGACGATCAAAACGTCCCGGCTCAACGACTCATTAATCGGCGACGAGGCGATCCTGATCGGCGCCAATGGTGCGGTCAGCATCGGCGATCACGCCGAGGTACGTCTCGGTTCCTAGGCGAGGCCGGCGGCCGCGACGACGATCGTCAGGGCGCGGGCGAGACCGATAGTGCCAGAGGTGTTGTCGAACCACTCGCCCGGCGTGTGCGCGTCGCCACCGCGCCCGCCGGCGCCGATCGCGATCGCCGGAACGCCCAGACTGATCGGGACATTGGCGTCGGTCGATGCGGTAGAGAGCTCCGGCTCGCGGCCGATGAGGCGCGTGGCGTCGATCGCCGAGAGCACCAACGGGTGGTCGGCAGGCACGTCGCCACACGGACGATCGCCGATCGTCTCGACCGCGCACGAGAGCGGCGGAGATCCGGTGGCGCGCCTGGCATTCTCCTCGATCTCGGCGGCGCGGACCGCGAGGCGTACCTCGCGCTCGTAGCGGTCGAGCATCCGCACGGTCGTCGAGCGAAGGTCGACCTCGAGCCACGCCTCGTCGGCAATCGCGTTCACGGCAATCCCGCCGCCGACGCGCCCGACGCTGAGCGTCGTCCTCGGCTCCCGCGGCACGATGATCGACGCCAGCTTCGCGATCGCCGTCCCGGCCGCGTGCACCGGATTGACGACGCCGAACGCCGCCCAACTGTGTCCCCCCGGCCCGCGATACACGATGCGATACCGTCGAGAGCCCAGGCCGCGGTGGACAATGCGCTCGTCACCCGCGCCGTCGAGCGCGATCGCCGCGGCAACGTCCTCGCGCGAGCGAAAGAACGCCTTCGCGCCCCGCAGGTCGCCCGTCCCTTCTTCACCTGTCGTCGCCACGAAATCGATCGGTCGGTCCGTCTGGAGCCGCACGCCGTCGATCTCTTCGGCCAGCGCCAGCATCGCCGCGAGACCGCGGCCATTGTCGCCAATGCCCGGCCCGAGCAGCAATTCACCGTCCTGTCGTACGCGGACGGCCGTGCCGCGAGGAAAGACCGTGTCGAGATGCGCGCACACGGCGACGGCCGGAAGAGCCCGCACGCCACGCCGCCGGCCGATCACGTTGCCGGCCGCATCGGACCGGATATCCGAGAGTCCGAGCGCCGTAAAGCGCCGGGCGATCCACGCCGCTCGGCGTTGCTCCTCGCCAGTCGGCGCCGCGATCTCCGATACCGCGACCTGCACGCGGACGATCGCCGCGTCGCGCGCCGTCATCCGCCGGCGCGCGTCGCTCAGAAGCACATGGGTCTCAGCAGTGGTCATCATCGGACCGATCCCAATCTAGCTAAATTTCGCTGAGCCGCCGACTGGCGTCGTCCGCTCATCAACAGCCCGTCACCTTGTGGCGCCGGGGTTGCCGCTGATGCAAGACCTGACATACGACTGGAACACAATCCCGGGAGGCCCCAAGGGGTTCGATTGGGCCGGTACCCGGGTCGAGATCCAGGACGAGACACTCCGCGACGGCGCCCAGAGCGTGTCGGTGGTCGAGCCCCGGCTCGATGACAAGAAAGCCCTGCTCCACCACGCCGCCGCACTCGGCGTCCATTCGGTCGCCCTCGGCTTTCCCGCCATGGGGGAGCGCGCCGCGGCCCACGTGGTCGCGCTTGCTCGCGAAATCGCCGACGCGGGACTGCCCCTCGCCGCCACCTGCGCGGCTCGCACACTCCCCGCCGATGTCCACGCGATCGCCGAGGCGTCCCAAAAATCGGGGATCCCGATCGAAGTCGCGACGTTTATCGGGGCATCCCGCATCCGACAGGTCGTCGAGGGTTGGACACTCGACGACATGTGCCGGCGAGTCGAGGCATCGGTGGCTACGGCCGTCGGAGCGGGGCACGACGTCATGTTCGTCACTGAGGACACCACGCGCGCCCATCCCGACGCCTTGTATGCGCTGTATGGCGCCGCGCTTCGCGCTGGCGCTCGTCGGTTCTGCATCGCGGACACGGTCGGCTGCGCCACACCCGACGGCGTGCGGCGACTGGTCGGCTGGATCGGCGCCGAGTTCCCGACTGCGACAATCGACTGGCACGGGCACCGCGACCGCGGTCTCGGCCTCGCCAACTGCCTGTCGGCCATCGAGGCCGGAGCCGATCGGGTGCACGCGACGGCCTTAGGGCTGGGCGAGCGCGTCGGCAACGTCGAGATGGAGCTCCTGCTCGTGAATCTCGCTATGCTCGGCGCCCACCGACACGCCATCGACTGCCTGAGCGAATATTCCCGACTGGCATCCCGGGCGTTCGACGTCCCGATTCCGGCGAACCATCCGGTGGTCGGCGCCGATGCGTTTGCGACCGCTGCCGGGACCCACGCCGCGGCGATACTCAAAGCGGGCGCCCTCCGCGATCGCCTCTACACGGCGTTCCCCCCGGCCATGATCGGCCGACAGCAAGAGGTACGCATCTCGCCCGCGTCGGGCGCGTCGAACGTCCGCTGGTGGCTGGAAGAGCGCGGCTATGTCGCCGATGCCACGGACGCCGGACTCGTCGCCTACCTGCTCGCGGCTGCGAAAGCCTCGGACCGCACACTCGCCGCGCACGAAATCGAAGCGCTGCGCGGCCAGTATCTCAGCAGCAGCGCGCGCCGGGACGCTCGTACCGAGCCGCCATCCGCTCGCGCATAAAGGCGTCTCGCGAGAGCACCGGCTCGTCGGGATGATGCGCGCGCATGTGGGCGACGTAGCGCTCGTAATCGGGCACCCCGATGATCCGCAGCACTGCCGCGCGCAGCGTGGCGGCGGTCATGGCTGCGGCACCAGTTTCGGCGCCGGCGAGATCACGCGGAGCCACACGCGAACGGCGTCGAACACGACGATGAGCACCGACACCAGGAAGAACCCCGCCACGGCGGCGTCGAGATAGTCGGCGAACGCCAGCGACCCCGTCACGGTCTTCGCGTGCGCCAACAGTCCGAGCCTCGGATCCGCCGCAAAGATCTTCTGCACACTGGCCGTGCTGGTCACCGCGACCAGCCAGACGAGCGGGACGAGCGTGACGAGCGCGTATCGGGGTTTCCCCATCTTGATGATGACCGTCGTACCGACCGACAACGCGATGGCCGCGAGCAACTGGTTCGCGATGCCGAACAGCGGCCACAGATTGTTGAACCCGCCGGTGATGCCCTGAATGAGAAACACGCCCCACCCGGCCACAAACAGGGCACTCGCCAATACGACACCTGGGTACCAGCTGACCCGTCCAAACGGCTGCCACACGTTCGACAACAGGTCCTGTAAAATAAAGCGGCCCACACGTGTCCCAGCGTCGAGGACGGTCAAGATGAACAAGGCCTCGAACATGATGGCGAAGTGATACCAGAGAGCGAGTGCGCCGCCCCCTGAGAAAAACGATGAGAAAATCGTCGCCATGCCGACCGCGAGACTCGGTGCCCCGCCAGTGCGCGAGAGCAGTGATGACTCGCCGACACGCCGAGCAAGCTCGGTGAGATCGCTTGGCGAGACCTGAAAGCCCCAGGAAGAGACGGCGGTGGCGGCACTGGCGGCAGTCGTCCCGATAGCGCTCGCCGGAGAGTTGATCGCGAAATACACACCGGGCGTCAACGCGCACGCGGCGATCAACGCCATGACCGCAACCATGGACTCCGTCAACATGCCGCCGTACCCGACCGGCCGCGCATCGGGTTCGCTTTCCAGCATTTTCGGCGTGGTCCCGGACGAGATCAGCGCGTGAAACCCGGAGACGGCCCCACAAGCAATCGTGATGAACGCGAACGGAAAGAGCGACCCGGCGAACACGGGTCCGGTGCCATCGATGTACTTGGTCAACGCCGGCATCTTGAGCGGCGGCAAGAGAAACAATATGCCGATGCCCAAAGCGAACACGACGCCGATCTTCACGAACGCCGACAAGTAGTCGCGTGGAGCCAGGAGCAGCCACACCGGAAGGACCGACGCGGCGAAGCCATAGATCATGAGCGACCACGCCAGAACCATTGGACTCAACGTAAAGAGCCGAGCGATGACCGGGTCGGCTGCGGCCCATTGGCCGGCGAACAAGGCGCCGATGAGCATGACGACGCCAATGGCGGTCGCCTCGAGCACCCGATGCGGCCGAACCCATCGGAGATACACCCCGAGGAACAGCGCGATAGGGATGGTCAGCATCAGCGTGACCGTGCCCCAGGGGCTCGCCTTGAGCGCATTGACGATCACGAGCGCCAGGACCGCGATCAAAATGATCATGATCCCGAGGATCGCGAACAACGCCATGCCGCCCGCGACAGGCCCGATCTCGTCCTTGGCCATGGCGGCGAGGGACTTCCCATCCCGTCTGATCGACGCACACAGAATCACGAAATCCTGGACTGCGCCGCCGAGCACGGCGCCCAGGAGCAGCCAGATCGTTCCCGGGAGAAAGCCGAATTGCGCCGCCAGTGTCGGTCCAACCAAGGGGCCGGGTCCGGCAATCGCCGCGAAATGATGCCCGAACACGATCACCCGGTTCGTTGGCACATAGTCCCGGCCATCGTTGAACCGGACGGCCGGCGTGGTCCGCGACGCGTCGAGCCGGAACACGCGCTGCGCAATGAATCGGCTATAAAACCGATATCCGATCGCATAGGTGGCGACGGCGGCCGTGAGCAGCCAGGCAGCACTGACGGTCTCGCCTCTCGCGAGTGCCAGCATCGCAAACGCACCGGCTCCAACGAGCCCAACGCCGATCCAGAGAGCTAAACGGGCGGCCTTCGACATACGGATATATTAGCTTACGCACCGTGAAACGACTTCTTCTGTTGATGGCGTGCGTCGGGTGCAACGCGCACGTGCCGGGTACCAACTCGCTGACCCTCCGGCCGATTCCCGGC
The DNA here is from genome assembly GCA_035570055.1 of Gemmatimonadaceae bacterium. Taxonomy (GTDB): domain Bacteria; phylum Gemmatimonadota; class Gemmatimonadetes; order Gemmatimonadales; family Gemmatimonadaceae; genus DASRDS01. The sequence goes on from DATMLM010000102.1 coordinate 6,571, forward strand.
CGTGCCCTCTCCGGTACCGAAGGCCAGTCGATCGTCGTGACGCCGGTCATGTACATCCGGCAGGTCGACCCGCCCCTCTACTGGGGCCGGACCATCGATCGGCCGCGCGACTACCTGCGGCACACCGACACGTTGATCGAGACGGCGCTGACGCAGCGCGCGCCCCGCGCGCACTTCGTGTTTGCCGCGGAGATCGAGCGACAGCGCGTACGCAACCCCGGCTATATCGCCGACCCCTACGCGCTTTCCGGCGCGCAGCTGTTGCCGGCAGTCCATCGGCCGGGCAATCCGATTCAGGAGCCTTTGGCGAGCGAGCTCCGGACGTTGGTCAACTTCCAGGAGAGCGCGCGGTACGTGCTGATCCCCGTCGAGATCCATTTCACCAATGGGACGGACGTGGATCCGAGTAAACCGCCACCGCCGCCACCGCCACCGGGAACGGTCGTGACCGCGCAGCCGGTGCTGCGCGTGGTGCTCTACGATGCGCGTGCGACCATGGTGCTGTGGCAAGGTGATGTGGTCGGCGACCCCACCCAGTCGCCGAACGGGGCCATGGAAAGCGTCGCCCGCTACCTCGGCGACCGACTCGGCACACCCTGAGCCCCACCATGCCAACCCCGGTTACGCTGATTCCCGGTGATGGGATCGGCCCCGGCATCACGGCGGCGACGGTCCGGATCCTCGAAGCGGCACGGGCCGAGATCGCCTGGGAGACCCACGTCGCGGGCCTCGCGGGTGTGATGCAGCATCACGATCCAATGCCGCAGTCGACGCTCGACTCGATCGCCCGCACGGGTCTGGCCCTCAAGGGGCCGCTCGAGACTCCCGTGGGCGAGGGCTTCCGCTCGATCAACGTCGCGTTGCGCACGACGTTCGACCTCTACGCCAACGTCCGTCCGGCGCACGTCATTCGTCAGGGCGGCCGCTTCGAGAAGGTCGATATCGTGCTCGTGCGGGAGAATACCGAAGGGCTCTATGTCGGCGTCGAGCACTATATCAAAATCGGCGATGATCCCCATGCGGCGGCCGAATCCGTGGCGATTATTACCCGGAAAGGCGCCGAGCGTGTGATTCGCTATGCGTTCGACTACGCCGTGCAGCACCGCCGCAAGAAAGTCACGCTCGTCCACAAAGCGAATATTCTCAAATATTCCCAAGGCTTGTTCCTGGAGACGGGCCGCAAGATCGCCGCCGAGTACGCGCCCCAAGGCATCGCGTTCGGCGAGAAGATCGTCGATGCCATGGCAATGGATCTCGTCCTGCGGCCGGAAGCGTACGACGTCATCGTCACGACGAATCTGTTTGGTGATATTCTGTCGGACGAGATCTCGGGACTGGTCGGGGGACTGGGCCTCGCACCGGGCGCCAATATCGGAGCGAGAGCCGCCATCTTCGAGGCGGTGCACGGGACGGCGCCAGATCTCGCGGGCAAGAACGTCGCCAACCCCAGCGCCTTGACGTTCGCGGCATGCATGATGCTCGATCACCTGGGCGATGTCACCCGCGCCGATCGCATCCGTGCCGCGGTCGAATCCACGATTCGCGACGGCACGACGATCACGCACGACCTCGGTGGCACGGCGACGACGGATGAGTTCACGGACGCGGTGATCGCGAAGCTCTTGTGACGCGCATCTTGCACGTGTCGGACCTCCATTTCGGGTGGCCCGCCATGTTGCCCATCATCGACGCGCTCGACGCATTGATCCGTGCCGAACGCTACGATGTCGTCGCGGTCTCGGGTGATCTGTCGCAGCGCTCGAAAGCCGGAGAGTTCCAACGCGCGCTCGTGTTTCTTCAGAACGCCGGCCAATACAGTGCGATCATCAGTGTGCCGGGGAATCACGACGTCGCCTGGTGGTTCGCGCCCCTAGGCATCGGTGCTCCGGATCGCCTCTACCGGAACTATCGGCGTTGGATCGCGACGACGATCGAGCCAGTCCTCCACGTGCCCGGCGTCACGCTCGTCGGGCTGAACACGGCGCACGGTGTGGCCTGGGATACTCTGACCGGCAATCCTCGCGACACATCAATCGTCGGCTCCCTTCGCGAGTCGCAAATCGCCTGGGCCGGGACGCAATTTCCAGCTGGCGATGCGCGAGTCATCGTCATGCACCACAATCCGACGTTTGGCGCGCTGTCTCAACGCTACGGTATCACCCGTCCCCACCGCGCGCTCGAAGCGCTGTCGGAAATCAACGTCAAGCTCGTTCTCTGTGGCCATGATCACCAGGAGGCGATCGTCGTCTACGGCCCCATGTTGATCTCCGTCGCCGGGACCGTCTCGAGCCGCTCTCGGGGGCATCGTCCGCAATCCGTGAACGTTTGTACTATCACTCGCGAGACGGTCGAGGTGCAGACGCTGGTCTGGAACGGACAAGAATTTGAGCCGGGGCCACCAACATGCGTGAGTCGGTAGAGCAGCTCGAGCTCGCATTCGCGCCCCGCTCCTCCGAAGAGCTCCTGTCCTGTCTCGCGGACTACGGTCTTAGGGGGATCACGTCACTGCGCCTCACGCGGAATCGCGCCACCATGGTCAGCTATCGCGGCGGCGCGCTCAGGGTCCATCGCGCATTTCTCAACGCGCCATCAGATGTGCTGCAGGCCATCGCGACTTTTGTGAGTGGCCGCACGCGAGCGGAGCGAGCGGCGGCACGAAGACTGTTATTGGCCTACCCGGTGCCGCGAGACGACCGGCCCCGCCGAGCAAGGCGCGAGCTCAGGCATCCAGACGACGCGCCGGCTGAAGAACGCCTGACCGCCGCACACCGCGCGCTCAACGCCGAACGTTTCGGCGGCATGTTGCACCCGATATCGATTCGAGTCTCACGGCGTCTCAAAAGCCGCCTGGGCTACTATCGCGTGTCGACCGCGCACGAGCCGCCGGAGATCGTGATCAGCCGCCGCCATCTCCGTCGCCACGGATGGACCGAGGCGCTCGCGACCCTCGTGCACGAGATGGTGCACCAGTGGCAGGACCAGCGCGGCGGACCGGTTGACCACGGCCGTGCGTTCCGCGCCAAGGCGAGAGAGGTGGGCGTTCCGGCGGCTGCGCGGCGGGCCGTGACCCAATAGCTTTCGAAGCTATGGATAATCTGGATTTTTACGCCGTCGACTCCTCGTTGTCCGAGGAAGAGCGCGCCGTGCGGGACAGCGTGCGCCGCTTCGTCGACGAGCGCGTGCTGCCAATCATCGGCCACTGCTACGTCGAAGGCCGATTCCCGAAAGAGCTGATCCCCGAGATGGGCGCGATGGGCTTGTTTGGCGCGAACCTCCCCGAAGAATATGGGTGCGCCGGGCTGAACAACGTCGCCTACGGTCTGATCATGCAAGAGCTCGAGCGCGGCGACTCGGGCGTGCGCTCGTTCGCGTCCGTGCAAGGCGCGCTCGTCATGTACCCGATCTACGCGTTCGGCAGCGAAGAGCAGAAAAGGCGCTACCTGCCGCAGATGGCGACCGGACAGACCATTGGCTGCTTCGGTCTCACGGAGCCCGACTTCGGCTCCAATCCGGCCGGCATGATCACGACCGCGAAGGAGCAGGGCGACGGGAGCTTCGTGCTCAACGGCGCGAAGATGTGGATCACGAATGGCTCGACCGCGCACGTCGCGATTATCTGGGCGAAGACCGGCACTGACCAGGACTCGATTCGCGGCTTCCTCGTCCCCACCGACACGCGGGGATTCACGGCCAAGGATCAAAAGGGCAAGCTGTCCCTTCGCGCGTCGGACACGAGTGAGATTGTCCTGCAGGATGTCTGTATCCCCAAAGGCAATCTGCTCCCGAAGTCGGGAGGGCTGAAGAGTCCTCTCATGTGCCTCACGCAAGCGCGCTACGGCATCAGCTGGGGCGCCCTCGGCGCAGCCATGGCCTGTTTCGAAGAGGCCACGTCATACGCCAAGCAACGGGTGATGTTCGATCGCCCGATCGGTGGCTTCCAGCTGCAGCAGCAGCGCTTGGCGGAGATGCTGACCGAGATCGTCAAAGCGCAGCTGCTGGTACTCCACCTCGGCCGCCTCAAGGACGCCGGCACCTACACGCCGCAGCAAGTGTCGCTGGCCAAGCGCAACAACGTGAACATGGCGACGGACATCGCGCGCGAAGCACGCCGACTCCTCGGCGCGAACGGCATTCTCGCCGAGTACGCGTCGATGCGACACATGGAAAACCTGGAGAGCGTGTACACGTACGAGGGGACGCACGACGTCCACACGCTGATCCTCGGTCAGGCGATCACTGGACTCAACGCGTTCAACTGATGAAGATCGCTGTCTGTATCAAGCGCGTGCCGGACACCGAAACGCGCATCAAGATCGCCGGCACGACGAAGATCGACGAGACCGGCGTCAAGTTCATCCCGAACCCGTACGACGAGTTCGCGGTCGAAGCCGCGCTCCAGCTCAAGCAAAAGGCCGGCGGCGAGATCGTCGCCGTCTCCTTGGGCCCCGACTCGGCGCAGGAAACGATCCGGACCGCCCTCGCTATGGGCGCCGATCGCGGATTGCACCTGAAGACCGATGGCCAGCCGTACGACACCCTGGCCGTCGCCCACGCACTCGCCGCGGAGCTCAAAGGCTACGATGTCATCTTGCTCGGCAAGATGGCGATCGACGACTACAACCATGCTATGGGCCCCGCGCTCGCCGAGCTCCTGAATTTGCCATGCGTCAGTGCCGTGACGGCTTTGACCATCGACGGCACGAAGGGCACGGCCGAACGCGAGGTCGAGGGCGGAGTCGAAGTCCTGTCGTTCCCATTGCCAGCCGTTATCACGACCGACAAGGGCCTCAACAAACCACGGCTGCCAACGCTGCCGGGCATCATGGCGGCGAAAAAGAAGCCGATGGAGAGCAAACCGGCCGCACTCGGCGCAACTCATGTCACGGTCCGTTCCCTGGCATTGCCACCCGAGCGTCCGGCGGGACGCATTATCGGCGAGGGTGCAGCCGCGGTCCCAGAGCTGATTCGCCTGCTCCAGACTGAGGCGAAAGTTCTATGATCTTGGCATTCGCCGAGTCCCGAGGCACCGCACTCCGCAAGGCGGCGTTTGAGGCGGTGACCGCTGCGCGCGAGCTGGGCGACGACGTCCATGCGATAGTGGTCGGCCCGAGCGGCATCGCGGCCCAAGCTTCGCAGCTCGACACTTCCCGCGTGCTGGTCGCGGAGCACGCCGCGTTCACGCAATACAATCCCGAGGCGACCGCGGCTCTCGTCGCCGAGCGCGTCAAAACGGGCGGCTACCGCGCGGTCTTCTTCGTATCGACGGCGCAAGGCCGCGACCTGGCGCCACGCGTCGCCGCGAAGCTCGGCGCCGCGTTCGCGCCGGATGTCACGTCGGTCGCGACGAACGGCGAGGAGATCGTCGTCACGCACCCGGTGTACTCGGGCAAGGCTATCGCGACGCTGGTGCTCACCGGCGCGCCAGCGGTCATCGCGGCGCGACCCTCGTCGTTCCCGCCGGCACGGACGGATAGCGCCTCGCCCTCGGTCGAGGCGATTGCGCCGGTCGGCGATCCATCGGCGTCTCGCGTCGTCGTCACCGAGCTCCGCACCGGGGGCGGCGCCAAGCTCGATGTCAGCGAGGCCGCGATCGTGGTGAGCGGAGGCCGCGGGCTCAAGGGCCCCGAGCATTTCACTCTCGTCGAAGATCTCGCGGCCTCGTTCGGCAACGCGGCGGTCGGCGCCTCCCGCGCCGTGGTCGACGCCGGCTGGCGGCCGCATTCGGACCAGGTGGGCCAGACCGGCAAGGTCGTGAGCCCCGACCTCTACGTCGCCGTCGGCATTTCCGGCGCGATTCAGCATCTGGCCGGGATGCGCACGGCAAAGACCATCGTCGCCATCAACCGCGACAAGGACGCGCCGATCTTCAAGATCGCGGATTACGGCATTGTCGGCGATGCGTTCGAGATCGTGCCGGCGCTCGCCGCCGCGGTGCGCGAGGCGCGCCGCTCGGGATGACGCCGGCCGCCGAGTCGCTCTACCTGATCATCCTCGGACTCGCCGCCGGGTTCTTCTTCTACAACGCCCAGCGGCTCGTCGAGTACCTGCGCGTCGGCCGCCCCGAGGACCGTACCGATCACCCGCTGGTCCGCGCACGGAATCTCGTCTCCATCGGTGTCCTCCAGTCGAAGATCCTGCGCGATCCGTTGGCCGGCGCGATGCACGCCACGGTGTTCTGGGGCTTCATGGTCCTCACGGTCGGCTCCGTCGAGATCCTGATCCAGGGCGTCGTCCCGTCGTTCACGTACGCCGCGCTCGTGTCCCCACCGCTCTACGCAGGCTATGTCCTCTCACAAGAGGCGTTCGCGCTGTTCGTGCTCGGAGCCGTGGCCTGGTTGTTCTATCGCCGCCTCGTGTTGCGCCCGAAGCGGCTGCAGGGCGATAAGCTCGAGCAATGGGACGCGTTGCTGATCTTGTCGATGATCGCGGCGCTCATGATCACGCTGTTCCTGCTGAACGCCTTCGCGATTGTCTCCGGACAGCAAGCGGGCGCCCGCGTCTTGTCCACCGGGCTCGCCCGTCTCTTGTCGAGCATACCGCCCGACGCGGCCGCCAGCTCGCGCGATGTGATGTGGTGGTCGCACGTGCTGCTGATTCTGGCGTTCTTGAACTATCTGCCGTACTCCAAGCATCTGCACGTCCTGACGTCTCTGCCGAACGTCTATCTGTCGAACACGAGCGGTCCGGGCACCATTGGCGCGATGCGGCCCATGGATCTCGAGGCCGAGGGGGTCGAGCAGTTCGGTGCGGCGGACGTCAAAGATCTGCCGTGGAAGAACCTCCTCGACGGATACTCGTGCACGGAGTGCGGACGGTGCACGGCGGCGTGTCCGGCGAATCTCACCGGCAAGGTGCTGAGCCCGCGCAAGATCGTGATCAACGTGCGCGAGCGCCTGTTGGAATTTGGCGGGATGCCCACGGGACTCGTCCACGGCGAGGGCGAGCACGAGCCGGACGCGCGGCTGCTCGATGGCTACATCTCCGAAGAGGAGCTCTGGCAGTGTACGTCGTGCCGTGCCTGCGTCCAGGAGTGCCCCGTGTCGATCGACCAGCTCGACACGATCATGGAGCTGCGGCGGAACCTCGTGCTCATGGAATCGCGGTTTCCGCCCGAGCTCCAACCCGCATTCCAGTCGCTGGAGCGCAACGGGACTCCATGGGCGTTCAACGCCGCGGATCGGGGCGAGTGGGCCGAGGGGCTCTCCATTCCGACCATGGCGGATTGCTCCGCGCAGGGCCGCGAACCCGAAGTGCTCTTCTGGGTCGGGTGCGCCGGGTCATTCGATGCCCGCGCGAAGAAGATCACCGTGGCCTTTGCGCGCATCATGCAGGCCGCCGGCATTGACTTCGCCATCCTCGGCCAGGAAGAGAAATGCAACGGTGATCCCGCGCGACGCATGGGCAACGAGTATCTGTACCAGATGCTCGCCAAGGAGAATATCGGCACGCTGAACGCGTATCGCGTGAAGACCGTGGTGACCATCTGCCCGCATTGCTTCCATCAGCTCGGCAACGAGTATGCGCAGCTGGGTGGCCACTACGAGGTCATTCATCACTCGCAGTACATCGAGCGCCTGATGGCCGAGGGGCGCGTGCCCCTCTCGAACGACAACGGCGACGAGCGCACGTTCACGTATCACGACAGCTGCTACCTCGGCCGCTACAACAACGTCTACGACGCGCCCCGTCGCGTGCTGCCCGTGGTGAACCTCGTGGAGCCCGTCCGCAACAAAAGCCGTGGGCTCTGCTGCGGCGCCGGCGGAGGGCGCATGTGGATGGAAGAGACGCAGGGGAAGCGGATCAACATCGAGCGCACACAGGAGCTGCTCGCGACCGGCGCCCAAGCCATCGCAACCGCCTGCCCGTTTTGCATGACGATGATCAGCGACGGCGTCAAGGCGAACGAGTCGCCCGTCCCTGTGTACGACATCGCCGAGGTTGTCGCGAGCCGCCTCAGCGCGGTCTGATCGCGCTCGAGCCCCTGGCCGGCGTACCCATACCGTAACTGACGGTGACGTGCAGCCGGTCACCCTCGACTTTGGTGGTCACGCGCCGGCTGCAACCGGGGCACTTCTGCATGGTCGGTCCCGGCTCCGAGCGCTGACCGATCACGGTCCGGCAAACAGGGCAGTGGATCGGCCCAGTCACGAGCGCCGCCGCCGGAATCGGCGCCGCCTCGGCGGGAGCCGCGGCGGCGGCGGTCCCACCGGCGCCCGCCGGAGGGCGAACCAGGCGTGGTCCAGTGCCATCGCCGAGGCGCGCGCTCATCGTTTCGAGAAAGAACTGCTGTTCAGCCGCGCTCATCCCGGCCAGGGCAGCGGTGGACACGCCTTGCTCCTTGAGCTTGCGCGCCATGTTGTACGTGTCGCGACTCATCGCCGTGGACTGCAGGGAGCCGCCCGAGCGGCCGCCGCCGGATCCTCCCGACGGTGATACCTGATCCTTGAGTTGCTTGCTGAACCGCACGATCGCGAGGCTCGCCAGGAGCAATACGCCGCAGGCCACGGCGGCGAGCACGAATTGGATCCAGGAGGTCGAATTCACAGGGCGAAATGCGTCGTCAGTGAGGCGTCGTCGGTCAGAGGCAACGCGTGCAAGTGTTCCCCGGGCTCCACCCGGGTGCGGTCTTCAGGGACGACGAGCAACGCGTTCGCGAGTGACATCGATGTGACGATCCCCGATCCCTGGGGTCCCGTTAGCCGCGCCGTGAGCGTCCCATCTGTATGCGTTGTTACAATGACGCGCAAGAAGTGAGTGAGGCGCGCGTGGATCGTCACGGGCTCCTCGAGGACCACATCGACCGCGCGGCGAAACAACCGTACGTGGCCGAGCATACGGCGGATCGCCGGCCGGCCGAACAGCTCGAACGTCACCATTGTCGACACGGGGTTGCCCGGAAGGCCGAGCCACGGCGTCTTCCCGAGGAGCCCGAACCCGAGCGGTGCGCCGGGGCGCATGCGCACGCGCCAGAATTTCATCTCGGCGCCCATGTCGCGGAGCACATCGCGCAGGTAATCGTGCTCGCCGACCGAGAGCCCGGCGGTGGTGAGGATCAGATCGCAGTCGGCGGCCGCGGCGAGTCGCTCGCGCAGCGATTCCGGCGTGTCGAGGGCGACTCCCATGTCTCTCGGCACTCCGAGTGCATCGGTCACCGCCGCGACGAGCGCGTAGGTGTTCGACGACACGATCTTGCGGCCCGCGAGCACCTGGTCGAATTGCTCGACCGGAACCAGCTCGTCGCCCGACCCGATGATCGCGACCTGCGGCTGCCGCACGACGTCGAGATACGCCGCCCCGACCGATGCCAGCACGCCGATCTGTGCCGGGCCGATCGCTTGTCCGGCGGCCAGCACGACGGCACCCTCGCGGATATCCTCACCCCGAGGCCGCACGTTGCGCGTGGCATCGCGGTCCGACCGGATCGCGACCCGCTCGGTGCCGGCATCCGTGTCCTCGATGCGCACGACCGTGTCGGCGCCGGCGGGCAGCGGCGCGCCCGTCGTGATGCGCGTGGCTTCACCCACGTGCACCGTCTCTCTCGGAAATCCCCCGGCCGCCACAGTATCGATGACACGGAGGATCTTCGGCTCGTCCGGATTCGTTCCCATGATGTCAACCGATCGGACGGCGTAGCCGTCCATCGCCGAGTTGTCCCAGGCCGGCAGCGTAACGGGGGAGCGAATCTCGGTAGCGAGAACCCGGCCGAGCGCCGTGGGCAGCGGAACGCGCTCGCTCGGCAACACACCGACGTGCGCGAGAATCGCCTCCGATGCCTCGGCGACCGACAACACGCGACTATCGCCGATCGAGCGTCATCGCGGCGAGCCGCGCGGCGATCTCGTCTTGCACGCGCTCGACATCGCGGACCGAGGTCGTCCAGTTATTGCACAGGAAGCTGAACACGAGCGGCGTGCCATCCGCGGTCGTGACATACCCGGAGAGCGACCGGGCCTTGTCCACGAATCCGGTCTTTGCCCGCACATTGCCCGCGGCCATCGTGCCGCGCATGCGATCGGCGATCGTTCCGTCGACACCCGCAATCGGCAGCCCGTCATAGAACACCTGAAACGCCGTATCGCGGCGCATCGCGGTCAGCACCCGGACGACGGTCTCTGGCGTGAGATAATCGTGTCGCGATAACCCCGACCCATCGTGCAACACAAATCCATCGGGCGGCGCGCCCCAGCGGATGAGCAGATCCCGCACGACGCGCACGCCGCTATCCGCGGAGCCTATGCCGGTCTTCTCGAGGCCGATCGTCTTGAGCAATGCCTCGGCGATCTGATTCTGCGACGGTTTCAATAGCGCCGGCATGATCTCTCGCAACGGCGGCGACGCCATCACGAACAACGTGTCGAGCACGCCCGTCGAATCCGTGCCGCGGTCGACCGCGTTCGCGCGCAGCGCGACGCCTCGGGTCGACAGGGCCGACGCGAACGCATGGAGATACGCCGCGGCGGGATCCCGATACGCCACCAGCGCCAGCGTGCTATCGCGCGGTGCGACGGTGCCATTGACGACGAGCGCGCCACTGGCCGTGTCGTACAGGACCGTGACGGGTTGCGCGGGCGCGTCCCCGGTCGGCGCTGCCGTACGGACGTGGTTGCGCAGGGTCGGATAGGTGAGCGCCGGCGCCGTCGCCACGATCGCCGGAGCGCCGGGCTTCGCGCCACCGCGGACGACGACGGACGTAAATCCTTCGTTGAACATGAGCTCATCGATGCCGGCCGCATATGGCTCATTCAGGTCGTCCCACGCCCACCCGTATCCCCAATTCGCATCGGGAAACGCGTCGCCGCCTTGCACGATGCGCCCGGTGATGCGGTGGATCCCATGCGCCGCGACCGAGTCCGCCGCGGCACGCAGCGGGATCGTCGCATCGTGCAGCATGTGATCGCTCACGGTCGGATCACCACGACCGATCACGACCAGGTCTCCGTGCAGCACGCCGCGCACGACCTTCCCGCGCGCCGCGTAGGTCGTTCGATACTGGTAGTCGGGGCCGAGCTCGACGAGCGCGGCCGATCCCGTGACGATCTTCATGTTCGACGCTGGCAAGAAGAGCTTGCCGGCGTTCAGCGCGTAGAGCGTGTCGTTCGCGTCCGGGTTGACGATGAGAATGCCCCAGATCGCACTGCGAAATCGCGAGTCCGCGACCATCGAGTCGATCGCTGCCCTGAGCTCATCGACCGCCGACTTCGGTGCGGGTGACGCCACGACCGGCGCGGCCGGTGTCGGTTCGGGGCTCGGCGCGGGGGGCTTCGCGCCGCCGCATCCAATCGCTGCCGTCGCCGCGAGGACCAGGGCAGCTACTCGTGTGCTCATCCCGTAATCTGTCCAGTCGCCAACCCCTCGGCCAGCGCCAAGTCGCTCGGCGTATTGACGTTCATAAACGTTTTGTCCGGGTCAGCCGGCGGAGGGAGCCGAACGACGCGCACGCTCTCGAAAAAACCGACCACGCGCAGATCGCCGCCGTCGATTTGCCGTTCGATCGGCGCGATGCACGTGGGCCGGTAGAACGCGCACAGCGGCTCCACACCGCGTGTGGACCGGCTCTCGAACACGACAACGTCAGCGTCCGCCCCAGCCTTGCGAAGCTCGTCCAAAACGCTTGGTCCTACGAAAGGCATGTCCCACGCGACAACAAGAACGGGCTGACCCTTCGCGTGCACGAGCGCCGAGTAGATGCCGCCCAAACTCCCGAGCCCCGGGCGCACGTCGCCAACGGTCCGTATCCCTGGTAACCACGTAGTGGCCTCGGGCTGATTCGCGACCAGGAGTAGTTCATCGGCGACCGCGCGCAGCGCGGCGACGACCCGATCGATAATGCGTATACCGCGGACGAGTTCCAGCCCTTTGGGTTGGCCGCCAAATCGTGTCGCTTGCCCGCCGGCGAGGATGACGCCGGTAACCCGCTCAGCCGCCACCGTTATATGTGGCCCACAGCGTCTCGTCCTCGGCCAGTCGGACCGAGACCACCGTCCCACGATCGCCGAGGGCCTCTTCGATGCGCTCGAAGATGAACCGCGCCAGGTTCTCGCCGCTCGGCACCAGTCGTCCTTCCTGGAACTCGGGCACGTCGCGATTGATGTTGCGCGTGTCGAAGCGCACGATCACGACGTCCCGGATCACCTCGTCGAGCTCCTCGAGGTCGACGACGAACCCGGTCGTGTGATCGATCTCCCCGCCGACCGTGACGTCGCAGACATAGTGGTGCTCGTGAAAGTCTTGCCCGGCGCACGCGCCGAACACGAGACGATTGTGCTCCTCGTCCCACTGCGGTAACCGGTAGCGGTGCTGCGCGGTAAAGGCGACGCGTCGAGTCAGCAGCGCGCGTGACATTAGCGGAATGCGGTGAGAGAGAGTCCCACGGTTGGAGCGAGATTCTGTCGCCACGCCGTCAAGGCGGCGTTCGCCGGGACGACCGGCGGGCCGGCGGTTGTTCCGCGGAAGCTGCCGGGGTAGCGGGTGGCGTAAAAATAGTCCGTCACGTCGAATCGCATCTGGATCGGACCGCCCGGTACCCATCGAATGCCGGCGCCGGCCGACATCTCGAACTGCGTGCCGAACCGGAACAGGGCCGAGTCGCGCGCGGCGCCGAGATCACTCGCCACCCCGACGTCCACGTTGATCACCGGGATGAGCCCGTGCCACGTGCGCTCGCCCACGAGGTTGAGCGCCATGCCAACGTCGACCAGGTTGAGCTGCGTCGGCTTGGTCCCATGATCGCGGATCGTGGGCGGCTCCGTCGGGAATGTGACATCGTGGTCGGTGAACACGTGCGCCCACCGCGCCTCGAAGTACGCGGGCCCGCCGATGTGAATGTCCCAGCGTATGCCGGCGAGCGGCCCGCTGTGCGGATTGACGTGACCGCGGGTGTACGGCGCGAGGAGATACCCGCCGAAGAACGAGAGATTGCGCGGATCCTCGATGTCCTGGTAGGGACTCGATTCCGGCGCGTGGCCGACGATCTGCGCCGCCGCGCCGTGGGCGAGCAGCAGGGAGAGGACGAGAGCAGTTGGCTTCATGGGTCCCGCAAATCTACCCCGGTCATCTCGGAAGGTGGCCTGATTCCGAGCATTCCCAGGATCGTCGGTCCCACATCCTGGAGGGCACCGCCCTCGCGCAGCCGGCGCTCGCCCCCCACATGGACAAACGGGACCGGATTGGTCGTATGCGCCGTGTGTGGGCCGCCGGTCTCGGGGTCGATCATGAGCTCACAATTCCCATGGTCGGCCGTCACGATGACCTCGGTCTTCGATCGCTCGGCCGCCGCGAGCACACGCGAGAGACACTGATCGACCGTCTCGACCGCCTTGATCGTCGCGGGCAACGACCCGGTATGCCCGACCATGTCGCCATTCGCATAGTTACAGAGAATGAACTCGTGCTGCCGTTTCTCCATGGCGGCACACAGCACATCGGTCACCCCGGGCGCGCTCATCTCGGGCATGAGGTCATAGGTCGCCACTTTCTGACTCGGCACCAGGAGTCGCTCCTCACCCGCGTACGGGGTCTCCTCGCCGCCATTGAAGAAGTAGGTCACGTGCGGATACTTCTCGGTCTCCGCGGTGCGAAATTGCGCTTTGCCGTTCACGCTCAAGACCTCGGCCACAATCCGCGCCATCGATTGCGGAGGAAACGCCACGGAGAGCGCGAACTGCTGCGCGTAGGACGTCATCGTCACGACACGCATCTCTGGGCGCGCCGAGACGTCGAAGCCTTTGAACGCGGGCTCGGTCATCGCGCGCACGATCTGGCGCATGCGATCCGAGCGAAAATTGAAACAGATCACGGCGTCGCCGTCGCGCATCGGCGCAATCGCCGGGGAGCCAATGGCGGTCGGCAGAATAAACTCGTCCGTCTGCCCGGCGTCGTACGCGGCTCTGATGACAGCCAGAGGATCCGTACCACTCGGCCCGACGCCGTCGACCATGGCCCGGTATGCGAGCTCGGTCCGCTGCCAACGGCGATCGCGATCCATGCCGTAATACCGGCCGCTCACGCTCCCGATGACCGTGGGCACCGTGGCCCGCGCGACACGCGCGGTGAGGTTCTGCATGTAGCCGAGAGCGGACTTCGGCAGCGTGTCCCGTCCGTCGAGCATCGCATGGATGGCCACCCGCGGGACATGCTGGCGATCGGTCAGATCGAGCAAAGCGTAGAGGTGCCGGTCGGCCGCGTGCACGCCGCCCTCGCCGAGAAGCCCCACGAGGTGCAGGGTCCCGCCAGTCCGGCGGACCGCGTGGCACGCCGCCAGAAACGTCCCGTTGCACTGAAACGACCGGTCGGCGATGGCCGTGTCGATCCGGACAAGGTCCTGCATGACGACACGGCCCGCGCCCAGGTTCAGATGGCCCACCTCGCTGTTGCCCATCTGTCCAGCAGGCAGTCCGACTCGTAGTCCGGATGCCTCCAGCAAGGTGCGTGACGGACGGCGCCACAACGCGTCCCAGGTCGGCGTCGTCGCTAACGCAATTGCGTTTCCTTCTCGCTCGGCTCGATATCCCCAGCCGTCGAGAACGACGAGGACTACCGGTGCATGGACGGATCCAGCCATCTTGAGCGCAAATGTACAGCGGGGCTCCGTGAGGTTCACGCCTGGACTCTGGCGACGCACGCTTCGCGGCGTCGCGCTGCAAGTGTTGATCGCTCTTAGCATTGTCGCTGCAACGATGCAGGCTCAATCGACAGCGAGCGCGAAAAAACACACCACGTCAGTGTCACGCTCAAAGCCGCCAGCGCGAAGCGCGGCGCCGAGTCAACCGGAGCCCGACTCCCAGCCGCTCGTCGCAGGGTCAGGCAATGTCGTACTGAGAGAGGCCCCGGAAGGCCATGCGCTTGCGATGCTGGGCGCCGGCACGCCATTGACGGCCATCGCGCGCGACCGCGGCTGGGTTCGCGTCCGAGTGGAGGGGTGGGTTCGCGAGGACTCGGTACAGATCTCCAACGGGTCAACGGGGTCACTCAGCGCCGCTGACCTACGGGTCGACCCGAAGGGCGCGAAGGGCAAGACGGTGCGCTGGGATGTCCAGGTGCTCGCGCTCGAGACCGCGGACTTCCTGCATCGCGACCTGTCGCCCGACGAACCGTATCTGCTGGCGCGAGGCCCGGGCTCCGAGAATACGTTGCTGTATGTCGCGGTGCCGCCCTCCATGCTCGCCGCCGCCAAAACGCTAGCCGCCGCCGCCCCCGTGAGCGCCACGTTGGTTGCGACCGTCCGTGTCGGCCGGAGCGAACCGGTCGGCGTCCCGGTACTCGACGCCCAAAGCATCGCCCGTCGTTGACAGCGCCCGAAACTCTGCAGCCCCAGCGGGAACGCCGGGATCCACGCCGGGCCGAGTTCCGGTTGGCGTACCCGGGCCTCCTCGTGAGCCTCTGGCTCGCGCTCGTCGTGCTGGTCGCGCTCGACGTCTACTTGATGTCCCAGCGCGAGAACTACGCTCGGGAGATCAGTCGATTGCGCGCGGGCATGACCGCGGTCGAGCGCCGCTCGGCCGACCTCGCGGTCGCGGCGAACGTCAATCATCTCCGCGTGATGGTCGCGCTGCTCCGCCGCCAAGCCCAGGGCGACCGCGTGCTGCATCTCTCGATCGAAGTCGATAGCGGCGTCATGACGCTCGAGCAGGAGGGCAATGTCCTGCGCGAGATGCCGGTAGTCGTGGCGCCGACACGCCGCGTCGGTGTGCCGCCCGACACCATCATGCTGCCGGCCCCGCAGGGCACGCGTCACGTCGAGCGATTGCTGACGCCGGATAGCACGTGGACGGTGCCGAAGTGGGTGTACGTCGACCGGCATCTCCCGGTCGACGCCACACCGGTCATGGGAGGCCTGGGGTTCGGGATCGTGCTCGACGGTGGGACGGTGATCTACAGCGACCCGCGCGCGGGGCCACTCGCGGACACGGCGTACGTGATGCCGGGGAGCGTCCGCGCGCGCGAGGCGGACGTCAGGGCGATCCAAGCGAATCTCAAGCCAGGCACGAGCGTCTATTTTTATTGATATGCGCGAACTGCGCTCGGGACTCCGCGTCATTTGGGTGCTCGCGCTCTGCGTGGTGGCGGCACTCGGCGCCAGCGCGTGGCTGTTGAACAACGTGCTGCGCGAGCGCTTCCGCCGCGACATCACGCGGATGGCGTTCAACCACAACCTCGACCTGCTCGAGGACGTGCGCCGCAGCGTCGGCGCCTCGCGCGATACGCTGGCGGCGAGCCAACATGACGTGCCCGACACGCCGGATGACAAGCCGTACATCGTCGTCAGCATCGAAGACCACCGGCTCTGGTACAAGCAGGGCGACGAGGTCCTGTTCACGGCACGCGTCGCGACCGGGAGCGGCAAGGAGTTGGTCAACGAGGGCGGCATACACTGGAAATTCGAGACGCCGCGCGGACGGCTCGTCGTCCTGAGCAAGGAGATGGATCCCGTGTGGGTGCCGCCCGATTGGCACTACATGGAGCTCGCCAAGAAGAAGAAACTCGGCACGATCAAGCTGCAGCGCGGGCAGTCGATCCTCCTGCAGGGAGGCGGCAAGATCGTCGTCTCCGGCAACGACGTCGTCACCCAGTTTCCCGATGGGCACTTGGAGCCCTTCGAGGTGAAAGAAGGCCACGAGATCGTGGCGAACGGCAACCTCATCATTCCGCCGTTCGGCACCAATCAGCGCAAGTACATCGGAACGCTCGGCGTAGAGCGGCTGTATCTAGGAGATGGATACGGCATCCATGGGACCGATGAGCCCATGAGTATCGGCCAGTCCGCGAGTCACGGATGCGTCCGTCTCAGGAATGAGGACATCGAGACGCTGTTCCGGGTGGTTCCGATAGGAACTGTTGTTTATATCTACTGATTCGCGCTGGTCGTCTATAGCTTGCACTGCTTTGTCCGCTGGGGGTTCACGCGGTGTCTCAATCTATTCGCTATTTGTTCGGGCTCTGGCTCGTCATCACAGTTAGACCGTCGATGGCGTCAGCAGAGCGTTTCACGGTCGCGAGCGAAGCGAGCGCTGTGTACTTCGCGCCGGCCGACACGCTCGTGGACAGCACCGGCAAAGCGGACACCGCCCGCACCGTCTTGGCCTCGCTGGCGGGCCGCAGCGGCAAGCTAAGGGCGCATTTCGTCACCGAAGCCCGCCGCGCGCTCGAAATCCCGATCATTCGCCAACTCTTCGGCGGCGACTCGGCGCTGGCGCAGCCAGGTGTCTACGCCGTCCCGGACAATTCGTTCGCGTTCATCACGATGCTCCCGTTCACGAGCAAGACCAAGGGCCGCATCGGCGACTATCGTGTGGGCTTCTGGCCAGCCGAACGCCACCGGAAGCGCTCGTCGCTCGAGGCGTACGAGAACCCAGATGGGTTTATCATGGTCACGCCCGAGAACGCCGACACGCCGATCTCCGAGCACTTCACGCTGCGCGACTTCCTGACGCACGATCAACAGGATGTCTGGCCGAAATACATGGTCCTACGCGAGGAGCTCGTCGACAAGCTCGAGCTCATCATCGATGACATGGCAGCGCACGGCCACCCGGTGAACAAGCTGGTGGTCATGTCCGGATTCCGCACACCAGAGTACAATATCCAGGGTGTGGGGCGTCGCGGCGGCCGCGCGCTCGACAGCCGGCACCAGTTCGGCGATGCCGCCGATATCTACGTCGACAACGGAGACGGCCGGATGGCCGACTTGAACGGCGATGGTCGGGTCGACACGCGGGACGTGCGCGTGCTGCTCGAATCCGCCGAGCGAGTCGAGGCCGAGCATCCGGAGCTCGTGGGCGGCGAGGGGATCTATCGGGCGAATCGCCAGCACGGACCGTTCTTGCACGTAGACGTACGCGGCTGGCCGGCGCGCTGGGCTCTCATCGAGCCCCCACGCCGGAAAGCACGGAGACACACGGCGTGAATGAGCTGTTGCGCGAGCGAATCCTTCGGAATCTCGACGCGCTGAGTGACGACCGGCTGTACCAGGTGCTCGACTACGTCGAGTTCCTGAGCTCGAAGTACGCCGAACGCCAGAATCCGCCCCCAAATATCTTCTCGCGCTTCGCGGAAACCGTCGAAGATCAGCTGCGCGCCGGCCGCGTCTCGACGGCCGCGATCGGCGATGCCATGAACCTCATGAATCGGGCGATGGGCGTGCTGAGCGGTGTGGCCGCCGCTGGCAAGTCTGTTGCAACGGATCTCGTGAAAGGAGGGGACAACCCATGACTGCTCACGCCTTGATCCGTCGCGGACCACGCACGCGCGGTAGCTCGACCCGCCGGACCCGACGGGACACGCGCGATCACAGCATTTTGGACCACATCCGCCGGCTGCCCGCCTACGGACGTCTCGTCGCCGGGCTCATGACCGACGAACGCGTGTCGATGGTCGACAAAGCGCTCGTCGTCGCCGCCATCGGCTACCTCGCGTCCCCGCTCGATCTCATGGGCGCGATCCCGATCCTCGGTGAGATCGACGATCTCTTTATCATCTTGCTCGCGCTCCAGCATCTCGTCGCGAACGCGGGCGCGGACGTCGTGCTCGACCACTGGCACGGCGATATCGAGGAGTTGGAGCACCTCGACCTCCGTCGTGCCCTCCTCGCCGCCGCGTTTTTCCTCCCGCGGCGGCTCCGGCGGCGCTTACGCGTCATCGGCCGATTAGACTAGCCGCGACGGCGACGGTGCCCTAATTTTTACCATGGCACCCATAGTCGCCCAGAACGGTCGCGCAGGCGTAGCCAGCGCACCGCCGTCTTCGGACCGAGGCACTGCGCGGGTTCGAGACGATATAGCCCTGACATTCGACGACGTCCTGCTGGTCCCCGGCCACTCGCTGGTGCACCCGCGGGACGTTGTGACATCATCCCGTTTCACCCGTGGGATCAGCCTCAACATCCCGTTGGTCGCCGCCGCGATGGACACGGTGACCGAGTCGGAGATGGCGATCGCGATGGCTCGGGCCGGCGGGATCGGCGTGTTGCACAAGAACATGTCGATCGACCGGCAGGCGGCCGAGGTCGACCGGGTCAAGCGTTCCGAGAGCGGGATGATCCTGAATCCCATCACGCTCCCGCCCGACGCCAAGCTCCGCGAAGCAGTCGCCCTCATGATGCGCTTCAAGATCTCGGGCGTGCCGATCGTCGATCGCGACGGGCGTCTCGTCGGGATCATCACGAACCGCGATCTCCAGTTCGAGCGTAACCTCGATCGGCCGCTCCGCGAGGTGATGACCGCCGATGGCCTCGTGACCGCCCCCGAGGGGACGACGCTCGACGAGGCCGAGCGGATCCTCGGGGAGAACCGGATTGAAAAGCTTCCGGTGGTGGACGCGCAGGGTCACCTCCGCGGCTTGATCACCGTGAAGGACATTCACAAGCGGCGTCAGTATCCCAGCTCCAACAAAGACCAGCACGGCCGCCTGCGGGTGGCCGCGGCGATTGGTGCCGGCGGGGACTTCGTCGAGCGCGCCCGGGCCTTGATCGATGCCGGGGTCGACGTGCTGGTCCTCGACACCGCCCACGGTCACAGCCAAGCCGTGCTTGACGCGACCGCCCACATTCGCGAGATGTTTCCGGCCACCCAACTGGTCGCCGGCAATATCGCGACGAGAGAAGGGGCCGCGGCCCTAGTTGAAAGAGGCGTGGATGCGGTGAAAGTTGGTGTCGGCCCGGGGTCGATCTGTACCACCCGGGTGGTCACCGGCGTTGGCGTGCCGCAGTTAACGGCGATATTCGATGCCGTGGAGGGGGCGGGAGATATCCCCGTCATCGCCGATGGCGGCATCAAATACTCGGGTGACATCGTAAAGGCATTGGCGGCGGGCGCGTCGAGCGTCATGATGGGCTCGATGCTCGCCGGCACCGAAGAAAGCCCAGGCGAGTCGCTGCTGCTCGAAGGGCGGCGGTTCAAGATGATCCGCGGCATGGGAAGCCTGTCGGCGATGCAGGACGGCAGCGCCGACCGGTACTTCCAGGAAGGGGAGATGAGTCCGAAGAAGCTCGTCCCAGAGGGCATCGAAGGCCGAGTCCCCTACAAGGGACCGGTCACCGACGTCCTCTTCCAGATGGTCGGCGGACTGCGCAGCGGCATGGGCTATGTCGGCTGCGCGTCGATCGACGCACTCCGCGTCGACAGCCGGTTCGTCCGGACGACCGCGGCGGGCCTCCGCGAATCCCACCCGCACGACGTCACGATCACACGCGAAGCGCCGAACTACTCGGCGTAACCCACCAGGAGAACGGCATGGCCCTCGGGTCAACGAAAAGCATCGCGATGCTGCAGGCGGAAGCCGCCGACGAAGGCAGTCACAGTCTCAAGCGCGTCCTGACGGTCTACAACCTCACGTTCTTAGGGATAGGCGCCATCATCGGCGCCGGTATCTTCGTCTTGACGGGGCACGCGGCGGCGGAGAACGCGGGGAACGCGGTGGTCCTGTCGTTTGGCCTTGCCTTCTTCGGCTGCTTGTTCGCCGGCCTCTGCTACGCGGAGTTCGCGTCGGTCGTGCCCATCGCGGGGAGTGCCTACACGTACGCCTATGCCACGCTCGGCGAGTTCATGGCCTTCTTCATCGGCTGGAACCTGGTGTTGGAGTACATGTTCGGCGCGGCGACGGTCGGTGTGGGTTGGGCGGGCTACTTCTCCGATTTCATGGCCAAGATGGGCATCGTTTTGCCGAAGGCCTTTTCGCAGGCTCCTGTCGCGTGGAGCGAGAGCTTGCACCGGCTCGTGGCTGTCCCCGGGGGCATCATCAACCTGCCCGCGTTCCTGCTGGTGATGCTGATGACCGTCGTGCTCGTGATCGGCATCAAGGAGTCGGCGCGATTCAATAACTTCGTCGTGTTCATCAAGCTCGCGATCGTGATGCTCGTGATCGGCGTCGGCTTCTTTTTCGTCAACGCGGCGAATTGGCACCCGTTCATCGCGCCGAGCTCCGGTACGTTCGGCAAGTTCGGCTTGAGCGGCGTGGTGCGAGGGGCCGCGGTCGTATTCTTTGCCTATATCGGCTTCGATGCCGTCTCGACTGCCGCGCAGGAGGCGAAGAATCCCCAGCGCGACCTTCCGATCGCCATGCTGGGCTCGCTGGTCATCTGCACCGTGCTGTACGTGCTCATGTCCCTCGTCCTCACGGGCCTCGCGCCGTACAACCAGCTCGACGTTCCGCATCCAGTCGCCTACGCGCTGAGTCACATCCCGCAGCTCGGCTGGTTGGAGATCTTCGTCGACATCGGCGCCATAGCGGGCCTCGCGTCCGTCGTGCTCGTCATGCTCCTGGGCCAGTCGCGTGTGTTCTTCTCAATGTCCCGCGATGGCCTCCTGCCGCCGGCGTTGAGCCGGGTGCACCCGAAGTTCCGCACGCCCTACGTGACCACCATCCTGAGCGGCACGGTCGCCGCGGTCATCGCGGCCATCTTCCCGATCGACATCCTTGGTGAGTTGGTCTCGATCGGAACACTCTGCGCGTTCACGATCGTCTGCGCGGGTGTGATCGTGCTGCGGATAAAGCGCCCGGACCTGCATCGGCCGTTCAAGACGCCGTTCGTCCCGTACGTGCCGGTCCTGGGGATCGCGAGCTGCCTCGGGCTCATGGCATTCCTGCCGCGCGCGACGTGGATCCGCTTGATCGTCTGGATGCTGGTCGGGTTCGTCGTGTATTTCGCCTATGGCCGCTATCATTCGAAGTTGGCCACTGAACGCGAACCCAGCCTGGCACCCGCCGACTGACTCTACTGACACCTTCGCACATCGATCTCCTTAGCGTCTCTGCGCCCCGAATAGTTGCCGCGCGTCGGCTCGCCACGGAGCTCGGAACGGGACGTACAGTCGCCCTCTCGACCCACATCAACGCCGACGGCGATGGATGTGGGTCGGAGGTCGCGCTTGCGCATTTGCTAACGGGCCTTGGGCTCCGGGTGTTCATTGTCAACCCGACCCCGTGGCCCTCGGCCTTTGATTTTCTGCTCGGCGAAGTCGAAGACCGCTCCGCCGACGGGGCATCGGCCCTCGCGCGCGCGGATGTCATCCTCGTCGTCGACATCGGCGATGTGCGGCGCCTGGGGACGCTGACCGACGCCGTCCGCGCGTCACGCGTGCCGAAACTCGTGATCGATCACCACGAGGCGGGCGACGAGCCGCCCGGGCCGATCCAGATGATCGACACCACAGCCTGCGCGACGGGGGAGCTGGTGTACGATCTGGCCGTCACGCTCGGCCTGCCGATCGACACGGCCACCGCTACGGCGCTGTACACCGCGATCTTGACCGACACCGGTGGCTTCCGGTTCAGCAACACCACCCCTCGATGTCACGCGATCGCGGGCCAGCTGCTGGCCGCGGGCGTCGATCCGGAAGACATGTACCGGCGCGTCTATGCGTCGGTACCGCTCGGGCGACTGCAACTGCTGCGCGATGCGCTGGAGACGCTCGAGGTCGATCCGGAGTACGCCATCGCGTGGATCTCAGTCCCCGCTGGTGCAGTCGAACGCTACGCCCTTCGCTCTGAAGACCTCGATGGTATTGTCGAGCACCCGCGTTCGATCGCTGGAACGCGGATGGCGCTCTTCTTCCGCGACCTCGGTCACGGGAAAATCAAAGTCTCGTTCCGCTCCACGGGAGACGTCGACGTGAACCGGTTCGCTCGCTCCTTCGGGGGCGGAGGGCATGCGAAAGCCGCGGGCGCGCTGATCTCGGGCGACCTCGATGAAGTCCGTTCACGCGTCGTGAATGCCGCCCGCGCCTTCGTGCACCCGGCCGGCGTCATGCCCCACAACAGCGTCCCTGCGGACGACTCGCTCGCGCTGTAACTTTCGGCTATGGCGCGAGCCGAGCATATCGAAATCCGCATTCGTCAGGTGATCACCGCGATGAGGCCGTTGCTGCGCCTCGAGCCCGCGGCCGGTTGTATCGAGCTCGTGCGATTCGACGCCGAGTCCGGTGTGGTCAGCGTACGCGTGTCCGGCGGGTGTCCAGATTGCGACATGTCGGCCACCGCGCTCTTGAGCGGCATCGAGGCGCATCTCATGCAGCGCATCCCCGAGATTCGCGCGGTCCAGGCGGTCGGCTCGACATGAGCGATAGCCTGCAAGACCTCGTGCGCGCCGCGCTCTCGCGCGTGCGCAATGGACGCCTCGGCGTGAACGTGCTCGATGCCGAGATGATCCGTGACATCGCGATCGCCCCGGGCGGCCGCATTCGGTTGACGCTCCTCCTGACGCCCGAGGACGATGCGACGCTGGTGCGCGACGTGTATGCCGCGGTCGCCGCGGTCGAAGGCATCACCGATGTCCGCGTGGACCCGAAAGACGCCTCGACAACGCCGCCCCCGACGTCCCGTCGCATGCTGCCGGTCTTCGACGCCGCGCCAAAGGCTCCGCCGCGTCCCGCGGCCCCGACGCCGAGCGCGTATCCGAACCTGGGCCGCATTATCGCGGTGTCGAGCGGCAAGGGCGGCGTTGGCAAATCGACGGTCGCCGTGAACCTCGCGGTCGCGCTGAGCAAATCGGGCGCCCGTGTCGGCCTGATGGACGCCGACATCTACGGCCCCAACGTCCCGCGGATGCTCGGCGTCAGCGCGCCGCCGCCGGTGATCGACCAGCGCATCATCCCGCTGGTCGCGCATGGGATCAAGGCCATCAGCCTGGGCCTCCTCATCCCGCGCGATCAGCCGGCGATCTGGCGCGGGCCGATCGTCATGAAGGTCATCGGCCAGTTTCTCAAGGACGTCGACTGGGGTCAGCTCGATTTCTTGGTCGTCGACATGCCACCGGGCACTGGCGATGCCCAGCTGTCGCTCGTCCAGTCGACGCACGTGCACGGCGCGATCATCGTCACGACGCCCCAGGCGGTGGCCACCGGCGACGCGCTCCGCGGCGTGAAGATGTTCGAGCGCGTGAACGTGCCCGTGCTCGGCATTGTCGAGAACATGAGCTACTTCGAGTGCCCGCACTGTGGGAAGCCCTCGGCGATCTTTGGCGAGGGTGGCGGCGAGAAGCTGGCGACCGAAGTGGGTCTCCCGGTCCTCGCTCGCATCCCGCTCGACCCGCGCGTCGTCGCGGGCGGCGACACCGGCGCCCCCATCGTCGTCACGGCCCCCGAGTCGGGCGCCGCCGTCGCGTTGACTGCCCTCGCCGCCCGCGTCATGGACGCCGTCGCCGTGCCCGCATGAACGAAGGGGCGCTGCCCGTCGATGTCTACGACGGCGCGGCGCCAATAGCACCAGGCGGACCGTCCCTCATCCACGACCCGATCGCCCGCGTCGTGTGGCGCGTCGGTGTCCCCGCGGTCGCGTCGAACCTCCTGATGATCGTCTTCAGCGTGGTCGACGCGTTTTGGGTCGGCCGACGCCTCGGTGCGGTCGCGCTCGCCGCCGTCACGACGTCGCTCTTCTGGATCTGGCTCTTCATCTCGATCGCCGAGATGATCGGCGTCGGCCTGACGGCGCTCGCCGCACGCCGGCACGGCGAGGGCCGCCCGGCGGAAGCGGCGCGCGCGGTCGGCGATGCGCTCGTCTACGCGCTGGTGCTCGGCGTTGCCGTCGCCATCGCGGGAACGATCGCGCTCCCGGCGCTGTTCGCCGCGATGCACACACCAGCGGAAGTCACCGCGCTGGGCAGGATCTACCTCGGGACGTACTTGCTCGGCGCACCGGGCATCTTCTGCTACTTCGCGGTCGATGCGGCATTTCGCGCGCAGGGTGACACGCGGACGCCACTGCTGCTGCTCGCCTCCTCGGTCGCGATCACCCTCGTGCTCGACCCCGTGCTGATCCTGGGGCTGGCCGGCGCACCCAAGCTCGGCCTCATGGGTGCCGCGATTGCCACGGTCAGCGTCCGTGGCGCAGCATGTATCGCCGGCGCGGCGTTGCTCGTTCGCCGGAAGATGGTGCGTTTCTCAAGTCTCCAGCCCCGTGTGATTGCCACGATCTCCCGTATCGGCGCGCCGACGGCGCTCACGGGCGTCCTGTTCAGCCTTATCTATGTCGTCGTGACGAGAACGGCGAGTCAGTTCGGGACCCCGGCGCTCGCCGCGATGGGACTCGGGTTTCGGGTCGAGAGCTGGGTCTACGTCATTGGCGTCGGGTTCGGAGCCGCGGCCGCGGCGATCGTTGGCCAGAATCTCGGCGCGGGCGATGCCAGCCGTGCCGAACGGGCCGGCTGGGTGACGGTCGCGTTCGCGACGGCGCCCGCATCGGTCGCCGTCGCCGCGGAGCTGCTGTTCCCGACGCAACTCGCGGGAATATTTACTCGCGAGTCGGCCGTGATCACGGAGACCGCGCACTATCTCCGCATTGCCGCGCTGTCGCAGCTGTGTGTCGGCGCCGAGGTGGTGTTCGAGGGCGCGATGGGCGGCGCGGGTGACACGGTGCCGCCGATGGTCTGGTCGACGAGCTGCACCGCGGCCCGCGTACCCCTGGCGTCGTGGGCCGCGGCCCGGTGGGGGACGGGCGGCATCTGGGTCGTCATTGCCGCCACGGCTGCACTCCGCGGCCTCGGCATGGCGGTGCTGTGGAGTTTAGGTTGGTGGAAAAAGCGCCGGGTATGATCGTCACCCTGCTGACCGATTTCGGGACGGCCGACGGCTATGTCGGTGAAATGAAAGGTGTGCTGGCGGCCCTGGCACCGGACACGGAGCTGGTCGACATCACACACGATATCTCGCCCCAGGATATCGAGGGCGGCCGGCTCGCGCTCGCGCGATACTGGCAGCGTTTTCCAACGGGCACGGTGCATCTCGCGGTCGTCGACCCTGGCGTGGGCGGGTCTCGCGCCGCGCTCGCCGTGAGCGCCGCCGGACGCTATCTCGTGGGACCCGACAACGGCCTCCTCTCGCCTGCGCTCCTCATGCCCAGCGCGCAAGTCGTCGAGCTCCCGATCCCCCCAGGCGCGTCGGCCACGTTCCATGGACGCGATGTATTCGCCCCCGCGGCCGCACGACTGGCCCTCGGCGCGACCATTGAGACGCTGGGGCAGCAGCCGGCGGTCGAGCCCGTGATTCGCCGAACGCCCGAGCCGAAGCGCGGCGTCGACGGCGGGCTGCACGGGATCGTGATGACGATCGACCGGTTCGGCAACGCGATCACGAATCTCGTGGGGCTGCGTGGCGGGTCGATCACGGTCGGAGATCGCACCCTCCCCATCGTGCGATCCTACATCGACGTGCCCGCTGGCGCCGTCACGGCGGTGTGCGGGTCGAGTGGGTTGATCGAGATCGCCGAGCGCGAGGGCAACGCGGCGCGCTCGCTCCGGCTCACGCGCGGAGCGAGCGTCGTCTACTGGCCGCCCGCGCCACCGAGCTTGTGATCGACCGTGATCTCGCCGAGCGTCGCGCTGCCGACGAGGTGCAGCGTGTACCGCGGCGCCTGCGTGGTATCGCGGAGCTTCACGATAGTCACGTCTTTGGTCTTCACGACGACTGGCTTCGCGCCCTTCGCGGTCGCTTTGGCGACCGCGGCGTCGGTCGCGCGCGCGACGACGTTGTCGACCGAGCTGTCATCGTCGCTCGTATCCGCGTCCTCGTCGTCCGAGGTATCCCGAGCCGGGGCCGCCGCCCGATCGTGACCCGTCCGTTCGTGACCGCCATCGACGGCGCCCAGGACGGCCTTGACGTTCTGCTCGACGTGCACGTCGTCTGGCACGTGGATCGTCAGCGAGCCCAAGCCGACCTTGGCGTCGAGCGTGATATCGCCGGTCCACGTGCCGTCAAAGTAGAGATCCCAGTCGCCGATACCGGCGCGGAGCATGATATGGTCGGCGTTCGCGTTCGCGAGCCCCGTCGCCTTGAATCCCGCGGCGCCGACGGTGAGATCCATCGAGCGCATGCGGATGGTGTTCGGCGATGAGAACGCGAGGGTCGCATCGGTCGCGCCGGTCTTGAGCTTGAGCTGCTGCACGGCGAGTCCGCCCAGGTCGATCTTGACGTCCGCGGCCGCGATTTCCGTGCTGAGGTCGAGCGGGACGCCGCGCGCGAGACCGATGTGGAGCTCGTTCTGGTCGACATCGCCCCCGGGCATGGTGAAGTTCTGAGACTTGATCCCTAAGTGGACCGAGTGGCTGGCGGCGTCGTACGTCGCCACCGGCGCGGTCCGTCCCGTGGGATAGCGCAGGTGCATCTCGTACAAATCCGGGCCCGTCGCCGGTCCAAGCGTAAACGTGCCGGCGCCGTAGGTGATACTCACGTTGAGCGGAGCCGGGTCGCGCAGCTGGCGCGTGACATCGAGCGTCCGCCATTCCTGCGCGCTGGCGCTACTCCACGTGAGCGCGACGGCGAGAAGTGTCAGTCTCATGATGACGGCGTCTGCGAAGGCGGTGGGGTCGGCCGACGAGCGGCTGCGACGCCGCCCACCGGCGTCGGTGTCTGCCATGCCATGCCTGGCAGCGACGAAGCATCCGGGATTCTCGTCTCGCCGCGCGCGGCTTTGCGGGCGTCATAGCGCGTGGCGATAACCGAACCGAACCCCGAGGCCAGCGCAATGAACGTGACGGCACTGGCAATGACGTGCAGGAGCGCGCCGGCGACCGGGATCCAGCCCGCGGCGGCCGCGACGACCCAGAGTCCCATATAGATCGCGATGCCGGTCACCACGGCACGCAGCCGTGCGCCGCGGTCGGTCAACGCATGCGCCCGCTTCCGATAGAAGGCATGCCCGGTCGTCTCGGCGACCGCGGTGAATCCGAGCACCGCGACGCCGAGCACGAGCAAGACGTACGCGATGGCGGCGAGCGGCGCGACGATGATCCCGACGATCGTGATGCAGAGCAGCACGACAATGATCACACCCACCGGAATCACGGCGAGGAGTCCAATGATGCCGAACAGTAGCGAGCGGCCGAACTGCTCGGACAGCGAGAGCGATGCGGCGTCCAGGCGGTCGCCGGAGAACGTGAGGACTCCGATGCCCATGACGAGCGCGAGACACAGCCATGCGATGGACAGCTCGAGCGAGCGCCACGGTGACCGGCCGGCTTTCGGCGCTGCGGCGATCGGAGACATCGGACCGATGGCTTCCGGGAGCGAGCGGATCTCGCCGTCGACCTGGCCGCCCGGCATGACCACGACGTTCCCGTGCGCGGCGAACGCGTTGCCCGTGATGTGTCCCGACGGATGGACGTGAATGTCGCCGTCCACGCTGACTACGTCGCCCTCGACGAGCCCGCTCACTTCAATCGGACCGTCGACGGTGGCGACGACTTGGTCCAACTTGGCGGTCGAATCCACCGAGCGCATGCCGACGGTAAACGCACTGGTGGCTGGAATCGAGATCGAGGCCGGATCATGCCGCGCGCGGTCGATGTCCCTGCGCATGGCATCGGTCATGGAACTCCCGGGCGGCGCCATCATCGGCGGCATCGGGGGCACTGGCGGAACCGGCGGCACGCCATGCGGGCCACCGAACCGGCGATGGTGCCGGTCCATGGCACGGTGCAGGGCGTCCTGGAATTGCTGGCGCGCCTCGGCCGTGTGGGGATCGTGGTGAACGCTGTATTGGATGTAGCGCTTGAGGGCAGCCTTGACCTCGGGGTCGCGCATGACATCAGGATCGTTGTTCACCGCGCCCTGGAGGGACGAGTCGCCGACTGCCTGGCTCACTGCCTGGCCGAGGGATTCGCCCCACCGGCCCATTTGCTCGCCGTATTTCTGGCCCCACTGACCCATCCGCTCGCCCCATGCGGCCATGGAGTCGACGTTGGTCGGTGGCGGTGGCGGGGCAGGCGGTTGCGCCGCAGCGACGGCGACCAGCCCAACGAACGTCAGTCCGGCAACGAGTATGCGCATCTTAAGCGCGCCTCCGCCGCGACACAGCCGCGGCACGAAGAGCAAATGCTGCCGCCAAAAAGACGACAATATAGAGACTGATAGACGCCACTATAACGGCAGTGGCGTTACCACCGAGGGCTTGTGTAGCGGAGCGGCCCAAGAGGGCCTGCACAACCGCGGCGCCAGTCGTTGCCAGGCCGCGGACCAGAGTCGTCCGGACCAGGCCGGCAAAGAATAGAGTGGCGTCTGCGTGCCCTACGAGCCACACAGTGGCCACTGTCACCAGGGCGGCCAATGACAGGGCCGCCCCACCCACCGCCAGCCGGACGGGCTGGGAACGGGGCGCCAGGGGCCGAATCCAGCCCACGACGGTATCACGGGCGGCCACATGCCAGGGTTCGTAAATCTGAACCTGGGCCATGACCCTGGACGTAAAGTCCGGAGACGGGGCCAGGCGCGGCAAATGTTCCAGGGCCTCGACCACCTCACGCTCCTGCTCGAACGCCGCGCGGCACTGGTCGCACTCGCGCAGATGCGCCTGGAGGGGGGCAACGCCAAAGCCGACCTCTCCGTCCAGGAGTTGGTCGATTTCGTCGGGGAGAAGGTGGCGGTGATTCATGGCTCTGTATCAGGTGTACGGAGGTCGGCCTCTTCGGGTTTCAACGCCCTTCTGAGTTCCAATCGAGCCCTGTGTATGTACGTCTTTACGGTGCCGAGCGGGAGGTCCAGGGTGGTCGCGATCTCCTCGTACGACCGCCCTTCCACATGCCGCATCAAGATGCACGAACGGTACTCCGGCCGCAGCGCCGCGATCGCCTTTTCGATCGCGCTCCCCAGCTCGCGCGACTCCAACTGATCGAGCGCGCTCGGCGCGTGCGAGGCGATCTCGAACGACGTCGCCTCGACCTCGGCCTCCGTCGCCGCGTGCGGCGCGCCCGAGACGCTGACCGTCGCCAGCCGGCGCTTGCGCAGATGATCGATCGCGACGTTGTTCCCGATCTTGAACAGCCAACTCGATAACTTGAAATCGGCGCGATACCGGTCGATATGGTTCAGCGCCTTGAGAAACGTGTCCTGCGCGAGCTCTTCGGCCGTCTCCCGATCGCGCACCATGCGATAGATCAGCGAGAACAACGGACGCTCGTACCGTCGAATGATCTCCCGGAACGCGGGCTCGCGGCCTTGCTGCGCGAGCGCGACGACATCCGCGTCCGGTAAGTTGGCGAGATCGAACACGGCCACAGCAGGGAAGCTACCGTCCCCTTACTTTTCCCGCATGTTGGTCGACGCCAAGCGCCAGCACATCCAGCGGATGTTCTCGGAGATCGCGCCGCGCTACGATCTCTTGAATCATCTTCTGAGCTTCAACGTCGATCGGTCGTGGCGTCGCCGCGCGCTCGCCGCGCTCGCCTGGGAACGCTCTCCGAGCGGCACGTACGTCGACCTCTGCGCCGGGACACTCGACGTCTCCGCCGCCTTGGCCGCACAACCACGCTTCTCGGGCCGCGTCATCGGCGCCGACTTCGCCGAACCGATGTTGCGCGCCGGCGCGTCCAAGTCGCGGGCCTCGATCAGTCCCGTGGTCGCCGATGCCCTGGACCTCCCGCTACGCGACGAGAGCGCCGATGGCGCGATCGTGGCGTTTGGCATACGAAATGTCGAGCATCTGGATGCCGCTCTCACCGAAGCGCTGAGGGTGCTCAAGCCGGGCGCCCGGTTCGTGATCCTCGAATTCTCGACGCCCCCGTCGCCGATGATTCGCACGGCCTACCACGCCTACTTCCACCACGTCCTCCCGGCCATCGGCGGTGCCGTCAGCGGCCATGGCGCTGCCTATCGCTATCTCCCACGCTCGGTCGCGCAGTTCCCAAGCGCACCGGAGCTGGCCGCGCGCCTCGACGCGGCAGGATTCGCCCGCGTGACATGGGAGCCTCTCACCTTCGGCGTGGCCGCGCTCCACGTCGGGCAGCGCCCGTAAGTGTCGCTCGACACCCTCAGCGCCTTCATTTCCGCGATTGAGCACGCAGGCGAGCTTCGCCGCATTACGCAACCGGTCGCCGCCCGCCTGGAACTGTGCGAGATCGCTGACCGCGTGATGAAGCAACCCGCGGGCGGCGCCGCGCTGCTCTTCGAGAACGTCACGCTCGACTCGGGATCGCGCTCACCCTACCCGGTGGCGATCAACCTCTTCGGCTCCGCCCGCCGAATGTCCCTCGCCTTGGGCGTGGCCAACCTCGACGACCACGCGGCACGCATCACCGAGCTCCTCGCCACGCAGGTTCCCCCTGGTCTCATCGCGAAACTGGGTTTGCTCCCCCGGCTCCTCGAAGTCGCCAAATTCCCGCCTCGCCATAGCTCCTCGGCCGCATGCCAAGAGGTCATCTGGCGTGGCGATGAAGTAGACCTGGGCCGCTTGCCCATTATCACGTGCTGGCCGGAGGACGGTGGTCCCTATATCACCTTGCCAATGGTGATCTCGCGAGATCCCGTGCGGGGCATACGCAACGTCGGGATGTACCGCGTCCAGGTCCTCGGACCTCGCACGGTCGCGATGCACTGGCAGCGCCACAAAGTCGGTGCGGCGCACTGGCGCATCATGGCGGAGCGCGGTGAGACCATGCCGGTGTGCATCGCGATCGGCGCCGATCCCGCATCGATCTACTCGGCGTCGGCCCCGTTGCCGCCAACCGTGGACGAATTCCTGTTCGCGGGATTCTTAAGAAAGGCCCCGGTCAAGCTCGCAAAGGCCGTGACGTGTGATCTCGATGTCCCGGCTGAGGCCGAGTTCGTCATCGAGGGCTACATCGATCCGCGCGAGCCGTTGGTCACCGAGGGACCCTTCGGCGATCACACCGGCTTTTATTCGGAGGCGGATCTCTACCCGGCGGTCCACGTTACTGCGGTGACGATGCGCACGAACCCGATCTATGCGACCACCATTGTCGGACGCCCCCCGATGGAGGACTACTACCTCGGGCACGCCACCGAGCGCATCTTCCTTCCACTGCTCAAGCTGACGATCCCGGAGATCGTCGACTATCACATGCCGGCGGAGGGGATCTTCCACAACCTCGTCTTCGTGTCGATCGACAAGCAGTATCCGGGGCAAGCGTACAAGGTCATGAACGCGCTGTGGGGCGCCGGACTCATGTCGCTCGCCAAGATGATCGTGGTCGTCGACAAAGAGGTCGACGTGCGCGACCCGCGGAATGCGTGGTGGATCGCGCTCAACAATATCGATCCCGAGCGCGACGCGCGTTTCTCGATGGGACCCATAGATGTGTTGGACCACTCGAGCCGTGCGTTCACCTACGGCTCCAAGATCGGCTTCGACGCGACGCGCAAATGGCCGGAAGAGGGCTACACGCGTAACTGGCCTCCCCTGATAGAAATGGACGCGGCGACTCGGTCCCGCGTCGACGCGCTCTGGCCTTCGTTGGGCCTATGACACAGCGCTCACGCGAGCGGCAAACCTTCGCGAGCACGTCACGCTTGGCGACGTACGCGAATTTCGTCCGGCTCCCGCACACGATTTTCTTATTGCCGTTCGCGCTCGTCGGCGTCACCCTCGCGTCCGACGTCGCGCCGGTCACGCTTCGCGTGGTGGCCTGGGTCATCGTCGCATTCACCGCCGCCCGATTCGCCGCGATGGGCTTCAACCGCGTCGTCGACCGCCACATCGACGCCCGCAATCCCCGCACGGCCCAGCGCGAGTTGCCGCGCGGGGCCATGAGTGTGGCCGAAGCGCGCTGGGCGGTCACGCTGGCGTCGCTCGTGTTCTTCGGCGCGGCGTGGATGCTGAGCCTTATTTGCTTTGTGCTCTCGCCATTCGCGCTCGCATGGGTCTTTTTCTATAGCTACACCAAACGCTTCACGCGCTGGTCGCACCTGGTACTGGGCTTCGGTCTCTCCATCGCGCCCGTCGGTGGCTACCTCGCCGTCACCGGCCGATGGAGCCATCCATGGTGGATGCTCATTGGCCTGGCGGGCGCGGTCGCCTGCTGGTCCGGCGGCTTTGACATTCTGTACGCGCTCCAAGACACGGCCTTCGATCGCGCGAATGGTCTCTTCTCATTGCCCGCCGCACTCGGCGAGTCTCGCGCCCTCCGGGTCGCGCGGGGTTTTCACGTCGCGGCCGTCCTGGGTCTCCTGCTCACTGGCCTCTCGACGAATGTCGGATGGCTCTACTGGCTCGGTTGGATCACCGTCACCGCCCTCCTCGCCTACGAACACTCGCTGGTACACGAGGATGATCTCTCGCGCCTCGACGCGGCGTTCTTCACCTTGAACGGGATCATCTCGATTTTATTCATGGTGTTCGTCGTCGCCGATCGGGTCATGCGCGCATGGTGACGGATCCACTCGTCTTCGGCATCACGGGCGCCTCCGGCGCACCGTACGCGGTCCACACCCTCCGCGCTCTCGTGGCCGCCGATCATCCGGTATCGCTGATCATCTCCAGTCACGGCCTGCGGTTGCTCCACACCGAGATGGGCATTCAGACGCTCGACGCGTTGCGGGAAGCGGTCGGCGGCCCGGCGTGGGATCGCCACGTCACCGTGTACGACGATCGCGACCGCGGCGCCGCGCCGGCGTCGGGTTCGGCGCCGAGTGCCGGAATGGTCGTGTGTCCCTGTTCGATGGGAACGCTCTCGGCGATCGCCGCCGGGAGCTCGCGATCGCTGATCGAGCGCGCGGCCGATGTGACGTTAAAGGAGCGGCGCAAGCTCGTGCTGGTCCCGCGGGAAACGCCGCTCTCCGAGATCCATCTCCGTAACATGCTGCGCGTCACCCGCGCGGGCGCGGTCGTGCTCCCGGCCGCGCCGGGATTCTACCACCGGCCGGCGACGATCGACGCGCTCGTCGATTTCGTCGCCGCCCGCGTGCTCGACCAACTCGGCATCCCGAATGCGCTCGCGCCGCGATGGACCGGATCCATACGATCGGTCTGATCGCCGACACGCACGGGCTCTTGCGGCCGGACGTCTTTACCGCACTCGATGGAGTCGAGCTGATCCTCCACGCCGGCGATGTTGGTGGTGATGGAATTCTGGATGAGCTGTCGCTCATTGCTCCAGTGCTCGCCGTAGCAGGCAACACCGACCCGCCAGGCGACCCGCGCCTCGTGCCCAGTCGCGTGTACGAGGTCGCCGGCACGAAGATCCACGTGAGCCACGGCCACGAGCTCGGATCGCCGACACCGGCCGCGCTGTTCGCCCGCTACACCGAGCCGATCATCGTGTACGGCCACACGCATAAGCAGCTCGTGTCACGAGATGCCGAGCGATGGGCGATCAACCCCGGCGCTGCGGGGCCGCGCCGGTTCAATCTGCATCCCAGCGTGGCCCGGCTGCGCGTGTCGGGCTCGAGTATCGATGTGGAAATCGTACCACTGAGCGACTAGCGGCCTCTAGATCATCTTGAAGTGCGTGGCCGGGTACAAAAAGTCGTCATCCGAATCATCATTGATCCGATAGAGCGCGCCATTGGCTTCCACGGCGAGCAATTCATAGATCCGGCCGAGTGTCAGATCGTGACACCCGCCTGGCTCGTCTTCACCGGGGATCTTGAGCCAGGGTCGGACACTGATACACTGGACCAGTACCGTGGGCTCCCACGAAGTCGCCATCGCGTCGCTCCCGCGTTGGAGGTGGCGTTACGCGGTGCAAGAGGCCGGCCACTGCGACGTACGCTTAAGCTCCACCGGAAAGCGTCTGAACCAGGACGACAACAACTGCAGCTCGTCGATCTCGTGCGCGGGCACGGACAAGGTCGCCTTCTGCTTTGGCGCGAACACCCCACGGACCAAATCACGCCACTCGCGCCGCTCTCCGGCGGTCCGCGGCGCGCTTCGTTCCGCGCGGATACACCCGCGCCGAATCGCGTAGACATGACGACTACCGTCCCAACCACGCACCGTATACACGAACGACAATGTCTCGACCGCAAACCGGAGCCGCCCGAACTGGTCCCTTAAGCCTTCCAACCGCTTGAGCTTGTCGCGTAGCGCCGCCGCGCGCTCGAACTGCAAGCGCTCGCTCGCGTCACGCATCGCTTCACTAATAGACCCAAGCGGCCCGTCATCGGTTCCATCGAAGAACGCCCGCGCCAGCCTGACCCGCTCGTCGTACTGCGCAATCGAGGTTCCCCCGATACACGGCCCCAGACATTTCCCGATCTCGAATCGAATACACCCCGGTGTTCGCTGCGGGGCGCCGAACAACTCCCCTTGGTCAGTGAAACGCATTGGGACGTCTTTTGCGCAGTCCCGGAGCCCCAACGCGTCACTCAATTCTCTCGTGGCTTCCTCTAACTGTCGCGCACCGTGAAACGGCCCGTAGTAGGTCTCGGTGTGGTCAGTTCCGCTGGCCGTACGCGCCACAACTAATTTTGGCGCCGGCGGAGAGCTGATCTTAATGAATGCGTAATGCCGCGCGTCCGCCTTCATCATGACGTTGTAGCGCGGCCGAAGCCGCTTAATGAGGCGCAGCTCGGTGAGGAGCGCGGCGAACTCGCTGGGGCAGTACTCCCAATCAATGGACCGCGCCTCACGGAGAATCCGCGCGCCTTTTTCTTCGGGGTACTCGCACCGGAAGTAACTCAGCAGGCGAGACCGAACCTGTTTCGACTTGCCGACGTAGACGATCTCCCCGTCGGCCGACAGCATCCGGTACACGCCAGGCCGATCCGCCGCGTTCGCGCGAACATGCGCGCGCATAGCTTCGAGCTCGCTATCGCTGGCAGTAAGCACAAAACACCGTGGTGCGGCCATCGACTGCGTGGGTCTCGACGAGTCGGGCGCCACACCGCCCACACGGCCGCCCGCCGCGCCCGTAGGCCGCGAGTTGGGCGGCGAACGATCCGCGCTCGCCTCTCGCGTCACGGTAGTCCCGAAAGCTCGTGCCTCGCGCGGCGATCGCTTCGGTCAGCACGTCGACGATCGCGTCCCGTAGCGTGCCGGCCTCCGTCGTCGAGACGCTCCTCGCTGCTCGCGACGGATCGATCCCGGCGCGCCACAGGGCCTCGTTCGCGTAGATGTTGCCGATCCCGGCAATCAGCCGCTGGTCCATGAGCACCTTCTTCACCGCCTGTCGCGAGCGTGCGAGAAGTTGGGAGAGATGATTGGACGTGAACGCGGAATCAAGGGGTTCGATGCCAAGCGCGCCGGCGTATGCCTCAAAGCGCTTCGGCGTCATCAACGCAACGGTGCCGAGCCGCCTCACATCGCGATACAGCAAGACGCGCCCGTCGTCCAGTTGGAGCGTCACGGTCACATATCTCTCGTCACTGGGATTTATCAACAACGCGCCGGTAAAGCGTGGTTGCACCACGAGGCGGTCCCCACTCGAGAGATCGAGGACGACGAGTTTAGCGCGCCGCCAGGCGCGCACAATAGTAGTTCCGGTTATCCGATTGGTGAGCGTCCGGGCGCTGACCTCGCGCAGCACGTCGGCGTGACGCACACGAACGCCGACAATCGTGCTCCCGGCCACCGCGCGGTCGAGGTCCCGCGCGATCGTCTCGGTCTCAGGTAGCTCGGGTATGGCGGAACCCGATATCAGATCGGAACTGCTTGCCGTCGAGACTCACGCGCTCGACAAAGCCGAGACTCTTCGCGTGCGCGTCGTTGAGCGTAGTCCCAATGCCAGTCACGCTCAGCACCCGCCCGCCGGCCGAGATGAGCCGCCCACTGCTGTCCTTCGCCGTCCCGGCATGGAACACGTAGACGTCGTCCTCGGGTTCGGGCAAGTCGATTCGGTCGCCCACGCGTGGCGTATCGGGATACCCCGCGGCCGCGATGACGGTCGTGACCGCGTGCCCGCCGGGCGATCGGCCGAGCTCCGGCAGATCATCGCCGACAGCGACGGCATGCAGCAACGCCCCTAAGCCCTCGCCCGTGAGCGGCATGATGGTCTGAGTCTCCGGATCGCCAAACCGGGCATTGAACTCGACGACCTTCGGTCCATCGTCCGTCATCATCAGGCCAGCATAGAGCAGTCCCGTGAACGGCCGCCCTCGATCCCGCATGACCTCGAGCACGGGTCGTATGACGTTGATCGCGACATCATTCGCGAGCTGACTGTACTTGTCACATCGCTCAAACGGGGCATACGCACCCATGCCACCGGTATTCGGCCCGCGATCCCCATCCAGCAGCCGTTTGTGGTCCTGCGACGGCATGAGCGGCACAATCGTCGTGCCGTTCGTCACGCCGAATACCGAGACTTCTTCGCCTTGCATGAACTCTTCAACCAGAATCTCGCCCCGCTTGAGCAAGGCATCGATGGCCGCATCCGCCTCGGCGAGTGTTGCGGCGACAATGACACCTTTTCCCGCGGCGAGTCCGGACGCCTTGATCACTACCGGCGCGCCCAGCTCCCGCGCCGCGCGCTTTGCCGTCGCTGCCTCCGTATGTCGCGTCGCGCGAGCCGTAGGCACCCAGGCCTCAGCGAGTATCTGTTTTGCAAACGCTTTGGATGTCTCGAGCTCCGCCGCAGCTTGAGTAGGCCCGAATATCGCCAGCCCCTGCGCTCGAAACCGGTCCACGATGCCAGCCCCGAGCGGCGCCTCGGGCCCCACGAGCGTGAACGCGGGTCGCTCGTCACGCGCGAGCGCAGCGAGCGCGTCCAGGTCAGTTGCCGCGATGCCGACACACCGGCCGAGCGTAGCAATGCCAGGATTGCCCGGGGCAGCTACGATGTCGACGGTGGGATCGTCGCGGAGGAGGCGCCAGGCCAGCGCGTGCTCGCGCCCCCCGCCGCCGACGATCAGGACTTTCATTTCTTGCGGAATGCCGACGTGAACGCGTCCCGTGCGCGGTCGACCACGCCCTCGATGTCGTTGAGTACGGTCTGCGCCCTATCCGAGTAATGCTTTGCGGCATCGCCGTAATCTTTCTTGAGATCGCGATCGTCCTCCGACCCACGCCGCGGATAGTCGCCGGCGAGAATCTTCGCGTACTCCCCACTCGCGACCCACCGCTGCAGCTCGGCCACTCGCACCGTCGCGAACGGATGATCTTTCCCGACCGTGTTCAGCAGCTTGAGGATGTTGTCCCACACGCCGCCCGACGCCTCATACTCGGCCGCCTGCTTCAAGAACTCGTCGAGGTTGAGCTCATCATCGCCCGCCGAGCCACCGGCCATTTTGAAGTACGTCATCATGGCCTTGTTCGTGTCCTGCCCGCCGAGCAGTCCCGCGCGATCCGACGACAACTCGGCTTTGCGGAACCACTCGAGTAATGCCAGCCTGAAGGGCAAAAGCGCGACTTCCGCCACCCACGGCAAATTCGACAGGCCGAATTGCAACAGAATGATGGCGATCGTGCTATAGGTGACATGTCCGCTGATAATATGGCCGAGCTCGTGCGCCAGGACGTCGCGTTGCTCCTCACGATCGAGGAGCTTGAGCGCTGCCGAGTTGACCACGACGAACGGATCGTCGAACCCAACCGCCATGGCGTTCACGATCGGCGTCTGCGTCACGTAGAGCTGCGGGCGCTTCGGCCAGTCGAGCGTCGCAAGGACCTCGGTCCACAGCGCGTCCAACTTCGGCCGCTGTCGCGGTCCAACGCGCACGGCGCTGGCCGTAAACAGATGCCTGACGCCGCGGTCGCTGATGGCCGCCGCGACCTTTCGTATGATCTCGTCGAACCCCGGCAGCGCCCGCAGCGTTTGCAACGCGGCCCGGTCCGCCGGATGCTCCCAGGCGACCGACGAGATCTGCGTGAGAACGACGCGCCCGCCGCCAGGTCTCGCCGACTGCACCGGCAATTCACTCATGAGTATCCTCCGTTGCCTCGCACTACGAGTGCGACATGGGCAGAGTTGCGCTCAAGGGCATCGTCCCTGAAAGCAGCCGATCACGAGGCCAAGGTACTGGCCCGCCGGGATCGCCGCTGCCCAAACCAGCAAGGCCGCGGTACGGCGGATCGGCCAGTCCCTGCCAGACGGGCGCCACAATTCGGCTCCGGCCCACACCACCGCGAACAGGATCACATACACCAGAGTCACCGTCCGCGCCGCAAATGTGCGGTCCCACTTGTCGGCCGCGGCATATTCCACGATCGCCATGATCGCGATTGCGCTCAAATACGTCAGCCACAGGAATCGTCGAGGTACCACGAACAGAGCAACGCAGAAGATCAGGAGCGGCGCGGCGGCCGGTACCCACTCCTCGAACAAGGTCACAAGTCGCGAAACGCCTGTTCCAGGTCCTCGAGGAGATCCTCGGCGTCCTCGACACCGCACGAGAGACGAATGAGTCCGTCACCAATGCCGAGCTCCGCGCGACGCTCGGGAGGCACGGAGGCATGGGTCATCATGGCGGGCAAACTGATCAAACTCTCGACACCACCGAGCGACTCGGCGAGTGAGAATACCCTCACACGTTCCAGCACTTTCCTCGCGCAATCCGTGGTGCCGAGGTCGACGGAGATCATGCCGCCGAACCCGCTCATCTGCCGAACCGCGAGCTCGTGCTGCGGGTGAGAAGGGAGCCCAGGATAGATGACGCGGTCCGCGCCAACCCGGTCGACGAGCCAGCTGGCGATCCGCCGGCCGTTCGCGTCGTGTCGGGGCATGCGGAGGTGCAGCGTTTTGGTTCCCCTGAGCGCGAGCCACGAATCAAAGGGCCCAGGCACGGCGCCGGCAGCGTTTTGCAAAAATGTGAGTCGCTCGGCGAGACCGTCGTCCCGCACGATGGCGATACCGCCGACCATATCGCTGTGGCCATTGAGGTATTTAGTCGTCGAGTGATATACAATGTCCGCTCCCGAACCAATTTCCAGCGGCCGTTGGAAAAACGGCGTGGCGAACGTATTGTCAACAATCAGCATGGCGCCGGCGCGGTGAGCGATCTCGGCCATAACCGCGAGATCGGTCAGCCGCATCAACGGGTTGGTCGGAGTCTCGACCAGCACCGCGACTGTCTTTTGACTGATCGCATCGACTACGCGCTGGGGATCGCGCGTGTCGACAAAGGTGAAGCGGAGACCGAAATGCTCCAGCACCCGGTCGAACAGCCGAAACGTTCCGCCGTAGGTATTGTCGCCACAGATGATGTGGTCGCCCGAACGGAACAACTTCATGATCGTGTCCAGGCACCCCATGCCGCTCGAAAACGCGAATCCATGCGTGCCGCCCTCGAGGGCCGCGACATTCCGCTCCAACGCCTGCCTGGTGGGATTCGTCCCGCGCGCGTATTCGTACCCCTTGTGCCTGCCCAGTCCGTCCTGTACAAAGGTGGAAGTCTGGTAGATCGGGGTCATGACGGCGCCGGACACAGGGTCCGGCCGCTGGCCAGCGTGGATCGCGCGCGTCGCGAACCGCGCTACTAGGTCGTCGTCGAAGACGCGAGTCATGGAGCGATCAAGATAATGGACGGGGTACCAGGCGGCGACCCGACACGCCGCTGCCTCGTCGTCGACGACGAGCCGCGGCTGCGCCAAGTGCTCATGCGCCTCATGGAAGGCGAAGGCTTCGAGTGCTTCGAGGCCTCGTCTGGCGCCGGTGCAATAGAAGTGCTGCGCCACACGCCCGTCACGCTCGTGCTCACCGATTTGCGCATGCCGCAGATGGACGGCATCGAGCTCTTGCGCCAAGTGCGGCTCCAGTACCCGGACACGGCCGTCGTGCTCGTCACCGCCGTCGCTGACGTCGATATCGCCGTCAGCTGCCTGGCCATCGGCGCGATGGATTACCTGATGAAGCCGTTCAATCTCGATGAGGTCCGCGCCCGCGTCGCCCAGGCACTCGAGAAGAGGCGCCTCCTCGTGGAAAACCGCGGCTACCAAGAACGCCTCGAAGAACGGGTGCAAGCTCAAGCACGGCGCCTCGAAGAATTGTTCCTGGCGAGCATGCAAGCGTTCGCCGAAGCCTTGGAAGTCAAAGATCGCTACACCCGCGGCCACTCCGTTCGCGTGAGTCAGTACTCGGCCGCCATCGCTCGTGCCCTCGGCCTTCCGTCAGAGGTGGTTCGCCAAATCGAAATCGGCGGACATGTACACGACATCGGCAAAATCGGCGTTCGCGAGTCGGTGCTCAACAAACCGGGACCGCTCACGGATGAGGAGTACGAGCACATCATGACGCACCCCATGGTGGGATGGAGGATCCTCGCGCCGATCCTGGGAGATGCCCCGCTCGCGCTGAACATCGTCCGATCGCACCACGAACGATTTGATGGCCGTGGCATTCCGGATGGCTTGGCGGGTACGGCGATCCCACTCGAAGCACGAATAGCGGCGGTCGCCGACGCGTTCGACGCGATGACGAGCGGCCGCGCCTATCGCCGCGGAGGCCGCCTCGGTCTCGACGCGGCGTTGGCCGAGATGCGACGCTGTAACGGAACGCAGTTCGATCCCGAAGTCCTGACAGCATTCGTGAATGCGATCGACACCGGGGCGATCACACTCGCGGCCATTTCGATCAGCGGCGACTACCCGGCCGTGGGCCGGCTCACCTAGCTTTGAGCGATGTCCAATGCTGGGTTGATGATCAGTGTCTCCGGAGTGCGTGGCCGCGTAGGCGAAGCCCTGACCCCGGAAGTGATCGCGACCTACGCCGCCGCCTTCGGCGCCTGGGCAAAATTGCTTGTCGCATCAAAATTGCCGGTCGCACATACCCGTCCAGATGCGACGAGTGGCGAAGCCACGAGGAGTGCTGTTGTCGTCGGCCGGGACAGCCGCGTATCAGGCCCGATGTTCGAGCGAGTGGTAATCGCGGCGCTGCAGTCGGTCGGTTGCGATGTCATCGACGTCGGCCTCGCGCCGACCCCGACGATCCAACTCGCGGTCGAGTGGCATCACGCGGCAGGTGGCCTGGCGATCACCGCCAGCCACAACCCGATCGAGTGGAACGCACTCAAGTTCATCGCGCCGACTGGTCTGTTCTTATCAGCCGCGGAAGGCGCGGCCATGCGCGACGTCATGTCGGCTGGCATTCCCCGCGCAACCTGGGACTGCCTCGGCCAGGTCACATCCGACCCCGAGGCAATCTCCCGCCACATCGAGGCAATCCTCGCGCTGCCGTACGTCGACGTACCCGCGATGCGCCGTCGCCGCTTCCACGTCGCGCTCGACTGCGTCCGTGGCGCCGGCGCGACGATCATGCCCGAGCTGTTAGACCGTCTCGGCTGCCGGGTTACCGCCATCAATCTCGAAACCGACGGCCGCTTCCCCCGTCCGCCAGAGCCGGTGGCCGAGAACCTCGGCGATCTG
Organism: Gemmatimonadaceae bacterium; assembly: GCA_035570055.1. GTDB lineage: Bacteria > Gemmatimonadota > Gemmatimonadetes > Gemmatimonadales > Gemmatimonadaceae > DASRDS01. The sequence continues at coordinate 48,523 of DATMLM010000102.1, forward strand.
GAGCGCTTGGTCCGCGAATCGCACGCCGATATCGGGATGGCCGTTGACCCGGATGTCGACCGCCTAGCCCTCGTGGACGAAACGGGCTCGGCGATCGGTGAAGACTATACACTAGCCTTGGCTGCCGGCGCCGTGCTGCGCCGCACGAAAGGCCCAGTGGTGACCAACCTGTCCACCAGCCGGGTGGTCGACGACGCAGCCGCCCTCGCGGGCGTCGCGGTGATCCGAGCCCCGGTGGGCGAGGTCAACGTCGCCCTCCGGATGCGGGACGAAGGCTCCCCGGTCGGCGGTGAAGGCAACGGCGGGGTGATCGTCAAAGACTTGCACCTCGGCCGCGACGCACCTGCTGGCGCGGCCCTGGTGCTGCAGTTGCTATTGGAGGCCGATGCGCCGCTGTCGAGAATAGTGGGCGACCGGCCGCGTTATGCCATCGTAAAGGACAAGCTCGACCGTCCGTCGGGAAGTTTAGATTCCGTGTATGCGGCGTTGCGGACCGCCTTTGCCGGGGCGGGGGTAGATACAGCCGACGGCATCCGGTTCGCTTGGGCAGATCGCTGGGTCCACGTCCGGCCGAGTGGCACGGAGCCGGTCGTCCGGGTGATCGCCGAGGCGCCGACGGAAGCTCAGGCTCGCGAATTAGTGGAGCGGTCTCGCTCTTATCTCTTGGGTCAATAAATCATGTGTGGAATCGTCGGATACGTCGGCCCGCGCTCGGCCGCTCCAGTGCTCATCGACGGCCTCAAGCGCCTCGAATACCGCGGCTATGACTCCGCGGGCGTGGCCGTCATGAACGGGCGGCTCGAAACGCGCAAGCAAAAGGGAAAGATCTCCAATCTGGAGTTGCTGCTCGACGCGGAACCGGTCGAGGGGTCGGTCGGGATCGCCCACACCCGCTGGGCGACGCACGGCGCGCCGAACCAGTGCAACGCGCACCCGCAGCTCGACTGCAAGGGCGAGATCGCCGTCGTCCACAACGGCATTATCGAGAACGCCACCGCGCTCCGCCGCATGCTCGAGGAGCACGGGCACCTCTTCGTATCCGAGACCGACACCGAAGTCCTGTCGCACCTGATCGAGGCGGCCTTCGATGGCTCGCTCGAGGACGCGGTCATGGAAGCGCTGCACCAGGTCGAAGGCGCGTACGCGATCGGCGTCCTGTGCAGCCGTGATCCCGACAAGATCGTCGCCGCCCGCCGGGGCGGCCCGCTGCTCGTTGGCCTTGGCGACGGCGAGTACTACATCGCGAGCGACGCGTCGGCGATTCTGGCGCACACCCGCGAGGTAGTCTATCTCGAAGACGGCGATCTCGCGGTCCTCGACCGGAACGGCTACCGGATCCTCGACCTGAACGCCACGACGCTCCATCGGCGGGTGACCAAGATCGACTGGGACCTCGCCCAGATCGAGCGTGGTGGCTATGCGCATTTCATGCTCAAGGAGATCTTCGAGCAGCCGGAGACGATCGCCAACACTATGGCCGGCCGGTTGCTGGCCGACGAAGCGACCGCGAAGCTGTCCGGGCTCAACCTGACCGACGACGAATTGCTCGCGATCGACAATATCATCATCACCGCCTGCGGCACGAGCTGGCACTCGGCCCTGATTGGCGAGCAGATGATCGAAGAACTGACGCGCGTGCCAGTCGAGGTCGAATACGCCTCGGAATTTCGGTATCGCAACCCGATCGTCACCAATCGCACCCTCTGCATCGTGATCTCGCAGTCGGGCGAGACGGCCGACACGCTCGCCGCAATGCGCGAAGCGCAGCGGCGTGGCGCCCGTACCTTGGGGATAGTGAACGTCGTCGGCTCGACGATCGCCCGGGAGGCAGGCGCCGGGATCTATCTCCACGCCGGTCCCGAAATCGGTGTTGCCTCGACGAAAGCGTTCACGAGCCAGGTCGTTGCCCTGGCGATGTTCACCTTGAAGCTCGGGCGCCTCAAAGCCCTCTCGTCGCTCCGCGGCAGCGAGATCATCCACGCGCTCGAAGCACTGCCGGGTCAGGTGAAGGGCATTCTCGACCGGGCGCACGAGATCGAAGAGCTGGCCGAAGAATTCAAGCGAGCCACGAATTTCTTGTATCTCGGCCGCGGCTACAACTTCCCGACGGCGCTCGAAGGGGCGCTGAAGCTGAAAGAGATCAGCTACATCCACGCCGAGGGGTACCCGGCGGCCGAGATGAAGCACGGCCCGATTGCGCTGATCGACGAGATGATGCCGGTGGTCTTCATCGCCCCACACGATTCGGTCTTCGACAAAGTGGTGTCGAACGTACAGGAGGTGAAGGCGCGCCGCGGTACGGTGATCGCGATCACGAGCCGCGACGAGCCGTCGCTCAAGGGAAAGCTGAATTACGACTTCCGCATTCCCGAGACGATCGACATGCTGACGCCGATCCTGGCCTCGGTGCCATTGCAGCTGCTCGCCTACTACGTCGCCGTCAAGCGCGGCGCGAACGTCGATCAGCCGCGCAATTTGGCCAAGTCCGTCACGGTCGAGTAGGTCGAGCCCACTGCGCGCGCTGCTGCAGCGCGTCTCACGCGCCGAAGTCCGCGTCGGCTCCCGCGTGGTGGGCCGCATAGGGCGCGGCCTGCTCGTCTTGGTCGGCTTGACGCACGATGATGCCGAAGCACAACTCGTCTGGATGACCGACAAGATCCTCGGCCTCCGTATCTTCAGCGACGCGGAAGACAAGATGAATCTGTCTCTCGCCGACGTCGACGGCGCCGTCCTCGTCGTCTCCCAGTTCACGCTCTATGGCGACGCCGTGAAAGGTCGCCGGCCGAGCTTCATTGACGCCGCGCGTCCGGAAGTCGCCGTGCCCCTCTATGAGCGCTTCGTTGGGCTACTCCGGGAGCGCGGCGCGAAAGTCGAGACGGGTGAGTTCGGCGCCATGATGGAGGTCGAGTTGGTGAACGACGGCCCGGTGACGCTGTGGCTCGAGCGCTGAAGGTCTGTCTCGTCTCTCCGGCGCCGATCTGGGTCAACCCGCGGCTCCGGAAAGAAGCCGACGCACTCCATGCCGCGGGCTACGATGTCGTCGTCGGCTACCGCCTCGATGGCGACGCCAGGCGCGATGACGCGATCCTGGCGACCAAGCCGTGGTCATGGTACCGGTTGGATGTCAATCGCACACGTGCCCCCGTCCGCTGGCTGACCTCGGCCCTCCGCGAGCGCCTGGCGGGGATGCTCGGCCTCGACGCCGAGGCCTATTGCCGCGGCTATCCGGCGCTTGTGCACTGGGCGATCGCGCAGCGAGCCGACCTGTACATCGCCCACACACAGCCGGCATTGGCGATAGCCGCCGAGGCCGCAAAGGCGACCGGCGCGCGCTACGCGTTCGACTGCGAGGATCTCCTGGCCGAGGAGACGGCCGACGGCTTACGGTCCGCCCCTCGTCGAGAGATGATCCGCCGGCTCGAACGCCGCTACCTGCCGGGCGCCGCGTACGTCTCGGCGACGTCGCAGCCAATGGCCGACTATCTCGTGCGGCAATATGGCCTGACGCGGGTGCATGTCTGGCACAACTGCTTCCCACGGTCTGAGCTCTCGACGCTCGCCCCACCGGCGGCCCGCCCGCGAGGCGAGACGGTCGATCTCGCCTGGATGGGAGCGACAATCGGCCACGGCCGCGGTCTCGAAGACGTCTTCGCCGTCCTCCCCTCACTCGATCCGCGCGTCCGCCTGTATCTCTACGGCAACTTGATGGAGTCGCACCGCGAATGGTTGTCGAAGCTCGGCGAGCGGGTCGTAGTCCGACCGCTTCCGCCGGCGGCCGAGGTGATGCCGACGCTCGCGCGTCATCACATTGGCCTGACGCCGGACCGCGCTGACTCGCTGAACCTCAGTCTCACGATCTGCAACAAGTTCTTTCTGTATCTGCAGTCCGGACTCGCCCTGGTCGCCACCGACCTCCCAGGCCAGATGTCGGTACTGGGTCCGCATGCCGAGATCGGCGCGGCGTATCATCCAGGCGACACGGATGCGCTCGCGTCGATCCTGCGCTCGATGACCGACCCCGCCACACTCGCGGCGCGCCAGTCGGCCGCATGGGAGCTCGGGTGCACGACGTATTCGTGGGACGTCGAACAGGCGTTATTCCTCGACGCGGTCCGGGCGTCGGCGGGCGCCGATGAGGACCCCCTGCCAGCCCGCGATCACGACCCATAGGGCGCCGGCGACCCAGAAGAGGGCGAAGAGGTTGTTCAGCACGTCGAGATCCCTCGCGCGGAACAGCGCCGCGAAGAGAACGACTTCGATGATGCCGACGAGAAACAGTCCGGCCGAGTACAGCGCGATGATGATGATGCGCCGGAGCGGCGACGGCATGGCGGGATCCGGTGCGTCCTCTACGCGCTCGGCGTGGTAGTCGCCCTCCACGGCGCGGTCCAGATTGCGAATCTGTACCGTCGTGTGCGTGAGCTTGTCGTGAAGCGCTTGGTGCCGGCGCGTGAACGCCATCGCGATGAACGACGGCAAGCCGAGGACCGTCTTGAGCACGAACCGCACGAACGCGCGCCAGAACGGCGGATTGCCGCCGGTTGCGTCATCCACCACGCGCAGGTTTGCGGCGCGCTGGCCGATCGTCGCGCCGAAGCCCCACACCAGGAGTGGCTCATAGAGGAAGATGAGCGCGTACAAGAGGACGACGAGCACCCGGCCGGAGCCCGGCACGTTCCGCGTGAGATCTCCGACGATCGTGATGGCGACGATGCCGAATCCCGCGACGATCGCATCCAATGCGACCGCCCAGAGGCGGCGGCCGAACGCCGCGTAGGCTGCCGTCATCGGATGACTGCCAGGGCAAGCATAGACCCGACGAGTACGAGTGGAAAGAGCTTCGCCGCGAGGACAAACGGAGCCTTCATGGGCTCAGCCGGGAGGCGTGGGCCGAGACGGAACCCGGCGATGGGGAGGCCTGGTGTGGCAATGAGCACCAGGTACGCGAATCCCAGCGACGCCATGCCGGACCAGTACCAGAACAGCGCGGTCAGCACGGTTTGGAGCAGCCCGCCGTAGGAGAAGTAGCACCAGAATGCGAGCCATCGCAGCCGGCGGTCGGTCATCCGTCGCCGCAGCCAGAGGTAGTGCGCCAACCCTATGGGCGGCGGCACGAAATTGACGACGATCCCCACCCAGTTGGGCATGGCGCGATCAGGGAATCGGAACGCGCACCCCAAACTGGAACGGAATGAACGCGTAGCTGGACGGCAAGTAGTCGATGTGGTACCGGAACTCGAAAAATGGCTGGACAGGGCCGATGGGATATCGGAGACCCGCTCCGATGTTGAGCCCAGGGTCGACGCGATTGGAGCCGTAGATGCTGAAAATGTAGGCGCCACCACCAGCGAGCACGTACGGGCGGAGCCGCGTCCCGGGGAGCGGGGGATCGACGATCACGTCGAAGGCGATGCGCGTGACATATTCCGCGACCTGGGAGGATCCCGCAAAACCGATACGGTCCCACCCGACTTCGGCGCGAAACGCGAGCGGCAATTTGGGGACCGGATGCCAGTCGACCGCTCCCATGAGATCCAACCCCGTGGTGCGACCTTCGCCCTGACCAACGGGCACCGTGGCGCCGATGCTGGCATCCACGGCCCACTGCGCCGACGCGGGTCCGGCCGACGCCATCACGAGTGCCATAACCACGATTCGTGTGTTCATGGGCGATGAGAGTGCCGCGCCGCCCCAGTTGTGGCAAGAGCAGGCGAGTCGCTGTTACAGACGCTACTCTTTCGCGCCATGCAGGTGATCCTGGCATCGCAGTCGCCGCGGCGACGCGACCTCCTGAATCTGATCGGCATCGCGCACACCGTGCGCCCGGCAGATATCGACGAGACGCCGTTGCCGGACGAGTCCCCCATCGCCTGCGTCGAACGGCTCGCTCGTGCCAAAGCTCGCCGCATTGCCACCGGCGAACCCGACGCGCTGGTGATTGCCGCCGACACGATCGTCGTGATCGACGATCGGATCCTCAATAAGCCGGCGGATGTCGACGACGCACGGCGGATGCTGCGGACGCTCGAGGGGCGGCGACACGATGTGTATACGGCCGTCTGCGTGAGCGACGGCGGTCGCGAGGCCGCGGGCGTCGAAGACACCGGCGTCTGGTTCCGCCCGCTCACAGGCGCAGAGATCGACGCCTACATCGCCACGGGCGAGCCGATGGACAAGGCTGGCGCATACGGCATCCAAGGCTACGGCGCCACGATCGTCGAACGCGTCGACGGCGATTTCTTCACGGTCGTCGGGTTGCCTCTGGTTCGCCTCACTCGCTTATTGACCGAGATCGGGATCACGTACGATTTCGGCCAATTACGGCACTCACCCTCCGGGTCGGACCGTCCGTAGCTTCAGGATACCATGCTCACACTTGCCTTGCTCGCCGCGCTGCTGCGGCCGCCCGTCGACACGTTCGTCGTGGACTCGTTCAAGTTCGAGAGCGGCGTCACGCTCCCGAACGTGCACGTCGTGTACGCGACGTACGGCCAGCTCAACGCCGCCCGCGACAACGCCGTCCTCGCGCCGTCGCACTACATGGCCGACCACAACGGCTACAACTGGCTCCTCGGCCCCGGCCAAGCGTTGGACACGACACGCTATTTCGTCGTCGCGACCGAGATGTTCGGCAACGGCCACTCATCGAGTCCGAGCAACACCCCGGAGCCGTTTCACGGGCCACGGTTCCCGGCGGTCTCGATTCGCGACAACGTGCGCATCGTGCACCAGCTGCTGACCGACTCGCTGCACCTCACGCACCTGCGCGCGATCGTCGGCTTCTCGATGGGCGCCGAGCAGGCATTCCAGTGGGCAGTATCGTATCCCGACTTCGCCGATCGCATCGTCGCCACGTCCGGTACCGCGAAATGCTATCCACACGGCGTGGTGCGCCTCGAGGGCCAGATCGCCGCGCTCGAGGCCGATGCGGCGTTCCAGGCTGGCGATTACACCGCTGAGCCACTGCGCGGCATCCGCGCCTTCGGCACCGTCTGGGCCGCCTGGCTCTTCTCGCAAGAATGGTGGCGTACCGAGCTCTGGAAAGCGGACACCTCCAATGGCCACAATTTCAAGGAGGTCCTCTCCCGCATCGTCGACGATTTCACGCACAACGATGCGAACGACATGATCCTGCAGGCGCGGATGTGGGAAGATCATGATATCGGCACGACGCCAGGGTACCACGGCATCGAGCAGGCACTCCGCGCGATCCAGGTGCCGGTGCTGTACATACCGTCAGAGACCGATCTCTACTTCCCGGTGGGCGATGCGAAGTACGAGGCGCAGTTCATCCCGCACGTCACGCTCGCGCCGATTCCATCGCTCTGGGGCCACCCCGCCGGCGCCGGCGCGAGTCCCGCCGATCTCGCGTTCCTGAACCAGACCATAGGCAACTTCCTACGAGGATCGGTAGCGCTCCTGCCACAGGGCCACGCGCGCTAACACTTGGTCGACGGTGATCCGCGGCATTCGACCCCGCCTGCGGGTCCAGATGACCGCGTCACCGTCGGCTGGCTCGCGAAACGCATCGACCACGAGGTCGTGATATTTGCGATAGGGTCCCGTGCGCTTGGGATCAGCCTGTGCCATGAGACTCACCACCGGCCGGTCCAGCGCGACGGCCATGTGCAATGGCCCCGTGTCGAGCGAGATCGCCATCGCGGCACCATCCAGAATCGAAACGAGGCGCCGAAGCCCGGAGCCGAGGGCGTTGCGCACCGGATACCGTGCGAGCATCTGGATGCGATGCGCGGTCTCGTGCTCACGTGGCGATTGGCCGCCAACGATGACCGGCTCGAGGTCATACCTGACGTTGAGCGTGTCGGCGACCTCGGCCCAGCGCTCGGGGAGCCACTCGCGATCCGGATCCCCGGCGCCGACGACCAGCGCGGCGACCGGTCGGTCCATCGAAGCGAAGAACGACTGCTGCCACGACCGCTCCTCGGCTCGCGGCCCGAGGTGCCACGCAATGGGCTCCGCCGGAATCCTGAGCGCGGTCAAGAACTCGAAATATTGATCTTGGACGTGGGAGCGCGGTCCCGGCTCGATGCGCGACGTTGTGAACAGCCAGTTGAGATCGCGCGCCCGGGCGCGATCGAAACCCAGCTTGACCGTGGCCGGCGTGACCGCCGTCACGAGCCCGCCTTTCAACGCCACCTGCAGATCGATCAAGAGATCGAATGGCTCGTGCTTTCGAAGGGCTAAGCGGTAGGCGGCGAACGCGCCGAATCCGCGATGCGGATCGATCTCGATGATCTCGTCGATCGATGGGTGACCGCGGACGAGCGCGGCCGGTCCGGGCTCGATCACCCAGGTGATCCACGCCATCGGATACTCGCGCTTGATGGCGTTGATCACCGGCAGCACGTGTACGCTGTCGCCGATCGCGCTCAGCATGACGATGCAGATCCGGTCGAATGGCGACGTCACGGCCGATACCGCGCGCGCCAGAGTTTCACGCGGTCCATCACCATCGGCACGGTGATGTGCATCATCCCATCGAGCCGCCGCTCCTTCATGCGCCGCGATGGCTCGCCAAACCCGTTGGCGATGAGATCGTGGTACTTGCGATACGGGCCGTAGACGATCGGGTCGTTATATCCGATGAGACTCACGACCGGCCGGTCGAGCGCGACCGCGATGTGCAGCGGCCCCGTATCCAGCGACACGACGAGCGCGGCGCCATCCAGGATGGCCACCAGGCGCCGCAGCCCTGATCCCAACGCATTGCGCACAGGATAGCGCGCGAGGGTCTGGATCTGGTGCGCGGTCGCGATCTCGCGCGGTGTGCTCCCGCCGACCATGACGGGCGCGAGCCCATACTCGGTCGTGAGCGCGTCGGCCACGGCCGCCCAGCGTTCCGGCAGCCAGTTCTTCGGCTCCCGGCTCGAGCCGATCACGAGGGCCGCGACCGGTCGATCGAGCCCTGTGAAAAATGACGCTTGCCACGCCCGCTCTTCCGCTCGTGGGGCCAGATCCCATATCACCGGCTCGGCGTTGACCCCGAGTGGCGCGAGAAATTCGAAAAACTGATCCTGAATGTGCCGAGGCCCTTTGACCCGAGGGATCCTCGCGTTGGTAAAAAGCCAGTTGAAATCCCTGGCGCGCCAAAAATCGAACCCCAGCTTGATCTTCGCCGGTATTATCGATGTCAGAATGCCGGCTTTCAAATAGGGCTGCAGGTCGAGCAGCACGTCAAACACGCGCGCGCCGCAGGCGCGGCGTACTTCGTAAAACGCCCCAATCCCTCGATCGCGATCAAAGACGATGAGCTCGTCGATGGCGGGATGCCCCGCCACGAGCTCGGCGGGCCCAGGCTGCACGATCCACGTCGTCTTCGTCGCCGGCGACCGCCGCTTGATCGCATTGAGCAGCGGCAACACGTGCACGGCGTCACCGATCGCGCTCGGCATCACGATGCACACACGGGATCCGAGCGCGATCATCGGCCGAGTTTGTGCGCTGAGCGCATCAACCTCGCCCGATTCCGCTGGTCGATGCGATGATCACCCGCCCGCAAAAAGTACACGGTATCGATATCGAGGACGTATGCCGTGGCCCCGTCCACGAGCACGTTGCGCATGTTGAGATCGGGATGCACCGCGCCCGCCCGGCTCATCGCTTGTATCAGAGTCTCCGCTTCCTCGGGCCTCGTCAATTCGCGTCCGGCGACCTCCCGAGTGACGACGTCCGCGCGCTCGATGCCAGGGATGACCGCGTACGTCGCATACGCGACAATTTCAGGCGTCGGGACGCCGGCGGCACGCAGCCGAATGGCGACGTCGAGCTCGTGCGGCGCGCGAGTCGGCGCCAGAAAGAGGTCTTGTGTGAGCGGCGCCAGCAGTCCGCCATGTCGCGAGTGCCGTACCACCACGGGGGCGCCGGCGAGCATGGTCGCGTACGCGATATCACGTCCGCGAAGAGGCCTGGCGTTCGGCGTGCCCGCCGCCCAACCATGCAGCGTCTCGGCGCTTGTCAAAACCGCATCGACCGCCGCCGCAAACGCCTCGAGCACGACCGCTCGGGTGCGGCCGCGGCGGAGCAGGGAGTAACCCGCCGGAACGTGGCTCAGCCGGCGACCCGAAAAACGGGAATGGCGTGCGCTTTCCCTTTGAGATCCATCGGCGGCCGCTCCTCGAGCCTCGGCGGCGCCTTCAGCGCCCGCCGCATGGCATCCGACAACAAGATCTCCCCCGCCTCGGCGGCCGAACAGAGCCGGCTGGCCGTATTGACGGTGTCGCCGATCACCGTAAACTCGAGCCGGCGCTCCGAGCCGATATTCCCGGCGAAGGCCTCGCCGAAATTGAGCCCGATGCCGATGCCGAGCGCCGGTCGCCCCGCCGCGCGCCACTTCACGTTCAGCTGCTCGAGCGCGCGCATCATGTCCACCGCCGCGCGCATCGCGCGATCGGCGTCGTCGTTCGTGCCGATCGGCGCGCCCCACTGCGCCATGACGGCGTCGCCCATGAACTTGTCCAGCGTGCCGCCGTGTCGGAACACGCAATCGACCATCTCGGTGAAATACTCGGAGAGGAGCGTCGCCATGTCATCGGGCTTCATCGTCTCCGACAGCGCCGTG
>DATMLM010000103.1:0-4336 GCA_035570055.1 Gemmatimonadaceae bacterium
CGCCGAGCGCACCCTCGGTCGTCCAGCCGCCTGCCCGCAACTCGGCCTCCGCCTCGGACAGTGACCGGACGAAGACCGTCGCCCGCAGATCGGTGAGCGCCTCGAGCGCCGACGCCGGTCCGGCGAGGACCGAGACGCCGGGGAAGACCGAGACGCTGAGGTCACGACCGTCAATCTGGAACTCGTGCAGCGGCGGAGCGCCGAAAATCGCAGCGAAGCGACTGACCGCACCAGCGCGGTTGGTGCTCTGGACGATCGCGGCCGAGCCGAGGACGTTCATCGGGCCGCGGCGGCCGCGCGGTACGGAACGACGAGTTCGCCGCTCGCGTAGCTCGCCGGCGCAACGACGATGCGAGCCTCTGGCTTGGCGAAGTCGGCGATGTCGCTTGAGCTGATGCCGCGGAATTGCACCGTTAGCACGCGCGGCACCTCCCACTCGCCGAGACGCCCGAACGCCACGTCACCGACGACGGTGGAGAAGGTCGCCTCGCGGGCGCAGTCCGCGAGTTCTGCGTCGTTCAGCCCGCCGGTCGCTTCGACCGCCTGCTCCAACACTTGGGCCTGCGCGTACGCGAACGGCGCCACGTAATACCCGAGCTCATCGGCGAGTGTGCCCTTCGCGCGCCGCTGATAGTCCGTGATCAGATCTTGGACCCCCGGAAAGTTCATCGCTGGAACCGGCAGCCAGTACTCGTAGTTGACGATGCCGTTGATCACGGAGCCGAGCTGGGTCTGCACCGCGCTGCTCTGCGGGCCGATCATCGCCCCGCCGACCAGCAGCGGGTTCATTTCGGACTCGGCGATCGCACGGATCAGCCCGACTGAGTCGTTCAGGTACGCACAGTAGAACAGGATGTCCGGCGAGGACTGCTGGGCCGCTCGGAGGTACGGCCCGAAGTCTGTCGTCGTGAGCGGATACTTGGTCTCCGAGACGACGTCAAGTCCGTTCTTTGCGGCGTTCGCCCGGGCGCCCAAGATCGGGTTCTTCGAGAATGGAGCGTCCGCCGCGACGATCGCGACCGTCGTCGGCCGCGGCGTCTGCTTCGAGGCAGTCTCGAAGAATCCCTCGGTGAGCGCCGAGTTCGGATCGGTGCCCGTCGGGATCATGGCGAAGAAGCGGTCGTACTCGAAGTCGATGTTGACCCCGAGACCCATCAGGCCGACGAGGAACTTCTCGTTCGAGATCACAAGCGGCATCGCCGGGCTGATCGAGTTGTTGCCGTACCCGCCGAGTAGCAGGTCGACGTTCTCCTCGGAGAGAAGCTTCTCGTAGATGCCGGCCACGGTCGTTGCGTCGGACTTGTCGTCGACGCAGATGAGCTCGACGTCACGACCGAGCAGACCGCCGCGTGCATTCACGCGTTCCTGCCAGACCTGATGCGCGAGGCGAGCTGTCTGACCGTTGGCCGCTAGGCCACCGCTGAGGGAAAGGCAGTAGCCGATCTTGATCGGGGTGTTCGACATCGAGCGCTCCTAACCGTGGGTGCCGTGGGTGCTGGTGGGGTGCGCGCTACGCGTAGGCGGCGCTGAGATCGTTGAGGACCCCAAGCTGGGTGAGGGCGACCGTCCCTGAGGGGTAGCAGTCGAAGCGCTTGATCTTGCCGCCGACGAGCTCGAACACGTCGGCACACGGCGTGTCCATCCGCTTGCCGGTTGGCGCGATCGTTCCCCCGGGCATCTTGAGTGGGCCGCGATGTGTTCCCTGCAAGGCCAGCTGAACTACGACGATGTTGCCGGTCGAATAGAAGTGGTAGAGCTCTCGGTGCATGTCCGGGAACGCCGTCGCGTAGTTGATTACCGTCTCGCCGATTTGGATACCGCGATATGTGACACCGATTGACTGGTCCGTGAACGTTCCGTCGTCAGTGAAGCACCCTATGAAGGCTTCTACGTCTTTGTCCTCGGCGCGCTGGTAGGCCCGCCGGATGATCTCCTCGTTCTCCGATGACATGCCGGTATTCCCTTCTCGCCGTCCGATCGATCAGGTCTGCTGCTCCACCCGGGCGAGCCTCGTCGCCTGTCGCGGTTTAAGCCCGTATCGCGGCCGAGCGGTCGGCCCGATCGTCCATCGGCCAAGACCAGCGGCTCATCCAGGAAATCCTTGGTCCTCCCGAACCACAGACCGACGACGCCGAATCCCCGTAACAACGGGACCGAAGTTTGTGCGGGGTGGGCGAACTGTCAGTCAGACACGCGCACTCGGTGAACCTCGGGCAACCGTCCGTGAGGTGGCATACCGCCGCGAAGTGGTGGCAGCGGCGCCTTCGGGCGCTGCCTGTTAGCGAACGTCTCCCGGCACGCGCGAGCCTCGCGGAAGACTAAGGGATTCCTGGATGCCGCGTCGTACGCGGCCGACCTGAAATGTAGTCGCCACCTCGATCAGATGAGGAGCTCTCCATGACACGTGTACCAACGGGCGAGTCGGAAGGAAACGACAGCCCACAGAAGGTTCGCGCTGGCTCAATCGACAGCGGACACCTGCTGCTGGTCGGGGCCGGGCCCGGCCTTGGTCTGGCCGTGGCCCACCGCTTCGCTGCCGGGGGCTACCGGGTGACTCTGGTCGCGCGGAAAGCAGACCGACTAGGTGAGCTCGCGCGGAGCTTGGATGACACTGGTGCCGAGATCAACACAGTCGAGGCGGACGCGAGCAGCCCCGAGGATCTGCGCGCCCGAATGACTGAGCTCTACAGCGACGAGGGCGCGCCGGGAATCGTGATCTACAACGCGGTCCTGGGCGCGCCGGATCAGCTCTTGAGTTCGACCGTGACCCATCTGCAGGAGGCTTACGCTGTCGACGTCATCGGCGCCATAGTCGTAGCCCAAGAAGCCGCCCCGGCGATGAAGGCGGCAGGATTCGGCACGATGATCGTCACCGGGGGCGCCTTCGCCGATCACCCGATCCCGGCCCTCGCGACAGTCTCGCTCGGTAAAGCTGCCCTCCGGTCGGCTGCAACGATACTAGGCGTCGATCTAGGCCCAGACGGCATTCGAGTCGCAACCCTCACGATCGCTGGACAGATCGTGGCAGGCACTGCCTTTGATCCAGCGCGTATCGCCGAACGCTACTGGCAGATCGTCCAGATGGACGGTCCCTGGCAGGCGGAATTCCGCTTCACCGGCGAGTAAGACGCAACGTCCAGAAGGGGTCTACCGATGACGAGCTTCAACCTGGAACAGTCCGCGAGGGAGTTGATAGAGGCGATCGCCAAAGGTCCTCCGCTCAGCGGTGTATCGCTCGCAGAGGCCCGCAATGCGGTCGAGGCTGCCCAGTCAGCTCCGATATCGATGCCGGACGTTGATGAGTCGTGGGTCACCTTGTCGTCGGCCTTTGGCGATTTCGAGGTGCGGATCGTCAGACCACACGGATCCACGGGCCTGTTGCCTGTGATCTTGTACATGCACGGCGGCGGATGGATTCTTGGGAGTTGGATCACCCACGACCTGCTGACGCGCCGGCTAGCCGTTGGAGCGAACGCAGCTGTCGTGTTCGTCGAATACTCGCGAGCCCCTGAGGCTAGGTATCCGGTTCAGATCGAGCAGTGCTACGCCACAGCTCAATGGATCAGGGAACAAGGGGCAGCTGCCGGATTCGACATCACCCGGATCGCTGTTGCCGGCGACTCTGCCGGCGGGAACATGTCGACGGTGCTCGCCCTCATGGCGAAGCAGCGTGGGAGTGTTCGGTTCGTCCATCAGTCCTTGTACTACCCGATGACAGATGCCGACGCGGAGGATTCCGAGAGCCTTCGGAAATTCAAGGACGGACCATACGGCTCCGCCGAAGGACTGGCCTGGTTCTGGAGCAGCTATCTGGCCGTCGAGGAGTCGCGAAGCGACATCTTGGTCTCACCGCTCCAGGCGACGCTTGCCGACCTGGAGGGTCTGCCACCTGCCCTCGTCATCGTGGACGAGAATGACGTGCTGCGAGACCAAGGCGAGGCCTACGCCGACAAACTGCGTGACGCAGGGGTTCCGACCACGTCCGTGCGTTTCAACGGCACGATCCACGACTTCATGCGCCTCAATGCGCTGCGTGACTCCGAATCGACTTGCGCGGCGATCAGTCTCGCGGTCGCTGCGCTACGGCGAGCTTTCGGCTCGGAGTAGGCGGCGATCCTTGGCGTGGTCACGAGCTTGCGGACGCGTACGGCCGGCAGGGACGTGGCCCCGAGAATCCAGGGAGAAACAGTGACACCACCAGCCACGAGCACTACCGGCGCCCTAGACCTGCCCGAGTACGCCCCCGTCCCGGCGATCGCGAAGGGGGCGGCCCTGAACGAGCACGGGTACCACGTCTGGCAGGTCGAGCGGAACCTCTACGCGGTCACCGACAACG
>DATMLM010000104.1:0-79854 GCA_035570055.1 Gemmatimonadaceae bacterium
GGCTGCTCATCGTCACCGTCCTGAACTTCGTGCTCGGCTTCGTCGAACTGCTGCGTCCCCATGGGTGAGCACCGCCGTCGCAAGCCCCTGGTGGCCCTCGCCACCCCCATCGGCTCCTCCTGCTCCACGGAGTACACGAGATCGCTCGTGCTCTGCTTCGCGCAGCCCCACGAGTTCCCCGACTTCGCGCTGGCGCGCCTGGACTGCGTCGGGAGCCTCATCCCCCACAACCGCAACATCCTGTGCGCCGACGCCATCGAGATGGGCTGCTCGGCGCTCGTCGAGGTCGACAGCGACATGGTCTGGACGCCCGAGGACGTGCGTGCCCTGGTCGCGCCGATCCTGCGGGGCCGGGCGGAGATCGTGGCCGCTCCCTGCTCGCCGCGCGTCATCGACTGGGACTACCTGCGCGAAGCTGCCGCGAGGGGTGAAGAAGACCTGTCGAGGCACATCGGCCCGGCGCACATGGAGCTTCTGCCAGAGGACGCCGACGCGAAACGGTTGCGGGGGTTCAAGCTGGGAAGCCACACCTACGTCCGCATGGCGCGCATGGGCCTGGGCATGACGGCCGTGGGCCGTGAGACGCTGCTTCGCTGCGCGCAGGTGGCGCCGAAGTACGGGCCGAACGCCATGACCGACGGCCGCGTGCTCGCCGACTTGCACCCCCAGGGCGTCGTCGAGGGCCAGTACGACAGCGAGGATATCGGCTTCTTCCGGTTCGTCGCGCCGACGCCGGTCTACGCGTGCGTCACGGCCGACGTGGGGCACGAGTCGGCGGGGAACGTCTTCCGACAAGATTGGTTCAACGGGATGCTGAAGAAGGGGTGGGCGTTCGAGAGCGAGTAGCGTTTCGCGCGATGCCTAGGAGCACATCCCTGAATCTGATTGGAGTTGCGAGGTTTTCTGCGGCGGTGAGACGCGAGGCGTTCACGCGCGGCGCGATCTCGCCCTTTCGGGCCGCGCGCTCCTCGGCCGAGTGGAAGCCGTAGTCGAGACGCGAGCGGGGCGCCGGGATCGACCAGTCCAGCTCGGGACGATGGGGCGTGCTCTCGGAAGCGTAGAGCCACGTCAGCTTACGGGCTCGGTGGCCGTAGTTGCCTTGGGCGACGCAGCAAATGTACCCGTTGCCGTCATCGGATCGTCGCCACCCTTCCCGCCATTCGGGACGACCGAGGCCATGGTGTGCAAACGCGTGCGACGCCTCCGGGTGCTCGAGCACCCCGCCCCACCGACGAACGGAAGCGAGCGCCGATGCGAAGCAGCCGCCATCATCCCCCAGCACGCGACGCTCCCGAGCGGACGGACCTCCGTGCCAGTACCTTCCCCACCGCTCGCACGGCGGATGCGCAACCACCGGCCACGGACCCGCGTACAGTCGGGCGTCCCTCGTGACGTCCCACGGATCGACGTCAGGAAGTCCGAAGTAGCAGCCGCCTGTGGCGACGAAGAGTGCGGCGACGGTCATCGCCCCTCCGCGTGCCTCCGCTCCGCCTCTTTCGCCAGCCTCTCGTAGACCTCCGCGTCGAGCGGATGCCCCGCAGCCTGGGCCGCTTCGGCCGCCGTGCGCCACCGCTGGGCGCAGACGTCCCAGTCCTGGCGCGTGAGCCCCGACACGTACTCCTGCCGGCAGGCGTCTACCCAGAGCGTCAGCTCCGCTTCGGCTACAGCTGCCGGATCCATGCTCGCAGCTCCAGGTAGGGGTCTCGCTCGCCGCCCGGCATCCCGACGCAGCGGATGACGCGCCCGTCACGCAAGCGGGCGGACACTACGTGTGTCCCGTCCGGCTGCGTGTGCGACCAGTGGTCTACCTTCTTCGCGCGGGCCACCGCGACGGCCTTGGGGACCGGGCCGAAGATGGCGTCTTTGTAGCTGCGCAGGGTCACGTCCGGGTAGACGTAGCGTAGCAGCGTTTGATTCAACGGGTCATGCCCGCCATCGGCCCATCGAGCACCTTGCAGAGCCCGCACCGCTCACACTGCACCCATGTCGATGACGGAATGTCCACGGCCACGGGCATCGGGACCTTCTCGATCGGCTTGAACGTGTGGCCGCCCTGGGCGATGCAGGCCTCGATCTTCGCCTGCTGGCGTTCGTACTTGACCCGCGACCACCACGCCCGAGCGCGATGCTCGATCCAGTCGACGAGGTACAGGCAGCCGCCGACCCAGCCGATGGCGCGGCCGAACTCCGTCGGAGTCACTTCAGCCCCGCCGCGATCTGCTTGATGGTCCCCCGATGCGACGTCCCCGATCCCGACAGGAAGCGCAGGATCGTGACCGGCTGCACCTCGACGCGCCTCGACACGGCCCCGATCCCATCGCGCTCGATGGCGGCGCGCAGGCGGGTGCGGAGGCGTTCGAGCTGGGCGGGGGTCATGCAGGAATGCTTTTACCGTTGCTGCCGGGCAAACACAAGTGTACGCAAGAGGTATGGACGACGGCAGCGGCGGGGGTTTGCGGCGATGGATCCAAACCTCGTCAGGGAGATCGCGCGCAAGGGCGGTGTGGCCGCTCACCAGGCGGGGACCGCACATTCCTGGACGACCGAAGAGGCTCGTGCTGCGGGGCGCAAGGGCGGCCAGGCGACACATGCAAAGAAGGCCGTGAAGGGATAGGATGACGACCATGAAGCTCTCCCCGAACGCCGCCCACGTCATCGCCATCCTCCTGGCCTCCGCCGGAGCCGTCCTGCACTTCCTGCAGGTCAACCCCGACATCTCCAACGAGGCGCATGTGACGAGCAACGCCCTCATCACCCTGGGCTTCATCATCGCTCTGGTGAGCCAGAGCGTGTTCGGGACGGCGACACCTCCCACGCCGACGCCGCTGGCCGGCACGGACAAGGATCCGGTCACCGCCGCCGCAGATGCCCTCAAGCCGCCGGCCGCCCATCGAGGCTTCCTGGGAGCGGCCTTCGTCGGCTTGGTGTCGGCCGTCATCGTGGTCGTGGCCGTGCTGCTGCCCGGGTGCAACCCCTCAACGCTTCCGACCATCGACACGGTGCTCAACGTCGTCGCGGCCGACATCCAGGCCGGTGACGCGCCCCCGCAGATCGACAGCGACGTGTGCAAGGCCATGGGCGGCTCGGCGACGACCGATGCCGTCTGCGCCAACGTGACGCTGCTGGTCGAGGACGCGCTGCAGCTACTGCTCGACGGCGGCAAGATCACCAGCACTCAGGCGGCTCCGTACCTCGCGGCTCACCCCAAGACAACGGTGACGGTGACGGCTCCGGCGGGTGGCAAGTGAGCTTTCGTCGCGGCGCACGCCCCTCCCCGCGGCACCGGCTCGCCGCTGCCACACCGCACAAGGCGCTAGCTGTCGTTCCCGCGCAGCATCTCGTCGTGCCATCGACGCTGAGCATGTGGCTGAACCAGACCGACGGCGACTGCGTGACCGCAGAGGAGGCCTTCAACAAGGCGTGTGACGGCATCCTGATCGCAGACGCCACCGTGCAGGCGTGGGCGAGCACGAACAACGTGCTCAACGGTGCGGATCTCGATCAGGTGCTCACGCTCATGCAGAGCGCCGGGTTCTCGCAGGACGGCAACATGTACAACGATGGCGCCGCGACCTCGGTGGACTGGACGACGCAGGCAGTGCTCCAGAGCGCCCTGTCGCAGGGGCGCGTGAAGATCGGCGTGGCCGCCGACCAGCTCGAGGCGCTTCAAAGCTCAACCTCGATCGGCGTCGCGAACGGTTGGGTGGCCACGGGCTTCAAGGCCGACTCCAACGAAGACCACTGCGTCTCGCTCTGCGGCTACGGAACCATCGCATGGCTCGCGCAGCTCCTGGGCGGCTCGGTACCGTCCGGAGTCGACGGCACCCAGATCGGGTACGCCATGTTCACCTGGAGCACGATCGGCATCATCGACGAGCCGTCGCTCTTGGCGATCACCGGGGAGGCGTGGCTGCGGTCTCCCACCACCAAGATCGTCGGCACCGGTACACCGGCTCCCGACGTCGTCACGACCTACCCGGCGCCGGCCCCGACGCCGCCGGCCACCGGCCCCGCCACGCTCTCCAACGCCCAGGCGTGGGCCGCAGCGGGCATCCAGGGCGGCGACCCCCTGCAGTCGCAGGACGACGCCATCGCGAACGCGATCGCGGGCCTGGCGAAGTACTGGCCGAGCGGGTCATGAGGGCGCTCGCGCTCATGCTGCTGGCGGGTTGCCAGCCCTCGCAGCCGGCGACATCGCTGACCGACCAGCAGATCACCGCCGAACTGGTGGACGCTGGCTGCTTCCCGGGCAACGCGTCCGATCTCGCGGCGGTACATGCCGAGCGCGCGAAGGATCCTCCTGCCGCTTGGATGGATTGTCTCGCGGGAGGAGGTACGGTCGCCGGTTGCACCGTGCCGTGCACCCGATGATCCTCGCGATGGTCTGGGCCCTGTACGGCGCTGGCGTTCTCGTCTGCATCCTCGCGGCGGCGCACCGATGACCAGTCCGGCCGCTCCATCGTGCTCGAGGCGCTCCGTCCGCAGGCCAACAACGCGCTGACCAGCAATGAGCCCAAAGACCAACCGATCTGCGACGCGTGAACCAAGGCTCTCGACGAGATGCGCAAAGCGTGCGCGGCGTACGTCAAGGGTTGAGTAGACACCCCGCCGACCCCAAGCTGAGCGCCGCGTCAAGACGTTGAAGATCCTGGCGGCAGTCGCGGGTGTTGCCGGCGTCACCGCGGTCGTCGTCATCGTGATTCGCAAGCGGCGAGCGAAGAGACCGAAGAGCAGAAAGCGTTCTTGACGGAACAGGTGCGGCGCGCATACATTTCACCATGGCCTGGGACGCCCCCGACCCCCCGCAGCAAGTCGCTGCGCAGATGGAGAACGCGGTCTACCGTGACGGCGTCTGGTACAGGCTGGTCGAGTGGCCGGTGCTGCGGCTGGGCAGGTTGGCGGCTGAGGAGATTCGTAGGCCAGCGAGGGCCGCGTGAACGACCTCGCCGCCTTCAGCTGGGCCTGGAAGTTCTGGCGCCTCGCCGTGGGACCGAACGACGGCATCATCATCACCGACTCCAGCGGCGAGTGGTTGCGTCTGTTCGGCCAGACGTGGTGGCTCGCCAAGAGGGCGCCGTCGTGATGGCCCTGCGCCACGCGCCCCCCTCTTCCCCTCTCGTCGCCCCCGACGACGACGGCGAGATGTCGGTGGCAATCGCCGACGAGCTGGCGCGCACGATGAACCCGAGCGACCTGCGGATGTTCGCGTGGCTGCTCAAGGAGCGTCGGGTGGAGCTCGACGAGTCGGTGCAGCCGCTTAGTCCAACGGCGCCGCGCCTGGATCCGTTCGATATGTTCTACTGGCAAGCCTTCGGTTTGCTCCAGGTCGAGACCGATCCCGCCGGCCGCATGTTCCTCTGCTCGACGCCCGTGCTGGCGGACTTCATGAACCGTCCCGTTGATGGCGAGCCGAGGAAGCGGAGGCGTCGTGGCCACTGAGCGCGCCCAGAAGCTCGCGCTCGCGCAGAAGCTTTTCGTCCGGGCCGGCTGCCCCACCGAGGCCGGCGACAAGGAAGCTGCGAGCGCCTACCGCAAGTACGTGAAACTCGCCGTCGAGCACGGGTTCAAGATCGACGAGGTGTGCGCCGGCATCGCCGCAGCCGGTGCGAACGCCAAGGCGTGGAGCATCGAGGACTTCATGCGAGCGGCCGACCGCGGCAAGGAGCTCATCGCGCTCGCGAAGATGGGCCTCGCGGATCCCGAGGTGCAGAAGACGGTGAGCGCGGTGCGCGACATCGGGTCGGGGATCGCCAGAGGATTCGCAGCGCTGAAAGCGCGGAGGGCGAAGTGACGAAGACAGCCGGCAGCAGGAAGAGGCGCCGACCGCGCCCGCGGCAGATGACGACCGCTCAGAAGCGCCATCGCGCCGAGAGCCGCCGCTACTGGCAGTGGCAGGAGGCTTTCAAGCAGGCGGTCGACATGCTCATCAAGGCCAACGCGCCGACCGCGACGCTGGCGAAGCGCGCCGAGAAGCTCGCATCGGAGCTGGTGAAGATCGACGAGAAGCATCGGCCCAAGAGTTGGGACGAGTAAGCCGGTGGCCCGCGACGTCGCCCTAGCCTTCTGCACCGTCTGCTGCCTCTACGCGATCGTCTGGCCGCGCATTCGGCGCACAGTCCGCGACGTGCGCCACGGAATCGCCATCGCCAGGATGCGCGCCTGCAGCCACCCGCGCATCGAGCGCGTCGACCTGGCAAGCGAGGAGGAGTACCCGACGGAGGGCGACCAGTGCACCGAGTGCCTGGCCTACCGGCTCATCGCGTGCGAGGAAGACGGCATCGAACGCAGGGAGCGAGAGTGGGTGCCGGAGTACAGGAAGCACAAGACGTGGAAGGCGCCGCCGTGAAGGACCCGACCCACACCGAAGCCGTCCACCACATCGACCTCTGGTACCCGCGAACCGGCCCGCATACGCCGGAGGAGCCGACGAGCGTCCGCATCGGTCTGGTCGATGTGCGCGCCGCTGACGACATCGTCATCGACTACGATTTCGAGCGCGACGGCTACCGGATCCGGATGGCCACCATCCACGAATGGAGCGACGTCGAAGAAATGGAGAAAGTGGGCGAGGGGCTCGTCGAGGTGGCGTTCGTGCCGTCGTGGGTTGGCGATGCGGCGGAGCCGGCGTAGCCTGAAGACATGACCCTCATCGCTCGCGCCATCCCTGCCGGCGATGCCGGCGTCGACACCATCGAGACGGTCACCCCGGCCATCGCCGCCGCCTGGAAGGCCGCCGGCAAGCGTTGGGTGCTCCGGTACGCGCTGGCGCTGACGGCCGCCGAGGTTGCGACCATCACGGGCGAAGGCCTCGGCCTCGCGCTGCTCTCCTACGGCCGCAAGAGTGACTTCTCGTCGGCGACGGGCGCGTCCGATGCGCAGGCCATCATCGCGCACCTGCGCAGCATCGGCGTGCCGCTCGGTGAGCAGCTCACGATCGGCGTGGACCTCGAAGACCCTGCCGGCGCCAAGGTCGCCGACGTCCTGGCGTACGAGTCGGGCTTCGCGGCCGTGATCGTCGCCACCGGCTGCACCTCGGGCGCGTACATCGGCGCGGGCCTGGGCATGACGAGCGCCGAGCTCTACTCGATGAAGGCCACCCGCTACTACAAGAGCGGCTCGCGCGTGGTGGACTTCGCGGGCGACGTCGCCGAGCCGCAGTGCGGCTGGACCCTGGTGCAGGGCCTGCCGTTCAATCAGCCGTGCGGCGGGACCAACGTCGACTTCGACTGCGCCTTCGAGGATTTCAGGGGCAGATCATGGATCGGCCTGTACGAATCGAACGCGCTGGCGGCCATCGCGCTCAGCCCCGAGGCCGAGAGCATCCCGCCGCCTGCGGTGTAAGCTCGGGGGCGTGCCGCCCTCCGACCCCAAGTTCCCGGCCAGCGAAGCGCCTACGGCGCCCGAGAGGGGAACTCGTTGCCCCAGATGCGATGGCGACGGAAGCCTGCTCGTCGACATCTCGGAGGACGACCGCCCCCGCATGGCGCGTCGGCTGTGCGGCGTGTGTCAGGGTCGGAAGTGGATCTCGAGGGAGGAGCTGGCGAGGTACGTGCTCAGCGTGAAGGGCTAGGCTTCCGGAAGCCCCCGCACGTAGCTCTCCCGCCCAGGCGTCTCGAGGAACCGAATACCGAGCGACCATCGACCCTGTCCAGCCGCTCTTTCGGTGCGTGACGGCTCGTCAGGATGTACTTGTGCCCCGTGTCGGCGCCGACGACGAGAAGTCGTCGAGCTGCTGGCCGGACAGAAACTCCCGCAGCACGCGCGTCTGCGCTCGCGTCAACAGGCCCCTGCCGCTGTTGCCGCAGCCCCAGCAGGTGCACCTGGGATCGTCGAGCTCGTCCACGTTCAGCAGCGTCGATAGCAGGCCGTCGTTGGCTGCGACGATGTCCTCGTGGCGCGTGCGGAGCGCTCGCCTCATCGCCCCAGGATCTTCCTCATCGTCGCCACCTCGTCCTCCAGCCACGGCCGGAGCTTCCCCAGCACCAGCCAGGCCGCCTGGCGGTCGCTCGAGTGGTCGCGCACGAACGTCGCCACCTCTGCGGCCGTCGCACGCATCGGGTCCGGACGGTCCACCCAGTCGCAGAACGCCTCCCAGTGCGACCCTGACGGCCCCTGCGGGGGCTTCCGTGGTCTCCCGGGCACCGCAGCGGCGGGGACGTGCGGCATGGCGATGAGCTCCGCCATCTCCCCTCCGAAGTCGCGGCGATTGTCGTCGTACTTACGCAGGGTTTCGAGGTTCTCGTGCCGGCTGAAACCGGCCGCCTTCCGCAGATCGCCGCCATTCCTGTCGAGTACCCCCGTGATCGCCGTGTGCCGAAGGCCGTGGGGGCGCGTCCTGACTCCCACGCGCCTACCTAGCTTGCGGATAATCGAATAGATGGCGGACCCGGTCAAGCGGTGACCGTAGAAGCTGCCGTCGAGCGCGATGAACATGGCGCCGGGCTCATCGCCCCGGATCTGGAGCCAGTCCTCGAGCGCGCGCCGAGCTGCCTGCGGAATCGTCACCCATTCCCGCTGCTTACGCTTCTTGCCCAGGACGGACAGAGCTCCGCGTTCGGGATCCCAGTGCTCCCGGTCCAGCCCCGTGACCTCCCCCCGTCGAAGTCCCCGGTCGTGCAGCAGGTGTACGATGGCCCGGTCGCGGATGCCCTTGGCGGTCTGGGGTAGCGCCTCAAGCATGCGCTGTACCGCCAGCTCGCCCGGCCCACGCGTGTCCCTGTAGGCCCTGGTGTCGATGTCCTTGATCTCGATCTTCCACGTGATCATCCCCAGCATCCGGCCGAGCTTCGTGATGGCTCGCAACGTCGAGATCCGCCGGTTGATCGTCGCCGGGCTCAGCTCCTCCTCTACCAGGCTGCCCTGGAAGTTGAGGGCGAGCTCGTTGGCGCGTCCCCCGGAGAGCTGCAGGAGCCTCTCCGCTGCCTGCTCGCGGCCGGGCAGCTTCATGAACTTGGCCAGGACGTCGAGATCCTTGCCGTAGGCGCGCAGCGTGTGCTCGTTGCGAGCTCGCAGGAAGGCCGCCAGGAGCCTGCGGGCGGGGTTGTCGCGCTCGATCGACGCATCCGCCGGCTCCGGAGCGACGAGATCAGCGGCCATCCCGGGCCAAACCTGCACGATATTGCAGTTTTTCGCAACGGATTCGCATGCCTGGAGCTCGATCCGAGTCGTTTTCTCCAATGATTACGAGGATTTGACAATAGTAGAGTCCGCCATGTGCCGTGGCTTCCGCATTGGGCTCCTGAACAGTCCCCCGCACCCCGTAAACCGCTCCCATCTTCGCCAGCCCCCTCCGATAGCCCCGTCCACCGACGTCTCCCATGGCCGAAAACAAGCCCTATAGCGCATGAGCCCGCTAGCCTACAGATGAGCTAGACGGGTGTACGGATGAGCTACGTTTTTCGCTGAATAAACGGCGGGTAGGGCCGTCTAACCTGCTGAGAGCCGAAAGCGGGGCCAGGCGGTCCCGATCGGCTCGGAGGGTTGCCGCCATGGCGTGCATGTTCGTCTACCTCGGAAGCTTCTGGTACTTCGTGGCCCTTGGCGTGGAGACGTGCGCCCTTGTTTGGATCGATTCGCCGGAGTGAATAAACCGGCCCCACGGCCGTCTAACTTGTAGGTCCGAAACGATCGCCAGCGGGCGACGGTTTCCGGGTGAAAGGTAGGGTAAGCAGAGCGGCTCAACGCCGACGCCAAGGAGTTTGGCACCCTGCAACGCTTCCCCGTGGTGGTCCCGTGATCCGCCTGACCTTCTCCTTCCCCACCCCCGCCCACGCTTCCGACTTCGCAGAGGAGTGCCTGGACAGCTCCACCCAGCATCACCGGGTGGTCGAGGTCGAGACCACGCAACAGGCCGACGCGAGAGACTTGGCCCGCCGCCACGGCGGGCGTGAATAAACGGCGCCGAGCGCCGTCCAACATCTGAAAGGTAGAACGACGATGAACGCGACGAGAGAGCAGATGGTGACGGCTGCCGGGGCGATGCTTCGGCAGTACAGGGACGAGGGCGGCAACGGCATCGACCAAGACGACGCGGCGGGCCTGTGCGAACAGATCCTCGCCCACGAGAGCGCGGCGGACATGGCGGTGCGCGCCTACGACACTGCGCTCGACGGCAGCGAGACGTTCGAGGGCGACGACCATCTGGGCTCCGCACTCGCGTACCTGATGGGAGCCATCCTCAAGGGCGGACACGTCGACCTGTTCGAGCCGTACACGCAGGACGCTCACATGGGTCCGCTGTATCACCTGCTCAAGATCCGGCTGCCGCACGGCGACCCGATCCTCGCGTTCTTTCGGGCGGTGACACCGTGATCCTCTCCCACGGCACCTACAACCCCGGCGCGCGCCCCTTCGCCCCGCAGCCGGTCTGCCGCTTCGACGGCGACAAGAAGATCGGCGACCCCGGCGTCACCTACGAGTTCAACGTCAAGATCTACGGCCTCGCGTCCAACGCCGATCAGGTCGACTGGGACGACGAGGTTTCGACGGCCCTGTCGCACTTCAAGCTGCGAGCTCGCCTGCGCTGGCCGTGGATCGGGAGCATCGAGTTCTCCGGCCGCTCCGGAGGCTGGCTTGCCGTCGAGGATCCGCAGGGCAAGATGACCAAGCGGTCGCTCGAAGCGATGCAGAAGGTGGTCGCCAAGGGGCTCGCCGCATTCAAGCGGCACATGATCAGAACGTATCCGAGGTAGAATCACGCTTCACCGCCGAAGCCTGCGCGCCCTCGGGAGAGCACCCGTTCTACCTTTCGGGCAAGAGCCCTAGAGGGCGCGTGGACTTCGGCGGTGAGCCGAGAAAGGTAGGAGGACGATGAACGGAGCAGAGAAGGATCGCATCGAGGACGAGGGCACCGAAACCGTGGACGACGGCGCCCCCAAGAAGACCGCCACCAGCACCGACCGCTTCACCGGAGCCGTCAGCATCGGCAGCGAGGACGGCGCCCCCATCCAGCTCGCCACGCGCGGCGGGCAGGTGGTGCTCACGGTGCCTGCCATCGCGGACAGGGGCTACGTGCTGTCCGAGGAGGAGGCGTGGTGCCTGGCGAGGCAACTTGACCTAGCGTGCCGGCGAGCTCGGAGGGCAGCGTGATCGTCCACAACGGTTCCGCCGTCGCCGCACCGCTACGAGCGCCCAACGTCCGCGCGGTGCTCCGCACCGTCCGCGACGGCGGCAAGCTCGACGGCCTGCACCTGCCGACGCTCGAGGCGATGACCGAGGCCGTGAGCAACGGCTGGCTCGAGGTGCTCAACGACCACCGGCCGGTCAAGCAGTGGCGCTATCGTTTGACCGTCGAGGGGAAGAAGCAAGCGGGGCCGGCGCTGCGGCTCATCGTTGGCGGGCTGCGGTGAAAACGTTGCTTGAGTATGCCCCCGGAGGGTTCCGGGCGCATGTTTCTACTTGACGCAAGTTGCAACAAGCTGCATAACACCACTCGACCCTCGTAGCTCATTGGCAGAGCACCAGTCTACGGAACTGGGGGTAGGCCGTTCGATTCGGCCCGGCGGGTCCCACTTTCGACATTCCACCACGGCAAGCTCCGTCGCAGCGGAGCGCGGGAGACGACCATGCAGACGTCAACGATGGGGTTCGAGCCACGCGAGGATGACGACTACGCTGCGCTTCTGAGGCGCCTGCACGAGGCGGCACTGACGCCGCTGCCACTCTTCACGACCGACGCGACGGGGCTCTATGACGCGCTCCTGGGTGGTCTGCCAGCCGACCGGCGACAGCACTACGTCTGCCGCACGTGCCGGCACTTCGTCGACCGCTACGGCGGCCTCGTGACCATCGACGAGTCGGGCACGGCGACGTCGCCGCTCTGGGACGGCTGGGCGATCCCGCGGTTCTTCTCGGAGGCGATCCGTGCCATGTCGCGCATCGTGAGCAAGGCGCGCGTGACTGGCGTGTTCCTGGCCGACGAGTCGGTCCTGGGCAACCCGGCGAACAGTAGCCCCAAGGCGCCGACCGGCACCTGGCACCACATGCACTCGCTGGTCAAGCCGGCGAAGCGCAGCGCGTTGCTGACGGCCGATCAGACCGCGGCCGAGAAGCGCGAGGACTACGGCACCCTCTGCCGAGGGCTCGCGGAGTTCTCGCCCGAGCTGGTCCGGCAGGCGCACACGCTGCTCACGACGGGCGGCCTGTACCGTTCGGAGAAGTGCATCGGAACGGCCAAGTGGCTGCTCGATCTGCACGAGGCTCGCGAGGCGACCAAGCACACGAAGGCGCGCGAGCACCTGACGTGGCGCGCGGTGGCGCTGGCGCCGCCTGGCTTCTGCCACGTGCGATCGACGATGATCGGGACGCTCCTGGAAGACCTGGCCGCTGGCAAGGACTTCGCAGCGGTCAAGCGCGCCTTCGACGAGAAGATGCACCCGCTCCAGTACCAGCGCCCGACCGCGCAGCCGACCGACGGTCAGCTCGCGCAGGCCGAGAAGGTCGTCGAGAAGTTGTCTTCTGCCGGTTCGCTCGCGCGCCGGTTCGCGACGCTGGATGACATCGCAGACGACGCGGTGTGGATGCCAAAGGAACGCGCGGACAAGCCGACCGGCGGCAGCGTCTTCGGGCACCTGAAGGCGGGACGCGGGGCGGCGCCGTTGGATGTGCCGGCGCAGACGATGACGTGGGACAAGTTCTGGCGCACGGTGCTCCCCGAGGCCGAGATCGTCGAGTGCTTCGTCCCGACGCACTCCAACTTCTTCGCGTTCGTGACCGCGGCGGACGCCGAGTCGCCGCCCATCCTGCAGTGGGACAGCGAGGGCTCGCGCAGCCCGGTGAGCTGGTACGTGTACAACGGCGGCTCGTCGGCGTCGCAGTGGGGCGTCCCGGGCGGCACCTTCGTCGCCGTGAAGGCCATCACGACGCAGCCTTCCGCGTGGGGCGAGGGTCGCGAGCACCAGGGCAACGGCGTCTACGTCGTGCTCGACGGCGCGCGCGACAGCCGCAAGTCTGGGCTGGCCCTGTTCCCCGAGATCCTGAAGTCCGACTACCACGGCATCCGTGCGGCCCTGGAGGCGTACTCTCGCTCGCGCGAGATCGCACCGGTCGACTGCCCGGCCGCCGGCCTGGCGTTCCAGAAGAGCAACGGACGCTGGGACGCGACGCTGCGTGTCACCTCGAAGGGTACGCGCGTCACCTACAAGCTCGACAGGTGGGACTGATGGAACTCGACCGACCGACCATCATGCGGATCGCCCTTGAGGCTCAGCTCGACCCGCGTACCGTCAGGCGCGCCATCGACCATGGGATCGACTCGCTCCAGAGCGACCATTCCAAGGCGCGGCTGCGCAGTGCGCTCAAGAGGTTGAAGTGCGAAAACCTCGTCAAGTAGACGAGGAACGATCGTCTAGGAATGCCCCCATGAGCCTCCACCCGTACCGACACTCGACGCCGCCATCCCAACCTCGACGCGCCTCGTGGTGGCGCCGCCTGGTCGCGTGGCTCCAGGGTCGGCCCCGGTGGGGAACGTGCCCCAACTGTCACCAGCCGTTCCGGTCGTGGGCCGAGTCGAGGGCAAGGATGCACCTGCCGGACGCTGGCGCACTTCGCTGGAGTCGCTTCGGATAGCTGTCTACGAATGCCCCCGGAGGACCACCGATGAATCACACCCTGGAAGTCACTGACGTGTGCGGTCACACCCACCACTACGTCGACCAGTCGACCGACGAAGCCTTCGGCAAGGTCGGACCGAAGTGGCCGGTCAAGCTCGACGGGGTGCCGGGCGAGTTCCTGCACTTCAAGTCGGGCAAGATCCTGTTCGTGCCCGAGCACACAAGACTCGTGAAGTGATCGCCGTAATCTGCCCCTGAGGGTCAACATGAGGAATCATGACCGAGCGAAGGCGTACCTGGACGCCCACATGCGCTACATGCGGAGCGACTTGACGGACCTGCGGGTCGTCATCGACGAGGCATGCGCCGAGGCCGTCGAGGAAGAGAAGGCTGAGCATCGGGAGATGATCCGGTCGCTCCTAGTGACGCTCCAGTACCCCGACCTGTGGGAGAAGCGCGTCACGAAGGCGCTCGACTACCTGGACTCGCTGTCGAAGAGATACGGGAAGTGATCGTCAAGGAATGCCCCTGGAGGTCCGGGCGGCTACGAATTGAGACGAAAGGAACAGGAGCCATGTCGAAGACGAACGGCAAGATCGCAACGCGCGGAGAGGCTGCGGCGAAGGCGTATGCACAACTCATCGACGCTCTTATTACGTGGGAAGAAGCGGAAGAGCTGACACCCGCCGAAAAAAAGGAGGTGGTGCGACGGGTCAAGGAACTGGATATGACTCGGGCGGACGCCGAGGCCGAGGTGCGGGAGGAGCGAGAGGATGCTCAGAAAGACGCGGATAAGGAGGAGAACGAAGAGCGCACCAATCTCGCGGTGCTCCGTCATCGCAGCTACCTGCCGTTCGTGCGCGCCGGTCTCATGACAGTGGCCGAGGCCGTTCGCGAGGTGGGGGCGAACCGATCGGCGGACGGCCTGGGGCAGGAGCGTGAGTAGTCTACTGACGCGCACGCGGCCAGACATCTGGGCGCACGGCATCGCGCTCGCAACGGGCGCGACGGGACTCTCGTTCGTGCCCAAGCTGCCCCTTTCGGATGGCACTATCTACGCGTGCGGCGGCAGCACCGTGCAGTGGGTGCCTCCGGGCGAGCAAGAGCCGGTACTGAGACGACGTCGGCGCCGCGAGCCGTCGCATGTGCCCGGTCATAGAGAGCCGACACCGAAGCACATCCGGCCGGACAGCAATGCATCGAGCGTCTTCGTCCCCGAAGGCGCAATGGAGTGGCTGCTTCACGAGGTCGGCCATTACGTCGCCGCCTCTCCCGAGGAGCGCTTGCTGCGAAACTACGGCGTGAGCGAGTCGGAGTACGGACACGACGGGGAGCGCGAGTGGCAGGCGTGGGCCTTTGAGGAGATTGTGCTCGCGCCGTTTGGACCGTCGCGCCTCTTCGCCCCGCCATCCCAGCGCGACGGCGCAGCCTACGCCCGTAGCGGCCCGATGCCGGCCGCATGCCTTCGTCACGTCGAGCGCCAGATCGAGGCGCTTGGTCTCGACGTCGAGAGGTGGCGGGTCGAGTGGGGAGAGTGGGTGCGATGGGGTACGGCGATGGGCGCAGCCGCTCCCTGGCGGTCGGTCAACTGAGACGCTCGGGATCGAGCAACGATCCTCTACGAATGCCCCCGGACCTCCACAAACCGGACCTCGCGGGGCAGAAAACGCCGAATACGCCGAGAATCGTACACCTGAGTATTGACTCCAGCGCGCCCGGTGCCACACTGGATGAAGAACGGCCGGGCGACGCTGCAAACGTCCCCGGCCCTGGCGCAAGGGCAAAGGAGGCCCTCGCACATGAGCAACACTAGCACGACCGTCACGGACCTCTGCGCCGACCCGCTCTGCATGGGCGAGGCGACGCACGACATGATCTCGCGCGTCCCCGGCTTCCGCACCAAGATGTGCGACGACCACCGCAAGCGCGTGCTGGCCGCTGCCGAGAAGGCTGGGTTCAGCGCCGAGAAGATCGCGTCGCTGGACATCAAGCCGCTGCGGGGTACGTGATGGACCACGCGAAAGCTGCGCTGGCGACGCGCAAGTTCACCCGGACGATGTCCGACCCCGAGGGCACGAAGCTCATCGAGTTGATGTGCCGCGTGGTCATCGAGGCGAAGAAGGCGTGCGCCGAGGCCAGTACCTACGGCGCCATCGGCGGCGAGGAACTGGTCCCTTTGCAAGAGGCGCTCGACGCGCTCGACGACAGGGCCGTCAAGTCTGCTCTGGAGTCGTACCTCGCCAGCATGCGCTGGGGCGTCTGGATCCACGACTCGTCGCCCGGTTGGCTGCTAGACGACAACGAGGAGCCGTGGGCGGGGACCGAGATGGAAGCCCGCCTCAAGGTCAACGAGCGCGCCACGATGCCGGACCGCTGCGAAGCGCGGGTGCTGCCGTGACCGACACGCGAACGGACGCGGAGGTCGCGAAGTCCGCTGAAGCGTACGGGCTGCCCACGACGTACCGTGCTGCCGTCGAGGAGGTGCACGAGTGGCGCGAGGCGTCGCAGGTCGACGGCTACTTCACGCCGGCCTCGCTGAGGAAGTATCTCGTCAGCCAGGGGCAGCACCACGACGAGCATCACGCCCGCGAGAAGCGGCTCCAGGGGCTTGCGCTCAAGGCGCTGAAGCGCCGCAAGAAAGCTGAGACGGATGGCGCAGCCAGCATCGCGTACGACTTCGCGGCGGCCGGCTACCTCGACGAGATCCTGACTGCGCTCCTCGTCGATCAGGAAGGCGTCTGCTTCGCCTGCGAGGATGCGCCCACGGGGGCGGACGGACGCGCATCGTTCTGTCCGCTGCACCGATGACCGCCGACCTCGCCCGCCCCGGCCCCTCCCCCGAACTGGTCGAGCGCGTCGCCAGCGTCAAGGCGTACAGCAAGGCGACGATCACGGAGGGCACGCGGGAGAGCTACAAGCGCCTCTTCCGGGGCTTCACGGCGTGGTGCCAGCAGATGGGCGTCCCGTCGCTGCCATCGACGCCCGAAGTCATCGCCATGTACCTCGCGGCCCTGGCGGACGGTCAGGTCGTGGTGCGCTGGACGCATCCGAAGACCGGGACCACGCGCGAGGTCTCGCGCCCACGGAAGGCCGCCTACATCGAGAAGGCGTACTACGCGATTCGCTTCCACCACGCCGAGCACGGCGATGAGCTACCGCAGGCGCACCCCGGCATCGTGAAGGTGATGAAAGGGATCCGGCGCAAGCTTGGCACCGCGCAGAAGAAGGCGCAGCCGATGACGATCGAGCTGCTGCGGGAGATCCTCACGAAGTACCACCGGCACCCGCCGGAGAACGAGCTGCGCGACAAGACGATGCTCGCGCTCCAGGTTTGGGGCGGCCTGCGCCGGGGGGAGCTGCTGGCCATCCGCATCGAGGACCTGGAGTTCTCGGAACACGGCGTCATCGTCCACCTGCCGCGATCCAAGTGCGACGCCGAGGGCAAGGGCGCCATGGTCCCCATCCCGCGCGTCAAGGACCCCACCATGTGCCCCGTGGGCTACGTCGAGCGGTGGATCGCCCACCTGGCCGAACTGGACATCCGGTCGGGCTGGCTGTTCCGGCGCGTCAACGGCGACGGCCTGATGGGCGCCCAGCGGATGCACCCAGACTCCTGGGGGCCGCTCATCAAGGCCATCGCGGACAACGCCGGGGTCGACGCGAGCCGCATCACGACGCACTCGCCCCGGGCGGGGTTCGCGACGAGCGCGGCCCACAAGGGCAAGACGCTGGAGCAGATCATGCGCCACGGGCGGTGGACGAGCGAGCGGCAGGCGCGGAGCTACATCCGGCCGGCGACGGTGTGGGTCGACAACGCGGCGGAAGGGCTGGCCGATGAGTAGCGAAACGTGGGTCAACGGGCATCTGATCTCGACCGAAGCGCGCGAGACAACCTCCCACGCGGGCCGCTTCCGCTTCTCGGTGAAGGTGGACGGCAATCCGCTCAGGGACCGCGGTGGACGCGTCCGCACGTTCGCTACGCGCGTGGGGGCCCACAAGGCTGGCCTCCGCAGTCTCGGCGCGTGGTGGTCGCCAGGTACCACTGGGCCAGGCGGCCTCAGTGTGGAAGCCTCCGCCGATGACTACAGGCGCGGCGGTGGTACGAAGCGAGACTGAATGAAGTGCCCCCGATGGCGAGGACCAAGAAGTGACCGTGATCGCCGCGCCCAGAGACGCCTCCTTCTACCGGAGTCCCGACACGCGGTCGACGAAGGTGCGCCATGTGCTCATGCCGGATGGGTACTCTGGGTGCGGCGTCCTGCTCACGGACGGCGACCTGCATGACGACGCGCGCAACGTCCCAGAGCGAGGCCGGTGCAAGCGCCGTGGATGTGCGGAGCGGTGGCCCGCAAGATAGAAAGCGGTGCCCCCTGTCACGCGCCGCGTCACCTCTTCGGTTGACAGCGGCCCACATCGTCGCCACCCTCGGCCGATGCAAACCCTGATGACCTGGCTGCTGGCATTCATTGCAGCCCACGCCACCCCGGCCCCCAAGTGCTCCACCGTCAACGCGGAGTGCTCCGCCGCAGTCGCCGACGTCGACAACGTACGCATCGCCGCCGCCCAGCACGCGCTGGCGGTCGCCATGGACCCCGACGAGGCACCCCTGTTCGCTGGCCCTGACGGGCGCGCCAAGACGGCGCTCGAGCTACTGGCCATTGCGACGCACGAGAGCGGTCTGCAACCGCGCCTCTGGAACAACGTCTGCCGCCCCCGCGAATGTGACGGCGGCCGGGCGACCGGAGAGCTGCAGCTTCACCTGGGCAAGTACGGCGTCGAACTCGTGACCGACCGATGGATCCGGCCCTGCACACAGATCGAACAGGCCAACTGCATCGACGCCGCCGACGTGCAGGAAGACCACCGCAAGGCGTTCATCGTCGCCCTGCACATGCTGCGCGGCGGAGGGCTCGAGGGCTACACGGGGCAGCCGACCGCGGGGCCGGCGCCTACGTGGATCCGCAAGGCCGTCAGTGACTGGGTCAACGCGCATCCGGTGCCGGTGGCGGTCGGGCTCGACTAGACCGTCAGCCTCGCCCTGCACCCCCTGGGCCCCACGTGCACGGGCCTGGCAAGGCCCTGGCGCAGCTCCAGGTAGCCGCCGCAGGCGCACGTCTGCACGCGCTCGGCCGGCAGCGGCTGGACGGCGTACGGGGGCAGCGGGGGGCGCCTGGGGGCGTGCTGGCGGAAGAGGTACCCCACCGGCAGGTACTCCGGACGGCCCAGACGCGCTGCCTCGGCGAACAGCTCGGCGATTTCGGTGGGGGTGACGATCACGTGGCTGCCTTGGTGCATCCGTCGGCGCCGCACCCCGCGCACGCGACGCAGCCGACCATCGTGTATCCGAGCGCCGCCATCCGCTCGTCGTTGCAGTCGCAGTCGAACGACTCCTTGCAGCACTCGCAGACGTGCGTGTGCACCGGGTTGCCGTTGCCCTCGACGTCCCAGTCCTTGATGGTGCGCTCCTCCGGCGTTCTCACGACTGACTCGCCAAGTCGTCCAGCCGCAGCGCCTCGATGCCGGGCCCCGTGACGTACCAGGAACCCTCGAGCCAGAAGCCCCACCCCATGCGAACGCACTCCGCGAACGTGGCGTCGCTGACGGGGCCCTCACCGGGTGGGCCCGCCTCGCGCAGGGCGATGCGTTCTTGGTCGGTGAGGCGCCTCATGGCTGACGCTCGACCATCTCGAAGAACTTGCCGAAGTCGTGCGCGGTGTAGAGCCCGATCGCCTTGATGTTGTCGGCCACGTACGCGCGCCCGAGAGCGACGACGTTCTGGCGCGCCTCCGTCCGCACCGCCTCGATCCGCCTCTTCAGCAGCTCGTACGCGTTGAACTCGCCGAGCTCCTGCAAGTCGGCGCGGTGGGCGGCGATGAGCTTGTCGATGTCGATCATCGCTTCACCAGTCGAAGGTTGGGACCTGGTGCCGGCGCCTGTCCGGCTACCAGCGCCCTCGACTCACGCGCCAACCGCTCGATGCGCGCACGCGTTGCGGTCTGCTTGCGGCGAGCCTCCTGAAGTCGCGAGCTACCGTCCCACTTCGGCGGCTTCTTCGACACGCCGTGAGCGTTGTACCAGGTGCCGGTGGTGCCCTGCAGCTGCATGGTGTGCGCGGCATGCTTGCGGACGAAGGCGCGCAGTGTGCCCTTGTGAAGCACCTTGCCAAACCCGACGGCCCGCTTGGCGACGCTGCACGTCTCGCACACGACGACGGCGATTCCAACCTGTGGCCACCTCATCGACTCAGCGCCTCCCTCGCCGCCAGCACCACCAGATCCGCGTACGCGAGGCCATCAGCGGCCTCGGTACGCCCCGCCTTGCGCAGCTCGCTCTCGACCATGCAGAGCGTGGCGTGGGCGCGGGAGAGGGAGGCGGTGTCGAGTCGGGGCGCGACGACGCGCTCGCTTCCAACATCACCCGCGCTGCTTCTCTCGTCGCTCTCAGAGTTGTCGCGCACTTGCATCATCGCCGATTGGACGGACCACCATCCTGCCACATTCAAAACGCCTCCGCCTGTGGCATTTTGCCTTGCAGGATGACGGACGGGGGCGGTAGGGTCGGGTCGTCTGTGAGGTGTAGCAACCGAGCAGACCGCTGCTTCAATCCGGGCCGCGCGATCAGTCTACGGGGCCGGTCCCCCTCCGGCGATTGCTACCGCGTGGTCCTCGAGCGGTCCGGATTGAAGCAGCGTCGTCCTCTCGCCGAAAAGGGGTCTGTCGATGCAAAGCGCGGCTGCGGTGTCTGCTCTGAACGGTGACGCGGAGGTAGCGGCATGATGGCCGCGCAGCTGCCGAAGCCTCCCGAGCTTCGCTTCTTTCCGCTGCACGACATCCTCGAAGGCCCCGCTTGCACATGCTCCCAAGGGGCTGCGTGCGAGCGCATCGGTAAGCACCCGGCCGTGCGCTGGCGCACCTACGACGAGAACACGAAGGCCCAAGGAGGCGGCTACGGCATCCAGACGGGCCACTTCAACGGCATCTTCGTCATCGATCTCGACGTCAAGCCAGCCAAAGATGGCAAACCGGCCAAGGACGGCATCGCCGCACTGCTACAGCTCGCAGCCGGGCAACCCATCCCCGACACGCTGAGCGTGCTCACGCCCTCGGGCGGCGTGCACCTGTACTTCCGCCTGCCACCCGACGTCTACGTGCCCACCAGCCACAGCGTGCTGGGCCCCGGAATCGACATCCAGAGCGAGGGCAGCTTCGTCGTCGGACCCGGCTCCCCGCACAAGCTCGGCGGAGTCTACAAGGAGGAGCCTGGCGGCGTCCTGGCCGATCCACCCGACTGGCTCCTTGAGCTCGTCGTCGGACAGCCCAAGCCTCGACAACCGCTGACGACCGAGCACTACACCGTCGACCCCGAAAGCCCCCGAGGCGTCCGGGCCATCGCGTGGGCCAAAGAGTACCTGCTCAAGGCCGAGCCGGCCGTGCAGGGGCAGGGAGGCAGCAACAGGTTCTTCGCCGTCTGCTGCCATCTGATGCTCTCCGCGCTGCCGCTCGACACGCTCAAGCACCTCATCGAGGAATACTACAACCCCCTCTGCCAGCCCGAATGGTCCGAAGAGGAAATCGATCACAAACTCGCCGACGCAGACAGAATCGAGACCAGCCCCCGGGGCCTCTGCTCGCCGGACTTTCTCGATCAGATGTACCGCCGGACCAAGAACACGTCCGCGCGAGAACCCGATCCAACGCACGAGTACAGCTTCGAGCCCGGGATGCGCGGCAACACCGAAACGCGCAAAGCATCGCTGGGCGAAGTCACGGCCGATCTCTTCGACCACGAGGATTGGGCGGGCGTCTTGATGTTCGACAGCCTCCGCGACCGCGTTGTTGCCGTCAATCCGCCGATGCGGATGGATGCCGAGACGCCTGCAGGTCTATCGAACAACGACGTGCAGCTGGTGCGCGTGTGGCTCGAGTACCACGGCAAGAAGCTCAACGCGCAGGACGTCAGCGCAGCCATCGAAGCCGTCGCTCGGCGCCGCAAGTTCAACCCCATCCAAGACATGCTCGAGTCACTGCAATGGGATGGCGTGCCGCGTCTGGATCGCGTGCTGCCCGAATACTTCCAGTCCGCCGACGGTCCTTACGAACGCGGCATCGGACCCCGCTGGTTCATCTCGCTGGTTGCGCGGGCCATGACACCCGGCTGCCAGAGCGACTGCACCCTTGTCCTTGAAGGAGAGCAGGGCGATGGCAAGACCCGAGCCTTCCGCACGTTGATGCGCGATCCTTCCTGGTACGCGCTCTGCTCGTGCGGCGTCGACAGCAAGGACTTCTTCGAGAACCTGCGCGGCGTCTGGCTGATGGGCTTCGACGAGCTCGACTCCCTGAGTCGCGCGTCGCTGACGAAGGTCAAGACCGTCCTCACAGCGACAAGCGACAGGTACCGGCAATCGTACGGGCGCAACTCCGCCGACTACCTCCGAGCATGCGGCTTCTGCGGCTCGACCAACGGCGCGCAGTACCTCAACGATCCAACCGGGGCTCGGCGATTCTGGCCCGTCAAAGTGCTGCGAGAGATCGACTACCAACGCATCGCCAGCGATCGCGACCAGCTCTGGGCCGAAGCGTTCGAACGTTGGAGCGAAAGAGAGGCGTGGCACGTCAACACGCCGGAGCTACTCGCGCTCTGCAAGGACGAGCAGGAAGCGCGCCTCGAGATCGACGGCTGGGAGGAGAAGATCCAGCGTTGGTTCGACGACCCCACCAAGTTCTCCCGCACCGCCGTCGTCGTCGAACCGGGCAGCGTGTTCAAAGGCGTCAGGCCCTTCGACGGCTCCCAGGGGGTCACGACCGCCGACGTACTGGAGCACGCCGTCGGCAAGCTTGTCGGTCAGTGGACCACCGGGGACGCGATGCGCGTTGGAAAAATTCTGCAGCAACGGCTCAAGATGAAACGCACACGAATTAGAACTGGAAAAAATACCCTAGAATGGCGCTACCTGTTTTCAACTACTTAGCTCGTTTGTTCCCGCCTGATCCCACCTAAAGGGCTACCCCCTGGAGGGGGTGAAACCGTACTGGCTAGCGTGCTGTACCATACCGTACACGTAAGACATACATACAGGTAGGAACAGTAGGAACGTTGGAACTAGGAATGAATTTCAATGAGTTGCAAAGTTCCCACTGTTCCTACCTGTCCAATCGCGGTTTTCCTGCCGATCCGCGCCGTTTCCGCGCTCAACGCGAGGGAGCACTGGTCAAAGTACGCTCGCCGGGCGGCCGAGCACCGCGCCCTGGCGAGGATGCTGCTGACGGCACCGCTGCGCGGCATGTCGCTGCCCGTGCGGGTGACCTTGACGCGCGTGGCGCCCAGGCAGCTTGACGACGACAACAACCAGGGGGCCTGCAAGAACGTGCGCGA
The DNA here is from genome assembly GCA_035570055.1 of Gemmatimonadaceae bacterium. Classification (GTDB taxonomy): domain Bacteria; phylum Gemmatimonadota; class Gemmatimonadetes; order Gemmatimonadales; family Gemmatimonadaceae; genus DASRDS01. The sequence continues at coordinate 22,923 of DATMLM010000104.1, forward strand.
CGGCATCGCCGACGCCCTCGGCGTCGATGACCGCACGCCGCTCGTGATCTGGGTGTACGAGCAGCGTCGGGGCAAACCGCGCGAGTACGGTGTCGAGATCGTGGTCGAGAAGATTTCGTCTTGACGCCACGCTCGTCCGTCTGTAGAACCTTTTCTCCAGTGGCTTTCAAGAGCGTCAAGCTGAGCGAGACGGCGTACAACGAGATCGGCGAGCTTCAGGCGCTTCTCGTCAAACACGGAACCGGGGTACTCCCGGTCTCGTTGCGACCCGACAAAACCTCTTTCGACAGCGTCGTGCGGATGGCCGTTCGAGCGCTGCGCAAGCGAGTGCGTACGTGAGACCTTCAGCACAGATCCCGCAATGAGGCTCTCCGCCTCCCAGATCCAGACCTTCACCGAGTGCCAGCGCAAGTGGGCGTGGCGAGTGCTCGATGGCGTCGAGGAGCCGCCCAACAAGGCAGCGGAGCTCGGCGGCCAAGTGCACGCCGAACTCGAGAAGTACCTGCGCGGAGAGTCGATCGACTTCACGACCGAGCTTGGCTACATCGCGGCGTCCGGCTTGCAGCACCTGCCCGCACCCGGCACACCGGGGCTTCTCATCGAACAAGAGTTTCATTTCGAGGGCCCTTCGGGGCACACCTACCTCGGTTACAAAGATCTCGAAGAACCCGGCATCGTCACCGATCACAAGACCACGAGCGATCTGCGCTGGCAGAAGACCGAGGACGAGCTGCGCCTGGACATCCAGGCGACGCTCTACGCGGTCGACTACTTTCGCAAACACCCGGAGGAGCCGCATGTCGGGCTGCGATGGGTCTACTACCAGACCAAGAACACGAGAAAGAGCGCGGTCACGCACATTCGCGTGAGCCAAGCCGAAGTCTGGCAACGTTTCCTCGCGATCGAACAGATCGCCGAGCAGATGGATGCCGCGACGCAACCGAAGGAAAACGGAGAGCCTGTCCGAGCTCTCGATCTGCCGCCGAACATCAACCATTGCAGCGCCTACGGTGGGTGCCCTCATCAGGGGCGCTGCAATCTCAGTCCTTTCGACAAAATGAGGTCCCACGTGGAACAGAACAAGCTCACGGCCCTGCTCAAGAACAAGACCAACGGCGCTGCTCAGCCGGCGCCCGGCGCTGCCCCCGCAGCGGCTCCCGCACCCGCCGCCGTGCCGCTGGCCTTCCAGCCCGGCGGCGCGCATCACGGGACCGCTGCGGCGAGCGCGCCTCCGAGCGGCGGCAACAAGCTCCTGGCCAAGATGCGTGCAGCCGGGGCTCCTGCGGCAGCGGCCGTCGCCGTCGTGCCGGCGGCCATCAATCCGCCCGAGTTCCAGCCGCCCCCCGCTGCCGCGCCCACGCCAGCCCCTGCTGCGGCTTTGCCGGCCACCGTCGCCGAGGCAGGCCAGGAGCTCGCGGCGTCGCTAACGGCCGGAGAGGCCCCCGAGGCCAAGCGCGGTCGCGGACGCCCGTCCAAGGCGTCCCTGCCCTCGACGGGGCTCGCTCCGAAGATCAAGACGCTCTACATCAACTGCGGCCCCGTCGGCGTCGAGATCGTGGACGCCTCGCAGATCATCGTGCTGGCCAAGCAGCGCGTCACGGCCGAGCGCGGCCTGGCCGACTACCGCTTTGCCGACTTCGGTCACGGCCCCGGCATGCTTGCCGTCGCGGCGGTCGCGGCGCTCGACGCGCTGCCCGGTGTGCTGCCGGCGGTGCGCCTCGACACGACGACGCCCGAGGGCGCTGTCATCGCCACGGAGTTGACGGCCCGCGCCGAACTGGTGGTGAGGTGAACGAGTGCACGTGCGAGGGACCGGGCCAGTGCCAGGTCCACGACGTCACGCCCGAGAACACACCCGGTGACGTGCCGGAAGTTCTGCACGACGACAGCCGCCTGTGGGACGCGGTCTACGCGGCGGCGTGGGTGTCGGACTTCCGAGCCGCGAGGGCAAACGGAGAAAGCTTCGGTAGCGCGCTGGAGAAGGACCATGCCAAGGCGGCGCGCAGGATCGCGGACGCAGCGGTGGCGCAGCTCAGGCGACGATGAACGCTTCTCCGTTTCGCAGCCTGGTCGTCGAGGACACTCGCGAGGTCGAGCGCATCGCGCGGCTGCCCAGGCGCGTGTGGCCCGAGCCGGACGCTGCGCGTCTGGCAGAGATGCTCACGCTGGAGTTCAAGACGCCCGGCGGGACCATGGCGCTGCGTCCGGTGCAAGCCATCGCACTGTACGAAGCGATGGAGGCTGGGGGCCTGTTCGGACCCATCCGCGTGGGCGGTGGCAAGACGCTCGTGACGCTGCTGCTGCCTCTGGTGCTCGAGGCCAAGCGGCCGATCTTGCTCTTGCCCGCGGCTCTCGTTCAGAAGACCTGGCACGACTACAAGCTCCTGCGCGAGCACTGGCGGTTGCCGACCAACATCCAGATCGAGTCCTACGAGATGCTCTCGCTCGTGCAGAGCGCTCGCAAGCTCGACTACGTCAAGCCCGATCTGATCGTGGCCGACGAGGTGCACTACCTCAAGAACCATCGCGCGGGACGCACACGTCGCGTCGTGCGGTACATGGCGGCGAATCCCGAGACGCGCTTCGTTGGAGTCTCGGGCACGGTGATGAAGGGCTCGATTCGAGACTTCGCTCACATCCTGCGCTGGTGCCTCAAGTCGGGCTCGCCGATCCCGGTCAGCGATGACGAGGTCTCAGCCTGGGCCGATGCGCTCGACGAGAAGGTCAACCCGCTTGGCCGGCGGCAGGCGGGAGCGCTGCTGTCGATCGGAACGGCTGAAGGCGAAGACGAGCTCGTGCGCGTGCGACGCATCTTCCAGTCGCGCCTGCTCGAGACGCGCGGTGTCGTGGCTTCGGCCAAGAACGACGGCGTCACCTGCAGCCTGCGCGTCTCGGCGCTCGAGTACGAGCCCGCGGACGTGACCGTGGAGCACATCCGCCAGATGCGCGAGGGCACCAAGGATTGTCACGGCAAGTACGTCGTGCGGCCGTGGACGACGCCCGATGGCTGGACGTTTGCGACGCCGCTCGAGTTCCGGATGTACCTGCGGCAGCTCGCTCTGGGTTTCCATTCGGTCTGGGATCCGCGTCCGCCCATCGAATGGAGCACCGCCCGGCGCGAGTGGGCGACCTTCGTGCGCGACACGCTCGCCGAGTCCGAAGTGCTCGACACCGAGCTGCAGGTGGCCAACGCCGTGGATGCGGGGCGGCTGCACACGCCGACGCTCGATGCGTGGCGCGCGGTGCGCGACTCGTACAAGGTGCAGCCCAAGGACGTCTGGCACGACGACACGGCCCTGCAGGCGTGCGCGGCGTGGATGGAGCGGCAGAAGGGGATCGTCTGGTGCGAGCACGTCTTCTTCGCTCGCCGCTTGGCGCGCGAGACGGGAGCGGCGTACTACGGCGCGCAGGGCTTGAGCGACAGCGGCGAGAGCATCACGCTCGTCAAGCCAGGCAAGGCGATCATCGCCAGCGTGAAGGCCAACAGTGCAGGCCGTAACCTGCAGATGTTCTCGACCAATCTCGTGAGCTCCTTCCCGCCCGATGCGCTCACGGCCGAGCAGATGATCGGCCGCACGCACCGCGACGGCCAGGAGGCTGACGAGGTCGCGGTCGACTTCCTGCTCGGATGCCGTGAGCACTACGACGCCTTCAACCGGGCGCTTGACGGCGCGCGCGCCGCAGCCGACACGCTGGGCCACGATCAGAAACTTCTCTTAGCGGACCTTTGCTTACCCGACATCGACAACCGAAGAGGGCCCCTCTGGGGCTAGGAAGAAAGAACAAGAACATGACCACCGGCAATTTGTTTGCGGGACTGCGCGACGCCAAGACCTTCGACAGGGGCATCTGGCTCAAGGAAGGCAAGTACGAGGTGCGCGTCAAGCGCGCGATCTTCAAGAAGACGCGCGCCAAGGGTGACGCGTTCATCATGGAGTTCACGGTCGAGAAGTCCGACTACGAGTCGGCCAAGGCAGCGGCCATCAAGTCGTTCAACGGACAGCCCTTCGACATGAAGGAACTTGAGAAGCTCCTGCCCAACCAGCAGGGCACCACGGCGTCGTGGTACCAGTCGCTCAAGGACATCGACATCGGCTTCGGTGCGCTCAAGAGCTTCGCCGCTGGCATTCTCAGCCAGAAGCCGGAGGATCCGGAGTTCATCGAGGCCGTCGAGGGCTTCATGAACTCCGTGGTCAACGAGGGGGCCATCAACGGTTTCCTCATCCCCGTCGAGGTCGTGACCGTCAAGACGAAGGCGGACACCGACTTCAGCTTGCACAAGTGGGGCGCGATCATCGATCAGGGGCCGGCGGCGCAGGCGCAGTAGTGCGCGGTGGGTGTGTCGCAGCAGATGCACCCGGAGCTGTGGAGGGCGCTTCGCCGCGTCGGTAGAGGCGAAGCGCCCGGCAGCCCGGAGCTACGAGATGCGCTTTTCAAGCGCAAGTTGGCGGAGTGGATTCCGGGCGAGAGCGGCTGTCGATTGACGACACGTGGCGAAGCCGCCTTGAGGGAGCGATGAAAGTCGGCGAACCAACCAAGCTAGGCACTCCGAGAAAGCCGCGGGGCGCACTAAGCAACCTGCCTCGCGAAGAACGGTTGCGAGCGAAACGGGCGGCGGACAAGTCCTATTATCTGAAGCGGGCTGAAGAAAATCCGGAAGCGCATCGCCTCAGAAAAGAGAAAATAGCGAAGAGAAAACGAGACAACTACGCCAAGAACAAGGCAGAGAACTCCGACGCCTACCGCAAGTGGTTGAACGAGCGAGCCGCGCAACTTCGGGATGCGTTGTATGGGCTCGTCCCAGGCCAATGGGATCGGATGTTGATAGAGCAATCCGGTTGCTGTGGCATCTGCAATGAGCCGATGCTTCGCCCCCATGTTGACCACGACCACGTAACCGGCAAAGTCAGAGAGCTGCTGTGCAGCAGTTGCAACAGAGGGCTGGGCGGCTTCAAAGACAGACGCAGCATTTTGTTTAGGGCCATCTCATACCTTGCGAGGCATGGTCGATGAACGTTTTGGCATGGGACTCTGAGACAGCTTTGTTCAGGCCGGGTGTGATGGCTCCGGAAGCGGTTTGTTTCACGTACCAGCGTTTGGGTGAGGAGCCTCAGATCATCCACGCCGACGATCCGCAGGCGCTGCCGCTCGTCGTGAGCTGGCTCACCGATGTGCAGCTGCTGCTCGTCGGCCACCATGTCGTCTACGACCTCGCCGTGCTGTGCGCGAAGTGGCCGGAGATCGTGCCCCTGGTGTTCAAGTCGTACGACGACGACCGGATCACCTGCACCAAGCTGCGGCAGCAGCTGCTCGATATCGCGGCCGGCGAGTTTCGCGGGTACCTGCACAAGTTTCAGAAGCGCGTGTGCAACGAGCACGAGGAATGCGATCCGGATACGTGCCCGCAGGCTGTCGAGAAGCGCGGCGCGCGGTGGATGCCGCACGACTACACGCTCGACGCGCTCACGTACCGTGCGACGGGGCGCAGGCTCGACAAGGACACCTGGCGCCTGCGGTACGGCGAGTTTCTCCACACTCCTCTATCCGAATGGCCCGAAGGCGCGCGGACGTACCCGCTAGAAGACGCGCGGGCGACGCTCGACGTGTTCCTCAAGCAGGAGGAGCACGTGCAGTACATCCCCGACCAGTTCCGCCAGGCGCGGGCGGCGTGGGCGCTGCACCTGACGAGCGTGTGGGGGTTGCGCACGCACGCGCCGGGCGTGGACAAACTCGAGCAGGAGACCCTGGGCGCGCTTGCGGCCATCGAGGGCGACCTCAAGGCGGCGGGCCTGGTGCGCGCGGACGGCTCGCGCGACACCAAGAAGGCCAAGGCGCTCATGGTGCAGGTGTGCGAGCAGCTCGGCAAGCCGGTGCGCCTGACGGCCAAGGGCGGAGTGTCGCTCGACTCCGACGCGTGCGAAGCCTCCGAGTACGACCTGCTCGAAGACTACGCCGAGCTCACGTCGCTCAAGGCGGTGCTGGCCAAGGACATCCCCGTGCTCCGGGCGGGGACGCAGTATCCGGTGCACACGACCTTTGGCCTAGCTGCTTCGGGTCGAGCCACGTCGAGTAGACCGAATGTCCAGAACTTCGCGCGGAAGACGGCAGGCGGTACATGACTTCCGACAAGCCTTGTAAGGTGTATGGCTCCTTCGAACGTTACGACAACGCTCCGCACAAGTGCGTTCCGTGCAATAGAGAGCGCGGGCGCAAGTACTATGCTGCTAACCCCGCACGCGGGAAGGCCAACGCCAAGAACTACCGAGAAGCCAACAAGGAGAAGATACGAGAGCAGAAGCGGTTGGACGTTGATCGCAGAAGAGCGTGGCAGAAAGCTTGGCGCGAACGAAACGCGGAACGCGTTCGGTGCAAGGAGCGCGAGTGGTGCGCCGCTAACGTCGAACGCGGCATGTTTCGGCGAGCGAAAGAACGTGCCAAGAAACTTGGGTTGGACTTCAATCTGGACGTGTCTGACATCGTCATTCCTAAGATTTGTCCGTTGCTCGGCATCGTGCTGGAACGCAAGCCCGGAGTGCAGGCCGATAGCACGCCTTCGCTAGATCGTATTGACTCGTCGCTTGGATACGTGAAGGGCAACGTCTGGGTCATTTCTTGGCGCGCGAACAACATCAAGAGCGACGCAAGTCTTGAAGAGTTGGAGATGCTCTTGGCAGGGCTGGAACGGGCCCGTCGTCTCCGATTGGTGGTGGGCTGATGGGCATTCGAGAGTGTTTCATCCCGAGACCCGGCAAGGTCTTCGCCCAGGCGGACTTCTCCGGCCTCGAGCTCCACACCCTGGCCCAGTGCTGCGTCACGCTCTTCGGGCAGTCGCACCTGGCCGAGGTGCTCAACGCCGGCTTCGACGCGCACACGGCGTTCGCGGCAAGCATCCTCGGGATCTCGTACGAGGAGGCTGTCGCGCGAAACGAAGCCGGAGACGAGGCGGTCGACAACGCGCGGCAGACGGCCAAGGTCGCCAACTTCGGCTTCCCCGGTGGCCTCGGCGCAGAGAAGCTGTGCCTCTTCGCTCGCAAGACCTACGGCGTGCATCTGACCGAGGAGCGCGCCAGAGAGCTCAAGGCGCAGTGGCTTGAACGTTGGCCCGAGTTGAAGCTGTTCTTTCAGCACGTCGGCGACTTGGTCGACGAGGATACGGGCGAGGCTACTGTGCACCAAGTCTTCTCCAACAGGATGCGCGGAGGGTGCCACTACACGGCCGCGTGCAACACGTACTTTCAGGGTCTGGGTGCAGATGCGGCGAAGCGTGCGACGTACATCGTGTCTCGTGCGTGTTACGCGGAGTCAGCGAACGTGCTCTACGGATCGCGGATCTGCAACATGATCCACGACGAGTTGATCCTTGAAGTAGACGACGACTTTCGTGCCCACGACAAGGCCATCGAGCTTGGTCGTTTGATGGTTGCGGGAGCGAACGAATTTCTTCCGGATGTCCCTGCCCGCGTGAAGCCTCTTCTCGCGCGGTGCTGGTCGAAGAAGTCCAAGCCGGTTTTCAAGGACGGGAGGCTTGTACCGTGGGCGGCTTGAATAACAGCGGGGAGTCCCTCGTCCAACCCACCGACCGCGAACTGCGCGGCCACGCGCGACCGAGGACGGGAGCAGGAGCGATGACAGTGGCGAGACCCTTCACAAAATGGGCAGGCGGGAAAACCCAGCTGCTACCCGAACTGCGCCGCCGCGTCCCGTCCTACTTCGGCCACTACTGGGAGCCGTTCGTCGGCGGCGGCGCGACGCTCTTCGACGTGCTGCAGCAGGGCCGGACGGCCGATAGCGACAGCGCGGGTACGACCGGCGACAACGTCACGATCAACGACAGCAACAAGTGGCTCATCGCGACCTACCGCGCCACCCGCGACAACGTGGTGGGCGTCATCGCGTACCTGCGCGAGTACGAGGCCGGCTACCGCAAGGGCGGCGCCGAGTTCTACTACGAGGTCCGCAGGCGCAACCCGATGCTGCTCGTCGACCAGGCGGCGGCCTTCATCTTCCTCAACAAAACAGGGTTCAACGGCCTGTTCCGCGTGAACAAGGCCGGCGACTTCAACGTGCCGCACGGCAAGCGCGCGGGAGAGGTCACCATCTGCGACGCCGAGAACCTGCACGCGTGCTCGCGCCTCTTGCAGGGGGTCCAGATCCAGCACGGCGACTTCGAAGCGCCGCCGGGGGTCAGTGGCTGCGCGAAAGAGGGCGACTTCATCTACTTCGACTGCCCGTACTGGCCCGTTAGCGCCTCGTCGGACTTCACGGCCTACACCAAGGAACCCTTCGGGCCCGCTGAGCAAGAGAGGCTTCGTGACTTGGCGTTGCGACTGAAGGCGCGAGGCTGCCGCGTGCTGCTGTCCAACGCAGACGTGCCGCCCGTGCGGGCGCTGTACGCGAAGGGCTTCACGATCGAGCGAGTCGAGGCCCGTCGCGCCATCAACTCCGACGCCTCGAAGCGCGGTAACGTCGGTGAGCTACTGATTTGTTGAATAGGCGCGCACCCGCGCCGTCGAACGTTTCGGAGGTTGAAGATGGCGAAGAAATCTTTGCAGGCGCTGCGCAGAGAAGCGAATCCGGTGGCCGAGCCCAAGACGATCGAGCTGCCCCTGAAGTACGCTCGGTCGCTGGAGGAGTGCGCGGGCGCGCTGGCGGGACTACTCGACGAGGCTCCGTCGATCGACGGTTTGCGCCGGGCCAAGAAAGCGCTCAAGCGCAACTGCGACATGCAGAGCAAGCTGGCGAACGACATCAAAGACCTTCTCGACATCTGGGAGTGACCATGGCCTCGAAAGACACCCGCGCCGCCAACGGCGCCGCCGGCAAGACGGACCTACTGCTGTTCGACCCCACGACGCTCGTCATCGTCGAGGACGAAGGCAGCGCGCTGACGGCGAAGGAGGCGCACGCCCTCGACGAGGAACTTGACGCTGGCGGCGTGCTGGCGCCAACGAAGAAGCCCGGTGACCTCGCGTGCGTGTGCTGCGCGAAGGGACGGCCGTCGTGAGCCTTCACGAGAAGAAGCGCGCCGAGAACGTGGCGCTCGACGAGCGGGTGCTTGCCGCGATCAGGACCAAGAGCGGCCTCACGCTCCGCGGCGTCTGCGTCGCCGTCACCCTCTCGAACCCGAGCGGGAGCATCACCGATCGGCAGGTCGATCGCTCTCTGCAGCGTCTGCGCAAGAAGAAGCTCATCAAGTTCGGCGGCCCCGGGACGACGTTCTCCGGCTGGAGAGCGACGTGACCAAGACCCTCCGCCGCGCCCTGGTCCGCCTCGCCCGCGAGAAGATCATGGCCTCGACCAGCTCACTGTTCGACGATCTCTGCAAGCTCGGCTTCGCCGAGTCGCTCGGCCTCATCCCGACGCCCGGCGCCGTGCGCTGTACGAGCATGCGCGCCGGCTACAAGATCACCGAGGCCGGGGCGGCGCGGGCGAGTCTGTACGACGAGGATGGTAGGCCGAAGATGGTGGAGGAGACATGAAGGCGTACGTGGCGGGTGCGTGGGTGGAGCAGCATCAGCGGTCGCGGCCGATGATCGCAAAGCTGCGCGAAGCGGGCATCGAGATCACCTGTGACTGGACTCAGGCCGAGGGAGACGTGTGCGCGTGCGGGCATCACCGCAGCGTGCACTACAACAGCGGCGAGGGCTGCAAGGGCGACGGCCTGACGATCGCGGCGTGCTCCTGTCTGGGTTTCAACGGTATCGGTTCCGGCGGCGACAGCCTGCTCACCGACGCCGACCGCCGCAAGTACGCCCAGGCCGATCTCGACGGCGTGCTTGCGGCCGACATCGTCTGGCTGCTCGCGGCCAACGACAGGGGCGCGTGCGGCAGCTGGGTGGAGTTGGGGGCGGCGCTGGTGGCGCGGCAGATGCGCGCAGGCGAGGATGGGGGACCGTGGCCGCTCATCGTCGTCTCCGGTCCCAAGTGCAAGTGGACCATCTTCACCGAGCTGGCCGATCGCCTGTTCGAGACGGACGAGGAAGCGTTGGCGTACGTCGTCGGGCTGCATCGGGGGTCGCCGTGACTCCGATCGCGAAGGGCGAAGCTACGGCCTATCGCGAACGCTGGCCGTCGTGGGTGCACGAGGCGTTCAAGATCGAGCCCGTCGTCAACGAGCAGGGCAGTCACTTCGTGGAGATCGCCTGCACGATCGAGCTGAAGTGCCTGCTCGTGACGCTGCCCATCGATCTCCGGCACGATCCGCCACCCGCGCTGCTGCGCGAGATGCGCGTGCACATGAAGGGGCACGCGTTCGAGCCGCAGTGCGAGAAGGGAAACAAAGCGTGACCCTCGACGCCCGTCTCGCCATCGCCGAGGAGATCATCAGCCCGCACCAGCTCAACGGGCGGGTGGCGATCGACGCCATCCGCGAGGCACGGCAGGCGCTCAAGGACGTGCTGCTGCCGGGGTGGTTCTGTCAGGCAACGATGCCGGATGGGAAGAAGTGCTTGGTGTGGACCGGCACGGAGAAGGGTGCGACGAGCTGCCGCGCGTGCGGAGCGTCCCGATGACCCACCACTGCCACGCCCTCGGCTGCAAGTCGCCCTGCCCGCCGCGCTGGCTCATGTGCCGCGCGTGCTGGTCGAAGGTGCCACCCGATCTGCAGGCGGAGGTCTACCGCACCGTATCGCTGCGAGGCCCGCACGCGGACGCCTCGTGGGCTCCGTGGTGGCGCGCGCAGGCTCGAGCGATTGCGCACGTCGCCATGCTGCGGGAGCCGAACGAGGCGCGGCGCGATGCGTACCTCGCGCGGGAGCTGGCGTTCGCGGATACGCTGGAGGCGCGATGAAAGCAGAGCGACACAAGTTCAAGCGATGCGTCCTGCCACCGGGACAGGATACCTGCTGCATCTGCAATCGCGGCATGCGCGAGGCGGTCATGGCGCGCGTGGTGGGCGAGCCGCCCATCTACGAGTACGGCTACTGCCTGCGGTGCGTGAGGGCACTGCACAAGGCGGCGTGTGCGCCGTCGAAGAAGTCCAAGCGATGATCTCCGATGCCGAACTGCTCGCCGGCCTGGCCTTCCTGCAGATCCACGCCCACCCCGCCTACCACGGGGCGCTGCACATGGCCGAGGGAGCGTGCAAGCAGATCCGCGCCGACATCCAGCGGGGCGAGTTGCGGATGCGCGCGGCGGACGAACTGGAACTGTCGGTGCGCGCGGCGCTGGCCATCCGGCAGCTCGGGGTCAAGACGGTGGGCGACTTGGAGCAGCTGCTGGACAAGATCGATCTGTCGTCGCGCGACGCCAAGCGGGCAGGCTTCGGCAAGAAGTGTCTCAAGGAGTGCCGCGAGGTGCTCAAGAATCTCGGGCTGGAGCTGAGACGATGAACCTCGACGAGATGGCGAAGACCGACGGCCAGGGGCGCGACGTGCTGGAGCGACGCATCGCGGAGCTGGTCGCCGAATGCCGCGAGCTGCGCGAGAAGAACGCCGCACACGTCGGCGTCTGCCTCATCTTGGCGCGCGACAACCAGCAGATGCTCGACAACCTCACCGCGACGCAGACCCGCTGCACCGAGCTGCTCGAGCAGTACCGCACGGCGCTGGCGTGCGGGTACGGCGGCGGACTGGAGAAGAAATGACGACCAGCCTTCACGTCTGCACCGGCCGGCGTCACTTCGCTGGGCGACGTGTTCCAACTTCGCGTCTCGCGCAGCCCAAGTGCACCACATGCCGCAGGACGCTCGTGTGGAACCTGACGCCGTGGAAACGCGTCAAGGGCACGGTGCGCTCGCGAAGCAACCGGATGCGCACCGAGGAGCGAAAGGTCGCCATCCGGTGCGCGTGGTGTCTGCAGCTACTCTGCCCGAAGTGCGCGAGGCTGCATTTCGCGCCGATCATGAAGGCGCAGATCGCTGTCGACAAGCGGCTGGCCAAGGCGGCGGCGCTGGCGCTCGACATCATGCTCGATGGGCACAAGTGATGGACCACCTGAGCCAAGACGACGCCCGCCTGCTGCGCGCCACCGTCGCGGCCCTGCGCGATCTCGGAGACCTCGACGAGAATCAAGAGCGCCACCTCGCGGCGTTTGACGGCATGCTGGACAAGTACCGACCGCTGACGCCCCGGCAGCGCGACTACGTCAAGGGCGTGGCGCAGCGGCTGGAGGTCGACGTCGAGGCGCCGCTGCTCGCCAAGGACGTGCCGGTGGGCGAGAAGCTGCGGACGCCTGTGCCGGCCGTCTTGCTGATGCCTTTGCCGAAACGGCCGCCTGGGAGGAAGTGATGCGAGGAGACATCGGAAATCCGAACGCGGTCCTGTGCGAACTGCGTCCCGCCGACGACAGCCGCAGGCGCCTCGTGCTGGAGACGCGCGGCGTCAAGCTCAAGATCGACCTGCGCATGACCGAGGTCTTCAGCCTGATGGACGAGTGCCTCGATGCGCTCGTGCAGCAGGACGACGTCGAAGATAAGTGCCCGAGCTGCAACAGCGATCCGCACACCCACGACTGCGTGCTGGTGTGCAGCCTGCAGAATGCGCTGCGGGAGTTGCGTAGGCGCGGCGCCTGAGTCGTTGTAGACTGGCCGCCGTGGACCCCGATCAGACACTGCCGCCAGATGGGCCGCCGACGATTCCGGCGCCGCCGCCGAGCGGCGCGTACGAGTTCGACTGGGCAGTGCTGGCTGCGCCGCCGTCGTGGGACGGCTTCGCCTCCGAGGAGCTCGACGATGAAACCTAGAGAGCTCGGCGGCGCCGTCACACGCGCGAGCGAGGTCCGCGTCTTCGTGGCCTACGCCAGCCACCCGGAGGGCGGCATGTACCTCTCGATCTCCGGCCCCCAGGCGCGGAGCATCGTCGAGGACGCCAAGAGCAAGGGTGTCGAGGACATCGACGTCACCATCAACGCGCGTGGCGACGTGTTCATCGGCGACGAGCACATCGTGGAGGAGGACGAGGAAGCGAACGAGTCGCACCCGGTCTGTTCGGAATGCGGCGAAGCGTGGGAAGACGGGCACGCTTGCTGATGCTCGCCGCGATCGACATCGCCTTACTCGCATCGGAATGGGCCCACGGAAGCCGGTGGCCCGCATGTCCCGTGTGTGAGGGTCCGCAGCCCGGCGGCGGTCACGAGAAGTACCTGGCGAAAGGACACGAGGACTACAAGGGCGGCCATCAAGTCGGCTGCGCCATGGACCAGGCCCTGTCCGAGCGCGGCTGGTCGACCGCGCAAGAGCGTGACGCCGCCCGCAAGCGGCTGCACGAGGCCACGAGCGCGACGGAGCCGCCGCCTGTGGGGGCGACGTGAAGGGTCGCTATCTGTTCCTGCTCGCGAAGGTCAGGGTTCGGCGAGGTCGACTGCTGCGTCTCAAGCAGCATCTCGTGATCGGCATGACGGCGGGGCGGAGGCGCTCGTGAGCTGCGTCCAAGAGTCGGTACCTCTCGGGTGGCGCGTGTGGAGGCAAGCCGCCGTTCCCGATCCGCTCGCGCAGTTCGCCATCGACGTACGCGACCACGTCCGCAGCTACCCGTACGGCAGCATCGCGAAGACCATCGTCTACAACGGGCAGACGGTCGGCGCGTTCGTGAGCCATCACTCATGGACCTACCGCAATGGCGTCCTCGTGACGGGCATCTGCATTCCGGGCGTGTCGCTGGTTACGCAGGCCACGCAGGGCGTCGGCGCCACCGAGGCCGACAACCTCGACACGCCCGACCCCACGGCCGCCGTCTACTCGCTCGACGAGCCTCCGCCGGGCATCAGCTGGCCGATCGTCGCCTTCACGGGCGCCGCCATGCTGCTGGTCGTCGGCGGCTTCTGGGCAGCCATCCAGCTCGCCGGCCGACCGCGCCTACCCTAGTGATGCAAGAGCCGCCAGAGCTCCGCGGCTCCCGCGGCCAGAGCCGCGATGACGGCCCATTCGAGCGCCTTGGCAGCCGCCTTGCGCGCCGCCCACGAGGGGAATGCCTTGATCTTGCGCCAGGTGCCCACCTCGGCCCGGAGACGCATTTCTTCGGTCACGCGCTCCACCGCGGTACGCAGGTCGTTGGGGCCGAACGGGCTGGAGGGGTCTGACGCGAGCGCCTTGAGCTGGGCGTACGTTTCGCGCAGATCGTGCGAGCCAGTGTCGTCGGTCCGGTGCGGAAAGCCGCCCTCGATGAGCACTCGCCGCAGCTCGTCGTCGGCCTTGCGCAGGCCCGAGACCTCGGCGGCGAGCTTGCCGATGGACTGCATGATCGCGCCGATGTCGTTGGCGCGCTCGACGCGCACGGCGCGAAACTCGTTCTCGACGTCTTCGAACGACTCGAGATGCCCGCTTCCGCTGTTCATCACGACGCCAGGAGATTCTTCGAGGAGGCGTAGGAGGCGATGCCAGCTCCGGCCGCTGCACCGCCGACGCTGGTTGCAAGCACAATGTTGGCGCGCGTTTCAGCGCTGGCCATGCCGCGCGTCGCCAGCCGCCCTCCAACGAGACCCACGAGCAGACCCCCGACCGCTCCTGCCGCCGTCGTCCATGCGCTACCTGCTCGAGTCATGGGGATCATCTTGCCATGGGTTCGGCTGGGGACCAAAAGCGCGGTAGGCTCGGGTCGTGATCCGCTACTACCCGATCGCGGGAGCGCCGCGGAACATCTGCGCCGGCTACGGCAATCGCACGACCAACGGCGTCACCAAGCTCCACGACGCCTGCGATCTCTGCGCTCCGACAGGGACGCCTGTCGTGGCGTGCGACGATGGCACCGTCTCGTACGGCGTCGATCCGACGGGCGGCAACGTAGCGATTTTGCACATCGCTGACGGGACCGCTTACTTCCACGCCCACCTGCTCGACGTGCAGACTGGGCAGCGCAAGGTCTCCGCGGGTCAGCAGATCGCTCGGGTGGACACCACGGGCAATGCGGCGCTCGTCGGCATCCCACATTGCCACTGGCAGATCTGGCCGGGCGGCACTTTCCAGCCGGGCACCGTTCACCCCGATCCGACGGCGGCACTACTGGCCGCCGAGGTGCTCTCGGCTCCGCTCAGCGGCGGCATCGGCGTCGCGTCCAAGGCGCTGCTCTACGCCCTCGGCTTCGCGACAGCGGTAGGACTCACGTACGGGGCGCTGTATGCTTGGGATCGGCGACAAGCATGAAGACCCGCTTCATCATCTACTGCCACACCTGTCGCGTGAACGGGAAGCAGTACATCGGTCAGACGCGACAGACGATGGAGAAGCGTTGGAGCGACCATGTGAAGCTGGCCAAGCGGAGCGTTCGTGTCGGCTGCCGGGCCCTTGCCTCCGCGATCATGAAGTACGGCGCCGACGCGTTCGACCACGAGATTCTCGATGTCGTGACCTCGCAAGAGGGCGCGAACATCGCAGAGCGGGTATGGATCGAGAAGCGCAGAACGACGTGTCCGAACGGGTACAACATCGCGCCCGTGGGGAACGCGGCGCCGCTGCATCCCGAAACGATCCGTCGAGCGAGTGAGGCTCAGAAGAGGCGCTGGGCGAACGCGTCGGAAGAGCAGCGGGCGCCGATGCTGGAGAATCTCCGACGGGGACGCGAAGGCCTATCGTTCGAGCAGTTGAGCGATCGCAGTCTGCGCGCACATGCAGCCCAGACGCCGGAGCAGCGCAGCCAGCGGCAGAAGAAGGCCTGGGCCTCGGTACCTGCCGCACGAAGACTCGAAATCGTTGCGCAGTTACTCAAGAACAAGGCCTCGGATCCGGAGATGTCTCGGAAAATCTCTGACGGCAAGAAGCGCGACTGGGCGCGCCTGACCCCAGAGCAGAAGGCGGAGCGTGTGCGGCGCATTGCCGAAGCATCTTGGAGCCCCGAAGCTCGACGCAAGCGGGGGCTCTCGTGAGCCTCGACTTCCCCGCCACCGCCAACGCTCTCTGGTCCGGCTTCACGGCCGGCAAGCTGCCACGCCCCGAGTACATCCTGCCGGTCTTCTTCTCGGAGAGCGGTTTCTCGACGAGCGTGACCAACAGCATAGGTTGCATCGGATTGAATCAGTTGTGCCCCTTCGCGTGGCCCATCCCCGCTGGCTACGCGTCGTGGTCCGCATCGCAACAGATCGCGGGGCCCATCACCTCGATGTTCGCGCAGCTCATCGCGCGCTACGGCCCCATCAACTCGGGCACGCGCGCTTACCTCGCCAACTTCCTGCCGGCCGATCTCGCGACGGCCAAGGATCTGTCGAGCGTGCTGGCGACCCGTGGTGGAGCCGTCTACTCGGCCAACTCGGGTCTCGACTACCAGAGCAAGGGGACCATCACCGTCGGCGACCTGGCGCACTTCATCGCGAAGGCTGCCGGCAACGCTGCGGTGAAGTCGGCCATCCAGCAGACCTACGCGCTCGCGCCCTCGGGCGTGGGGCCGCAGCAGGACCCCGTCTACGGTACCGACTTCTCGTCCTCGTCGCCGATCTCCTCCATCCCAGTAGCCGACATCGCCCTCGCCGCCGCCGCCGCCCTGTCGCTCGCGGGCTTAGGGTACCTGGCGTGGAAAGAGTACAAGCAGCCGGGCTACCTGCTGCCTTTCCGAGCGGCTACGGCCTAGTTTTCGCGCGCTGCCCGTTCCGGGGTAAGCTCGCACGCGTGGAGGCTGCTTCATGCCGGATGGCTCGGGTACAGGGGCTGCGCAGGACGCCACCCTGCAGGCCATCATCGCAGCGCTCGGGGGACCGATAGTCGGCATGCCCAACGGTAGCGGCACTGGCCAAGCGCAGGACGCGTCGCTGCAGCAGATCCTGGCGCTGCTGGGCGGTGGAGGCTTGGTCCCGGGCAACTACAGCTCCATCGAGGTGCCCATTGGCCTGGTCACCGCGTCGTCCACGAACAAGATCCCCAAGAACGCCATCATCAACGCCGTCTTCTTCGACAACTCGCGCGCCGGGGACGCCGCGTACTCGCCGGGCACGACGATTCAGGTCGGCATCGCGGGCAACGTCGCGCTCTTCATGAACGCAGGGCAGTCGATCCCAAACGTCCAGAGCCTCTACAGCTTCTTCGGCCTCGACATCAGCGTGGGTGCTGCGGCGGCGCCGCTGCTGGTGACCGTGGGTGGCTCTCCCGCAGTGGGCAGCGGAGTGGTCGTGGTTTATTTCTCGGTGCCTCTGACGTAGCAGGAGATCGACATGAGCGACGACTTCGCATGGTGGAGAGATCGCGATTGGATCCTGCTGCTCATCCGGCAGCTCCAGCAGGGGCTGGCGATCATCATCAACAACGGCGGCGTACCGAAGACCGCCGCCGTCATCGGATCCGGAATCGCCTACACCGTCAAGCCCACCGACGCCGTGATCGCCTTCGACTCGTCGATCGGATCGCAGGCGCAGCCGGTCGCGACGCTCAACGCAGGCACGTACATCGGCGAAGCGCACTCCTTCGTCTGGTACGGATGGGGAGGCAACCAGACGCCGCCGCTCATCCAGGGCGCGGCGGCGGGCGTGCTGATGATGCCGTACGCGGGCATGCAGACCGAGGGGATCGGGGGCCTTTCGCGCCCTTGTCGATAGTGAACGGAGAACGAGAATGAAGACCATCCGCTACGTTGCCCTCGTACTCTTCGCGCTCGTGGCGTGCTCGCATTCGGGTACCCCGTCTCCGCCCCAGGCCGCAGTCGATGCTGCCGTCGCGCAGATGCCGACCCGTCTCGCTTTTGACGAGCCAGATGCGGGGATCGTTCGGCCGCAGGCTCAGCCGATCAAGCCGGTTGCGCCGAAGAAGGTAGACACGCGCACCGCGGCGCAAAGGCTCGCCGACGCCAAGCGTGATGCGATGTCTGCGTGCCGAGGCAGCGACGGCAAGTGGTACTGCGGAGACCTGAGCAACAAGAACGGGCAGGTCCCAGCGCCGCTCATGGCGTCCGGGAATGCGACTGCCGCTCAATGCGGCCCCGCTTGCACCGTTCCGACTTGGTACATCGACGTCAGCAACACGTCGGGATGTGCGTCAGATTCGAACTCCTGTACGAGTGCCGGATGCAGCGGTGCAGGCATCGGTCCATGCCTGTCGCTCAACCAAGTCGTCGCGCGCACCGGATCGTCCACGCCGATCTATCCACGCGGACAGAGCGTCACGATCAACTTTGTCTCCGCGCCCGCGGCCAACTACGGCCCGTACTACTTCGCTCCGCAGCTCTCTGGCGGTGGCACGCTGTCATTCGTAAGCGGCGTATCGACGTCCGAGTATTACGGCCTCGCGCAGGTCGACGGCGTCAACGTGGTCTCCGCGTTCGGCGTCGACAACACGGGCGCCACGGACGTCTGCGTCACGACCCTTCCCAATGCGTTCAATACGCTCGCCGCGAACGGTCAAGCCGCATGGATCCCGGGCGGGACCTACAAGTGCTCGACGCAGATCGAGCTTCCCAGTCTGACCATCAATCAGTCACCAGACGCGACGTTCATCGGCGGCCTCGATGGTCCGTCGACCATCATTCCCGGCACGCTCTTCTACGCTCCGTTGCCGGGGACCACGAGCACGACGACACTCAATGGGAATCCCACCGTCAGTCCGTACTCCAACACCATCGTCACGACCGTGGCGTTGACAGCGGGCACGTACATCCAGATCGTGAGCGTGGCAGCCCCGACGCTCGCCGCGGTCTATCACGTCGAGTCGACCAGCACGTTCACGGCGACGCTCGATCACGCAATGCTCTACCCGTTCGTGTCGGGTGACACGGTGAACACACTATCCGGACCTCCTGTGAGCGTCACATGGCGGGGAAACGGTGGCCAGATCACGGGCAAGGCGGTCGGGTTCATCGGTGGCGCGTTCTGGAACTCGAACATCAGCGGCCTGAAGTTTAGCGGGATCAACGGCACGCACGCCGACTACCTGACGCTCTTGTCTTACGGCTCGTACAACTCCACGATGCGCGACCTGTCAGCCGACGTGACAGGCGTACGCACCGGGTTCAACGCGGGCTTCGTCGATGCTGGGCAGAGCGATCTGCTCGACAACGACTCGATCGTCGGTCCTACGTCCGTCACCGCGTCGGGGATCAAGATCGTCGATGCTCGCGCCGGCACGGCGCAGAATTGCCAGAGTCAAGGTCTGGAGTGGGGCCTCATCCTCGCGAGCGATGCCACGATCACTCCAGGCGTCGAGTGGTACCACGTTCACGGCGGCAACTTCCTGTACGGCTCGCAGTACGGCCTGTACGTCGGAGCGGGCAGCGCGAACAACGGATTCTCTGGCTCTATCGTGGCAACAGGGACGCAAGGTGGTGCTCGGCTTGATGGCACCGGCAGCGGCTCGATGGTGTCGAACACCTTCGAGCGTCTCGACGTCAGCGGGACGGCTGGCGATGGTCTGACGATCAGCGCGGGCACCAAGGGCACACGGATCGACACGCTCATCACGGACAATCCGGCTGGTGTCTGCGTACAGGCGCACGATGAGCTATGGGTCGGCTACCACCACGCGTTCACGGCGGTGACGGCTTCATCGCCGAACATCCTCAACATCGACACGTCGGGCATTGACGTCCACATCGGAGCACTCGACTGGAACTGCAGCTCCGCGAGCGGCGCCTTCACTAGCCAGGTCAACGCGGCTTCCCGCGCGACCTTCGGCAAAGGGCAGATCGTGCTGTCCACCAACAGCATCGGTCCTGCTGCGCAGCACTCCGGCTCGGTCGTCGTAGCGGACGAACTGCAAGTCGTACCGGCTGGCGGCGCTACGGGAACGATCGGCTTCTACGCACCGTCCGGCACACTGCGACTCGGTCTCGGTACGGATTCGAGCACGTGCGCGACACCGATCGATGTGACGAGCGGCTTCTCGAACCGTGGACAGACGGCGGCGGGGACTGCTGGCGGCGCAGCCATCGCGTGGCCGGATCTCAAGTCGACAGACGTCATCATCCTTACGCCTACGGCCGCGACGTTCACCGGCTGGATCAGCGCGACGTCGCCCGGGACGGGCTTCACGCTGAAGGACTCCGCGGGCGGGACGTACGGCTACTACATCCCCTGACGAATTAGCTATCGACAAGGCACACGGAATCGGCTAGCTTCGGGTTCGTGGCCAAGCCTACCGCTGCGCTCGCGCGGCTCGCGGAGCTCTCTGTCGAGGTCGACATCACCGAAGGGGTACGCAGGGCCGTATCCTACGCGCAGGACGTCATCTCGGAGCGAACCCGCAAGGGCTACGCGAACGAGTTCGCGCGCTTCGCAGCCTGGGCGGACGAGCAGAAGCTGCCCTCACTCCCGACCTCGCCCGAGATCGTGGCGGTCTACTTGGCCGCGCTGGCGGACGGTAAGGTCCGCATGCGCTGGGTTGGGCGCGGATCCATAGAGCGCGAAACGCAGACCAAGAAGACGCCCGCGACGATCGAACGGGCCTTCATAGGGATCATCCATGCGCAGCGCGAGGCGGGTCACGAGTGGCCGCGCGCTCATCCACTTCTGGCGCGAGTGATGCGCGGCATCCGGCGCAAGCTCGGGACCAAACAGAAGCGCGTTGCAGCTATCGGCCTGGCGGACCTGCGCGCACTGATCGAGCAGTGCCCCAAGACGCTCGCCGGGGCACGCGATCGGGCGATGCTATCGATCGGCTTCTTCGCGGCGTTGAGGCGCTCGGAACTGGTCGCGCTCGACGCGGCCGACATCAAGGCGACCCCCAAGGGACTCCTCGTGACCATCCGCAAGGCGAAGGAAGATCAGACGGCCAACGGTCGAACCGTTGCGCTCCCGCGAACGGAGGACGAGAGCATCTGCCCCGTGCGCCTCCTGCGGGCATGGCTCAAGGCGAGCAAGATCGAGTTGGGACCGCTATTCCGTCGCATCGACCGTGGAGGCAACCTGGGAAGCAGCGCGCTTTCGTCGCAGGTCGTAGGCATGATCATCAAGCAGCTCGCAGATGCTGCGGGCCTTGACGCCTCGAAGTTCTCGGGGCACTCGCTGCGCGCGGGCTTCGTCACCAGCGCCGCGCAGGCTGGCAAGTCATTCATGAGCATCATGAACCAGACTGGGCATCGAGACATTCGTACTGCGATGACGTACATCCGGCCCGCGACGGTCTGGGACGACAACGCCGCCGACGGTCTCGCCTGATCGGTTCCCGGCGGCGCCCGACCCGGACCGAATGCCCGAGCCGGGACGCCGCCTACCGGGCCCAATCAACCTTGCCGGCCGCCGAAGAGACTACACCGCCGTCCTGCGGTAGTCTGCGGCCATGGCCCGAGTTCAAGTAGCGTACGAGCAAGCGCACGAGTGCAAGGAAGGCTGCAACTGCGCGAAGGACAGCGGCTACCTCGACGCCGTCCAGCAATCGCTCGCCGATCTCGGCTCGGACGATCCGTCTGGCGACGTCGCCCGCCACGCCAAGTACGTCCGCGGCGCCCAGAAGGCTAGGCTCGAGCCCAAGCAGGCCGCCGCGATGATCCTCGCGATGAGCCGGCCCGACGAGGGCTACCAGCCCAGGTACAGGTTCGAGGACGTGGCGGAAACGGCGGCGCACGAGTACATCGCCGTCGACAGCCGGGGGAAGAAGGTGTTTGGGCCGACGCGGGACTACGGGGAGGCGAAGCTGCACGCAGATCGAAGCGGCGGCACGGTGCGCTTCGAGATGAGCGCCAGCGAGAGTGCGGCCGAGAAGTCGGTGCTTTACTGGCGACACGAGAACGGTCAGTGGTACGGCAGTCCGCATCGTGCTCCGTACGCGAGGGGCGACTGGTTCGCGAACGTCTTTCAGGAGCTCGGCGGCAAGTGGGTCGCGCTCGCCAAGACGGACGTCGAGCGAGAGCTGCCCGAGAACGTCGGCTCCTTTCCTTCGGAGAAGACCGCCAAGCTGGGGAGTGAGAAGGCGTACCTGGAGTTCCTGCTCAAGAACCCGGAGTACCTTCCGCTGACGTCTTCCGCCGCGCCGCCATCACCCTCCGGCCTCCAACCCGGCTCCCGCGTCACCATCGAGCTCCCACTGCGCCCCGCCGGCTCCGGCGGCAGTGGCCATCCGAAGCTCGGCTACGTCGTCAAGCTCGGCAAGCGCGGCGCGCTGGTGGCGACCGCGGACGGCGAGGAGTGGTACCCGATCGACCGACTGACGTCCGACGGGTATGTCTCGCCAGACTACGCGCGGGAGCTGCCGTACGAGAAGCCGATCCGGTTCCATCGGGGGAGGCGTGAAGGGACGTACGAGGCGAGCGCTGGACACATGGGTACGATGGTTTGCAGCCAGCGGTCACCGAATCGTCGCGCGAATCCTCCGGTGCTGCCGTGGGTGGTCATGATCAAGAAGGTCGAGATCGTTCAAGCGGCAAGCAAGCGCGAAGTTTTCCTGCTGGCTCAGGAATGGGCCAAGAGCCCAAAGCCGGCGGAGGAGCCTCCAGCAGCCGCCGAATGTACGCCGGTCATTCGTAACGGCCGGGTGGAGCGCTCGCCCGACTGCGGTTCGACAGGCGTTCGTCTCGCCTCGGCGAAGGACGTGTGGCTCATCACCAAGGACAAGTACGCGCGGCAGGGACACGAAACCTTTGAGGTGCTTGGCGCCAACCTGAACAACGAGATGGTCGACGGCCCGGTCACGGTCGCCGTCGGCCAGACGTCGGGCGTTCGCGTCGAGCCGGAGGCGATCATCATCGCGGCGCTCGGCCTGAAGAACGGTGGCAGCACCCAGATCTGGTGCTGTCACCCGCACCCAGGCGGTAGTCCGAACCCGAGCGCGGCCGACAGAAACCTCGACAAGGCGATCCGTGAAGCGTTCGGGACGCTCAAGTCGCTCGAGTACAAGGGGCAAGTGGTCTGCACGCGAACGACGTTCAAGCGCGTTTGACTCTTGCGCTCGGCAGGCAGAAAGCATTATTAGTGCTTCATGCCCGTCTCAGTGCAGCAGCGCGTGAAGCAGATCCGCGACGAGGTCCAGTCCCGCCTCGATCTCACCGACGACCAGATGAAGGCTCTAGCGAGCCACGCCGCGATGAAGATCTCCCACGCCTCGGGCGACTGGGAGGCGGGCCGGCATGTTCCCTCGCAAGGCAAGGAAGCGTGGATCATCGTCGCGGCGTTCGATCACTCGCCGGCCGAGTACGATCACGGCGAGCAGGGCGAAGAGTGGACGTATGGCGAGTCGCGCGTGTACGTGCTCTGCCCCGCCGACGTCTTCGGGCCGCTTCGTGATCAGATCGTCGCGCCGGGCAGCGAAATGGTCTGCATGCTCTACCGCCTGTTTCAGAACGGCCTGCTCATCGCCAAGCCCAAGAGCGAGCCGGCGTTCGTCGACTGCTTGTGCGACGAGTTCGAGGTTTTGAAAAACATGGCCGGAATCGGCGACGAGGACGATGAAGAAGAGACGTGGGAGTGCCCTGGCTGCGGCGCCGAGAACGACGACGACATGGGCGACGGGGACGACGAGACCGAGGCGACCAAGGTCAGCTTCTGCGCGAAGTGTGGCGCAGCCCGCGTGGAAGTCGTCCCTCAGTAGCGCCTCCTGGGCTATCCTCTGAGCCATGACCACGTCCGTCCCGTTCGATCTTCCGCCCGACGATCCGCCCGCCGAAGCCAATGGGGCTTCGGTCGAGGACGACGGTCGACGCAAGCGTTCACCGCCGAGCGGTGGCGGCAGGGGCGGCCAGCAGGAGATCCGTCGACAGCCCCCGGCTGCCGGCGCTCCCAAGCCGCCCAACCCGGCCCTGGTGCGCGCTGCCTCCGAAGACCCCGGCGATCTCGAAGCCTGGCCGCGCGACGCCTTCAAGCTCTGGCCGCGCATCATCGACCACATCGGCAAGACGAATCCCCCGCTGCAGCCCGAGGAGGTCACGATCAGCGTGACGCGAGCGCCCCTGGGGCCGTCCATCCGCGGGCCCAAGGACGACGAGGCAGCGGGCTACATCAACATGGGCGAGATCAACGGCGGAGCGGTCGCGGGCTTCGGCGGGATGACCGCGAGCGACTCGCTTCGCTACCACCTCGTCAGCCAGTTCCACTCCATCGGTCCCAACGGTAGCACCAAGGGCGCGGGGCCGTCGCACTACAAGCTCGAGTTCTCCTACGTGCGCAACGGCGCGCCCATCAAAACCGGGCACGTCGATCTGGACAGCTACTCGACGCTCGTCATGGTCCGCGAGCGCGGCGAGCAGCTAGCCGAGCAGATCCGCAAGGCGCAGGAGATCGGCGAGAGCGGCGAAGCGGGCAGACTACCGCCGCTCGGCACGCTGCCCGGCATGCCAGGACGCGTCGCCCAGACGCACGTGAGCACCATGTCGCCGGAGATGGCGATCGAGTGGGGCAAGATGCAGGCTCGCGAGGAGATGCGCGCCGAGCAGGAGAACCGACCCGTGCGCGAGGTGCCGCCTCCTACGGGCGTACCGAACAACGACGCGGCCATCGCGTGGGAACGCGAGAAGGCGCAGATGCAGCTTGCGGCGGAGAAGGACAAGAAGGAGCTCGAGCTTCGCATCAGAGACATGGAGATGAAGCAGGCAGCCGATGCTGCTGCTCGCGAGCGCGACGCTCTCCTGAACCGTCTTGCCTCCCTCGAAGCCCGCATCAATTCGCCCGGCGAGAGCGACGAAGCGAAGATGCTCAAGCACCTGATCGCCCTGGGCGTCCTGCAGGTCGGCCCCGACGGCAAACCGGTGCCCGTGGGCGCGGGAGCGTCGTACACGCCTCCGGGTAAGGCCCAGACCCCCGAGCAGCAGCTGCTCGAGGCGGCGCGCGTCATCGCCGAGGGGCAGAAGGCCAGCGAGCAGACGCGCGAGACGCTGCGCAAGACGTTCAACCTCGAGAACCCGACGACGGAGATCGTCAAGGACGAGCCGGAGGACAAGAAGGAGCCCACCTGGTTCGACAAGGTCATCGGCGTGGCCGGTGGCATTCTCGAAGGCGCCGTGAAGAACCCCGAGGGGCCGCTGACGGCGCTGGCGACGTTCACCAAGGGCTCGCAGGCCGGGCAGATGTTCGAGGGGCTCGCGCAGGCTGCAGCGGCGGGCAAGGCGGCCGTCAACGCTTCGCGGGTGTCGCCGCCTTCTGGGGGCGCCG
Source organism: Gemmatimonadaceae bacterium (assembly GCA_035570055.1). GTDB lineage: Bacteria > Gemmatimonadota > Gemmatimonadetes > Gemmatimonadales > Gemmatimonadaceae > DASRDS01. The sequence goes on from DATMLM010000104.1 coordinate 47,844, forward strand.
GGTTCAAGTCGAACGCGTGAAACCGCGCGTCCCGATCACGGCCGAAGCCGTGCGAGCCCATGGGCGACGCACGGTCTGCGCAGCGACGGAAGCGTGTCGCATCTGTGGCCTGCTCAATCGGGTGTTCCTTGATGAGATCCGGCTGTCGATCGGCAAGGAGCGCATGCCACGGGGGCCCAGGAGCGAAAGGGGCGCAGGGCCGCAGAACTTCGGGCAGAGCCACGCGTGGCGGCAGGATGGCCGAGTTTCGGTCTTCCGGCACGAGTGAGGTAGACTGCTTCGCATGCGCTGCTCCTGCGGCCAGCACGACTTGCCCGAGGGCCGTCAGACCCCGTGTCACTTCTGCGGGCACCCCACGCTGTCGGAGCCGGTCGTCATGTGGGACATGGGGCTGTTCTGGTACCCCATTTGTCATGCCTGCACGCAGACGGTCCCCTTCGAGCAGCAGAGGGTGACGGTGCACCTCGCGCCTCCGGAGCTGGTCGCTCGCGCGCACGCTCATGGGCCGCCCTGTGTCGAGCGGAGGGCCTGAGCGATGGGCGACGAGAAGCGCGTCTGGACGATCTACTGCCACACCTCTCCGAGCGGGAAGAGGTACGTGGGTCAGACGCGCAAGACGATGGAACAGCGATGGAATGAGCATGTGTCTGTATCGCGCTGCCCCTCGCGGCGACGCCTGTACACCGTCTTCCACGCTGCCATCAGAAAATATGGGCCCGAAGCATTCCAGCATGAAGTGCTGGCGGTATCCGGTACGCGAGAAGAGGCGAACGCTGTCGAGGCAGACTGGATCAAGAGACTCAATACGCTGCTCCCTCATGGCTACAACGTTGATCCTGGGGCGGTAGGGTATGTCGAGCGCGGTGACGAGACGCGCCGTCGTATGCGTGAGACTCAGATGTCCAAGACGCCCGAAGAGCGCCGAGATTTGTCACTTCGTGCAGCCGCTGCACAAACACCAGAAGAACGTCGTCAGAAGGCGCTCAAGGGTGCAGCGGCCCAGACCCCGGAGCAGCGTCGGGAGAAGGCGCTCAAGGCAGCGGCGGCGCAGACGCCTGAACAGCGGAGCGCGAAAGCGCAAAAACGTTGGGACAACGCAACACCGGAGCAACGAGCACATCACGCCCAAAAGGTACGTGAGTCCAAGCGTGAGGCTGCGACGGTACGGCGAGAAGAAAAGGCCAAACTCCACGCGTCTCCTGAATGGCAGGCCAAGATCGCAGCGGAAAGAGAGGCCAGCCGTATCGCCGCGATCGAGAAGCAACGTACGGCGCGGTTGGAGTGGTGGGCCAAGAGGACGCCTGAGCAGCGACACACGCACGGTTTGACGGTGGCCGCTACAGCGCGCGCAAACGGACGCGTTCGAAAGCCGAAGCGGAAGCCGCCGCTGAAGCCACGTGGTCATATCGCATTGAAAGCGTGGGTCACCCGTCGTCGCAGGCAACGCGAGCGTGAGTTCTCGAAGCTGGTGACAGAGATCGCCGCGCAACCGATTGCGACCGATCTTGGGTACGGGTGCTGATCCATGACGCCTCTTCTGTCGTACCTGACGCCGACGCTCAATCGGCCGCAGACGCATCAATCGCTCTACGAGGGCTACGCCGCCGACACCTGGCCCAACAAAGAGCTCGTGGTGCTCGACGAGAGCGCGCAGCCGTCGCCTTTCTTCTCGCGTCTGACGGACGCGACCGTCCGCTACTTCCACGAGCCAGGCAAACCTCGCGTTGAAGGAGTCACGCGCATTGGGGCTGCACGCAACAGACTAACAAGGTTGTCGCGTGGCGCTTACCTTGCTGCCAGGGACGACGACGATTCATACGATCCTGCGTGGGGCACATTCGCCATCGGGCGTCTAGGGAACGCAGACGCGCTTAAATTGACGACGTACAAGCTGCTTCATCAGGCAACCGGACTTCTGTTCCTCTGGCGGTCGACTGAGGTCGCGAGCAAACATTGGGCGCTGCTCGGCGATCGGATCAAGCGTGTCGAGGTCGCAGCGGGCGAGATGCCCGCTGACTTCATCGAGAAGATGAAGTTGTGGTACGGCTTCTCGCTCGTCGCGCCCAGGCGTACGTTCGAACGCTTCCCGTTCCCCGAGGAGGGGACCGAAGACATCAAGTTCTTGGAGGATGTTCTCGAAGGAGGCGGGCGCATCGTATTCGTGGACGACGCGCCCGACATGATCCTTCACGTCATCGGCAGTTCCCAATCGCAACACGCCTATCCGGCGACCCTCATCGGCGCCGCAGGAGCCGATACTTCGCTCGCCGAGATGCTGCAGGGCATGATCTCCCTACCCGATGGGCAGTCGATCCAGATCACACCTGCAGCCAAGTTCGCCGTCCTGGCAGCTATCGACGAAAAATACTCGCTCCGGAACATCGGCATCCGCGCCAAGGACGGCGGCCTGGTCATCGACTCGATCCGGGACAACGTCCCGCCGGGTGAGTTCGGCGCTGCCGCTCCGCCAGACGGGATGCGCCTTGTGCTCGCCGTCGGAGAGGGGACCAAGGCCAAGACGCTGCCGTGGAAGGCCCCCGGTTTCCTGTCGGCGTTCGAGAAGAGCCACGTCGTCAAGGCCTGGTCGTCGGCTCCTTTTGTGGGGGCGGGCGAAGCGTGCGACACTCTGCCCATGCACGGGTACGCAGCGGCCATCTTCGGACGGAGGGTGCGATGAGTCCAGAGGCGGCCAGCACGGCCAAAACAGCCATCTACGTCGTCGGCGGGCTCGTCGTGTTCACGACAATCGTCGGCGTTGCCATCTTCGCGGTCGGTGCGAAGGCGGTGAGTAACGCCGCCAACAACAACAACAACGGCAAGACGCTCGCAACCGGCTCGACCTCGGCGCCCTTCGTCGTTCCGCAGAACGACTTCATCGTCATCTCCTACGTCAACGGGCCGTATCCGTTGCCAACAGTTGCCCAGGCGCAGGCAGCGCTCGACGCTGTGTCGCCTGGCATGTGGCAGGTGCAGAACGTTCAGGAGGGGGCCGCGGGTACCTGGCAGCACCAGGGCGCGTTCGATGTGAGCGCGATCTATCTCGGTGGTCCATCCACGTACGTGACCAACGACGCGCTACTGAGCGGGTGGACGACCGTCGTGGCGCAGCCGAACTCGGGTCTGTCGTGGACGCCCAACACTCCGGCCTTCGCACTTACTGCCGTGCAGGACTTCGGCCCGTCGGGCACCGGGTCTGGTGCGGCACAAGGCTATGCCGCCGCCATCGGGGTCGGACGATGAGCTACGCAGACGCCATCTTCGGGGCCGGCAAACACACTTCGACGCTCGGCCCGCGTGGCGAGCCGCTCGGAGCCGCCGAGGTCGTCGAGCGCTACGATCCGAAGCGGTACGCCGGTCGTGAGCCGCCGCATCGGTGCACGGTCGCATCGGCGACAGCGATTGCGCAGCAGCTACCGGGGGCGCCGTGGAAGTTCCAAGGTGAGCTGCCCGTGGGATCGGCGCTGCCGTGGCCGACGACCGAGCACGTCTACCCAGTCGTGACCCCGATGGGGAAGAAGAACATCCCCGTGCAGGTGACCGCCGACGGTCAGCACATCTCGACAACCTGCCCGTACACCGGGGCCGTCTGGACCTTCGGGAAGTAGTCCACCATGCCGGCCAAGTTTCTTCCGCGGGAGCAGCCGCCCGAGCATAGATGCTCGTGTTGCCGCGAGTTGAAGCCCAGAGAGTCGTTCAACAAAAACCACCGGACGCCTAGCGGCCTGCAGTACGTGTGCAAAGAGTGTCTTCGTACGAATCGTGTCCCATACCGAAAGAAGCGCCTAGAGAAGGAAAAGCGCATGCGTGCGGAACGGATGGGGACCGAGGAGCACGTACGCTTCTTGCGCAAGCATCGAGGCTTCAAGTACCACGTTGACGTTGAAGCGTTGTGGGTCGAGCAGGGCGGACTTTGCGGCCTGTGTGGGGAACCCATGCTGCCGGCCGGCAATTCGTTGGATGCCGTTGCCGTGGATCATGATCGTGCGTGCTGTCCCACAAACAAATTCTCGTGCGGACAATGCGTGCGTGATTTGATCCACAAGCGATGCAATGTTTTGCTGGGGCACGCAAAAGACAACCCCGTCACGTTGCGTCGCGCGGTCGGCTATATCGAGCGCTGGAGCGGCCGAAAGCGTGGCGTGATGAAGTGGAGAAAGAAAGACGTTGGGGTGCGGGCACCACAGATTCGGGCGGAGAACGCCAAGTTGTTTCGCCAGCAGTCGCATGACTGGTTCTCGGCGATCCTCTTAGACCGCACCCTCGATCAGTTCGTCGCAGAAGATGTCGGGACGCTCCAATGAACAACACCGCCCGCTACGCCGTGTGGATGGCCAGCCTCGGAGTCCTGGGGGCCGGCGGCGGCTATCTCCTGCGCAAGGACGCCAAGAGAAACGCCATCGTCGGCGGCGCGGTCGGCGGCCTGGTCTCTGGTCTCGGCCTGGGTGTCGTGCTCGCGTACCTGACGGAGCCGAGCCCCGCCAGCAAGATCGCTGGCTCCAAGTCTCCGCCCGCTGGCGGCTGCCCCGCGGGGACGTACTGGAACGGCAACGCGTGCATCCATCAGGTCGTCTTCCAGGGGCCGCAGCCGCCGCAGCAGATGACGAGCCTGACGCTCGACGCCGGCAACCTGAGCCCGCCGCCGATCAAGACCTACTCCGGCATCTTCAACGTCTACTCGCCCCCGGTGCAGGGAAACACGGGTGGCGGCTGGATCAACTCAGCGTCGTCCAACCCGGCTATCTGGACCCCGCTGGTCAACTACCAATCGAGCTCGCTGCAGGTTCTGTTGACGGATGTCGCGGGTACGGTCTCGGTCGTCTGGTACGACGCGGCCAGCGGCCGGACGCTCACGACGAACCTGCGGTTCGTGGCGTAGATTCGACCCCGGCCAGGAAGCGGCGTAGTCTCAGCGACATGACTCGTGGAGAGAAGATCCTCGCCTGGGGCGCCGCCGGCATCACCGCGGTCCTGGTGACTTTCGGCATCATCGAGGCGGTCAAGTCCAAGCCCTCTTTGTCGACCCCTACGACGACCGGCACCACGATGTCGATCCTGCTGACCGCCCCCTCGGGCGCTCAGAACCTCGGCATCGTCGCGCTGCCCGCAGGAGCCACGCTCATCTTGGGCGCTCCGCAGGGAGGCAGCGTCGGCAACGTGTCGTTCACCGGTACGGCCGCGAAGGTTGCTGCTCAGACCGGGACCGCTGTTTCGATCCAGTGGACCAGCCAGAGCCCCACGGGCCCCTCGCAGGCCACGATTACGTGGACCGACGCCGCCAACGCCTCGCACACGTCCACCGTGCAGATCGTGCCCGAGCTGTCCTCGACGGTCATCGGCCTGGCCGTCGGCACGATGCCCGATCTCTGGCTGCCGGCGTCGAGCTCCACGGTCACCGGAGAGATGCTCTTCGTGCCGCCCGCGCAACAGTCCACCGACAGGCAGCTGCCGGTCATCAACAACGGATCGGTGACCACGGGCACGAGCGTTACCGGAACGTTCATGCCCGGCACCACAGCGTCTCCCGGGGGCAGCTTCGGCGTCGTGGCCGCAGCCAACGGGACGAGCAACGTGGCGATCAACTGGACCGACGGCTCGGGCAACTCGCAGGTGTCGAACTTCGCCGTGACCGTGCTGCCGAACTGACGATGGTCTGGACGGCCATCCTCGCCGCCTGGATCACGCTCGGCTTGGGCCGGATGCCGTACGTGTGGGCCGAGATGCTCTCGGGCATGCGCAAGAAGTACCCGGAGCTATACGAGCACGTGAACTGCCCCCATTGCCGCCGCAAGAGGGCCTGGACCCGTTGGCACTCGTACATCGTCGCGACACTCATCCTGCTTCCCATCGCGGCGCTGGTGGGCCCCTTTGGGTGGTGGTTCGGTCGTCTTGGCCAAGGGACGAAGTTGTCGTGAGACCGCAGCACGTCAGAGGCCTTCTCGGCGCAGGCGACGCCGCCTCTGCTGGCCAGCAGTATCTCGCCAACCTCAAGACGAGCTACACGCGGCAGGGCGACGAGTACGTCCTGAACACCGCGCAGGCCACGGCCGGCGTGAGCTTCCAGGGTCTGGACTTCTCAGCCACCGTCGCGGCTCTGGCGCGCGGGGATATCCCGGGCGCGGTCGAGGCGGCCGATTCGGCCATCGTGGCCTACGCCTCGCTGTCGGTGCCGGTGGCAGGTCTGGTCGTGGCCGGATTCACTGCGCTCGTCGCGGCAGCATGGAGTGGGCAGTCGCCTCCTTGCACCGCCGTCGGATGCGGCTCCACGTTCGGCATGGGCGAGTGTCCCACCGACAGCACCCTGGACTTCACCTGGGCCGGCATCGCGAGCTCGCAGGTCGCGCCCGTGCCGCCCGCGCAGCCATACCACTTCAGCGGCGGTCCGGACACGGGCCCCTCCAACCTCATCGACTGGGGCAGCTACGACTGGCAGGACTCGACGCCGCTGGATCCCACCAAGCCAGGCGGCCCCGGATCGTTCGAGCAGGCCCTCGAGCTTGTGGTGATGCAGGTCTGGGATCGCCTCGCGAGCGCGCCGCAGATTTGCGACATCATCCGGGCCTCGGGCCTCAATCCGAGCCTGACCGATATCGCGACCGGACAGCAGCTGCAGGCCACCATCTGGGGGACGCTCGCGACCAACATCGGCGCGCTGGTGCCCGTGTTCCTCGCCGGCTGGAACGCCGCTCACGGCACCGGCACCATCACGACCAACGTGCCGTGCACGCAGGCGAGCTGCGAGGCAGCCGGCGGTATCTGGATCGCGAGCGACAGCCAGTGCGGGCGCGGTGGCGTTGCGGTGCCGTGCACCACGACCACGCTCGCGCCGCAGCGGCAGATTTCGCACGTGGTCGGCAGCAGGCAGTGGAACGATCCGCTCTCCGTGGCGCTCGAGGCGCTCGCGCAGATCCAGGGACTGCCGGTCGGCTCGACGCTGGTGCTCATGGTCAACAGCGGTCCCCCGGGTGGACAGATCAGCGGCTGGGATCCGCACATCGGCAACCACCCGCCGTCGAAGACGAGCGGCCTGGCTATCGTCGGTGGCGCCATCGCCGTCGTCGCTGTCGCCGCCGGAGGCTTCTCGCTCTGGGCCTACTTGACGGGCCAGGCGCAGAGCGAGGCGTGGAAGAAGCTCGGGCGCACCGTCTGGGACGAGGCGGCCAAGAGCGGCGAGCCGTTGGTGTCGGCGAATCCTTTGAAGGGGGCGAAGCTGCTGGGGGCAGGGGAGGCGGCGGAGGAGCCGAAGAGGAGCGGGCACTCGCGACCGCAGTCGCTGCTCTTCCCGCGCGATCGCTTCACGAAGCGAGAAGCGCTCGCATGGTCCCGCAGCCATGGCTTCAAGGCATCGAAGGCCGACCCGACCGCGAACTATTGGCGCGTACGCCAATTCAGCCCGGCAAAGGGGACCGTCGTCGCGACCATCCCGTTCGGGAGCGGTGGAATCAAGGCGACAATCGCCCGCTGATTTTCGCGCCCTGACGAGGCGGTGGTACGCTGCTCCTCGTGGCCGACTCGCCTACCATCGCGTCCGACATCGCCGCGGGCGTGAAGGTCGACCATCGGCCCTGGCCCGGCACCAAGCCGGGCTTGCGGATCACCCGTGAGCAGATGGCCAAGAAGATCCGCGAGGGCATGCACACACCCAGCGTGCGCGCCCTCGCCGGGCAGATCCTGCGCGACGCGGGCTTCCCGACGACGATCCGCGCGAAAGCCGAGGCCCTGCGCAGCTACGTGAAGAAGAACGTCGGCTACGCGCCTGACCCGATATTTTCGGAGATGGTCGTCGCGGCGCCTGTGACTCTTTGTTTGGACGATGGGATCATGTGCATGCCCATTGGAGATTGCGACGACGCCACCGTGGCGTGCCAGTCGCTCATCGGCGCGGCCGGCATGGACGCGCGGTTCTTCCACATCGACTACGGCTCCGGCGTGCAGACGCACATGATGGGTGCCGTACGCGATGAGACGGGCAAGTGGCTCGAGGTCGACGCGACGACCGATCGCCCGGTCGGCTACGAGACCAGCTGCACGCGCAAGGTGCTGGTCGATCCGTTCGACGACAAGACCTTCGATCTGATGGGCGCCGCAGGGGGCAGTTTCATCGGCGTGGGCAAGGCTTTTGTCGGCGCGGGCAAAGCGTGGGATGCTCTCCCCATGCACGGCTACGCCTCAGCCATCCTCGGCCGCTCGGTCGGCGCTGGGGCTGCACTGCCGACGCTTCAGCCGTGCTACCAGTTCGTGCTCTACATCGATCTGCAGGGCGCGACCGCCGACGATCTGGTGGCCTCGTTTCCGTGGACCTCGTCGGTACAGAACCTCGCAGTGAACACGAACGAGACGCCCAACTCGGTGTCTGGTACGTGGATTGGCTCGTCGCCCCTTGCGGTGCCCGCGAGCATTCCTGTGGCGCACGACTTCGGTGGCAACACGGGGTATCAGACGGTGCAGGTGCTCGTCCAGAGCGGCATCATCGGCGCCAGGGACACGTCGGGAGCGTGCGCTCCGATTCAGATCCATCTTCCGCCGGGTCACACGAGCGGTGGCAACACGGGTGGCGCCCCGATCCACACGGGCAGCACTTACCATGGTGGAACCGCCACAGGCGGCACGGGCGGCACGCAGTCCAGCACCGGCCTGTCGACGGGCGCCAAGGTCGGCCTCACGCTGGGCGCCGTCGCGCTGCTCGGTGGCGGCGCGTTCGCGGCGTACAAGGCCGGATGGTTCGGGAGAGCAGCATGACCAGCCTCGAGAAAGCGTTGGCGTGGGGCCTCGGGATCGTGACGACTGGGCTCGTCATCCTCGGCATCTACGAGGAGACCAAGAGCAAGCCGGCCAACTCGAACACCGTCACGACGACCCTCACCCCCGGCCACCGCTACAGCTTCCAGGCTTCCTGCCCGACCGCGTTCCCCGCGCTGCCGCCCGCCGGGTCGACGACCGCTGTAGCGGCGCTGCTCGGCCTGACCGGTGTCTCGATCCTGACCTACCTGCCCGCCGCCGACGGCAAGAGCTTCACGGTCACGTTCGACTACACGGGGCTCGCGATGACGCTGCCGCCTATTCAGTCGGGCGGCGCGACGTCGTGCACCTCGCAGCTGGTCGATCTGGGCGTCTCGCCTAGCACGGGCGGCACGCAGCAGGGTGGTGTCGCCAGTCAAGGGGGCCTCAATCTCGTCAACCAGGGGCAGCTGCCCGCCGCCCAGAACCTCGACCTGACGTCCGGCTCCACGGGCGTCGCCCACGCCACGACCAATGGCGCACTACAGGTCATCGCGCCGTGGAGCATCGCAAGCGTTTCGCCCTCGCCCGCCTACCAGGGCGCCGCGGCGATCTCGGGCAACACCGCACGCATGGTGCTGACGGGAACGCCCGCGCTCTTCGACATCACTGGGCCGCCGCCGGCCTCGCCGATCGTCACGGTGAGGGTGCAGTGAGCTACGAGCGGGCCATCTACGGAGCGGGCGCCGCCTCCCCCGGCGACGTCCTGTCGTACCGCGCGCTGTGGGACGACTACGTGCTGCAGACGGTGTGCGCCTACAACGCGCTCGCTTGGGCCCTGGGCTTTCTCATCCAGGGCCAGTCCCCTCCGAACACCATCGACGTTACGGCGACCGGGATCGCCGGCATCCCCTACTGCGTGCGGACGATCCCGACGTGGAACTACCAGCTGCCGCTGGTCGACACGACGCAGTTCGGAGACAACCCGCCCACGGTGGCGGAGCTGACGAGCGTGCAGACCGCCGCGATCGGTTCAGCATCGGCGCTGCTCGACAGATGGAACGTGTGGAGCGGCCTGTCCGACTACGAGATCGTGCAGGACGCGGCGCAGATCCTCACGTCCATGCAGGGCGTCGTCAGCGACACGGGCAACACCGAGCGTCCCTACCTGTCCAAGTACAGCCCCGCGCTCGGCGCGGCGATCGTGCAGGGCCCCAGCCAGAGCAAGCAGGCGCAGATCATCGCGCAGCTCGAGGGCGCCAAGATCGTGGCGGGCGGAGTGCTAACCGTCTTCGGCTTCGGCCTGCAGGGAGCCATCGACTCCACCGCGACTCTTGGCCAGTGGACCGCGCAGCACGTCAAGGATCTCGGGGAGGGCGCGACGGGTCTGGCGGCCTTCCTGCTCAACCCGTGGACCATCGGCATCGCGGCGGTGCTCATCGTGGGCGGCGCCGGGCTCGCCGTCTACAACGCCGAGAAGGTGGCGAAACTCACTGCGGCTTTCAGGCCGATTTAGGAGCAGCAAATGAACGATCGACTTCTGGGCGCTGGCGTCGTCAGCAGCAAGACCATCAGCAACACGAGCATCGCGGCCCTGGGGCTCGAGACCGCGGGGGCAGCCGGCGTCGTCGTCGGAGGTGCAACGCTCGCCTTCGGCGGCAGTCCGAGGGCGGCGGGGATCGCGGCGGTCATCGGTGCGGTGCTCGGCGGGGCGTTCGGCAGCTGGCTGGGCTACGAGATCAAGGCGAGCTTCCCTAGCGCGCCCTGAATTTGCACGTCGGGCCGTTCTGTAGGACTCTGGAGCCATGAGCCCAGCAGGGAACGTCGCGGCGGCTTCAGGGTTGGGCGCGGCTGGCGGCGCGTTCGCCGGGTTCATGCTCGCCTTCGTCGGCGGCAAGATCGCTGGCGCCGGACCGAAGCATGCCGGGATCGCGGCGCTTCTCGGAACGGTTGTCGGAGCGGTCATCGGCGCAGCCTCCGTCGGCGCTTACGAGGAGAAGCGCGTGCTGGGCGCCGGCAAGACTGCCGTCGACAAGGCCATCGGCGCGGGCGCCTTCTCGTTCCTGGCGGACGGCGACTACCCGATCCCCGATCCGTTCCACCACGGCTGCACGATCACCCTGCACTGCACGACCGTCAACGGCAAGCAGGTCTGCACCTCGACGTCGAGCTGCCCGTGAACAGCGCCGCCTGGTACGTGTCCGCCGTCATCGGCGCCCTGATGGGCGCCGGCATCGGCGCGCTGTCCCTGCACACCGAGCGCGCGAAGGGCGCCGCCATCGGGGGCATCTTGGGCGCGGGACTGGGTGTCGCGATGCGAGCCACGATTCGGCACGAATTGCCGGGAGGTGCATCGTGAAATGGTACTGGGGTCTCGCGTGGCTTGCAGGCGGAGCTTCCGTTGGAGCTCTTGCCGGCGCAGCCTTCACGCCCGGCGGTGGTGACCGCAAGCACGCTGCGGCGATGGGTGCGGCCGGTGGTGTCACGCTGGTCGGGATCGCCGCGCTCGGGGCGACCATCTCGCCGGACACGCGAGCTGCGGGGCTGACCGCCGTGCTTCCTGTTGCGGGGCTGGTCGTGCTCGGCGCCGTCAGCGGCGCTCACCAGCAGCTCACGTGATAATCGCTCGAGGGCACTCCGTCTCTCTGGAGCTCGCCGACGGCCGCACCATCTACGGCCCCCGCGGCAGCGAGATCCTGCACGACGAGACGGGTAAGCAGATCCCCAAGGACGTCGCGCTCGTCATGCGCTTCGAGCACACGGGCCGCAAGCTCGAGGAGCCACTGCCGAAGTATGTCGGGCAGCACTTCGGCGACTACCAGCCGCGTGATGGTCGAGCGGAGCTGCCGCCGCTGACGCGCGGGTGGACCGAGGTTGGGCAGATCAGCAAGATCGAGTACACGCGGCGGGGGGAGCTACATCACGGCCAGCAGCGGCGAGAGAAGACGCACGACTTCGGTGAGGGGGGCTTCCTCTTCGGCAGCAAGATGCCGACGCTCTACAGGCGCGGTGAGGCGCTGATGATTCGGCCGGTTCGTTGGAGCTGGAAGGGCGTCCACTAGGACGCGCGAGCCGCCTTCACCGCCACGCGCCAACTCTTCTGCCCCATGCTCCGCGTGAGTCGGCCCGTCGACAGACCGCGCCGGAACGATGCAGCGATGCGGTAGTACGCCGCGCTCGGCCCGCTGCTACCGGGCGACGTGGACCGTGTCTCGATGCCCAGGCTCATCATGAAGCCCGAGATGCTCTGCGGCTCGATCGCCGTGAGCTTGCGGCAGATGAACTCGACGTCGTCTTCGGGGTAGCGCGGCAGACCGTCGACCATCTCGATCGAGGGCTGCTGCTCGTTCCTGGTGCGTTTGGCCACGAGCCCATTCTGCCCTGCGACAAATTCCCCGTCAACTTCGACTGCTCTGACAAATGCCACGATTCGCAAGGTCGCGATCGTTGGCGCACTCTTCTCCTCGTCAGGTCGCGCACCACGTTCGCAGCGGCCCCCACGGAGAGAAAAATCGATGGCCTCGAAGAAGCGTAAGAAGGCGAAGAAGAAGACGGGCCGAAAAGGTCGCCGTGGCGCCTCGCGCAAGACCGAGAAGAAGACGCGCAAGCGCAAGGCTCGCAAGTCGAGCAAGAGAAGCAGGGCTGCACGCAAGGCTGCGAGAACGCGGATGGCCAAGAAGGAGGCGCGCCGCGCCGCCGCTCGGAAGGCTGCGCGATCGCGCAAGCGCAAGGGCGGCGGCAAGCGCAAGGCTCGCAAGTCTGGCAAGCGCAAGAGCGCGAAGCGTTCCGCGGCGGCCCGCAAGGGCGCCAGGACGCGCAAGGCACGCAAGAGCGGCAAGACCCGTCGGCGCGCGCGTCGCGCGTCCCCCGAGCGCATCTACAAGAAGGCGCTGGTCGAGGGCAACCGCCACGAGCGCGCCGCCTCGCGACTGCGCACGCAGTACGAGAAGGCCCTGAAGGCCAACAAGAACCGCTCGGCCGCGCAGGTCGAGAAGCTGCGCAAGCAGCAGGAGCGCCTCAAGGCCCGCCTGCAGTACCACGAGGGCATGGCGGCCGAAGCGCGCAAGCGCAAGGGCAAGCGTCGCGGCGGCAAGCGTCGCGAGCGCAACCCCATCGGCTCCGGCGGCATGCAGGAGTACGCGGCCGTCGGCGGCGGCGTGCTCACGGCCATCGCGCTGACCATCGGCCCCTACCGGATGATCCGCAGCCACGCGCTCGGCTCCGGCGGCGGCCAGGGCAACGTCGACGCTCCCGTGCAGGGCGACGTCCCGAACCTGCTGACCGGGCAGCTGCCGCTCTGGTCGCGCCTCAAGTGGAAGGGCGCCATCGCCCTCGGTGTCGTGCTCGTCGGCGACATCGCGCTGCCCCTCTTCGTCGCCTCGCGCATCAAGACGAGCGACGGCTGGAAGACCTTCTTCCAACTCTGGGGCTGGACGTCGGTGGCGCTCGCCAGCACCAAGCTGGTGGTCGACACGCTGGCGCTGGCGACCAAGAGCACCTCGCTCGGCCAGCGCCTCTTCGCCCCCGAGAACACGGCGCGCGACGTGCGCACGATGAGCGCTGCCACTAAGCTGCCGCCCATCACCGTCGCCCCGGGCGTCGGTCTGCCGGGTCTGACCGGCTACGGCAGCCCGCCTCCCGATCCGAAGCGCCACACGGGCGCGGCTGGATGCGGCTGCAGCGCGTGCGAGGCCCAGCGCAAGCAGGCCAACCCGAACCAGCCGGGCACCCACCAGCCGATCACGGGCACCACGCCGATGCCGGCGCAGCCCGGAGCGGTGCAGCCTCCCGGCGGCAACCCGCTCAACTCGAACACCGTCGTGACCGGCCTGCCCGGCAACGGCGTGACCGCTCCCACGGGCGCCGGCAGCGTGACGCCCATCAACAAGTTCGCCCCGAAGCCCCGCTTCGACGGCAAGAGCCGATTCGGCACCCGGTAACCCTCTTTTTCGCGGCGCCGCACGGCGCTCCGCGAGCCCGCGATTCCCCCCCATCCCAAGCAACGCAGGAGCGACAGACGATCATGGCCAAGTATTCGAAGACCGACGAAGGCAGGAAGTCCCACAGCCGCACCCTGGACGAGCGCAGCGGCGCGATGCTCGACAGGTTCGTCGACGACCGGGTCCGGCGCTCCGAAGGGGCGATCGGGGGTCGTCATCTCGGCGCCGGCAAGGCCTGCGATGATCCCTCGCAGATCGCCGCCTCCATCGTCGATGGCCTCAATTGCGGCATCGAGGATCTCGAGGTCGTGGCCGAAAACCGCGCCTTCTTCGAGGGGCCGCTGACCCCGGCGCAGGCCGGAAACTTCTTCCTTCCGCAGGTCAACCCCTTCGGCATCGGCACCGCGCAGGGCGCCGTGGACCAGGCGCAGATCAACATCGACGGCAGCGAGATGGACTGCAACGTCCTCATCACGCACGTCTACTTCCACATGGTGCCGCCCAAGCACACCATGACGGTCGAAGGCGGCTACTGGTCCCCGTCGCCCACCGCCGCCGGCAACGGGCCGGTCGTGCCGGACGCATGGTCGAACGTCGACCAGGCGACCGACGGCACGGGCACCCTGGGCCTGGGCGCCGGTCAGACCCTGACCAAGGCTTCGCTCGACACGGGCGAGTGGGCCTGCGACTTCTTCTACGACTTCTGCCGCGCCTACGAGTGGATCTGGAAGATCGGCAACAACATCCTGATGGAGGCGCCGCTCACCAAGATCGCCTCCATCCGCGGCGCCTCGCAGCCGTGGACCAGCGGTCAGCACCTCAAGCCCTTCGCCCAGGACGTCGCCGACGCCAACGCGTTTTTCCGCGCCAACGGTGCCAATGGCATCTTCATGCCGCGCAACGCCACGCGCGACGGCTCGGCCAACATCACCAGCGGCAAGGCCAACTCGAGCTACTTCTCGCCCTACGGCTACTTCCGCGAGCAGGCCACCATCGGTGGCCCCGGCGTGCAGGAGCTGTGCATGAACCCCACGGTCTACGAGCTGTGCACCGCGCAGCTCTTCCCCCGCGGCGTCAAGCTCGGCATGCACTTCGACCTGATCGACGAGTACGCGCAGGCGCGCTCGGCACGTTCGGCGACCATGAACCAGCTGACCGGCGGCGGCGGGATCGGCCAGATCAACCCGGACGTCAACGTCACGGGGATCGGCTCGGGCGTCGCGCCCGTGTTCACCGAGCTCACCCAGGCGGCGGCGGACGTGCTCATCCAGGAGCCCGTCGGCCGGGTGCTCTGCAAGATCGGCGACTTCTACCTCGTCGCTGGCCTGATGGGTCACCGCGTCAGTCAGACGCTCTACAGCAAGATCATCGCCAACGAGTCGGCGGTGTGCGACGCGGTCACGGCGGGCACCTTCGGCCGCCGGTCGCTGTCGATGATGGCGAGCAAGTAACCGGGCAGCCACGCGCAGGCGGGGCGGCGCCCTCGGCCGCCCGCTGCATCCACCCCCTGACCGGAGACTGCCATGGGCGCCTACGTCGTCGATCCGTACATCCAATGGCTGCTCATGAAGAGTCCCGCGCTGGCCTACGGCGTGGTGCTCTACGGACCGCTGGTCCCGTACCCGTTCACGATCACGGCCGCCTTCACGGCCGCCGGCAGCCCGTCGCCGATCCTGAACCAAGTGAGCGGCGACGATCCTCTCGACCGGGACATCCTCATCCCGGCCATCGACGTCGACATCCAGACCAAGGACTTCAACACGGCGAGCATCTTCAAGCCGGAAGCGGACCTGGCCTACGATGAGACGTCGGGCCTGCAGGTGACGATCACCCAGCGCGGCGCCTTCGGCAAGCAGTACGACCAGATCCCGCTCAAGGCCGTTCCCAAGACGGTCTCGCGCCTCGATCCGATGTGTCTGCTCGAGGAGCAGAAGCTCCTGATGTCGTTCTTCGTCACGACGCCCCTGCCGAGCGACAGCACGGTGGTCACCGTGACGATGCTGGGCCTCACGTCCCAGAAGGACGCCGTCTTCCGGATGGACACCAACGTCATTTTCGACAAGCTCGAGGCGCTCGGCTATTGGGTCGACCAGGCTCGGTGCTTCTGGCTGAGCGCGAACTAGGAGCGCTATGGGCGCCGCCCTCGCCGAGCATCGAACCCGCCAGCGAGTCTCCTCGCGCGGCTTCGATCCGCTCCTGGGCGGCATCGGCCTGCTGGGCAACCCGAGCGCCGATCTGCTCGCCGCCGGCCTGCGCGTGCCGTACCAGTACACCGGAGCCTTCCGGTCGACGGTGCCCGGCGGGGGCCTCGTGCAGCGCTACCTTTTTCAGCTCTGCTCCATCGGCATCGGCTCGGGGCTGTGGTTGACCGATCTCGGGCAAATGTCGGTGCTGGGCAGCGAGCAGATGTCTGGCACGACGGGCGGCGACGCGCCCTCGCCGACCAACCCCATCTTCCCCAACGTCATCGAGCAGACCTCGGCGGCCTTCCGCTTTGCCGACTGCCATCCCATTCGCTGGGGCGTACGCCGGGTGCACAAGCCTCGCGCCCTGCTCAGTGGTCAGGATCCGCTGTCCACGAGCAGCTTCTCCCGCGGCTGGACCGACAACTCGGGCCTGATCTTCGAGACAGCGGCGTTTCCGAAGGCCAACCTCGACTGGAAGGGCACGCCGGACAACTATCTCACCCTGGCTGGCTACACCGCCCCCGGCGGGGGCGGGATCTTCCCGGGTGAGCCGGTCGGCGGGGAGCTCGGGTGCTTCGACTCGCTCGACTTCCGCCAGAACGATCCGAATCGGCGCGCCTTCGAGCCTGTGTGGGTCAAGCCCGGCGGGCAGCTGGTCTTCTACGCGCTCGTGGACCAGACCAACCCGTCCAGCCGCGCGGTCATCCAGGTGCTCGCGCAGTTCCCGCTGCCGACGACAGGCATGCCCGAGAACGCGTTCATCGGCGACTGGCCCGCGACCATCCAGTTCGCCGTCGGCGGCAGCATGACCGTCGAGATGCGCGAATCGGATGGCGGACCCATCCCCCGCAGGCGCTACTTCACGGGGGCGCCGTCATGAGCTTCTCCACCGTCACCTGCGCCTACACGATCAACGCGTCCGGACAGATGACGCCCGCGCAGCTCGCGGCGTCCATGGCTGCGGCCGACATCCCCATCCCCGTGGAGTTCCTCGAGCTGACGGGCGCCACGGTCACCAGCGACACGACGGCCGCGGGCGCGACCTCGGCGGCGCGCACGGTCGTCTTCAACATCACCGCGGCGCAGTTCCAGTCGCAGTTCCCCGACGATCCGCTCGGGCCGTTCTGGGGGCTTCTGACGCTGCCCATCGCGGAGTACGTCAACGCGCCCGTGCTCGAAGCCTTGCCGGTGGCGGCCTGATCATGGACAAGTCGACCAAGGTTGTAATCGGTATCGGTGGGGGCGTCGTGGCCGCCGTCGTCGTGGCTGCGATCTTCGAGCACTACGCGCACGCTTCGCCGTCACCCCCCGCCCCCGGCACGCTCCTCTGCCCGGACGGCACTCCCGCGCCCGGCGGCGTCATCACCAACTGCCCTCCGCCGGCCCCCGGCCAGAACCCCTACTCGCCGCCGGGCGGCTGGGTGTACTCGGGCAACCCCACGACCGACTACCTGCCGAGCGCTCACCTGCTCCTGCAGGTGGACCCCTGCGCCTGCTCGAGCGTGGGTCTGGTGCGTCGCTTCCAGGCCGCTGCGGGCCTGGTGCAGTCCGGGCAGTCCGACGGCCGCTACGGACCCGACGTCGCCGAAGCGTTGGCGAACGCGATCCAGGACATGGCGTCGCAGGGCTACAACGTCAGCGGCCTGTCCGCCCCGGTGGCGTGCGAGACGAGCAACGCGCCGCGCCCCTCCTGGTGGGGCCCCACGAACACGGCGTGGCCGGCGAGCGGCCCCAACCCCTACGAGAATCCCAACTGCCCCGGCGATCCAGGGCCGACGTACGCGTGAGGAGACGACGATGAACTGGACAGCACTCTCAGGTGGACTCGTCGGCGCCCTCGCAGGCGCCCTGGCTGGCGGTGGCATCGCCTACGCAGCGACCGACGAGGGCAAGCACGCGACGCCCACGCTGGTCGCTGGCGCGCTCGGTGGCGCGGTGGTGGGCCTCGGCGGAGCGATGCTCGGCAAGAAGGCCAAGTACAACCGTTGGAACGCGGCCAACCAGGCGTGCCCCGCGGGCCAGGTCGCCGACTACGGGACGCTGCAGTGCGTGGCTGCGTGCCCGGACGACAGCATCCCCACCAACGGCGCGTGCACGGGCCTGGTCCCGAGTTCGAGCCTGTTCGGCGCGGGCGGGGCGCCCGAGCGGCTGGCGGGGTGATAGAAGGAAGCCATGGAAACCGAAGACAAGAGCGAGCCGCAGGAGCAGCGGCAGGTCGGTGCTGGCGCAACGCTTCCGGGCACCGCCGAGGCGCAGGCGCTGGTGGCGGCCTACCCGGCCGGCGGCTGCACCAACCCGCTGACGGGCGGGGCGTTCTACGACACCGTCAAGGCCTTCAAGGTCGCCTACAACATCGGCATCAACCTGGGCGACACCTCGGGGCCCAACGGCGACGGTCCCTCGACGACGGCCGGCTACCTGCAGCACAACGGCGACTACGACCAGGCGACGGCGGACGCAGTCACTGCGGCCCTGGGGTCGGCGCCGGCACCGTGCGCGGCGAGCGGCGGAGGGGGCGGCGGCAATGTGACGCCTCCGGCCAACAACAACGTGCCGGCGACCACGGGCGGAATGAGCGGGTGGGTGAAGGCGATCCTATGGGTGATCGCTCTCGCGGGTGCCGTCGGCCTGGGCCTCTGGCTCTGGAAGACGTTCGGCAGCTCGAGGCCGATGGCGGCGGAGAGCAAGAAGAAGCGCGGCAAGAGGACAGGTAGAAAGCGTTAATGCGTTTGTGGTAGGGTCGTTCGCGTGGACGACTACCAGAACGGGCTGCCACGTCAGCGCAGGGGCCCAGGCCCCCAGCAGCGCGCACAGCGTGTCCAGCAGCGCAAGGAGTTCGAAGCGTCGCGCCCAGGCCCGCCCACGCCGCACATCGCCCGCTTGACGGCGATGATCCATGAGCTCGAGGTCCCAGAGGACGTCAAGCTCGTGGCCGGCGCCCACGCCTTCAACCCCTCGGTGTGCGTCTTCAAGGGCGAGTTGCGGGTGGCGATCCGCCTCTGGGCTCGCGACGTGCCACACTACGCGATCGGTCGCATCGACGAGCAATGGCGCCTGGTGGGGGCCCGAACGATGCACGGCGGGCAGTTCGAAGACCTGCGACTGTTCGATCTCGGTGGCAAGCTCGGCGCAACCGCCACGGTGGTGGAGCCGCAGTCGACGCGGGTAGCCGTCTTGGAGCTCAACGACCACGGCGACGTCGTCTCGTCGCGCGCGCAGCCGTCGAGCCATGCCGAGAAGAACTGGATGCCGGCGGTGACCGGGGAGGACCACCTGCGGATCGTCTACAGGACGCAGCCGCCTGTCATCATGGACTACGCCGACGGAAAGGTGTGGCCCAGCCCACCGGACACGGCCGACTACCAACTCCACGGCGCGATGCGGGGCGGCAGTCAACTCCTGCCGTTCGAGGACGGATGGATCGCGGTCGTTCACGAGCGCCTGGAGGGCAGCCTCTACGCCCATCGCTTCGTGCGCTTCTCGCAGGATCTGTCGCGCGTGTCGGCCGGTCCCCAGTTTGTCTTCGAGCACGTCGGGATCGAGTTCGCCTGCGGCCTGGCCCAGTGGCGTGGGCGATGGATCGTCTCGTTCGGCTCCGAGGACCGGCGCGCACGGATTGCCGTGCTGACGAGCGACGAGCTCGCAGCCTGGCTACCCGGTAAGCCGTCCACTGCCCTGGCGAAGGGTCGGCGCGTACTGGTCTGCCACAGCTCGCTCGAGCGGTGCGGCGTGCGCGAGTACGGCCGGCAGCTCGACGCGTCCCTCGTCAAGGCGGGAACCAACCTCTTGCCGTTCACCTACGGCAACGTCCAGGCGATACCCCAGGTCTGCTCAGCCGGCGACACCCTGCTCGTCCACTACGAGCCGCAACTGTTGCCGCCCGATTTCCTCCATACGCTGGGCGAAATCAAGAAGCGCGGTACCCGCATCGTTCTGTGCTGCCACTGGTACTCGGAAGGCGCCTTGCGCGATCTGCGTCCCCTGGTGGACGAGGTTGTGGTGCACCGCAGCTACCCCGACGCGGGCCGCGCGACCGTGATCCCGCTGGGCTGCCCCGTATACGAGCCGGGAGACCGGGAGGCACTCCGCAGGCGCCTGGGCCTGTCAGGTGTGGTCGTCACGACGATAGGTCTCTTGGCAGGGTGGAAGCGCATCCCCGAGACGGTGGCGGCCATCGCGCGTCAGGCGCCTGCAGGAGTGACGATCGTAGTGCAGACGCCCCCACCGTCACCGAACTCGGGCGAAGAGGACCGCTTGCGGTCGGCCATCGCTCCGTTCGGTGACAAGGCCCGCCTGTCCACGCGCTTCCTGCCCGAGACCGATCTACTGGATCTGGTGCACGCCTCGGACGTGGGCTTCGTGTTTCACGGCGTCCACACCCAGAGCGTTTCGGCCGCGACCAAACAGTTCGTCTCGGCGAGAACGCCGCTGGTCACCACCAGCTCCACGCACTCCTCCGATCTGAACGGCGTCCACCGCGTCGACTCGTTCGATCCAGATGTCTTCGCCCGCGAGGTACTCCGGGTGGCCGCAGACGCGCCACTGTGCGAACGAATGCGAGGGGAAATGGCCGCCGAGTACACGCGACTGAACATGGACGCGGTTGCGGCCCACTACATGGGGGTGCTGTGGTGCAAGTGACCATCGGCATTCCGACCCTCAACGGCCCCGACAGGCTCTTTCGCTGCCTGCGTTCGATCGGTCAGCACACCTCGTGGGGCTCATGCGGCGACGTCAAGGTGCTCGTCGTCGATGACGGCTCGACTGAAGAGCTGCTCAAGACGAACAAGGACATGGTGCACATCGCCAGCGGCCTGTACCCGCAGATGGGCCTCGAGATGCTCATGCACAACGAGCGGCGCGGCATCGCAAGAGGGTGGAACGCGCTCACGCGTCACCGCGGCAGCGAGGTCGTGGCGCTCATGAACGACGACATCGAAGTGGTCGACGACTGGCTCGATGTGCTCGTCTATTCCGTCACGAAGAACGGGCATGCCGGCATGGTGGGGCTCAACTCGTACGTCGGCGTGACCAAGGCCTCCGTGCCGTTCCCGCCACCGCGCGTCGACTACTGCGAGGGCAGGCTCCTGGGCGGCGGCAGCAACGGCCTGGTGTCGTCACAGGGCCCGCTCTTCGCGTTCCGGCGCGAAATGTTCGATCGCGTCGGCGGGTTCGACGAGCGCTACTTCTGCTTCTACGAGGAGGTCGACTTCGGGATCGCGCTCAGGCAGGCCGGCTTCCACCACTACATGGCCGACTACCCGCGCGTGTTCCACATGGGCGGAGCGACCAACTCGAAGCCCGAAAACCTGGACGCGGCCAAGCACATGGCCGAGAGCGCGGAGAAGTTCCGGCAGAAGTGGGGTGCGACGCTCGGCGATCTGCGGGCGGGATTTGGACCGTCGCCCGGGTGCGACGAGTGGAACACGCAGATCAAGAACTGGAGATGACGTCTGTGGAGTTTTCGATCTGCATCCCGACCTATCGGGGCGCCGCGCGCCTGGCGCGATTGTTCGAATCGCTGCCCAGAAATCTTGACGCCGAGGTGCTCGTCTGGGACGACGGCTCGCCGCCACAAGACGCAAGCGCGATCGAGCGGGTCGTCCCGGCAAACGCTCAGGTACGCCACTCGCTCCGTAACCGAGGTGCCGTCGCTGCGCTCGAGGAGATGGCGAGCCTAGCGGCTGGCCGGTTCATCCTGCAGCTTGATGACGACGTGCGCTTGCCGCCCGGGTTCTTCGAGGCGGCCAGGCAACTGCTGGCACTGCCGAACATCGGCGTCCTGTCGTGGCGCAGCTGCGGCATCGACGAGGACCGGCCAGGCGTCGCCGGTTTGCTCGAGCCGGCGACGGAGCTGGCTGGCTACTGCATGGCCTATCCGACCGAGCTGCGCGACGCGATCGGCGGCATCGACACCCGCTACAAGATGTACTGCTCCGACAGCGACTTCACACTGCGGGCCATGATGTCGGGGCGGCCATGTTACCGCGTGGGCTGGCCGCTCGTACCGCACGAGGAGCACGGCGTCTACAAAGACCCCGACAACGAGGGCCTTCGCCGAACGCGTGACGAGGTAGCCCCGCTCGACATGAAGGCGTTTGTCGACAAGTGGGGTGCGGACGGTCAAGAGATGCAGCGGCGCGCCATCGCGCGTCTGATGGGGGCCTGACATGCCGCGGATCGTGATTGGTGTGCCGACGTACAACGGGGCCGAGCGCCTCGGCTGGCTGCTCAAGTCGATGGCGATGCGAACGCCCATGCTGGCGACCGGCGACGTGCGGATCGTCGTGGTCGACGACGGCTCGCCGATGGTCGGCGCAACCGTTTCGGCCTACCGCATGTGGGAGGCGCAGCTACCCATCGATCTCGTCCAGCACGGCGGCAACCGTGGCATCTCGGCCGGGTGGAACACAGCGGCGCGGCACCACGACTGCGAGTACGTGGTGCCCATCAACGACGACGTCATCGTGCCGAGCGGCGGATGGCTCGAGTCGCTCATTCACACGCTCGAGCATTCGCCGGGCGTCGGCGTGGTCGGCGCCAGCTGGCATGCGTTTACGCCCGAGGACGCGCCGGCCCTGCTCGCGGGGCCCGAGTCGGACAGGGACGTCATTCCGCGTGAGCCTCGCAACGAGCACGGCCTGGTGCGCCAGAACGCGGCTCGCCGAACCCAGTACGAGGACGTGTGGCCTGGACGCGTCATGTGTCCGACCGGAGAGCTGTTCGCGTTCCGCAGGAAAGACTTCGACCGCATCGGCGGCTTCGATGAGAACTACAAGTCGTTCTACGAGGAGAGCGACTTCGGCACGAGCATGGCCGCTGCCGGCCTGATAGGCGTGCAGCTCACGTGGCCGTTTTGCTACCACCTGTGGAGCGCCACATTCGGGGCGAGCCCAGAGCTGCGCGCGGATGAGCGGATGACGGCGTCGCGCGCGTACTACCGACGCAAGTGGGCCGTGCCCGACGGCGTCGCCGAGTTCGACTTCACCAACCCGAAGTTCTTCGGCGCCATCGGCGATGTGCCCGTCGAGTTTCTACGCAAGTCGGGGCCGTGCAAGGGTGTGCTCCGGCAAGACGGCGCATTCGTCGAGGGGGTTTGACCATGGACCATCCGTTTCACGCAGAGGCGCAGAAGTTCTTCCCGGACTTCGACTACAAGCGCCCGGCCGGAGATCGCAACGTCCTCTGCGACATGCGCAACCCAGGCAACATGGTGGGCCATCAGCAGCGGGCGTTCTCATGCTTCTGGGCCCTTCGCACATGCGGGCCTACCGATCTCGGGCTCGACCTGGGCAGCCCACGGGGTCTGACGCCCTACTGCGTCCACGTCGACATCTTCGGCGACGGGCGCGTGCACCCGTTCTACGGAGGCGGGGAGTACCGATCGGACGTCGTCTGGGACGCCGCCGACGTGTCGAAGGTCTTCCCAGACAAGACCTTTCCGTTCGTCGGCTCCAATCACTCGCTCGAGCACATGGCGGCGCCTGGAGATGGCGGGATCGTCGAGGTGCTCTGCGGATGGCTGCGGCTGCTGCGGCCCGGAGGGATCTTGGCGATGATCGTGCCGGACAACGCGCACTTCGACGTCATGGCCTCCGACAAGGACCACCGTCACGCCTGGAGTCACGACGACTTTCGGCCGCGGGTGCTCGACCATGTGCTCGCGCGCGGCGGCGTGGACCTGATCGAGTACGACACGCTCGACAACCACTTCAGCTTCGACGTCGTGCTGCGGAAGACGTCGTGAGGGTCCTTTTCATCGATCACGTCGAGCCGGACTTCCTGGCCGCCGTGACCTACATGGGCCTCTGCCAGGAGCTCGGCGCTGAAAACGTCGTCGACTGGCCGTGGAAGCACTCCTATCACGGGCAGACCTACAAGGGTCCGATCCCCTACCCGCCACCCATGGATCGGGGATCGACGGCGCCATTTCCGTGGATGCAGCCGCAGGCCGCCAGGGCGTGGCAGGACGAAGAGGTGTTCGCGCGCATCGGCGAGTTCGATCTGATCGTACTGGCGTCGCCCCGCGCGTACAACACGATGGCGCTCGAGCGGCTCATCGCCTGCGTTGGGCGCGGCGCGCTGCGCAAGCTGGTGCTGGTCGACGGGGAGGACTACACCGCGACGCGGTGGGACTACGTCGAGCGCCTTCGGCCGAGCGTGTACTTCAAACTCTCGATGGTCCCCAAGCCCTTCGAGGTCTACCACGACGCCAAGGCCCGCATGGCAGGCCAGACGCGCATCGTACCGTTCCCGCTCGCGACCCCGCTGGGTGAGCTGCCTGCGGTCGACAAGACCATCGACGTCGTGTTCTTCGGCGGCCGAAACTGGCGCTCGAAGCGGCAGGAAGGGGTTCCGGTGGGGCCGCCGGAGAGCGAGCCTCTCAAGGCGCGCCTTGCAGCCGAGTTCCCCGGCTTCGTAGGCGGTTTTCTCGGTTACGACGAGTACCTGGCCACGACCAATCGCGCAAAGATCGCGGTGTGCGTGGGCGGCTCCGGCGTCGAACCGATGCGCACCTACGAGATCCTGTCGTGCCCCGGAACGCTGCTCGTGCGCGAACGCATCGAGGTCATCGCTCCATATCCACTCGTGGACGGCGTCCACTACGTCGGCTTCGACGGGCCGGACGATCTACCCGACGTGATCCGCAGATGCCTTGCTGACGAACCGATGCGAGCCCGCGTGGCAGCGACCGGCAACCAGCTGCTACGCGACCGCTACACACCGCTTGCGCGGGGTCGTCAGCTGCTCGAGGAGTCCTTCCGATGAGTGTCGTAGCGTCTTCGGGCAGCGCCCTGGTCGAGGCAATCAAGGAACTTGCCGAGTACCGGCAGGAGGACCCGGTCGCCACGGCCTTCAACGTCGGCAACTCGTTCTACGCCCAGAACGAGATCTGGCGAGCCAAGAGCCCCCGGACCGCCGCCGAGATCATGCAGTTCTACCGGGACTCGGGCCCGGGCGTGGCGCAGCAGGTCTTCGCGACCTACGGGATCCCGAGCGAGGTCGCCCTGCGCAATCGCATCCTGGCGCTCGTGGAGTACGGCTCGAGCGTCATGGACTTCGGTGCCGGGATCGGTTCGCAGCTGCGGCCCCTCGCGGCCAAGGGTCATCCGTGCACCCATGTGGACGTCGGCGGCGAGCAGATGAAGTACGCGGCCTGGCGGTACCGACGGCTGGATCGAGACGTCGAGCTCGTCGAGTTGCAGGACGACTACATGCAGCGCGGTGTCGGGGCGCTGCGGGGCCGCACCTTCGACGTCGTCATCTGCACCGAGGTTCTCGAGCATGTGACCGAGCCGGCGGCACTGGTCGAAAGGCTTGCCAGCTGGGTACGCCCTGGGGGGCTGCTCATCGCCACCACGTCCTTCGACGACGGCGATGGCATGGTCCCGATGCACCTGAACGTGGGCGTCTACACCGACGAGCAGTTCGACCAGGAGATCATCCCAGGCCTGGGGTTCGACAAGCTCGAAAGCTACGTCTATAGGAGGCGCGCGTGATCGCTTCGACCATCACCATTCCGGTGCTCGGACAGCCTCATCTGCTGGAGGCTGCGCTCAAGGGCCTCGTCGAAAACTCCTACTATAGGCACCGGATCGTCGTGATCACGTCAGAGGCTCCACCCGACGAGCACCACACGGGCGGCGCTCGGGATTGGGCGACGGTGGAAGGCATGGACGGCCAGCCCGCCACGTGCCGGCGCCTCTACGAGAGCGTGGACGATTTTCGCACGCAGCGAGCCGACTGGCTCGCGGAGCATGGCATCGAGTTCGTGGACGTGACCGATCAGGCTCGCGAGATGCACGCGCGCTACCGCCGCGGGGAAGTTGATCGACGCACGCTGGTCGAAGGCGGCACGGACGTCGCGTTCAAGAACAACCTCGGCCTTGCGATGACCGACACGGAGTGGACGATCCCCAACTGGGACTGCGACTTCTAGGATGGGACAGGCCCCTGGTGGACTTCGCCAGTCGCGCGGGCGAGAAGCTGATGCTCGTGCCGATGCATGTGCAGCCCAGGCCCTTCGCGGCGTTGCCCACATGGGACGATCCGTGGACCTCGGCGCGCCAGGTGGCGTCGAACGTCCTAGGGATGCCGACGACGCGCTCCGTTCACGTGTCTAGCAGTGACGTGCGACCATGGGTGACGTCCGAGGAGTTCGCCGCGTTCTGCGCAAAGATGGCGCGCCCAGGCGTGACCATCGAGGAGCGCCCCGGTGTCCGGTCGCTCCTGCACTGGGTGCCGGCCATGTTGCGGACGCGGGAGCTGGTCTCGGCCGGTGGTTACTCGCTCATGGGTTGCGGCTACGACCTCGAGATCGACAATCGACTGGGCGCACTGGGGTTCCGCAAGATCGGCTTCTGCGACTCGTTTCAGCTGCACAAGGGCTTCCCTAGCGCGTCGTACGCAGAATGAAGTCGGGCAGGGCCCCCTGGCCCATCGAGTGCTCGAATCGCTTGGCAGGCGCCGCGTGGTTGAACGAGATGCCGAGCTTGCCGCGGACGGTCTTCTCGACCTCATCGCGCATCCGTACGATCTCTTCGCCCGACAGCGCGTCGGTGAACACATACGAGTGGTAGCCGCCATCCGGATCGCCCTTGTAGTAGTCGGCGACCTGCGTGTAGTCGACGTCGAAGGCGTGCAGGCGGTCGCCGGTCTTCTTCGCGGTGAATGTCCATGCGTCGGGTACGTCGGGGTGGGCCACGGCCTCGTCGTAGTACGGGCTGCCCGGATAGGGCGTAATGACGGTGCAGTCGAAGTCAGCCGGCTTGACCTGCAAAAGCCAGTCGGCCACCGCCTGGATGGATCCGGCAGTCTCGCCAGCGTGACCCACACTCATCAGGGCCTTGACCTTGAGATCGTGCTTGGCCGCAATCTCCATGACGCGCGTGTTGTCCTCGAGCGTTGCATTCTTCTGGATGTTGACGAGGACGCGATCGTCGGCAGCCTCGAAGCCGCATAGCAGCCATCGAAAGCCGGCGCGTCTCATGGCCACGGCCTGCTCCTCGGTGAACAGCTCGCTCTTGATGAAGCCGCGCAGACCAAACTCCACGCCCAGGCGCTGCTGCAAATCGGCGATGGCGTTCATCAGCTCTACGATCTGCTTGTTCACGTTGAGCTCGTCATCGAGCAGCATGAACCCCGTGTACCCGTAGGTCCGGTACAGGTGCTCGATCTCGGCGATGATGCTCGGCGTGGACCTCGTGCGGATCTTGCGGAGCATTTTCGAATGGCGCCCCGCGCAGAAGTTGCACCCCATCGGGCAGCCCAGTTGGGCGATGAGGTTGCACGCCTTGTGTCCGTCGATCGTGTAGCGGTAGCTCTCCACGTCCGCGAGATGCCTGGCGGGCATCGGCATCAACTCGTAGTCGGCATTGGTCATGAACATGCCGCTGCCCAGCTCGTCGGCGTCGATGACCTTGGGGGCGTCTGGCTTCAGGGCTTCGAAGATGGCGATCTCGCCGTCGCCCGCGACCATCGTGTCGAACATCGCCTCGAGCTTGCCGAGGGCGCGATGGGCTCGGCCGACACGTCCCGACTTGCGCTCTAGCTTGCACGCCGCCCATACGAGCGTCGGGTGCGGCCCACCGCAGATGACGCGCATATCCGGCCTGTCTGCCCGAATTCTCTCCACGATCTTGGTCACAGCCGGCAGCTGCGGCGTCGTGGCGGTGATGGCTACAACCGTAGCCTGGGTCGCCGCCAGGTGGGCGCTCAGGGCGTCCAGGTACTCGGCGACTCCCGACAGGTCCAGGTTCTCGACGTGGCCGCCAGCCTGCTCCAGTACAGCCGCCACCTTGAGGATCCCCAGGGCGAGAAACACACGCTCGTCGAGCAGGAAGATGCTCGGTGGCGTGACGAGCAGGACGGGCGACTTGGTGAGCTGGCGGATCCGGCGCGGCGCCGTAAGGCGGTCGGCGGTGACGTTCATCCGAAAACGGTACCATCAATGCAGCGCGCAGCCGACCGCCATGCAGACGTTGGTGATCTGGCCCTGCAGGGGCGCGTACGAGCACCCGGGCTCGATCCCCACCTGCAGCGGCGCCATGGTTCCCATGGATTCGGGCAGCCCTCCAGGCTGGACAGCGCCCACGCCGTCTACCGCGAGCTGGAACGCGGTGCCCGCATCGGATCGCGAAACGAGCACGTGGTGCTTGGCGCCGTCGTCCACTCGCGCGGTCGTGTAGACGTCGTCGATGTAGCTCGTCCCGTTCCCGTTGCCGATCGTGAGCCGAATCTCGCCCACCTGGCCCGCGTTGTTCGGGACGAGAAGGTCCCAGTAGGGGACAGCAAAACCGCACGCCGAGCTTCGTTGGTTGAGCAGGGCCATGGGCCCCGAGGACGACGGGACACCTTCGATGTCGAACGCGATCGAAAAGTCGGCCAGGCCGATGCCGCTCAGATCGGTCACGCAGGTGCACCCGGGCGCATCGGCCTCTTGGTTGCCGGCGTCGTCGGGGGGTGTAGTCTCGGACCCGCTCCCGGCGTCGCTCGCTGCAGACTCTGCCCCCCCGGAGTCGGGCCTGTCGGCGTCGGGAGCACCTTGATCGAGCGCACTGAACGCGGTTCCTCCGCAAGCGCAGAGTGTGGACAGCATCGCAAAGACTGTGATTTTCATGGCGGTCACCCGGTCTGACGGACGAGTCCTTGGATTCATTCAACGCTCGGCGTAAGATGGCGAACACATGAGGATCTTCGTGACGGGGGTAGCGGGGTTCCTGGGCAGTCATCTGGCCGATGCGCTGTTGGCACGCGGCGACATCGTTGTCGGTTGCGACAACCTGATCGGCGGCGATCTGGAGAACGTACCCGACGGCGTCGACTTCTACGTGGGCGACTGCAACGATTTCGAGCGGCTGAAAAAGGCCATGCGAGCTGTCGATGTCGTCGTGCACGCCGCAGCGACCGCGCACGAAGGGCTGTCCGTTTTCAGTCCGCACGAGAACGCACGCCACGGCTACTCAGCCAGCGCTTCGGTGTTCTCGGCCGCATGCGCTACGGGTGTCCGCAGGGTCGTGTCAATGTCGAGCATGGCCAGGTACGGCAATGGCGACGGCCCTCCGCCGTTCCATGAGGGGATGCGCCCTCGTCCAGAGGACCCTTATGGCATTGGCAAGTGGGCCGCTGAGATGCTGCTCGCAAACCTCGCCGAGACGCACGGCATAGAGCACGTCATCGCTGTGCCACACAACATCCATGGTCCAGCCCAGTGCTTCACGGACCCCTTTCGGAACGTGGTCAGCATCTTCGCAAACCGCATGCTCCAGGGACGCCAGCCGATCATCTACGGCGACGGCTCCCAGGAACGATGTTTTTCGTACATCGACGACGTGCTCTCGCCCCTTCTGAAGATGGTCACCCAAAACAACATCGTTGGAGAAACGATCAACATCGGACCAGACGCAGAAGTCGTCCCAGTAAAACGTGTGGCCGAGATCGTGGCAGATGTACTGAACTTCCCGCTCGACCCCATCTTCAAACCGGGGCGTCCGCGCGAAGTGAAGTACGCACATTGTTCGGCCGACAAGGCTCGACGGCTGCTGGGCTATGAGCCGAAGGTGTCCCTTGAGGATGGGATCGCGCGAACGGTTGCGTGGGTGAAGAAGAAAGGGCCGAAACCGTTTTCGTACCATCGACTCGACCTAGAGATCGAGTCCAACAAAACGCCAGAGACGTGGGCTAGGAGGCTGTTTTGAACGTCGCCGCCACACAGAGCACGGACAGACGGCGACGTCCCATAGAGGTCAAAGTTACCTGAAGGACGATCCGGTCATCATGGCGCGCGCAATCGCATACCTCCAAAGGACCACATGAAGCGGGCGCTCATCACGGGGGTGTCCGGCCAGGACGGCAGCCTGCTCGCCGAGCTGCTCGTCGGCAAGGGGTACGAGGTCCACGGCCTCATCCGCCGGTCGGCTTCGGGCAACCTCTCGCGCCTGACCGAGGTGCGCGACCGACTGGAGCTGCACGAAGGGGACCTGACCGACGAGGGCTCCTTGGCCCGCGTCGTCGCCGATGTGCGTCCTGACGAGGTCTACAATCTAGCCGCGCAGAGCCACGTGGGCTCCTCGTTCGCTGCCCCCATCGCCACGTGCGACGCGACCGGCCTGGGCGCGGTGCGCCTGCTCGAGGCAGTGCGCCACGCCGGACTGACTGAGACGCGGTACTACCAGGCGGGGACCTCGGAACTGTTCGGCGGCGTGTCCGATCCACCCCAGAGCGAGGTGACGCCGCTGCACCCGCGCAGTCCGTACGCGTACGCCAAGGCGATGGCCCACTACGCGACCATCAACGCTCGCGAGGCGTACGGTCTTTTCGCTTGCAACGGGATCCTCTTCAACCACGAAGAGCCAGGCCGGAGGGGTGAAGCGTTCGTCACGCGCAAGATCTCGCGTGCCGTCGCACGCATCAAGCTGGGGCTCCAAGAGAGCCTTACGCTCGGCAACCTCGAAGCCAAGCGGGACTGGGGACGAGCGAAGGACTACATCGAGGCGATGTGGCTCATGCTCCAGCAGGACAAGCCGCGCGACTACGTGATCGCGACCGGCGAGACCCACTCGGTGCGCGAGTTCGTCGATGTCGCGTTCGCGCACGTCGGGCTGCGCTGGGACAAGCATGTGACGACGGACACGGCGTTCAACCGGCCTTCCGAAGTGCACGTGCTCTGCGGCGACGCGTCCAAGGCCGCGCGAGAGCTCGGGTGGCGGCCGAAGACCGCATTCGCCGAGCTCGTCGCACTGATGGTCGACGCGGACCTGGCGCTCGCTGGCGGCTAGCGCCGCCGCGCCCCGTTGCCGCCGGGAAGCTGCACCCCACCGCCCCGCATCATGGCCATCGCCTGGGCCTGAGCCTGCGCCTGGGCGGCCTGCTGCTTGGCGACGCCCTTGGCGGTCAGGGCCTCCTGCTGCTCGAAGATCAGGCGCCAACCCTCGCCGTCGACCTGGCGCGTCGTAGCGGTCCAGATCATCACCGTGTCGAGGATCCCCTTCTCGGCCGCCAGGCGCGACTTGCGCAGCACCGCGCCCACCAGATCCCAGCACTCCTCGTCGCTCGAGCAGCGGGCCACGATGATCGCGGTCTCGGCGTCGAACAGGGCGTGGGCCTCGGCCACCGTAGCGCACTCGTGGTTGGTACCAGTTTCCTCGCCGCGTCGATAGATCTTGATCATCAGGAGGCACTTCTAGCGTTGACGCGCTGCAAGCGCAAGCGTAGAGGTTGGACATGAACAGCGACCAGCGCTCTGTGTTTCAGAAGGCAGCCTACTCCGTCCTCTCGGGCGACCAGCGTCGAGCTCCCGCCGACCCGAAGCTCGGCGAGGCCCACAGCGGCGGCGGCCAGAAGCTCTCCGCCTTCAAGACCATCGACGTCACCGAGGACGGTGAGGTGGTGCTCACGACCCCGGATGGCCAGAGCGTCTCGGCGCCGCTGCAGTCGGACGGGATCTACAGTCCCAGCAACCGTCCGCTCGCTCCGGCGGACGTGCACGACGCGGTCTACTCGGCGGCGATCAGCGCGGCGGCGGCGCTGTAAGCCATGCCGCCGCTCTTTATCCTCGAGAACCGCTACCGCGCCAGCACCGAAGAGGGCGTCGTCGAAGGCACGACGCTGCACCGCGAGCCCGAATGGCCGAGCGCCAGGGCCACCCGGCCGATGACCGTCTCGGTCGTGCGCGTTCGCGGCGCCGTCAAGAACGTCAAGGTGCGCCTCGGCGAAGAGACGCTGGAGCTGCCCGTGGGCCTCAACGAGCTCAAGCCGCCGCGTGAGGTCAAGAAGGGTGACGCGCTCGACATCAGCTTCGCGGGCGACGGCTCGGTGGAGCTGGCGTGCGAGCGCGAGGACAGGCCGGTGAAGCCTAGGCTCCGATGAACTTCGATCGCGACACCAAGGACTTCCTCGTCGCCGTCGAGAAGTCCAACACCCGGATGCTCACGGACATGTCGCGGGTCTTGGAGGCCAACGCCAAGAAGGACGATGATCGCGTGCGGGCCCTCATCACGGCGCAGCGAGAGACGACGGCGGCCGTGAACTGGCTGCTCATCGTCACCGTCCTGAACTTCGTGCTCGGCTTCGTCGAACTGCTGCGTCCCCATGGGTGAGCACCGCCGTCGCAAGCCCCTGGTGGCCCTCGCCACCCCCATCGGCTCCTCCTGCTCCACGGAGTACACGAGA